>CAZSIT010000004.1:0-122437 GCA_964607165.1 uncultured Ignavibacteria bacterium
CTTTTCCTCCGGCAGCTCGGACATCAGAACGTCGAACCCGATTTTCCCCCCCTGCACGTGCCGCTCCAGAAGGGTTTCGAAAAGAGCATACGAATCTGGCTTGGAGAAAAATTCCAACCATTCGCCTGACGACCCGGCCAAAAGCTCGGGATGGGAGATTAAAAGCGCCAAAAAGTCTCCTTCCATATCGGACGGCCCGGCTATTTCCGATTTAGCCACTTGCTGGTCATTCGCTTTGCGCAGACGTTTGACGTAGCGCTCCAACAGGCGAAAGTCGAAATCCATCATCTTGGCGGAGTCTTCCAGAAACAGCAGCGAACGGGCATCGTCGCGCATCCGGTTGGCAATGCCGGCTAAATCGAGCAAAACTTTTTCCTGCTCGGAAGCGGAAAGCGTTCCAAAAGAGCCCACCTGTTTTTTGCGAAATTCAAGGTAGGTGAGCGTCTGTTTCAACAGTTCGTCGAACCCTTCCTTGCCGTGGTCGCGCACGAACGAATCGGGGTCGTCCCCGGGCGGCAGCTGCACGACCTGCACGTTCAATCCGGCATCATAGAGATGCTCAACGGCGCGGAAGACGGCCGACTCGCCAGCGGCATCCCGGTCGAAAATAATAATCACGTTCTCCGCAAAGCGCGCCAGCAAAATCGCCTGCTCGGCGGTAAAAGCGGTTCCCAAAGAGGCGGCGACGTTAAAAATTCCACGCTGATAGAGGGAAATTAAATCGATGTAGCCTTCGACTAAAATGGCGGTTTTGGATTTCCGAATTTCTTCCTTGGTGATTGCCAATCCGAAAAGCTCCTTGCCTTTTTTATAGATGGGAGTTTCCGGACAGTTCAAATACTTGGGCTGGTCTTTGGGATTGACGGCGCGCCCCCCGAAGGCCACGATGCGCCCGGAAATGTTTTGAATCGGGAAAATAAAGCGGCGGCGAAAGCGGTCGTAGTGACCGCTCTGGGTTGGAATGCGCAGCATCGAATCTTTCTTTACCGCCAAACCGGCGATGGTCAGGCTATCCAAGCTAATCCCCTTTTTCTTGCCGTAATCGATCATTCCTTCCCAAAACATCGGCGCATAGCCGATTTGAAAGGTGTCAATCATTTCACGCGTCACGCCCCGGCGGTTAAGATAGAACCAGCCTTCGCCGGAGACCTTTTCATCCTCCAACGACTCGCGGAAATAATCCTGCGCCACCGATACGGCCCCGTACAGCCGCTCGTAATAGTCGAGCTCTTTTTTATCCCGTTTCTCCGGAAGGTTGATATTGGCCTTGCGCGCCAGATAACGCAAGGCTTCGGGAAAGGAAAAATGCTCCAGGTCCATTACGAAGTTGAAAACGTCGCCCCCCTTGCCGCAGCCAAAACAGTGATACACGCCTTTTTCGGGCGAGACGGAAAACGAGGGCGTTTTTTCCTGGTGAAAGGGGCAAAGCCCCAGAAAATTTTTCCCTTTTTTCTTCAGCGTGAGATATTCGGAAACGATATCCACAACGTCGGTGGCATCGCGAACTTTATCCACCCATTCGTTGGATACGCTACCCTTTTTATTATTCTGCATCCTTACAATCCAATCTTTGTTTCGGTTAAACGCCCGGCTTTTTTCTCGTAGATACTCACAAGACCGCCGGGACTTTCTCTCTTATACGCCGGAAATATAACCCGGTTTTAAAAAAAGTCAACCTTTGAGTTTCACAATCGTCACGCCATCGCCCCCCTCACCCAATTCGCCCAGACGCGCTTCTTCCACGGCTGCGTGAGCTTTCAGGAATTCACTCACCCGCTTGCGCAAAACACCGGTTCCCTTGCCGTGAACGATGCGCACGAATGGAAAACCGAGAAGTAGCGCCTTGTCGAGAAAACGGTCAACCTGTTCAACGGCCTCATCGCCAGTAAGCCCGCGTAAATCCAGCTCGGAAGAAAGTTTTTCATCATATTGTGCTTGGTGAGCAGTCCCTCGCTTCACTTCAGTAGAAGCAATGGACTGAAGATTGCTCGGTTTCAACCGGTACGTTTTCCCTTCAATTTCCACTACCGCTTCCGTATTGGAAAGCGAGACTAAAGTTCCTTTAGCGTTCAAAACGGAAACATAGACCTGATTTCCAACTTTCGGAAGCTCGCCCGATAGCACGATTTTTTCCTGCAGCCGTTCCCGTTCTATTTCCAGCTCTTGTAAGCGAGCGGCGGTCTGGCGGCGTGCCGCTTCCAAAGCCGCTTGGTCTTTCGCTTGCTTTTTGGCCGATGCAATCAGCTCATCAATTTCTTTGCGCGCTTGCCGTACAAAATAGGCCGCTTCTTCGAGTGCCTTCTTTCTTTTTTCTTTTTCAAACTGCTTAAAACTTTCCTGCTCGATTTTCAGCGCCTCTTCACCAACGGAAAGTCTCTGTTCCCGCTCTTCCAATTCCTTCAATTTATTCTCCAGCCAACTTTCCTTTTCGGCTACCCGCGCCAGCAAGGTCGAAAGCTCTCTTTCCTTCGAGCCGACTTTAGATTTCGCTTCGGAAACGATGGGCTCGGGCAAATCCATTCGGGAAGCCAGTTCGATGGCAAAGCTCCCGCCGGGGATTCCCGTTTTCAAACGATAGGTTGGCCGCAGGGTTTGAATATCAAAATCCAGCGAAGCGTTCTGCATTCCGGAATAAACCTCGGGCAAGGTCTTTAAACTCGAATAATGAGTGGTCACTATGACCTTTGCACCCAGTTGGTGCAGATAACCTAAAAACGCTTCGGCCAAGGCGGCCCCTTCTTTCGGGTCGGTTCCGGAAAGCAGCTCGTCGAACAAAAGCAAACTCTCTGACGTCAAATCTTTTAAACTTTCTTTCAGCCGAACCAAATGCGCCGAAAAGCTGGAAAGCGAGAGTTCAATCGATTGCTCATCTCCAATCGTGGCAAAAATTTTTTTGAAAATCGGCAGGTGCGTTCCTTCCCTGGCTGGGATGGGAAAGCCGGCTTGAAACATCAAAGCCGAAAGTCCGGCCAATTTCAAGGCAACCGTTTTCCCTCCGGCATTCGGGCCGGAGATAAGCAGAAGGTGATGGGATTTGGAAAGGGTCAAATCATTTGCCACTACACCGGCCGGTTCATACTGACCGTGCGCAAAAAGCAAAAGCGGATGCCGCGCGCTTTTAAGAATCAAATCATTATCGGAAAGTTCCGGCAAAACCCCATCGATTCGCTGTCCAAAGTTTGCCAGCCCCCAAAAACAGTCCAACTCGACAAGAACCTTGAATTCTCTCTCCAATTTCTCGTGCCGCTCGACGACCATTGCTGAAAGATTGAGCAAAATCCGCTTAACTTCCTCTTCTTCCGCCAGCTCGGCTTCTTTCAGTTCGTTGTTTGCCTCCAGCGTAGCCACGGGTTCGGCAAAAAAAGTGGCGCCGGAGGCCGAGCGGTCGTGAACGATCGCTTTTTTCAAATCCGGGTCTTTTTCACCGTAAGGAATTACATAACGTCCTTCGCGAAGGGTTACATACCCTTCCGGTTTCCCCGTCAAACCTTTTTTGGCTAAAATATTCCAGAGGCGGTCTTCAATCTTAACTTTTAAGGCCCGAATCTTCTGCCGCAAGGACTTCAAAAGAGCGGATGCGGAGTCTTTTACTTCGCCGGTTGGTTCTAACGCCTTAAAACAGGCGTCCGGAAAAATCTTATCCACTTGTAACGACGAAAGAAATTCAGCCAAAACCGGAAATCGCTCCTGCAGACCTTTCTTTGCTCCAACCAATCGATTTACCAACGAAAAGAATTGCGCCACCTCCCAGAGTTCCTTGGGGGCAAGAGTGATTCCTTCAATTTTGAGCTTGGGGAAAAGCGGCGAGAGGTCCTCGAACCGTTCCAATGGAAAGGGAACATGGCTTTTAAGAATCTCCAGAAGTTCTCCCACCAGTTTCTGCCGGGCCAAAAGTTTTTCACGCTCAAGCAGCGGCTGTAAAGCCAAAAGCTCTTTTGCACCGGCCGGTGAAAGCGCAAAGCCGGCGGCAACTTTTTTAACTTTTCCGAATTCTAAAGCTTCTTGAGTTTGTAAATCGGCTACCATAATAAAACAATCCCCGGAGCAACTGCTCCGGGGCTTCTTAAAAACGAAAATTAAAAGTTAGATTCTCAAATGCTTCATTAACACTACGGAGTTTTTCCGAAGCGTTCCTCCAGATTAGCCAAAACCCGCGCCACCCGTTCGCCGTAGCGGCCGTCGTCCCGGCCAAAACCAATCCGGCGGTTGTCGTAACTTTTGGTGGCCAGCCGGGTGTCCAAAGCCGAGCGGATTTTGGGCATAAAGTCCGGGCTTTTGGGATGCATAAAACCGGTGCTTTCGTAAATCATCGGCACCGACCCGGTCATCGCCGGCGCTAAAAAGGAATTCTCTATCGACTGGTAAAACCTCTGCGGCAGAGGAAGGAAGAAAAACAGGAAGATGACAAAGCCGACCACAATCCATCCCCGGACGAAACCGACCAGCGCGCCACCGAGCTGGTCCAGCTTCCCCAACCCGGAAAGAGAGGCGACCTTGTAAAAAATCATTCCCAGAATCCGGAAAAGAACGTAAAAAGCGACCAGGATAATAACGAACGAGAGAAAAGAAACTAAAACCGGCGAAGCCTTCATATGCGCAAGCACCCAGGCGGTGATGGCATCGACTTTGTTGATGGCCAGAATGACCCCGACCACCAAGCCAACAAACCCCATCCCCTCGCGGATTAGTCCCCGCCGCACACCCAGAGCTATCGAACCGATTAAAAGAGCGATTAACACAAAATCCAGCCAGTTCATAACCCACCCCTCCGTAAGTTAAGGTTTATGTTTTCCGCTCGGATTGGCGAGGAAAACTCGGAAATAGCCATTTCGGAGTATCCTGAAACCCAGCGGTCTTCCGATAAAAAAAGCCGCCCGCTTTTAGATTTCAGGCAGCCCATTTTCATACAAAGTTTCAAACCTATCATCCTCCCAAAAAGGAATTGACCATCGTATTTACTTTCTTCCCATCGGCACGTCCGCGCACTTTGGGCATTAAGCTTTTCATAACCTTCCCCAAATCGGTGCCGGAGAGGGCCCCCACTTCGGCAATCGTGCTTTTGATTATGTCGGATAATTCAGAATCTGAAAGCTCGGCCGGCAAGTAGGATTGAACAATTGCCAACTCGGCCTCTTCTTTGGCTACCAAATCAGGACGATTTCCCTTTTTGAATTCTTCTATCGATTCTTTCCGCTTTTTTACCGACGAGGAGAGAACCAAGAGAGTCTCCTCGTCGGTAAGCGGATGCTTTAAATCAATTTCCTTGTAGCGGATTTCCGATTTTAAGATGCGCAAAACGCCGGTCTTGACCTTGTCGCCCGATTTTTGGGCGGGGATCAGGTCGGCGTCAATCCGCTCTTTTATTCCCATTCTTCCATCATTTGCTGGCGGCGGGTTTTGCGTTTGGCCGCGGCCAGTTTTCTTTTACGGCGTTCGGATGGTTTCTCGAAGTGTTGGTGCTTTTTAATTTCAGCCAATATTCCGCTCCTTTCGCAAGATTTGTTAAATCTGCGTAAAGCCTTCTCGAAAGTTTCATCCTCCCGCACTCTAACGCCGGTCATTACATCGACCCCCTTTCACGGTTAGGCGTCGGCGGAAGTTTCCGTTAACTACTACCTCGCTATTAAATATAAGCATAAACCTCGTTTCGTCAAGAGTTAAAGCTCAACTCTAAGAGTAAGTATCTGGGAAAGTAAAACCAGCCCAGCGGTCTCCGTGCGCAAGCGTCGGGGGCCTAAATGAACAAGCCCGGCACCTGTATTCTCAAGAATTAAGACTTCCTCGGGGGCAAAACCACCCTCCGGTCCAATTATTCCCATTATTTTTTGCCCTTTTCCTATACTTTCAGTAACCGGTTTTGCTTCCGGCACCGGGTGGGCGGCTAAAATTTCACCATCCCTTCCTCTATCAATAACTTCGGCAAGGCCGGACAAAACCTCTACCCCAGGAATAACCGAACGGCGGGACTGCTTGAAAGCGGCCATTGCTACCCTTTGCCAGCGGGCTCGGTTTTTGGCCATTTGTTCTTTACCCCATTTGACTTCGCTGTAGCGGGCAAAGAAGGGATAAACGGCAAAAACTCCGATTTCGGTCGCTTTTTCCACCAGCCAGTCCAGCTTTTCCCCTTTGGTAAGACCGACGGCTATAGATACCTGGGTTTTTGGTTCGTTTTTGTTCTGCTCGGTTTTGATAATTCTGGCCTCAAGCTCGGTGGCTGAAGTCACTACCACTTCAGCTTCAAAAGAACGCCCCAAACCATCCGAGGCAAAAATCAAATCTCCCTTTTTATGGCGCAGAACCTTCAGCGCGTGGCGGGCTTCCTCGTCCCGCAAGACGAGAACACCATCCCCGACATCCTCGGGCAGAACATGAAACTGGGTGACGATTCGCACGTTTAGGGAGAAATTATCAAACAGGCCCAGTCGGAATCGCGTCCCAGAGCCACCAGTTTTGCTTTTTCCCGGCCTAAAAACCTTCTCAATTGGGACAACTGGTAGGTTAAAATACCGGAGGCAACCAGAAGTCCATCCGGTTTAAGAGCAAAAGCAAAACGTGGAAAAAAGTTTACTACCTGTGAAAGTATAAGGTTGGCAAAAATCAAATCATATTTCTCTTTTGGGATTTTCTCAAACGATCCTAACCGGAGCTGAATTTTTTTTGAAACCTTATTAAGCGTGATGTTTTCTTTAGCATTTTCAACCGCCAGAGAGTCGTTATCAATCCCCAGAACCCCTTTCGCACCCAGCTTGGCTGAAAAAATCGCCAGAATGCCGGAGCCGGTGCCGAAATCCAGAACTTTCATTCCCGGCCGGACCAAAGCAGCGGCTGCCTGGCAGCAGAGCTGGGTAGTGGCATGCTCGCCGGTTCCAAAGGCCATTTTCGGCTCAATGATAATTTCATTTTTATGGTGACCCCTTTTCCAAGGCGGCGCTATCCACCAGTTAGGAGCAATCTGACGCGGCCGAAAACCTTTTTTGGACTGCGCCACCCAGTCGAATTCTTTTTCGTAGCGAACCGAAGCTTTACCCTGAAAAAAGTGCGGGTTTTCCAAGGAAAGCCGGGCAAGGAAATTGGCCAGCTTGATTTTTTTCTGCGCCACCGAGTCTTGGGTTGAAACATAGCCAATGACCTTGAGCTTTTTACCGTTTTCTTCCAGCAAAAGATTATGGGAAAGATTTTGGATGAAAAAACCGGTGACTGATTCTTCCAGCCGTTTGTCTATTTCAGCTACCAGCGCGCAATACATTTGCAGATACTCTTATGAAAAAGTGGCGCAGGATAAAGGGCTTCCGCAGGAGCAGAGACCATATCCTGCGTATTTCCAGCATTCCCGCAGGTTGAACAAAACTCAACCTGCGCCACAAAAACAACTATTCATTCCTTAAACTCCCAAAGTTTCCTTCAAGCGGTCGATAAAACTTTTATCCTTAGGAGGTTTAAAGCCGGGCATTTCTGAAAGCTGTTTCAGCAGCTTCCTCTCCTCCGAAGAAAGTGAAGTCGGAACCCAAACCAAAACCTGAATGACTTCATCTCCTTTGGGATAGCCGTGCAGTTCCGGAATCCCGCGCCCGCGCAGGCGAAAAGCTTTTCCGGATTGAGTTCCGGCAGGAATTTTCAAAGAAACCTTTCCGTCCAGGGTGGGGACTTCAATCTCATCCCCTAGGGCCGCTTGGAGGAAACTTATCGGTATTTGGGCAATAATATCGTTTCCCTGCCGCTTAAAGGTGGAGTGCTCTTCTTCTTCGATGAACACGTAAACATCTCCCGGAGGGCCGCCGTGCGCCCCGGCATCCCCTACACCCCGAATCGGAATGTAGTTGCCCGTTGCCACTCCGGCGGGCACCTTGACGTTTATAGTCGAAGTCCCCTTCACCCGTCCCTGCCCGGCGCAGTGGGTGCAATGCCGTTCGATAATTTGACCTTCGCCCCCGCAGCGGGGGCAGGTGGTGACGGTCATCATCTGACCGAAAATCGACTGGCGCACCTGGCGCACTTCGCCGGCGCCCCGGCATTGCGGACAGGGGATGCGGGAACTCCCTTTTTCCGCTCCCGTTCCGCCGCAAACCTCGCAGGAAACCATCCGCTTTAACTTGATGGTTTTTTCGACCCCTTTGGCCACCTCTTCCAAAGTCAGGCGCAGTTCAACTTTCAGGTCGCGGCCTTTTTGCCCGGTTGTCCGCCGGCTGCGCCGGCCTCCGCCGGACGCCGGGCCAAATATATCCTCAAAACCTCCCAGCCCGCCAAAGTCGCGCATAAATGAGCGCAGGGCATCCGACAAATCGAAGGCGCCAAAATTAAAGTCGGCATATTGCGGACCGGCGCCGGCCGGTACGTGGCCGAACTGGTCGTAGCGGCGGCGCTTTTCCGTGTCGCGCAAAACCTCGTAGGCCTCGGCCACTTCTTTGAATTTTTCCTCGGCCTGCTTGTTGCCCGGATTTTTATCGGGATGATACTGAAACGCCAGTTTGCGATAAGCGTTTTTTATGTCATCTTCGGCGGCGCCCCGCTCCACTCCCAAAACTTCGTAATAGTCCCGTTTGGACATCGCCATTTAATATATCGGGATTTTCAAACCGAAGCAATCCGCAGGAAGAAACCGGGGGAAATCCGAACCCAAAGCCGCCTTTATCTTTGCCCGCCTTCAAGTTCCTGGTAACAGCGGGTGATATTGCGGGTTTTAAACCTATCCCAACCGAACAGGTTTTGATACTGGGGCAAGGAAAACTCTTTTAAAGTTTGTTCCAGCGTTTTGCCGGAATCGACATACACCTTCACGGAACTGCGAAAATCGGTCAGGTAGGTTTTGAACTTCGAAAGACCATCTACACCGGAAACCGGCCCGTGACCGGGCACGACTTTTTGCACCGACAAAGCCTCCAGCTTTTTCAAATTGGAAATCCAGTCGGCAAAAAAGCCGTCCCCCAGATAACCGGCCGAGCCGTTGAAGAACAGATCGCCGGTGAAAAGAATTTTTTCAGCCGGAAGCCAAATAACTATATCGCCATCGGTATGCCCTCGGCCTAAATAGAAAAGCTCGATGGTGCGCGATGGGCGGTAAAAGGAGAGCCGGCTGTCGAACGTCAAGCCGGGAAGCTTAATCTTCCCTACCAAGGCACTGTCGGCCGCCAATTGGGCGCGGGCATTCTCGTGGGAGATTATTTCTACCTCCAAGCCAAAAGCATTAGTGCCGCCGACATGGTCACGGTGGCGGTGGGTTAAGGCCAGGTAACGCACCGGCTTGTCGGTGATTTTCCGGATTTCAGCCAAAAGCAAGCGAGCCACATCCGGAGTGATGTGGCAATCAATGACGATGACGTCGCTGTCGTTGACGATGAAACCGGAGTTGGAGACCGCTTTTCCATCCGGGGTGGCGATGGCGGCATAGACTCCGTCGGTCAATTTCTGAACATTAAAATCCGGCGCGGGCGTCTGCGCAAATGCTCCAGCAGCCAACCAAAAGATAGGAACTATTCCGTAGATAAATTTTTTCATTCGGGTATCGATTTCTGCTCTGATTTCAAAACCGAAGCTCCTTTGGAAACCACCACTTTTGCCGGACGCAGCACCTGGCCGCCGAGGGCGTACCCTTTGGACAAAACTTCGATGACTTCTCCTTCCGGTTCGGCCGACTCCATCTGCATTACCGCCTCGGCGGTAACAGGGTCAAAAGGCTTGTTGGCAACATCCAGCTCTTCGACTTCTTCTTTTTTCAAAAAGGACTTTAGCTGGTTATTGATAAGTTCAACCCCTTGGCGCAAACTTTCCGATTTTTCCTTGGGGGATGAAAGCGCTCTTTCAAAATTATCCGAAAGCTCAAGAAGCTCCCACAGAATCCTTGCGTTAGCAGCGCGGATGACGGCTTGAAATTCCCTTGCCGTTCTTTTCCGAAAGTTGTCAAACTCCGCCGCCAGGCGTAAGTAACGGTCTTCCATTTCCTTGAGCTTGGTGCTGTGCTCTTCCGTTTCGGCTTCAACTTGTGCAACCGCCTCTGCCGCTTTCTTGACCTCGGTTGCAACTTCCGCCTCCCCCGACAGGGGCATCCGAACTTCCTCTTCTGGCCTAACTTTCAAATTTTCCATAGAACTTTCTTTTTCGTTCGGCTTGTCTTTCTTCATTCCGAAAGCATTTCGGTGAGCAATCGGGCCGTATAATCGACGATGGAAACCAGCTTGGAATAGGGCATCCGGGTCGGCCCGATGATGCCGATGGTGCCTTTTAATCCTCCCACTTCATAGGTGGAGGTAACTATTGAGAGGTTTTTAGTTTCATCCCGGTCGCTTTCCTTTCCTATGGTGATTACAATGCCTTCTTTTATCCCTTTGGAGGAGATAATCTCCACCAGTGATTTCCGTTCCTCCAGGAAATCGACCAAAGAGGAAACTTTTTGCTGATTCTGAAATTCGGGCTGGCGCAAAATGTTGGCGGTTCCTTCCAGGTGCACCTGTTCGGAAGGGGGGGCGTGCAAAAGAGCAAGGGCGTTATCCAAAAACAATTTAATGAGTTTTGGATCTCCGAAAGAAACATCCCTAAATCGCTCGGAAAGCGTTTTTTGAATTTCTCCCAGCGAGCGGCCGGCAAGACGCTCATTTAAAACACGCGAGGTCTCCTCGACCGTTACCGGATCTATTTTAACTTCCATTTCTAAAAGTATGGTACGGGCCAGTCCTCCTTTTACGGCAACTATGACCAGAACCTTCCGCTCGGTGACCGGAACCAGCTCGATGCGCGTCAAAACTCCTTTTTGAAAATCGGGGGCCACGGATATGCCCAACTGGTTGGACAGGGTGGCCAAAATTTTGGAAGTCTGCTCCAGTATGCGGTCCACAGCTATCGGGTCGGCCGAAATTTCTTTTTTAATCTGCTCTTTCTCCCGATGGCTAAGCAGTTCGGGGTGAATCATCTGGTCAACGTATAACCGATAACCGGCGTCGGTGGGCATCCGCCCGGCCGACGTATGCGGCTGTTGAATTAATCCCAAATCTTCCAAGTCCTGTAACGTGTTGCGCACGGTGGCCGGGGAAATGCCCAAATTATACCGATTGGCAATCACCCGCGAGCCGACTGGGTCGGCGGTCTGGATATAATGGGCGATTAGAATTTCTAAAATTCGCCGCTCGCGCTCGTTTAAATTCTCAAACGCCATACCTAATTAAATTACCGTCAAATCGGGCCTTGTCAACTTCCGAATATCCTATTTCTCTTCGGTAGCCGACGCTTCAGCGTCGGACATCTCCGCGACTAAAGTCGCGGCTACCAAAAAGGGATGTCCCAATTAACACTGGAATAGGCTTGACGAAGCCGCTCGGAAAAACGATTTTCGGAAAGACGCCGGAGTGGTGAAACTGGTAGACGCGCGGGACTCAAAATCCCGTGGGGCTTAAACCCCGTGTCGGTTCGATTCCGACCTCCGGCATTAAGAAAGCCTGCAACTATTGCACCGGGGTTTTCGACCCGCTCGGGGCATCCAGCACTTCCCGGATCTTGCGCAGCAGGCCCTCCTGCGTAAAAGGCTTTGGCAGAAAAGGCGTTTTTTCCATCGAAGAAAGGTCGCGCAGATTGACCTTGGTCGTATTCGTATAACCGGACATAAAAAGCACCTTTACACTCGGGATAAGAGAAAGAACTTGCCGGGCCGTTTCCGGCCCGCCCATTTTGGGCATCACCAGGTCGCTCAACAAAAGGTCAATACGGCCGGAATGGCTCTTGCAAATGGATACCGCCTCCTTGCCGTTGGGACATTCGATAACAGTGTAGCCGCTCTTACGCAGTATCTTGCCGACCAAGGTTCGAACGGACCCTTCATCTTCAACCAAAAGAATGGTCTCCGCTCCGCCGAACGGCTGGGCGGAAGCGGCCGGAGATTTTCCAGTTTGCGGCTCGCGTTCTTCCACCAAAGGCAGATAAACCTTGAAGGTCGTTCCAATTCCCGTTTCGCTGTAAAGCCAGATGTAGCCTTCGCTTTGTTTAACGATTCCATAAACCGTGGAAAGCCCCAAGCCGGTTCCTTTTCCCTGCTCTTTGGTGGTAAAGAACGGTTCGAATATGTGTTTTTGTGTCACGGCATCCATACCGCAACCGGTGTCGCTTACCGTCAACATTACATAACAGCCGGGTTTGGAACCGGCATGTTCCCGGGCGTAATTCTCGTCCAGCTCGGTTTCGCCGGTTTCAATGGTGAGCCTCCCACCATTTGGCATTGCATCTCGGGCGTTGACTACCAGATTCATTATTATCTGTTCAATTTGACCCGGGTCGGCCTTTACCCGTCCCAGGCCGGGACGGCAGACCGTACCCAGAGAAATATGCTCGCCGATTAAACGCGTAAGCATTTTTTCCATACTGGTTACGACGGAATTCAAATCCAAAACCATAGGGGTTACCATCTGACGCCGGCTGAAAGCCAACAGCTGGCGCGTTAAAACCGCGGCCCTATCGGAAGCTTTCTTAATTTCCAGAACGTCTTCCCGTCGCGGGTCACCGGCGGTAAGCTGTTCGAGCAAAAATTCGCTGTTGCCGGCGATTGCGGTCAAGAGGTTGTTAAAATCGTGGGCGATTCCCCCCGCCAGCTGCCCCACCGCCTCCATTTTCTGGGATTGGCGCAGCTGGTCTTCCAGCCGGGTCCGCTCGGTGATGTCGCGAAAGCTCCAAACCCTGCCCACCACTTTTTTCCCCAGCCATTGGGGCATCGAGTAGCGTTCAAAAACCCGGCCATCCTTAAATTCCAAAAGATCCCGGCTTTCCGCCTCCGGCTGGGCATATAATTCCTTAACCTTTGCCAAAAAACCGTCGGGGTCTTTTAATTGGTCTAAAACGAAAGCCAAAGATAGATTATCATCTCGAGAAGCCATTACCGTTTCAGGAATGCGCCACATCTGGATAAATTTTTGATTGAAGCTGGTTACTTTCCCCTCTTCATCTACCACCAAAATTCCGTCGGCGGTTGACTCCAGCGTAGCGGTGTGCAAAGACAAAGTATCCCTCAAATTTTCATCCGAAAGCCGGCGCTCGATGGCAATCGCCGCCAGATAGGTGGCCCGTTCGATAAGTTCGGAGTCTCCCGATTTTGGCGAGGATGGATAAGTATGATAGATGGCGAAAGTTCCCAGTACCTCTCCTTTAACTGAAAGAATGGGATTGGACCAGCAGGAACGCAGCCCATGCTGAAGGGCCAAATCGCGGCACTTGCTCCAAAGGGGATCGGCGGATATGTCGGTTACAATAACCTGCTTGCCCGAATAAGCGGCGGTGCCGCAGGAGCCGACCTCCGGCCCGATGGCGATGCCGTCAACCGCCTTATTGTAAGAATCGGGCAAACTGGGGGCCGCCCCGCACCCCAGAGTCTTTTTATCCTTCTTTAAAAGAAGAACCGAGCATAAAGCTCCGGGGGATTGCTCTTCGACGGTGCGGCATAAAAAGCTCAAAATCTCCGGCAAAGAGGCATCCCGGCCGATTAGTTCCAAAACCTTTTTCTCCTCTGCCAAAAGCGCTTCCCGGCGTTTGCGCTCGGTGATATCGCGAACGGCGGCGGTGAAAAGGGTTCGACTGTCAATTCGAGTTTCAGTTATACGCAGCTCTATCGGAAAAACCAAACCCTCTTTGTTCTGCCCTTCCAATTCCAATCGTTTTTCTAAAACTTTCGCGACGCCGGTTTCCAAATATCTTTTCATTCCGGCGGCGTACGCCGATCGGTATTTTTCGGGCATCAAAACCTGAAGATTTTTGCCAACCAGCTCATCGCGCTGGTAACCAAAGAGATCCTGAACTTCCTGGTTGAGCATTACTATGTTGCCGGAAGTATCAATTACAATAATTCCCTCCCCCACCGTATCCAAAACGCTGCGCAGCTGGGTTTCGGAACCCTTTAAAGCTTCCTCGGAACGGCGCAGGACTTCCAGGTCGGTGATATCCTGCAGCATAATAATTGCCTGCTCGATTTTACCCTCCGGCGACTTAATCGGCATCGCCGTGGCGTAGATGTGCCGCGGCTCTCCTCCCATCTGCAGATGCAACTCATGATGGGCCACCCTGCCGGACTCAAATATTTTTCGTGCCGGACAGGTGGCGCATATTTCCGTTTGACCGCACAAAACCTGGTTGCATTGAGTTTGAAGAATGGAGGCAACGTTAGCGAGGCTGCCAAACCGTTCAATGAAAACCTGGTTGGCCCAAACCACCTGCAGGCTGGGGTCGAGCACCAAAAAACCGGCATCGGTATATTGAACGACTGCCGAAAGTTTTTGACGCTCCCGCTCCAGCGATTTGAGCTGCTGGTCTAAGGTTTTAAACCAGCGTTCGTAATCCTCTATTTTGCGCTGTAACGACTCAATGGTGACTGGTTGATTTATTTTTGCTGTTGTTTCCAACCTGTTTCCCTTATTTATCAACTACTCTTTTTTAACGCAGGCACGGTCTGACGCCCGGCATACACCCCGGCCAGCCAATCGGCCACTTCCTCGACCAAACGCACCGCTTCCACGTCAAAAGCGGCCAGTTCGTGGCTATCGATGTCGATTTGGGCAAAAATGGTCTCGTCTTTGCGGATAAGCACCACCAGCTCCGAGCGGGTGGCGGTGGAGCAGGCCAGATAATTGGAAACCTTGGAAACGTCTGGCACGTTTATATTTCGTTTTTCTGCAACGGCCGTTCCGCATACTCCTTCACCGACGCCAATGAAAACGTGGTCGGTCGGCGCGCCGATGAAAGGCCCCAGACGCAGGACATTATCCGGGAAAAGTTCGTAGATCCCCGTCCAATGAAAACGGGGATTGGAACGATGCACCTGTTCCACCGCCGCCGGTAAAAGCGTGTCCAATCTTGCTCCTTCCTGCAGGAGCCGTTCCAGCTTTTTGCAAATCTCTTTCCCGGTCATTTTTATACCCTCGCTCGATTAGTAAAAGGTCCTTCCTCGGCTCAGCCGGTCCGGTCAAGCCGGTTTTTTTGCGGCTTTCGCTTGCTGCTTCTGGGCGCACTCCGGACAGATGGAATGGCTGAAATCGGCATCGGAGTGGGTGGCAATGTATTCTTCCACGCTAAGCCAGAGCTGCCGGTCGTCGCGAATTTTTTTACACCAAGCGCAAATGGGCAAAATTCGGTGCAGGTTTTGAACGTCGCTCTGCAACCGCAAAATGCGCGACGTGTTGTCTTTAACCTGGTATTCCAATCCTAAAATGCGCTGAGCGGCGTTCAGCCGAACCTTCAACTCGTCGAGGTCAACCGGCTTGGTCAAATAGTCGTCGGCGCCCGCCTCCATTCCCTCCATAAAATTTTCCTTGCCGGACTTGGCGGTCAACAAAATGATGTAAACATACTCGGAACGCCGAACGGAACGGATTTTTCGGCAAAGCTGCAGGCCGTCCATTTCCGGCATCATCCAATCGGAAACTATAAGCCGGAAATCGTCCGACCGGTAGGCGGCCCAGGCCGCCTCCCCATTTTCGCAAGCGGTTATCGTATGGCCTAAATTCTCCAGCGTTTTCTGCAAAATCCGGCGGGAGACTACGTCGTCTTCGGCAATCAAAATTTTCATACTTTCTCCAGTCTTTGGGATGACAGAAAGCTTTTCACCCGTTCCAACTCTTTTTTTACTTGAGAAACGGCCTGCACGCATTGCTCCAAGCGGCCTTCCGCGGCCTTATCTTCTATTTCGGCAAAAATTTTTGACAAACCACCGGCCCCCAGGTTGGCCGAGGCCCCGCGGAGTGAATGCGCCTCGGCTTTTACTCCGTCGGTCAAACCGTCGGCCAAACTTTTTTCCAAAGACAAAAACCGCTTTTCGCTGTCGGCAAAGAAAAGTTCTATGAGTTCCTGACAAAAATGTTTATCGCCGGCGGCGGCGTCCAAAAGCCGGTTTAAATCGACCGGCGTTCCCGCCCCTATAACTTTTTCAGAAGAGACCATCTTGACCGGCAGGTTTTTCTTCCGCCAGCGTTCAATAACCTCCCGGAGCCCGGCCGAATTGATTGGCTTGGAAACGTAATCGTCCATCCCGGCTTCCAGACACTTTTCCCGGTCGCCGGCCATTGCATGGGCGGTCATCGCGATAATTGGAACCTTTGCTTTCGTTCCCAAAAGCTTGCGTATTTCGCCCGTGGCTTCAAACCCATCCATCTCCGGCATCTGCACATCCATCAAAACGACGTCAAAATCCTTACTTTTCAAAGTTTCAACCGCCTCCCTGCCGTTCGTGGCTATCACCACGGTATATCCCGCCCGGCTCAAAATCGCCTCGGCCACCGCTTGATTGACCGGATTGTCTTCCGCCAGCAGAATCGTACCACCCCGCTTGGCCTCCTCGAGATAATGCCGGGTAATCAAAGGTTGTTCTTCGAGCGGCTGTTCCCCGGAAGCAACCCGCGCCATTACCGCCATAATCGCGTCAAAAAGTTGCGACTGGCGCACCGGTTTGTTTAAATAGGCGGCAAAGCCGGCCGCTTTAACCCGGATGGCGTCCCCCCGGGCTCCAACCGAAGTTACCAACATTAATATTACATCTTTTAACAGCGGATCGGACTTGATTTGCCGCCCTAACTCTTCGCCGGTACCGCCGGGCATCTGGAAATCAAGGATGGCCAGACGAACGGGATCCCCCAGCGACAGCTGCTGCCGAAGGATTTGCCAGGCTTCTTTTCCGTTCGCAGCGGGAAAAGGACGGCAGCCAAACGATTGAACCATTCGACACAAAATGTCCCGGTTCACGGTGTTGTCATCCACCACCAAAACGGAAAGGTTCTCAATGTCGGCAGAGGAAACCAGGGGTAACTGTCCGGTGTTATCTTTGGCTAAAGTCACCTCAAACCAAAAATTACTGCCTACCCCCGGGCTGCTTTCAAAACCAATCTTCCCCCTCATCATTTCCGCCAGCTGTTTGGATATGGCCAACCCCAAACCGGTCCCGCCAAAACGGCGGGTGGAAGAGCCATCCACTTGTGTAAAGCTTTGGAAAAGCAGATGGTGTTTTTCGAGTGGAATGCCAATGCCCGTATCTTTAACCGAAAAATGGATTTTCGCCTCCCGGTCACCCTCTTCAATCAACGAAGCGCGAATTACAACCTCCCCTTTTTCCGTAAACTTGACGGCATTGCCGGCCAAATTGACTAATATCTGGCGCAGGCGGGTAGGGTCTCCTTTCAAAAACAAGGGCACCCCATACTCCACCAAACAGGCCAATTCAATCCCTTTTTGTTCCGCCCGCGGGGCCAAAAGCTCCGCGGTCTGCTCCACCACCGAGCGCAGGTCAAACTTTATGTTTTCAAAAGTCAATTTGCCGGCTTCAATCTTGGAGAAATCCAAAATGTCGTTGATGAGCGTTAACAGGGACTCCGCCGAAGTGCGCGCCCCGCGCACAAATTCCGTCATTTCCCGCTCGTCGGCAAAAGCCCGGTCGGCCAAAAGCCCTAAATAACCCAAAACGCCGTTCATCGGCGTGCGAATTTCGTGGCTCATATTGGCCAAAAACTCGCTTTTCAGCCGGGCCTGCTCCAGAGCCGCATCCCGGGCGCGGGCCATCTCCTTTTCCGCCTGCTTTCGGTCGGTGATATCCTGAACGGCTCCTTCAAAATATAGAGTTTTTCCTTTCTCATCCTGTAAGACCCGCGCGCATTCCGATATCCACATCACGCTGCCGTCTTTACGATAAACCTGCGACTCAAAACTTTTGATGGCCCCTCCCTTTTCCACCAAGGCCAAAAATTCAGCCCGACGTCCGGGCTCGACGTAAAACTGCCGGTTCAGGTCGGTAACTTCCGCCATTAACTCTTCGGGCGAAGAATAACCATACATCCAAGCCAGCATCGGGTTGGCCATTAAATAGCGCCCCTCGGCGGTGGTTTGATAAATACCCTCCATCGAGTTTTCAAAAATGTTCCGGAATTTCTCTTCCGCCCGGCGCATTTTTTCGTCGGCTCGTTTCCGCTCCAACTCGGCCGAGGCCCGAGCGGCAAAAATGGTAAGCACCGATTTTAAGCCATATTCATCATTCAAGGGCTCGGTGTGCAAAACCGCCAAAACACCCAACGCTTTACCCATGGAATCAATAAGCGGAGTTCCCAGATAGCCTTCCGCTCCCATTTCAATCAAGAAGCGATCGTCGGGAAACAGCTTCTGCACACCTTGTGGGTAAAAACAAATCTGCTCACCGACCGTGTTTTCACAGGGCGTTCCGGCTAGCGCATATATAATGTTCTCGCCGTAGGATTCTCCCGTCCAAAAGGCTAAAGTCTGAACCTCGTTCAAATTGCCTTCTATCGTTTCAGCAACGCAGGCGTAGCGCACGTTCAAAGCAGAGGCCAGGTTCTTCACCAGCGAGCGGAAAAAGTTAACCCCTGTGGCTGAAGAAGTTCCCTGGACAATGGCGCGGAGCGCTTCCTCGACTCGCTTCCGCTCGGTAACATCCACCATACTTCCTACTAACCGGGTGACCTTGCCTTCGGCATTTTTCAGCACCCGGCCACGGTCCCAGACTTCGAGATAATGCCCGTCCTTGTGGCGGAAGCGGTATTCGCCCACAAAATCACGTCCAACAGCAATGTTTTCGGCAAGCTGTTTCAGTATCCTCTCTTTATCCAAAGGATGGGTCCGCGCCTCCCACCACTGGATGGTTGGTTCAACTTCTTCCAGCGTATAGCCAAACACTTCGGTTATTCCATCGGAGATATGCAGGTAATTTTTTTGGATATCCCAATCGTAAATGACCCCGCTGATGGCCGATGTCGCAAGGTGAAAGCGCTCGTTGGAGCCCTGCAGGGCGGCCTCGGTTTTTTTCAGCTCTTCCACGCTTTCTGCCAGCGTAGCGGAAAATTTCCGCTCGCGTTTTTGGTTGTACCCCACCCGCGACAAAAGCCACACAGAGACCACCCCGAAAAACAAAGAGAGTGCCGTTAGAATATAATTTTGCCGGAAAAACTGTGCCTCTTGGGTTAAAAGTTCCTGCCGCCTTTCTTGAAATTCTTTATCGATTTTTAGAATGCCGGCCTGGGTATCCAGGTACGTTCGCCGGACGGAACCGGCGTAAAGATTTTTCAACTCCTCCATTGTGGCGGTCTTGTCGGCCGATGCGGATTTTTGATTCGGGCCGCCCTTGCGCCCTTCCATCTGCAAAATCCATTCGGTCTGAATGAAAAAATCCTGGGCGACCGAATCGACCCGTGCTAAAATCTGAACTACTCCTGAATCTTTCGAGACTATTTTTACAAATTCATCCCGCGCGGTCTGAAAACCGGCCCGGCAGGCATCAAAAGTCGGACGATCGCTTAGCGAATCTTTCCCCTGTAAAATCCTTTCTTCCAACCGCAAGGCATCCATAAGTGAAGTTCGCATTTGAGTCTCAAATTTGAATGCCAGATTCAGCTTTGAGCGCTGGTTGAAATTTTCCCAGCTGCCGCTTAAAGTTTCGAACGCCCAGATTCCGAAAAGCAACACCCCCAGTGCGCTAAAAACAATTAGCCATCCCTTTCGGCTTTCGGTTGGCAGCACATTCGCGCTCTCCAATGGGCTGAGTGAATAGGGTGAATAGTCGTATCCGTGCTCAATGGCCATATTCATACTAATTTTCGGCAGAAATCAATAAAAGATAAATGGTTAGCCGAAGACTTTGCGCATTTTACGATTGCCGATTTTCAAATAAGCAAGTAAAATCAGCCCCTATGAAATTAGCCGTTTTAGGTGCCGGTCGAATGGGGCGGGCGATTGCTTACGATTTTTGCATTCAAAACGACGTGGAACAAGTCACTCCGATGGAGCGGGATACTAAAATCCTGAAGGATGGGGTCCATAAAGAATTTGATCTATACTGTGTAGTGCAGGTTGGTCTTTGCCTGCCCTGAGCGTAGTCGAAGGGTAACCTGCATGGAACAGAGTTTAGACATTAAAAAACTGGGAAGCCACCTTGTAGAGTATATTTTCTTTCGCCTCATTCGAAAGATTGAGCGCGTTAAATTCCTCAATATTTTGGGCAATAGATGAAACCCCCGGGCCCGGCCAGTCGGTGCCAAAAATCGTTTTGTGAGAAACCTCCTCCAAACGCGGAAAGTTATGCAAAAGTTTAGCCGGCGGGATGCCGGAAACTTCCAGAAAAACATTGGGATGCCGGCGCACCAAAAAAAATGCCTCTTGCTGCCACAAGGGGCGTCCTCCGTGTGCCAGAATGATTCTCAAGTTGGGAAAATCAACCGCCACGTCATCAATCCCAATCGGATTCCCGAATCGATTGCGCGCGCCGGGAAATATCGAAGTGCCGGTGTGGAACATCACCGGCAATTTTTTCAACTCGCAAAAACGATACAGCTCCTCCAGATTCCGATGACCGGAGGAGAGATAATCGCTCGGAGAAAAAAGCTGATGGGGTGGATGCAGCTTAATCCCCCGAATTCCCCAATCCATAATTCGTTTTAATTCCTCATTCATATTTTTCGAAAAGCGGGGATTTACCGAACCGAACGGAATCAGGCGCTTGGGATAATCCTTGCAATAATTGGCGCAAAACCGATTAACCTCAAAACCGAACCCCATCAAGTCGGGGGAATCGTAATTGATAATCCAGGCCTGTTCAATGCCAACCGAATCGAGATATTCGACAAATGATTGAGTCGATTTAATAAACTCCTGAATCTGCTCATAATCCTTGCGCCCATTTTTCATCCGTGCCAATACTTCCGGTTTAAGCTGGTTCCAAGGCTGAATATGAACGTGGCAATCGATAACCTTCATTTACCTTTCCAAATCGGCGGGCGCTTTTCCAAAAATGCGGAAAGTCCTTCCCCCATATCTTTTAGTTTAACTAATTTATGTAAGTATATGTCTTCTGAATACTTAAGACGCGATTCAAAGGCCGCCTTCGGCCCTACAAAAGCCCTCTTCGCCGCACGCAAAACCGTAGGGCTGAAGCGCTTAAGTTTTTCATAAAGTTTCCAAACCGAATCGTTCAGGTCGTCGGATACTTGGTTAACAAAACCTGATTTCTCCGCTTCTTCTGCTGAAAACCCTTTCCTCTCCAGTATCAGCTCCGTTGCCGCTCTTTTTCCAATTCGGAAAGGAAAGTAAGCCGCTCCAAACGGCGGAAAGCAACCGACCCCCACTTCCGGCTGGGCGAAAACCGCTTTGGGCGTGGCAAAAACAAAGTCGCAGGCCAAAGCCAATTCGCATCCCCCCCCAAATGCGTAGCCATCTACTGCCGCACAGGTGATTAAATCGGTGTAAAGAATACGGCGTAAGAGCGAATGAAAGCTGGTAAGCATTCTCCGAACCGTTTTTGGAAAATGCTCTTTGATTTCCACTCCGGATGAAAAATTTTCTCCCGCGCCGGAAAAAACCAGCAAAAGAGGCTTTTCCTTTTCTAATCGAGCGAACGCCTTGTTCATTTCGGTCAAAGTGGCAATATCCAGGATATTGAGCGCCGGACGGTTGATGATAATGCGTGCCAGATTCTTTTCTTTTTCAATCAGAATACCTCTGTATTTCATATTGGAAAAATCATTTCGTAGGATTTCAAGTGCTCTTTAATTCGGCGGGCAGTTGACCAAAGGGCAACTTTACCTGCTGGCCGGTGGCCATATTTTTGAATGCCACCTGCCGTTCTTTTATTTCATCCGGCCCCACAATGGCGACAAAGGAAACATTGCGTTTCGACGCCCATCCGAATTTGTCTTTCATTTTATCCGAAGCATCTGCATAAATTTCCGTTCGAATTTTCTGCTTGCGCAAAAAGGTCGCAACCTCAAGCGCATAGTTCAAAGATTCCGAATCAAAGGGTAAAACAGCAATTTGCACGGAAGTCAAAATTCCTCCAGAATCTCCCTTATCTGCCAGAATATCGATTATCCGCTCTAATCCAAAGGAAGTGCCCGTCGCGGGGATTCTGTGCCCTGTAAATGTTCCAATCAACTGGTCGTATCTCCCGCCGCCTGTAATGCTGCCAATGTTGACGTCTTTTAAAACCGTTTCAAAAATTGGGCCGGTATAATAGTCTAACCCTCGCGCCAGCGACAATTCAAACGAAACGCTTTCATCCGGCACACCCAATCGGCCCAGGAATTCAAAAAGTGATTTGGTCTCACCGATGGCCTGATTGGCTCTCTCATCTTTGCCAAGCTCTTTGGCAAGCGCCTCCAACGAATTTGCTTCCATCAATGCCGTCACTTTTTTTACCGCTTCGGTTTCAAGCTCGCGCAGGGACAGCTCTTTTCTGACTCCCTCCAACCCAACCTTGTCAAACTTGTCCAGCGCCGAATAAAAGCCGGCTTGTTTTTCCGCCGGAATTTCCGCCCAATTCACCAGAGCGTAAAGAATCTGGCGATGATTTACTCGAATCGAAAAATTTGAAAATCCTAATGCCGTCAAAACCTCATAGGTGAGGGCAATCAACTCGGCATCCGGCAGGGGGGCTTCCTGCCCGACGATATCCACGTCGCACTGGTAAAATTCGCGATAACGCCCTTTTTGCGCTTTTTCCGCCCGCCAGACCGGCTGGATTTGATAGCGGAGAAAGGGGAAGTTGATTTCATTCTGATGCGTTGCGACCACGCGGCACAAAGGCACAGTCAAATCGTAGCGCAAGCCCAAATCAGCTAATTCTTCATTCTTCAATTGTGCCTGTTTGAACTCCTCGCCTCTTTTTAAAACTTTGAAGATGAGCTTGTCCGCTTCTTCTCCATACTTTCCCGAAAGAACATCTAACCGTTCAATCGCCGGCGTTTCCAGAGGAAGAAAACCATAGCGTTCGAAAACTTCCTTCATTGTCGCAATGACTTTGTGCCGAAAAATGAGCCGTTCCGGCAAAAAATCCCGTGTCCCGCTGGGAAGTCCGACTTTAGCCATCTTGAGTCAAATCAAAAATTTCATCCGAACGAATCAGTTGAAAGGCTTTCTGAAAATCTCCTGCCAGAAAACGGTCCTCATTTAATCCGGGAATCCTTCGCCTTACGACGGAATGAAGCTTGCCGGTCACTCTTCCCAGACGATAATTTTTTAAAAACGGTTCGGACACGTCAATTCCCTGCACCGCGGCTAAAAGTTCCAGACCAACAACTTCTTCCGTATTTTCTAAAATTTTCTGCGCCTTGAGTAGGGCCGTCACCGAAAGCGAGACGTGATCTTCCTGATTTCCGGCGGTGGTGATGTTGTCCACCGAAGCCGGATGCGCCAGCACTTTGTTTTCCGCCAGCCGCGCCGCCGCCGTGTACTGCGCCAGCATCAAACCGGAATTGGCTCCCGGCTGCCCTCCGGTCAACTCCGGTTTAAGGCCAAAACTCAAAACCGGTGAAAGCAGGGAAAAAAGCCGCCGTTCAGCCATATTGGCCAATTCACATAACGCTATTCCGAGGTAGTCCCCGATTAAAGCCAAAGGCTCGGCGTGAAAATTGCCGCCGGAGAGAGAAACCAGCTCCCCTCTTTCCTCAAATACAAGCGGATTGTCGGTGGCAGCATTCAATTCCCGCCCAATAATTTCTTTAGCAAACCCAAAGGTATCCAAAACCGCCCCATACACCTGCGGGATGCAGCGAAACGAATAGGCATCCTGCACGCGCGGAGGTTTACCGCCTGTGGTGAGCGTAGTCGAACCATTCTTGGAAATAATTTCATCCGGCAAATTCTCCTCTTGAGCAAAATGAGTCATCCGCCGACTGCCGGAAACAAAAGCAAGAATGTCGCGAGCCACTTGAATCTGTCCCTTTTGGTTGCGAACGGCATTCAAGCGCGGGTCAAAAGGCGATTTTTCCCCTCGAATCGCTTCCAGGCTTAAAGCCGCAACAAGCTCGGCAGATTTCAACAGCTTTTCCGCCTGAACCAAAACATAGCAAGCCAAAGCCAAGCTCACCGCCGTTCCATTAATAAACGATAGCGCTTCTTTGGCTTCCAACTCAAGAGGCCTAACACCCACTTTTTTCATTGCTATGGGCGCAGAAAACTTTTTAGTTCGATAAAAGACCTCCGCCTGCGGCTCTCCTAAAAGGCAGGCAGCTACATGGGCCAAAGGGGCTAAATCTCCAGAGGCACCCAGCGAGCCAACTTCCGGAACGGCTGGTAACAAATCGGTATTCAAGAATTCCAAAAGTTTTTCCACCACAATCGGACGCACTCCCGAATATCCGCCCAAAAGCGAATTGGCCCGCAAAAGCAGAACTGCCCGCGTTACTTCCGGCGACAGGTGATTCCCGACCCCGGCCGAATGCGATAAAATCAGATTGCGCTGAAACGCTTTCTGCTTCCCCGGAGAAAGCCGCCAATCTTTCAACCGCCCGACCCCCGTGTTTATGCCATACGAGGCAGGCGAGTCAGGAGAAAGAAACTGCTTTTCCAGTTTGCGCCGGATATTCCATAGCTTCTTTCTTGCCGGCGGAGCAATTGTTATTTTCTCCCTGCCGGCAAAAACTCTGGCAACATTTTCAAGAGTAAGTGATTTACCATCCAATACAATCATAGGTCGCACAGAAAATATCTTGTAGTTATGAAAGTAGCAACTGAATAAGAGGAAAAAGTAATAACCATAAGGTTAGACATTCGTGAATGAACAAATGTTATAAGTTAACTTTCGGTTACGTGCCGCCAATTTCGATGCAACTCACCCAAGTCCAATTCGGTTGCCAAAACCAATTCTTGCTGTTCTTTGTCAAACGGCACCTGTTTTATAATTCCCCAGGGAGCGGCAAAAAGACTTCTCCCTTGCAGCCGCCCGCCCAAAAGCGTCCCTACGGCGCAACACTTCGCCACGAAGGCAGAAGCCGTTTTAGCCCCCGCTACGAAGTAATCATTATCTCGTTTGTCCTTCAACTCTATCGTGTCGCCTCCCCGATACGGTGAAGTAGTCGGCACGAAAACGATATCCGGGTTTAACTCCGCTAATTTCCGATACGATTCCGGAAAAAGTACGTCCGCACAAATGAGCAGTCCGATTCGAATACCCTTTACATCAAAAAACTTGTAATCGTTGCCTGTCGATATCCCTTTCCCGGCTTCCCGATGATAAAGATTAACCTTCCGATATTTTCCAACTATCCGCCCCTCATCAAAAACATAACAGGCGTTATAGAATTTCCCATTTTCTTCCTCCACCACACTTCCTCCAATAAGAGTTGTCTTTAACCGGATCGAAAGATTCGCCAAGATATCCAAATTCCTTTTCAAATCTTTGGCCGTTTCTACTTGCGACTTTGCCTCCGCAGAAATGAAACAATATTCCGGCAAGCAAACAAAATCGAATCTTTTGCCGACCATTCGCTCGATTTTGTCCAAGTCAAAAACTCCATCCGATTTCTTCTGTAACAAAGCAACGGCGATTTTCATTAAATTATTAGAACCTCCCTCTCCATTCTATGGAGAGGGATTTGAGGGTGAGGTTTTCCACTTCGGCTGTCTCAAGTCCGTTAAATAAATAATTCCACGACCGGATTCATCTCGGAGCGTGAAAAGCAGCTGATTTCCATCCAAACTGGGCGATAAATCCACGATCTTTCCATGCGTTACTTTACCGATTTCGTAAAACTTTCTGGTAATGGTATTGATTCGGGCTACCACCTGCGCCTGGCGTTCCGGATAAACCACGAAAAGAAAATGCCGGTCGGGCGAAAGCACAAAGTCAAATTCCGGTTCTATTCTCGAAAGTTTTTTGGCCTTCCGCCGGCCTATGTCAATCTCCCAAACTTCACTTTTGTGAACGACTGAAAACCCGCTGGAATCCAGAACCGGATTCAAATCAATTCGATAGCCCTGCTGCAAAACCGTGGTTTTAACCACTTTGGTCACAAACCGCCGGTCATCCAGCCATTCCGTTTGCGGCGGCCTTCCCTGTTCAAAAGCGGCATTCCCGCCCGTCCATATCAAAAGATACTTGTTGGTCAGAGAGTCCACCAAATAGTACCGAAAGCGGTTGAAATCCCGGTCATCAAATTTGGTCACCGCTTCCATCGAAAGCGACCGCTTTCCGCCCGGGGAAGGCAAAAAGGCATCCAACGGCCGAACCTCCTCTCTGTTTTGGCCGAATAGGTGAAGTGAAAAATATTTGGCAACCCGCCTGACAGGAACCAAGGTCACCGGATCCAGGTAAAAAATAGAATCCTCCAGTGCGTAGTAATAAACCGTCTGGCCCCCGTTAAAAAACCCCAGAAGAAAGGCGTTGCCGGTGGCTGTCAACCGCCTCTCTTCCCCGGTTTCCAAATCGAACCGAAAAAGATCAACTTTTTTTCTGGGCGAATTGGCAGCCACCTTCAAAATCGAGTCGGGATAAAATTTTCGCAGGCGGGGATGATAGGGCGCAAAACTGTTGCTATCCCAGCTTACCCGCTCATACACTAAAAAACTTTCATTGCTGGAAAGTCGCGGCAAGCGGTTGGGGTTATACGTCAGATGGGACAAAACTTTTCGTTTGTTTCCGTCCGAATTAACCACGCACAGTTGAAAAAACGAATCGCCGGCGGTTTTGGCGAAATAGTATATTTTTTTTCCTCCCTCCCGGAACTCCGGATGGATGGCATCCACCTGGTCTATGGCCGAAATTTTTCTAAAGCCGTAATAATCGGACAAAAGCTCCGGCTGATAACGGCATCCTAAAATAGTTGGAATTGAGAAAAGAAAGAAAAAAATCGGCTTCAATTGCTACTGCGGCGCTCCGCGCAAGACCCAGGCGTTGATGGTATCCCGCTTTCCCTGCGGCAGCCCCCCTCCCGGAGGCATCGTCCCGGCTACCACTCGGATACGAATTCGGTCTTTCAATTGACGAGCTTCGGCGTAGGTGGAAAAGCAAATGGATGGACACTCTGAACCACCTGGGTAATGACAGGACGCGCAACGAGAATCGAAAATCGGCTTGGTATGAGCGGTGTAGGTTATTAGTGCTGTATCCACCCGTACGCTGATGATTGCCGTATCCGTCAAAGCACCGCTTCGGGCCAGGAAAATGATGTTATACGTCCCTGCCTGCAAAACCTTCGTCAGCCAACGGAAACCTCCCCGGCCGTTTACGCTGTCCACAAAAGTTGCCCCGGAAGGCAACCCCATCGCTGTAAAGCGCGCTGTAGTTCCATCTGGGTCGCTTGCTGAAACGGAAAAAGCTAAAAGTTGTCCTTCGGTTATCTGCTGATTGGGTGTAAAAGCGAATTCTGGCGGCCGGTCGAATTCTAAAACTCGGACATTGACGGCTTGGCTATCCGCCAAATTCCTATCCGTGGCCACAAAAAGCGGCCGATAGCTGCCCGATTGGGTAAAATCAGGTGTCCAGGAAAAACTCCCTCGGCTGTTTAAGCTGTCATTGAAAGCGGCTCCAACTGGCAACGAATCGGCCGAAAGGAACACCGAATCTCCGTCCGGATCGCTGGCGCTAACAGCAAAACTGCCCGCTACCCCTTCCACAAAAGACTGGCTGTCCACTGGCAGCAGTTCCGGCTGACGATTCACATTGCCGACAAAAATATTTACCCGTTCCGTATCGGCCAAAAAACCATCTGAAGCTATCAGAAAAACAAAATACGTTCCGCTTTGCGCAAAAGTTGGCAGCCACACAAAACTTCCCTTACCACTTGAACTGTCTGTAAAAATTGCCCCAACCGGCAATGAATCGGTGGAAAGAAAAATTGAATCTCCATCCGGGTCGATGGCCCGCACACTGAAATTTCGGGTAATTTCTTCCGTGAAAAATTGATCGCTGATAGTTTGCCAGACCGGCGAGCGATTTACATTGCCGACCATAATCACGGCTTTTTCTGTGTCCGCCAGAGCTCCATCCGAAGCGATAAAACGGACGAAGTAACTTCCCTCTTGTGAAAAGGTTGCGGTCCAGCTAAAACTCCCCCGTCCATTTAGACTATCCACAAAAATGGCATTCTTTGGTGCACCGACCACTGAAAGCTTGGGAACGGTGCCATCCACGTCAAACGAAATAAGCGCAAAAGAGACGGTTTGATTTTCTTGAATTGAGCGATTGGTTAAAGCCAAAAGCTCCGGCCGGTTGTTTACCTTCTGCTCCGTCGGCTTCTTTTTGCCGCAAGCTGAAATAAGAAAAATTAAAAAGCCCGCCGCAAATAGCAGAAAAAAAACGACCTTTAGAGCCTTAGCTTGATTCTTTATCCAGCTCTTTCTTAGCCAACTCATAATCGGTCCGGGTAATCATCTTATATTTTAACATACGTTGCAAAATCAAATTTCGTTTGCGCTTAAGCCGGGTCGAGTTGGAAAAGGGGGAAAACCGCCCGGGGCTGGGCAGGATTGAAGCCAGCCGCACGGCCTCCTCCGGCCACAAATCCGAGCAAGGTTTTTGGAAATAACTCCAACTCGCCGCTTCGGCGCCAAAAACACCTTCTCCCCATTCCACCCAGTTTAAATATAGCTCAAAAATCCGTTCTTTCGAGAGTTTCTTTTCCAGTTCGCGGGCGATGAAGAACTCTCTAACTTTCCGCCCCAGCGTTTTGGTCCCGGAAAGAAAAAGATTCCTCGCCAACTGTTGGGTAATGGTTGACGCTCCGCGCAGAAATTTTTTCTTTTCGAGGTCTGTTTTTAATGCTTTTTTAATCTCGGCCCAATCATACCCGGGATGATCCCAGAAGTTGACATCCTCCGCCACCAAAACGGCGCCTATCAAATACGGTGATATGCGGTCAAAATCGGCCCACTGCTGATAAATTCTTGCGTTTTTTTTCTTTTCTGCCTGTGATTTTTTCCAGGCCTCGGCAAAGGCGGTGGTTTGCGGATTTTGATGGTTTAAATATGCGACATTCGGAAGCCCGGTGGCCAGATAAACCACCCATCCGGCCAAAATCAGCAAGAGAATGACAAATCCCCAAAAAACAACTCGCACGCTACTTTTGATTTTCTCCCGGCACTATCCCCCAATGCAGCTTGGTGCGCAAAACTTCGTAAAATGATTTCTCTCCAATTCGAATCAAGGAGACCGTATGCGGGGCTCTTTTTATTTCCAGCCGCTCTCCCGCTTTGAGCTTGGTAGAAACCTGCCCGTCGATGGTCAAAAGCGCCTCCTTGCGCGGTTGCCCCAGTTCCAGCTCCAAAGTGTCTTGCCCGTCGAAAATGATTGAGCGCGAAACCAAAGTGTGCGGGCTTATCGGCGCAACAATAATCACCGAAAGCTTTGGATTGATTATCGGCCCTCCGACCGAAAGCGAATAGGCCGTGGAACCGGTCGGTGTGGCAAAAATCAATCCATCGGAAGAATAAGAACCGATGTATTCCCCGTTGCCAAAAAGGGAAAGCCTTACTAACCGGCCAACCTCCCCCTTTTCCACCACCACATCGTTTAAGGCAAAAAACTTCTGCCCCGACGATTTAACCTCCGCCTGCAAAAGCATCCTTTTTTCTACTCGATAATCCCCTTGTTTGACTTTCTCCAACGAGCCGGTGAGGTTTTCGTTTGAAAGCTCCGCCAAAAAACCGAGGCCGCCCAAATTGATTCCTAAAATCGGCTTTTCCGACGCCCCCGCCATTCGAGCCGATTGCAAAATCGTTCCATCCCCTCCCAAAGCCAAAATCAGATCCGAAGACTCAATCAATTTCTCGCTTGGGACAGTCACCGTGCCAGCGGTCAAAGCCCCCACCTCCGGAGTGGTCAAAATTTCGATTCCAGCTTTTTTACCCCAGGCCAAAATTTCAGAAACCACCGTTCCCACCTGAGGACGGTTGAGGTTGGCAATTAATCCAAATTTCATTCTGAAATGACCCGGCTTTTTGCTTTGGCCAGGTTTAAATTCATCTGGGAGAGCTGGGTTCTGATTCCTGCTTCAGTGAGGCCGACCTCTTCTAAAAGTATTTTTCTCGCCCCCTGATGTATGAAAAGATCGGGAATACCCATTCGTTTTATCGAGATACCCGAAAACTTGCGGGCTTCCATATATTCCATTACCGCCGAGCCGAGCCCTCCGGCTAAAGCCGCTTCTTCGATGGTAAGCACTGCCCGATGGTCGGTGAAAAGCAAATCCAACAGCCGCTCATCCAGAGGCTTGATGAAACGGGCATTTACCAGCGTTAGGTTATATCCTTCCTCTTTAAATTGCCGCACAACATTCCAGGCGGGATACACCATCGTCCCGCAGGCGATAACTAAAACTCCTTCCCCTTTTTCCAGAACTTCCCAGGCGCCGATTTCAATTTCCTTGAACTCGCCCGTCAACTGGTCGGGAATCGAAGCCCGTGGATAACGTATGGAAAACGGTCCCTTTTTGTAATTCACTGCCGTATTAAGCAAATTCGCCAACTCCTGCCCATCTTTGGGCACCGAGACGACAAAATTCGGCAGGCAACGCAAATAAGCGATATCGAATATTCCGTGATGTGTCGGCCCATCCTCCCCAACCAAACCGGCTCTGTCGATACCAAAAACCACCGGCAGGTTTTGCAGCGCTATATCATGAACGACCTGGTCATAGGCCCGTTGCAGAAACGTGGAGTAAATCGCGTAGACCGGAATCCTACCTCCCGCCGCCAGTCCGGCGGCAAAGGTTCCACCATGTCCTTCGGCAATCCCCACGTCAAAAAAGCGTTCTGGATACTTCTTCGAAAACTCAACCAGTCCCGTCCCTTGACACATTGCTGCGGTTACAGCCGCGATGTCGGGATTAGTCGCCGCCAGTTTTGTCAGAGTCTCGCCGAAGACCTGCATGTACGACGTTCCGGCTGCCGGAGCGGTTGAAGCTCCGGTAACCTTGTCAAAGGCTCCCACTCCGTGGAATCTTGACGCATCCTTTTCCGCCGGTTCGAATCCTTTTCCTTTTATCGTTAAAACGTGCAACAGAATCGGCCCCGAAAGTTTTTTGAGCTGTTTTAAAGTCTTAATCAGAAGCGGCAGATTATGCCCATCCACCGGCCCGAAATACCGAAATCCCAACTTTTCAAAAACTATGCCGGGCATAAAAACGCCTTTTAAATTTTCATCCATATAGGAAACCAGGGAGCGCAGCTTCAATCCGCTTTTGGTCTTGCCGACCAGCTCCCAGATGTCGGTTTTGATTTTGTTGTAAGTCTCATCGGACAAAACGCTGGTCAAATATTGGGCGATGGCCCCCACATTTTTAGAAATGGACATCGAGTTGTCGTTCAGAATAGCCAAAAAGTCTTTGCCCGATGCCCCGGCATTGTTTAATCCCTCGTAAGCCAAACCGCCGGTAAGCGCTCCATCTCCAAAAACCGCAACGACTTTATGCCTCTCTTTAGCCAAATCTCGTGCGCAGGCAATTCCAAAGGCGGCCGAAATCGCCGTCGAGGCGTGCCCCGCGCCAAAAACGTCGTATTCGCTTTCTTCAATTTTGGTGAAACCGGAGAGTCCCGCGTATTGGCGCAACGTATGAAATTTATCTTTGCGGCCGGTTATCAACTTATGCGCGTAGGTTTGATTCCCTACATCCCAAATAATTTTATCCTCCGGCGTGTTGAAAACATAGTGCAAGGCCAAGGTCAATTCAACCGCTCCCATATTGGTGGCCAGATGTCCGCCGGTTTGTGAAACCGTCTTTAAAATACACTCCCGCAACTCGGCGGCCAAGGGTGCCAAATCCGCTTGCTTGAACTTTCGCAAATCCGCCGGCGAATTAACCTTTTCTAATATCATGCCCGCTCCACAATATAATCTGCCACCCGCGCTAAATAAGGATAGGGTTCATCCAAAAATCGAATCTCTTCTTTCGCCTGTTCTATTAGCTTTTGCGCAATCTCCTTAGATTTTCCAACGCCAATTACGGAAGGATAAGTTGCCTTTTCCTTGCGCTTATCCCCACCGGTCAATTTCCCCAGTGCTTCATCGTTTCCCGTCGCTTCCAGGATGTCGTCCACAATTTGGAATGCCAATCCCACTTTTTGGCCAAACTGGAAAAGCGATTCCACCTGCTGCTTGGGTGTCCCCGCCGCCAGCGCCCCAATTTTGACCGAGGCCGCAATCAAGGCCGCCGTCTTCATTTTGTGAATCTCCTCCACTTCCTCAAGGGTTACCTGCTTCCCTTCGGACTTCAAATCCGCCACCTGCCCACCCAGCATTCCCAAAGGCCCCAAAGCTTTCGAAAAAGTGGTCAAAACCTCCGGCCCGCAAGGAGCCAAAAGTTCAAAAGCCAAAGCCGACAAGGCATCGCCGGCCAACACCGCCACACCCTCGCCAAAAAGCTTATGCAAGGTTGGTTTGCCTCGACGCAAGTCGTCGTCATCCATACAGGGCAGATCATCGTGCACCAGCGAAAAAGTATGCACCAGCTCCATGGCGCAGGCGGGCGCATAAACCGATTCTCCTTTTCCTCCACAGGCTTCAAAAGTTAAAATGGTCAAAATCGGCCGAATCCTTTTGCCGCCCGCAAAAACCGAATAGCGCATCGCCCGGTGCAACGCTTGCGGCGCTGAATCCTCCGGCGGCAGGAACCGTTCCAGCCAGCTTTCCACTTCCAGCTGTTTCTCTTCCAAAAAGCTTGTTAGTTGGGCGGATGCCATTTCCGCAACAACTCCAGCCAGCCGGCTCATTCTTCCTTCACCTCAAGTTCTCCGGTTTTGGAACGTACCAAAATTTTAAGTTTTTTTTGCGCTTCGTCCAATTTTTTCTGACACCAGCCCGAAAGCTGCATCCCTTCCTGAAAAATGGATAGCGACTCTTCCAATTCCGTCTCTCCCGACTCTAACTTCGCCGCAATTTCTTCCAGACGCTTCAGAGTCGCCTCAAACGATTTTGGTTCTTTAATAGCCGCCGCTTCCGCTTTCTGCCTTTTCACAACCCCTCCGGAGAGGTCCCGGTAACTTCTGCCTGGGCTTTGCCGTTCGAAAAGATAAGCTCCACCACCTCCTGCACCTTAACCTCTTTATACTCCCGAACCACCTTATTATCCGGCAGGCGGCGCACGATTGAATACCCCCGTGAAAGCACAGATTTGGGCGAAAGCGAGGTTAGCCGTTCGCCCACTGATTTCAGCTCTAACTTCGATTTCTCCAACCGGTGCGATAACGCCATCGCCGCCCGGCGCGAAAGCTCATCCACCGCTTGCATTTTTTGAGTGACCAAATCCGCCGGCTTCCTCAATCCATAACTTCCTAATACGGCCCCCAAGCGGCTTTCCGCTTGTTCCAATTGATGGGCGAAAAGTCCCGCAATCCGTTCGCCTAAACTGCTGACCACCCCTTGCAATTCCTCCCTGTCCGGCACCACCATTTCCGCCGCCGCCGAAGGGGTCGGCGCGCGCAGGTCGGCCACGAAATCGGCAATCGTAAAATCTATTTCATGCCCGACGGCCGAGACCACCGCAATTTTCGAGACATAAATGGCCCGGGCCACTTTCTCTTCGTTGAAAGCCCACAGGTCTTCTAACGATCCGCCACCGCGCCCGATAATAATGACCTCCACTTTACCCCATTCGTTGAAGGCGCGCAGACCGTCAACAATTTCACCCATCGCTCGCTCTCCTTGCACTTGCGCCGGATACAGATACAGCTCCGCCGGCGGAAATCTGCGCTGAAATACTTTGAGCATATCCTGCAGCGCCGCCCCGGTGGGAGAAGTTACAAGGCCGATTCTTTGCGGAAATTCCGGAATCGGCTTTTTATGTTCTTCATCAAAAAGCCCTTCTTTAAAAAGCTTTTCTTTTAGTTTCTGGAAGGCCAGTTCCAAAGCTCCGCGGCCGACCGGCAGAAGCTTTAGAACGTTGAGTTGATACTCCCCCCGCTTTTCATAGACCGTGAGGTTGCCAAAAGCGTGCACCTTCAAGCCATCTTCCGGTTCAAAATCGAGATATTGCCCCACCCCCCGCCAGATGGTGCCGCGCAGTTGGGCGCTCTCGTCTTTTAGCGAAAAATAGCGGTGGCCGGAAGAGTGCCGCAAATAATTGGAAATCTCCCCTTCCACCCAGATGGCTGGAAAGGCCTCCTCCAAATTTTCCTTCACCGAGCGGGTCAGCTCGGTCACCGTCCAGACTTTTTCGATAACTCCTCCAATCCACCAAAAAATAACGGAAAAGGAGGGCAAAAAACAAGGGAAAACACCGATTTTTAATTGTACTGGAAAGATTATTTGGTTAAGTTTTTCAAAACAGAAACGCTCCCGTTAGCAGGGTTTGCAAGGGCTGAATCCAAATCTCCGTCTCCGTGCAAATCGGAGGCGACCATGCTGTTGCATCGACTCCGGCAGCATAGCTCATCCAGGTTCCAAAAAACGGCTGGAAAGCAAAAACATTAACAGAGCGTAGAAAGAAAACAAATCCCAAGAACCATAAGTTCTTGAACATTTTATGGGCAAGGGAACGCAATGCCGAGAAAAATTCTATTTAATTCACGAACGACATCCGCCGCTGATAAAATTCCATTGCAGTCGACGTCGGTAAAACATAAATCGCAAATACCCACTCCCAGGAAAATGCAATTCAACATCAAAACCGCATCGGCCGGGGTAAAACTCCCGTCCGCGTTCATATCTCCCCGCGCGCCGGCACAGGTGGAAACGAGCTCCACGTCGGCCGTTACCGTGTCCCCCAAAACGGCGTTGACCGTTACCGTTTCCGGGAAAAACCCCGCCAACGAAAACTCCAGCGCTCGGCTGCCTCCCTCGCTGCGGGTTATATAATTCCCCCCCGCATCGGTCTCTGCCTCCCGAGCGGCGTCTAAAAAGCGGACCGCCACCCCCGCCAAGGGAGTGCCGCCCGGCTGGCCGAGCACGGTTCCCCGGATTCTTGCCGCCTGGGTACCGTTAAATCTCAAAAGCCACATGCCCGGGTTGGTGCTTCCGTAATAGTTGGAGGCTACCAGCACGCCGGAAGGAAAGAAATTGAAAAAGTCCCAGCAGCCGGTAAAGCCGGAGGCGGACGGGTCGGTATCGTAATGCCCCACTTCAATCGGGTCGGCCGGATCCTCAATGTCTAAAATCTCCACCCCTTCACCGTAATAGGAGGCATAGAGAAAATTTCCTTTAACCTGCACGTTGTGCACGTCCGAGCCGGGCACTCCAGCCGACCAGTGCCCCACCTGTGCCGGGCTGGCCGGATTTTGCACGTTCCAGACCCGAATAGTGCCGTTCGTAACTTCGTCCGTGGTAAAAAGATGTTTCCCGTCTTCGGTCGTCCAGCAGTTATGCGTGAACGCGCCTGGATAAAACACGTTAGCAAGCCCCGCCGGTGCCGCCGGATTTGAAATATCCACCACCGAGAACCCTCCCGCCAGAAAAGCGATGTAAGCTAAGTTTCCCTTAACGTAGCTGTCGTGCGAGTCATTAAAACCTCCTAAAGGAGTTTGATATTGCCCCACCTGCACGGGCAACAGCGGATTGGAAATATTAATAATCCGCCAGCTCGCCGGAAAATTCCCGTTCATCCCCAAATAGGCATAATTCCCCTCTATGTGAACGGCATGGGCCCCCTGATTGTTGCTTAGACTGGCATAATTAGCGACCGTGCCGACCGCCGACGGGTTGGTGGTTATCTGACTTACATCTATTACCTGCAGTGCCACCCCGCTTTGGTTGACGGCGAACAGGTAATGAGAATATGGCCTAACCTGCTTCAACTCCCCGCCGGTAGCCGGAATGCTTAAAGGGAAACCGGGCACCGCTGTTTGGGCGCCGGCCCCGGTAACGTCATAAATCTTCAAGCTGTTGCCGGCGCATATCAGAGCATATTCTTTTTGCGTGGCCGAATCTACATATCCCCAGCAACCGCGGACTCCGGAAATGGGGGCAAAGGAGAGCGAGTCGATATTGAAATTTGGCCGCGCCCAAACCGATCCGCTCATAAAAAATAAGGTCAAAACACCCATTAACCGTTTCATGAATCCTCCCATTCTATTATGTAATACGCTCTTATTCAACAGCTGTTTAGCTTTCTTTCTCCTTCAAGTTCCCAAATAACAATATAAGCTGAAAATCACCGTAGCCGTAAAAAAACTAACATTCTTCCGCGAACGCCGTATATTGTCTATGGAGGGTCAAAATGAGGTTATATAAAGCTGTCTTAACGGTCACAATTGCCGGATGGGCAATAACTGCCCCAATTTCTGCCGCCGACATCCGTCCCGAAGTTCTGGAACAAATCAACCAAAACCAAGAAGTTTCCGTTATCATTACGCTAAAAGTCCCAATGGCCATCGACTTCTCGTCCAAACCGGGCCAATTAGCGCTGGCGCTGTCGCAGGAAGATTTGCTAACTGCCATAGAACCGGCCGGTTTCAAAACCGTCTATCGCTATGACGCTTTGCCTTTGCTTTCCGGAAAAGCGAATCGAAAAGCGTTGGAAATTCTTTCAACCCGCTCCGACGTGCAGGCCGTCGAACTCGACTTGCCTATTTACGGTAGTCTCTGCCAATCTGTGCCGCTTGTCCAAGCCGATTACGTTCAAAATACTTTAGGCTACAACGGCACCGGAATCACGGTAGGAACTCTGGATACCGGAATTGATACCGACCATCCTAACTTTGCCGGCGGCCGGATAGTCGGGCAAGAGCATTTTTTGGACCAGGGAACCAACGTCGGCGCGGGAGCCGAAGATGACAACGGCCACGGCACCAACGTGGCCGGAGTAGTGGGCAGTGCGGGAGCGGTCGGCTGTAAAGGTATGGCTCCCTCTTGCACTTTTGTGGCGGTAAAGGTTCTGAAAGCTGACAACAGCGGCTGGGTTTCCGATTGGGTAGCCGGGTTGAACTGGATAATTTCCAACAACGGTACCCTCGGCGTGGACGCGATCAACGCCAGCCTTGGAACCTTCGCGCTTTACAGCAGCGACTGCGCCCCAAGCCAGCCGTCAATGTCCACCGCTATAACGACTTTAAGGAATATGGGGATTCTTACTTTTTGTTCCTCGGGTAATCAGGGCAAAACTGACAGTATGAGTGCTCCGGCCTGTTTGGGCAATGCCGTGGCCGTAGGAGCTTCCTTCGATTCCAATTTAGGGCGCGAACCGGATGCCGGTACCTGGCTTTCCAATTTCGGCGGTGCCTGGCCAGCCTGCTTCAACGACCCGGCAAATGCCAAACAGATAACTTGCTTCACCAATCGGAATTCCGGATTGGACCTGCTTGCCCCCGGCCGTCCGATTACCTCATCTTATAACAACGGGGGTTTAGCCACCTACACCGGCACTTCGGAGGCCGCGCCCCACTGCGCCGGACTGGCCGCTTTGATGCGCCAAGCCCGGCCAACGCTAACCCCATTTGAAATAATCTACGTTATGCAGCAGACGGGAGATGCGATTCTGGACGCTGCCACCGCTTTAACTTTCAAACATATCAACGCCAGAGCCGCGGTAGTGGCGGTAACGACCGACACCGACAGGGACGGCACGCCGGACATTTTGGACAACTGCCCCACCTTCGTCAATAAAAGGGGGGATATGCAGGGCGACCATTTGATAACCAGCTCCGACGTCGTTCGGCTTTTGAACTGCATTTACTTTGGCGGCCCCAACTGCAACCTTTGTTATGCGGATGTCAACTGCGATGGAATGTTGAACAATTTCGATGCGGTTGATGAGCTGAATTACGCTTTTCTGGGAATACCGCTGACCTGCCCCGTCTTTCCTTAGGAGGCATAACAAAAAAATAGGGGCACGGTTCGACTTCGCTCACCGTACCCCTATGCATTAAGGTTAACCCTCTTACGCCATCGCCGGTTGCATTTCAGGCTTGATTCTCCAAGCAATGACCAAACCAGCCAAAAGATAGGTGACAACCAAATCAATCGCCATTACGTGGCTGTAATCGGCCGGGAAAAACATCCAGTGCGCAGCCGAGATATGTGAGACCAGCGCGGCAAAAACGCCAAGCAGTGTTACAAAGATAACCCGCTTGACGTAACTGGCCATTTTTGAAGCTGCCGATGCAAGCAGCCAGGCCGCCAGAAGCGCCTCGATTAAAGCCAAAACAAATCCAAAAACGAAGATGTCGGCCGCCATCGGATTTTTCCCTTTCGCCGTATAGAACAAAACGCCGGAGGGCCCGCGTTTGAAATTTTCCATCCAAACGGGTTCATTGCTCTTCATCATCCCCGGAAATTGATAGACGCCGGTTTGGCTGATGCTCGTTTGCAACACGCCAATAACCACGTCCTCGTTGGGTAAATCCGGCATTGTGCTGTTGTGCCAGGGAAGCACCACCCAGGAAATCCATCCCCAGATGTAAATGACCAGCGCTCCCAGCACTCCCGCAAACAAAATCCGCTTCATATCCCTCCTCCTTTATCTCGAGCAACGTCGAGAGGTTTCGGCCGCACGTTTCCACGGCCATTGGTTTATCGTTTCGGGCGGAAGAATACAAACCGAAAAAAGCGAAAGCAAATATTTTTTTACCCCCTAACGCTCCGTATTTGTCCCCCTTTTTTCAAGGGGGACCGGCCACCGGCCGAGGGGGTGTCTTTGTAGGGGCGAGGTCCCATCGCCCGGTGGCAGGGCGGAGCAACCCCGCCCCTACATTATGTGGTTGTGTCGGGAATTTTTCCCGACACCTGCGTCAGGAGTAACTCCTGACGCAACAGGTTCTCGTGGGGCGAACGGCCGTTCGCCCTGTGGAGGTCTAAAGACCTCCGCTACGCGTTTTTGGTGATGTAACTTTGTAGGGGCGGTTCGCCCCTCGACTGCGCTCGGGATTAAACGAACCGCCCCTACAAAAAAACTCGGATTTAGAATTTCTCGAACCAAGCCGCACCCCCAAGCGGGCGACCGCCGGTCGCCCCTACGAAAAAGAGACGGAGAAAAGCGGGCACGTGCAACGTCCCCCTACGACCCCCTGCCCCGGTTTAAAAAAACCGGTGCGTCCCCCTTGTTAAGGGGCACAGGAAGCGATTGAGTAGGGGCGAACGGTTTATCCCGACCTGTTCCGAGCAACGTCGAGGAAGCGAAGTCGAGGGGCCGTTCGCCCGGTGGAGGTCTAAAGACCTACGCTACGCGGTTTGATTTTGGAATTGGTTTTGGTAGCGGGAACCCTGGCCGTGGCTCGAGGCCACGTCTCGGGCGGGCCTTCAGGTTTCCATTCCCCTTCCCGCTTCGGGCTTGTCCCGAGCGAAGTCGAGGGGCAGTGCCACTGCCGGGCTGGAAGTCCGGCTACGGAAAAATTGGATTTGTAGGGGTGAACCTTCAGGTTCACCCAAAGCGCACCTTCAGGTGCGCTCCTTGACAAATTTTGAGGGTTTGGCTATACAAAACCAATGCCAATCGGAGGTGATGCCATGAATCACAAGCCTTATCAACATAGATTTGGATTTGTTTTTTTGTTTGTTGCGGTTTTTTTATCAAGCTCGTGCGGAAACTCCCCACATCCCAGTCAAGGCCAAAAACACATTGGGGAACTAATTGCCAAGAACTCACGAGGTTTTATCAAACTTGTTGATTTTCGAAAAACGAATGGGACCGCTTCGGAGCTTATGGGAGTGAAACTCTATGAAATGGAATTCGAAGCTGACATAGAATTCACCAACGACTGTACCTGGAGAACCAATTTTGCCGCACAGGTAGCTCAATCCCCGAGCGAGGGTTACTGGGCTCAATATGCACAATCATTAATGCGAATGGCGGGTCAACGAAATGCTCAAAAGGGTGAGCGAGCCACAGTCACGGGGAAAATGCAGTTTGAGAAAAAGGAACGTGGTTGGTTTGTAGACGGAATACGAGTGTTGAAGGTTCAGACGACTTCACCGGGGCAATCTCGCAACATCTCTGGAACATCGCAACCGCGACCAGCGACAACAATAAACAGTTTTCCCAAAGATTTAACTGGGAGTTGGGATTTTGGTTCCTGGGGCTCTCTAAAATTAAACCAAAAGGGCAAATCTGTTACTGGTATTCAAGCAGGTTATGATTTTCAGTATCCAGTTCATGGAACCATTGCAGATAATGGCTTTGTGAATTTGTTAATAGATAAGCCTGAATGCCCAATAAGCCTACTCGGAACAATCAACAAGCACGGCACAGCAATGACTCTCGAAATCACTGACACGTGCGGCTATGCATCAAAATTCACCTTAATGCGAAAACAGTAGTGCGAGGTTTCATCATTCCTTTCATCAAAAAAAATAGCTCGTTTTCATATGAGGGAAATCGCTTTATCCTATCCCCAACTCTCTCTTCACCTCCCCCACCGCCTCCACCATAACCTTCAGCTTGTCGATGGCTTCCTGGACGGTGCGGGTTTTCAGCCCGCAGTCGGGGTCGATATAGACCTGCTGCGGGTCGAAGACATCGAGGGCTTTGTAAATCCCGCGCTTGACCTCGTCCTTGGTTTCGATGCGGTGGGAATGGATGTCGGTAACCCCGACCGAAACCCCTTTGGTGAACTTGGGGGTTTTGAAAATGTCCAGGTTGGAATAGCCGGAGTTGGCGAACTCCAAATCGAGCACGTCCACCGCCAAATCCAGAACTCGCGGATACATTACTTTGAAATCGCCGTAGCAGATGTGCGAAATGGTTTTGGCCTTTATTCCTTTCGTTACGATTTTCATCGCCTCGACGGCCAAATCGACCTCATCGGGACGCGTGGATAAAGCCGGCTCGTCAATCTGGATATACTTGGCGCCCGCCTTTTCCAAATCGGCTACTTCCGTATGCAAAAGCTTGGCAAAGGCCAGCACCACGGCGCGCCGGTCTGGATAGAAGGTGTTGAAGGACCAGTCGCACATTGTATAAGGCCCGGTAAGCATCCCTTTCACCGGTTTCTTGGTGAGCGACTGGGCATATTTGAACATTTCGACCGTCATCGCTCCATTGCTGCGGGAAAGCTTCCCTTTTACCACCGGCTTGCGGTAGTAGCGGTTGCCGTAGGAACGGACGAGACCGGAAACGCCCATTCCTCCCATTTTCTCGGCAAAATAGGTGGTCATATCCCCCCGCTCCATTTCGCCGTGGACTAAGATGTCGAGGCCGATGTCTTCCTGAATTTTAATCCATTCGCGAGTGGCCTGTTTTTCCAGTTCGCGCAGTTCTTTTTCTTTGATTTCCCCTTTGGCAAACCGATTGCGCGCCTTAACTAAATAATCCGGCTTGGGAAAACTTCCTACGGCTGTGGTTTCTAACATGTTTTTCGTTCCTTCTGTTTTTAATTGTAGGGGCAGGCCCCCGTGCCTGCCCTTTGTTCATTAACTCGGAAATACAGGCAACCACGGGGGGTTGCCCCTACGTTCTTTCCCAATCCCCGTCTTTGTAGGGGCGGGTTTATAACCCGCCCTGGGCGAGGCATGCCTCGCCCCTACAAAAACATTGAACATTTTGTAGGGGTGACCGGCGGTCGCCCTCCCTCTCCGTTTCGGAGAGGGACACAGGGTGAGGTCAACATCCCTTCCCTTCCTCCATCCGCTTTATCTTCTCCACTCTTCTCTGATGCCTCCCACCGGCAAATTCTGTATTCAACCACGTTTGCACAATCAACTCGGCAACGTCCGGCGTAATGTAACGGCTGCCCAGGGTCAAAACGTTGGCGTCGTTATGCTCGCGCGCCAGCCGCGCCATATCGGCATTGGTGCACAAAGCGGCGCGGATACCTTTGACTTTATTGGCGGCGATGCTCATCCCCGTACCGCTCCAGCAGATGGCGATTCCGTAATCGACTTTGCCTTCGACCACTTCCCGGCCGACCTTGCAGGCGAAATCGGGATAATCGACCGAATCTTCCGAGAAACCGCCCAAATCGGTGACCTTGTGCCCTTCGGCCTCTAACTTTTTTTTGATTTCCTCTTTAAGCTTAAACCCTTTGTGGTCGGCGCCGATGGCAATCCGCTTCATTTTCCTGTAAAAACCTTTTCGCGCACCACCGCCGAGTTTTTCTCTTTTTCTGCGGGCGGGTTAACGAAAGTCAGCCAGCCGTGCGTATCGTTTTCGGGATGCTCAAAGATGTCAAAAAACCGTTTTTGCAGTCTCTTGGTAATCGGGCCGGCCACGCCACTGCCGATTTTGATTTTGTCAATCTCCCGAATCGGCGTAATCTCCGCCGCCGTCCCGCAGAAGAAAACCTCGTCGGCAATGTAGAGCGCCTCGCGCGGGATATTCTCTTCGATGACGCGGATATCCATCTCGTTCGCCAGGTTAATGACCGTATTGCGGGTTACTCCCGGCAAAATCGCCGCCGCAAAAGGCGGCGTAATCAAAGTCCCATCGCGCACGATGAAAATATTTTCTCCGGAACCTTCGGAAACGTGGCCGAAATAGTCCAGGGCGATGCCTTCGGTATAGCCGTGGGAGTGGGCCTCCAGCCGAATCAACTGCGAATTCATATAGTTGGCGGCTGATTTGGCCATTGCCGGAAAAGTATTCGGCGCCATCCGCGACCAGGAGGAAACGCCGACCGAAATCCCCTTTTCCAATGATTCTGCCCCGAGGTATTTCCCCCATTTGTAAGTAGCGATTGCTGTGTCGATGGGGCAATTGGAGGGATCCACCCCTAATTCGTAATAACCGCGATACACCAGCGGACGGATGTAGCATTCCTCTAATTTGTTAAGCCGGATAAGCTCAACTGATGCTTCGCACAATTGTTCTTTTGTAAAGTTGGGCTCCATCCGGTAAATTTTGCACGAATCCAAAAGACGTTTCATATGGGCATCCAGCCGGAAAACCGCCGGGCCCATTTTGGTTTTATAACAGCGAATGCCTTCAAACAGGCAGGATGCATAATGCACCACGTGGGACAGAACGTGGATTTTGGCGTCGTCCCAGTTAACCAACTTTCCGTTCATCCAGATTTTATCGACTTTTTCTAAGGGCATAGCTCCTCCTAATACTGTTAAGATAACTTTTGGGCCGAGATTCCGCCAAACAAATTTTCGCTCTGTTTCAAAACTTCGCGGGAGATGACGATGCGCTGGATTTCCGAAGTCCCCTCCCCGATTTCGCACAGCTTCATATCCCGGTACATCCGCTCCACCGGCCAGCGAGAGGAATAGCCGTTCCCCCCCAGGACCTGAATCGCCTGATAGGTGACGAAGTTCGCCGCTTCCGAGGAGAAGAGCTTGGCCATCGAAGCCTCCTTGACCAATGGCAATCCCATATCCCTCATACGTGCGGCGTGATAAATTAGATGACGGGAGGCCTCTATCTGCGTCGCCATATCGGCCAGCTTCCACTGGATGGCCTGATACGATGATATGGGCTGGCCAAAAGTTTGTCTTTCTTTAGTGTAGCGGACCGCTACGTCGAAAGCTCCCTGCGCCAAGCCAAGAGCCATCGCCCCAATGGCAATCCGGCCGGTGTCCAGAGTCATCATAAACATCTTGAACCCGTGCCCCTCTTCCCCCAGCAGATTTTCCTGCGGGCAAAAAACCTCGTCCAGATGCAAAAAAGCGGTGTCCGAGCCGCGCAGACCCATTTTGTTTTCCTTCTTGCCGGAGGAAAACCCCTTCCATTCCCGCTCAATGATGAAAGCCGAAATCCCTTTCGGCCCTTTGGAAGCCGGGTCGGAGCGTGCGGTCAGGTTAAAAACTTCGCCGAAGGAGGCGTTGGTAATCCAGGCCTTGGTGCCGGTGATTTTCCAGCCGCCGTCTGCCTTGACCGCTACCGTTTGGGTATTGCCGGAATCGCTCCCCGCCTGCGGCTCGGTCAAACCGAAGGATGCGATTTTTTTTCCGGAGGCGATATCGGGAAGATATTTTCTTTTCTGAACTTCGTTACCAAAGCGGACGATGGGGGAACATCCCAGCCCGTTGTGAGCGGCCACGGCGATGCCGGTCGAGCCGCAGACGCGCGAAAGCTCCTCTACGGCGATGACGTATTCCAAAAACTCGAAACCCGACCCGCCATATTCTTTGGGAACGACCATTCCCAAATACCCTTCCCTGCCCATTGCATCGAAAAGCTCGCGGGGATAGATGCCAGTTTCATCAACGTTTGTCGCGTGGGGAGCAATTATCCGTTCGGCAAAATCGCGCACCCGGGCGCGGAAGTTATTATATTTTTTTTCGATATGCATTCGGTTATTCGCCATTACCCCGGAGCAGGGGCTCCGGGGCTACCCATAATATTATCAGTATAGGGAATCCCACCAGCTCCTGCTGGTGGGATTCCCAATTGGTGTGAGGGAGCTCCGCTTGTAGTGAGCAAAGTCGAACTACTCCCGAACGTCAGCATATTTACGCCTTTTTCAAAATCGACCGCGAAATGACGATTTTTTGCGCTTCCGAAGTTCCTTCGTAAATTTCAGTCACCCGTGCATCCCGGAAGTAGCGCTCCACGGCGTATTCCTTGACGTAGCCGTAGCCGCCGTGAATCTGCACCGCTTCGTTGGTCACCCAGTTGGCCATCTCCGAGGCGTACAGCTTGGCCATCGAGACCTCCCCGGCCGAGCTCTCGCCGTTTTCGCAGAGCGTAGCCGCCTTGTAAACCAAAAGCCGGGCCGCTTCGATTTTGGTGGACATATCTGCCAGTTTAAACTGGGTCGCCTGAAAATTGGCAATCGGCTGGCCAAAGGCCATCCGTTGCTTCGAATATTTCAGCGCTTCTTCAAAGGCCGCCTGGGCAATTCCGAGCGCCTGGGCTCCGACGCCAACACGGCCAATGTTCAAAAGCGAAAAAGCAATCTTCAACCCCTGCCCTTCCTGGCCCAAGAGATTGGCGACCGGAACTTCGGCGTCGGAGAAATAGATTTCTCTCGTATCCGAGCATTTAATCCCCATCTTCTTTTCGTTTTCTCCTATGCCAAACCCCAAGGTTTCTTTCTCTACCAGCAAAGCTGAAATCCCTTCCCGTCCAAGCTCCGGCCGGGTTTTGGCGAAAACCACAAAGATTCCGGCCCAAGCGGCGTTGGTGACCCAATTTTTGGTTCCGTTGACGATGTAAACTTCCCCTTTTTTGACCGCCGTCGATTTCAGCCCGCCCGCGTCCGTCCCGGCGTCCGGCTCGGAAAGCGAATAGGCGCCGATGAGTTCCCCTTGCGCCATCCGGGGCAAATACTTCTTCTTTTGCTCGTCCGTGCCGTATTTTACAATCGCCTGGGAGGCGAGCGAATTATGCACGGAAAGGGTGATTTCCACTCCGGCGTTCGCTTTGGAGATTTCTTCCAGCGCTAAAATGTAGGAAAGCGGGTCCAAGCCCAGTCCGCCGTATTCTTCCGGCAAAAGAATACCGAAATATCCCAACTCGGCCATTTCGGTTAAAATCTCTTTGGGCATCTGACCCATTTCGTCCCATTCCCGCGCGGTGGAAGTTAGCCGTTTCTCGGCGAATTCCCGCGCCGAATCCCGCATCAAAACCTGTTGTTCGTTCAACTCAAAATCCATTTTTTACTTTGCTCCCACTAAAACGATGTTTTCGTAGGGGCACGGCACGCCGTGCCCTCTCCCGTCACCGATAATCATAAAACCCTTTCCCGGTCTTTTTTCCCAAATACCCCGCCTGCACCATTTTTACCAAAAGCGGGCAGGGGCGATATTTCGGGTCCTTAAAACCATCATACAGAACTTGCATAATTGCCAGACAAACGTCCAGCCCGATGAAATCCGCCAGGGTCAAAGGCCCCATCGGATGGTTCATTCCTAACTTCATCACGGTGTCAATCGCTTCTTTGGAGGCCACCCCCTCCATTAAAGCAAAACAGGCCTCGTTTATCATCGGCATCAGAATTCGATTCGAGACGAAGCCAGGGTAATCGCTAACCTCCACCGGGACTTTTCCTAATTTTTCTGAAATCGTTTTGACCGTGGCGAAGGTCTCATCCGTCGTTTGTGCCCCGCGCACCAACTCCACCAATTTCATCACCGGCACCGGGTTCATAAAATGCATCCCGATAACCTGCCCCGGCCTTCTGGTGGAAGCGGCGATGGCGGTGATGGGAAGCGAGGAGGTGTTGGAGGCCAGAATCGTCTCTGCCGGGCAATGCTTGTCCAGAGCCGCAAAGACCTCTTTTTTGACGCCAAAGTCTTCGTTCACCGCTTCCACGACAAGCTGACAAGCGGACGTTCCATCCAGAGAAATTGCCGGTGAAATATTGGCCAGAGCCTTATCCTTTTGTTCCACCGTTATTACCTGTTTGGAAAATTGCCTTTCCAAATTGTTTTTGATAGTGGCCAATCCTCGGTCAAGAAATTCTTTTTTGGCATCCACCAGAACCACCGGCCAGCCAGAGAGGGCAAATACGTGGGCAATCCCGTTCCCCATCGTCCCGGCGCCAATCACGCCGACTTTTTTTATTGCCTCTATCCCTGCCAAATTGTAATCTTTCTTTTGCGATTCGGTAAGGGCGAGGCACTTGTGGTGAGCGCAGTCGAATCCATGCCTCGCCCCTACAAAAAAACCACGTCGCTTACATCATCTCAATCGACATCGCTACCGCATTCCCGCCACCGAGGCAGAGCGAGGCCAGACCTTTCTTCAGCCCTCGGTCTTGAAGCGAGTAAATCAAGGTCGCCAAAATTCGCGCCCCGGAAGCGCCGATGGGATGCCCCAAGGCAATCGCCCCGCCGTGCACGTTCAATTTTTTCCAATCCCAACCTAATTCTTTACCATCGGCCAGAACCTGCGCCGCAAACGCTTCGTTGGTCTCCATCAAATCCCAGTAATTGATGTCCACCCCCATCTGTTTCATCAGCTTGCGCACGGCGTAAATCGGGGCGTAAAACAAAAGCTCCGGGTCGGTACCCGCCGAAGCATACCCGGTGATTTTGGCCAACGGCTTCAGTCCGTTCTTCTCTGCATATTCAAGAGAGGAAACCACGACCGCTGCCGCGCCGTCATTTAATCCCGGCGCATTTCCCGCCGTCACTGTGCCGTCCTTTTGAAACGCCGGCCGCAGCTTGGCCAGTTTTTCCATTGAACTATCCGGCCGGATGCATTCATCTTTTTCAAATTTCAAAGGCTCCCCCTTTTTCTGCGGAATTTCCACCGCCACGATTTCCTTGGAAAACTTGCAGCTCTTCTGCGCCGCCGCCGCCTTCATTTGCGACTGGCAGGCGAATTCATCCTGCTCCTGGCGGGAAATGTTCGACTTTTTGGCCGTCAACTCGGCGGCGTTCCCCATATGGAAATTGTTGAATGAATCCCAGAGGCCGTCCAAAATCATCGTGTCTTTCATTTCCCGATGGCCGAATTTCAAACCGCTCTTCGCTCCATGCAGCACGTACGGTGTGCTGGACATCGATTCCATTCCTCCGGCGACGATAAGCTGCTCATCCCCCGCCTTGATGGCCTGTGCCGCCAGCATCACCGCCTTCAGGCCGGAACCGCAAACTTTGTTGATGGTCATTGCCGGAACGGAAGTCGGCAGGCCGCTGTGCACCGCCGCCTGTCTTCCCGGCGCCTGGCCTTCTCCGGCCTGTATGACGTTCCCCATTATCACTTCATCAATCTCTTCCGGTTTGGGAATGCCTGCTCGCTTGACCGCTTCCCGAATGACGATGGCGCCCAGTTGGGGAGCCGTGTAGTTGGAAAGTCCGCCCAAGAAATTGCCGATGGCCGTCCGGCAAGCTGAAAGAATTACCGGAAACCTCGTTTTATCCGTCATAAAAACCTCCCGACTCTCCATATCATCTCAAAATTCCCTATTTTGTCATTCCGAACATAGTGCCTGTCCGAGCCGAAGCTCGGATTCGGCCAGGGAGGAATCTGGGTGGAAGTGAGCGGTGAAAACCCCACCACCCTTCCCAGATGCTTCCCTGGCCGGGCAGGCACTTCGTTCAGCATGACATCTTTCTTCATTTTCAATAAGCGCCGATTCTGACGTTGTTCTTTACAAACAATTTCGCCTCCGTCGCTTTTTTTACATCGTCCACAGAGACACCCTCGGCCGTTTCCAACAAAAGCAGTCCTTCCGGCGTAACGTCCATAACGGCTAAATCGGTGATAATCCGGTGCACCACTTTTTTGCCGGTAAACGGCAAGGTGCATTTTTTCAAAACTTTCGACGAGCCGTCCTTGGCGCAGTGCTGCATCGTAACGACCACCCGCTTGGCGCCCGCCACCAAATCCATCGCCCCGCCCATCCCTTTCACCATTTTTCCCGGAATCATCCAGTTGGCCAAATTCCCCTCTTCGTCCACTTCCATTGCGCCCAAAATCGTTAAGTCAATATGCCCGCCCCGAATCATCGCAAATGAATCAACGGAGGAAAAATAGGCGGCGCCCGGAGTTTCCGTAATGGTTTGCTTGCCGGCGTTAATCAAATCCGGGTCTTCCTCTCCTTCGTATGGAAACGGCCCGATGCCCAAAAGCCCGTTTTCCGACTGAAGAACTATGTCCATCCCGGGCGGAATGTAATTCGCCACCAGAGTCGGCATACCGATGCCCAAGTTGACGTAAAAACCGTCCCGCAGTTCCTTAGCGGCTCTTTGGATTAGTCGTTCTTTGCTCGATACGCTTTTCATATTTTTCGCCTTGCAAAATCAAATCAACATAGACCCCCGGCGTATGCACACCGTCCGGGTCAATCTGGCCGATTTCAACTAATTCTTCTACTTCCGCAATGGTAAAATCCGCCGCCGTTGCCATCATCGGGTTAAAATTCCGCGATGTTCTTCGATAAATAAGATTCCCGGCTTTATCCCCTCGATACGCTTTTATCAAAGCCAAATCCGCCCGTAAACCTTTCTCCATCACATATTCTTTACCGTCAAAAACACGTGTCTCTTTTCCGTCAGCAATCACGGTTCCCACCCCCGCTGGAGTAAAGAACGCCGGAATCCCGGCGCCACCCGCCCGAATCCGCTCGGCGAATGTTCCTTGCGGCACAAATTCCAATTCCAAAATTCCATCCAAAAACTGTTTTTCGAACGTGGCATTTTCCCCCACATAAGTGGAGACCATTTTTTTAATCTGTCGGGTTTGCAAAAGCAGCCCCAAGCCGAAATCATCCACCCCGGCATTATTGGAAATGGCCGTCAAATTTTTGACTCCCGAATCCCTCAAAGCCACTATCAAGTTCTCCGGAATGCCGCACAAGCCAAATCCCCCAACCATAATGGTCATTCCATCCCGGACTTTGGCCCGTTTCAACGCTTCTTTCGCCGAACCAACGACTTTATTCATAACCTATCGAATTTAAGCTTTTGCTGTTCGCCTTGCAAGTTGCAGGATTTTGACCATCTTTTTTCCACCGGCGTAGCGGAGGTCTTTAGACCTCCAGAGTGGAAACCTAAAGGTTTCCGCTACGCTCTGCTAAAAGTGCCTGATACGCCTTTGACCTCGGCGGGCGGCCTAAAAAATCGATGACTATTTTGCTGGCTTTGGCGACATCCATTGCATCCAGTCCCGTTTGGAATCCCAAACTTTCCGCCAGAAGCGTCAACTCTTCCGTAGCCACGTTTCCCGCAGCTCCGGGAGCATACGGGCAACCGCCCAAACCGCCGGCGCTCGAATCAAAATTTCTATATCCCATTTGAACAGCCTTCAAAACATTAGCCACCGCCAGCCCGCGTGTGTCGTGAAAATGCAAAGCCAGCTTTTCTTTGGGAAATTCATCCATTTGTGATAAAACTACCTCCACCGTCTTTGGCGAAGCAATTCCTATTGTATCTCCCAAAGACACCTCAAAACACCCCACATCGAGAAGCGCTTTTGTGACTCGCTTGGTCACGTCTATCCATACCGGCCCTTCATACGGACAACCCCAGACGACCGAGACGTAGCCGCGAACTTTCATTCCTTCGGCCAGGGCTTTGCGGGCAACCCGTTCAAAGGTTTTAAGCGATTCGTCGATGCTCATACCTATATTTTTTCTGACAAACGTCTCCGAAGCTCCCGTAAAAATCGCAATCGCCCGGACGCCGGAGGCCAATGCCCGCTCCAATCCTTTCTCATTTGGGACAAGGAAAAACGCCGTAGCATTTCCCAATTCAATCCCCTTTAAAATTTCTTCCGAGTCGGCCATTTGCGGAATCCGGTCATCCCGCACAAAAGCCCCGGCTTCGAATTCGCAAACCCCCGCTTTCAAAAGCCGTTGAATAAATTTCCTTTTAATATCCATTGGCACCGGCTTGGCCTCGTTCTGCAGCCCATCCCGCGGCCCCACTTCAACAATCCTTAATTTCTCATTCATTGATGATTATTCGTGTACTTAAAAAACGGCCGCCCTTTTTCCAAAACTTCTCCCTCTTTCACTAACACTTCCTCGATGTAGATTTTCTCCGGCGCGCGGAAGGCAAACTCCATCTTCATCGCTTCCAAAACGACTAACTTTTCCCCCGGCTCAACCCAGCGTTTTGGTTCGACCAGAAGCTTGACAACCCGACCGGGGAACGTAGCGGTCATAGCAGTCTGCTCCACACCGCCGCCGGTAGCTGCGTTGCGCCCCTGCTCAACGATTTCCAGAACCCCCTGCATTTCCGGCGTTGAAACGAAAATCTGTTTCCCCCGGCGAAGCACTTTTCCTTTCACCGTTGAGGACGGCAGCTTGAATCCCCGGCCTTCAAGTAACACTTCAACCTCTTTGGAGCTTTGCTTTAGCTCCACCCCAACGCTCTTTCCATCCGGCAGAACAACCGAGAACTTTCTGGCACTCATAGATACTCCCGACCTAATTGAAGCTCTCCAAATACCGAACCGGTTTTGCGTGCAGCCGTGTTCCCATTTGAAGTGATTGCAGGCGAACTGAAAGCTTCTGCCAGAATCTGCGCCAGCTTTTCTTCCGGCCAGTTCAAACCGACGCCGTCAAATTCCTCCTGCACAAAATGCGTGTGATAATCCCCTTCGACAAATTTGGGATGCTGCAAAATGGCAACCAAAAAATCGCGATTGGTCATCGGCCCGACAATTACCGTTTCCTGGAGGGCAGTCACCAGCTTTCTAAGCGCTTCTTCCCTGGTTGGAGCCCAGGCGATGATTTTGGCAATCAAGGGGTCGTAATTGGGAGAGATGAAACCCGAAGCCCCCACACCGGTTTCAACCCGCACTCCTTTTATTCGCGGAAAGCTCAACTCAAAAACACGCCCCGGCTGGGGGGTAAAACCTTGATACGGATTCTCGGCATAGAGCCGCGCCTCGATAGCCGAACCTTTGGGATGCAAATCCCCAAACCACAAGCATTCTCCCAAAGCCACCCGCAACTGCCATTGGACAATGTCAATTCCATACCGCTCTTCTGTAATTGGATGCTCTACTTGAAGTCGGGTGTTAACTTCGAGAAAATAGGGCTGGCTTTTGGAGTTGAAAATAAACTCGACCGTCCCGGCGTTAAAGTAACCTGCTTCCTGTAGAAGCCGAACGGCGTAATCCTCCAGATATTTTCTCTGTACTTCTGACAACAAAGGCGAAGGCGTTTCTTCGATTATTTTCTGATGCCGGCGCTGAATCGAACAATCCCGTTCGCCCAAGGCGGCCAGCTTACCGTTTTTATCTCCCATCACTTGGACTTCGATATGTCTGGCGGGACTAACTAGTCGCTCAACGAAGACCGTCGCGTCGCCAAAAGCCGTTTGCGCCTCACGCTGCGCGGAACGAACGGCTTCGGCAAATTCTTTTTGCTCGAAAACTTTGCGCATTCCCCGCCCGCCACCTCCTGCCGCAGCCTTGACCAAAAGTGGCAAGCCGATTTCTTCCGCAGCTTTATCCAACTCCTTTGGCGATATTCCCTTTTGAAAAGTGACAAACGGAACGGTCGGAATTTTCAGTTTTTGGCAAAGCTCCTTTGCCCGCACCTTGGAAGAAAGCAGCTCCATCGCTTTGGGTGGGGGGCCAACCCATTCCATCCCGGCTTCGATTACCGCTCGGGCAAACTCTTTGTTTTCACTTAAAAATCCGTAACCCGGATGAACCAAATCGGCCTTATTTTCTTTGGCCAACCGAACAAGTTTTGGAATGGAAAGATATGTTTCAGAAAGATTCTTCCCCTCGAGAGGGCAGACCAAATCCGCTTCCTGTGCCGCAACGGAATTCAAATCATCTTCCGCCGCCGGCAGAATGGTGAAAAACCCCAGCTCCCGTGCCGCCTGGATAATGCGGACGGCAATTTCCCCCCGGTTGGCGACAAAGAGACGTTTAGTTGACATCAACATTCTTCCGTTTGGTCGCTCTCGTTTGACCCAACCCACACCACCCAGATGCTTCGCTCACGCTCAGCATGACATAGGGGAAAATTCAAAACAAATGGCATAATTTGTCATTCCGAGCGTAGCGAAGAATCTCGTCTTTCATACCAGTCGGCACTCAGGTCTTCCCAATTCGGATTGACCGATTCAATCAAACCAATTTTCTTCGCCCGTAGCCAGCCTTTGATTTGTTTCTCTCGATTTATGGCGGCCATAATATCGGGGCCGTTCTCAAAATAAACGAGTTGCGCCAACCGGTACTTCTTTGTAAATCCAGGAACAAGCTGTTGCTTATGTTCGTATACCCGCCTTTCAAGATTATTACTCACTCCAGTGTAAAGAGTCTTGGACTTGTTGCTCATAATGTAAACGTAATACTGCCTCACTCCGGTTTACCCTTCCCCTCTCCCAGATGCTTCGCTACGCTCAGCATGACAACTTAAAGTAATTCATCACTTTTGTCATTCTGAGCCCGGGCGAAGAATCTCGTTTTTTCATTCGCTCCACGGCGCATTTTTCTTTTCCAAAAACGCGGCAAATCCGGCCTGCGCCTCACCTCCGGTGCGCAACTGCGCCATCCAAGCCGCCGCCTGTTCATTTATGTCGGCCGGCGGAGAAGACCAGTTGCGCAGATATTTTTTGGCCGCCCGAACAGCCCCGGGCGCGGCGTTGCGGAAAACCTCGCTCCACTTTTTTCGCGCCGCCTCCAAACCTGCCGCTCCTTCCACCATTTCATGAACCAAACCAATCCGCAAAGCGGTGGCCGAGCTGAACCGCTCACCGGAGAGAAAAAGCGAACGCGCCTGCGACAGGCCAATTTTAGCTATGACAAAAGGTCCAACCACTGCCGGAATGAGGCCGACTTTCACTTCGGTCAAACCAAAAACCGTTTTGGTCTCCGCTACCACGTGGTCACAGACGGCGACCAGGCCGACGCCGCCGCCAAGGGCCCCGCCCTGCACCAGGCCGACCACCGGCGCCGGAAATTCATTCACGGTGGAAAGCATCCGCGAGAGCCGGCGGGCATCCTCTAAGTTTTGCTGGGCTGAAAAACTCAAACTCGATTTCATCCAGTTCAAATCCGCCCCCGCGCAAAAGACCTCCCCTTTGCCGCGCAGAAATACGACTCGTAGATTGTTATCGGAGGCCAACGCGCTGAAAACCTCCGACAGTTCGGCAATCAATTCCAGCTGAAAGGCGTTGCGGCTCTCCGGGCGGTTGAGGGAAACGGTGGCGAAAAAACCGTCTTTCTCTACCGCCAGAAACTTACATCCGAAAAACGCCAAAGCGGGTCTCCTGATAGGGGGAGTGGTAGCAGAGTTCAAGGGCTAAACCGAGTGTGGCGCGGCTCTCTTCCGGCAGCAAAATCCCATCGTCCCAGAGCCGCGCGGTGGAATAATAGGGCGAGCCTTCCACCTCGTATTTTTCCAAAATCGGCTTTTCAATCGCCTCTTTTTCCGCCGGTGTGGCGTCCCGTTTGACGGACGAAAGCACCATCGCCGCCTGCTCCCCTCCCATTACCGAAATTCTCGCCTGCGGCCACATCCACAGAAATGCCGGTTCATACGCCCTCCCGCACATCGCGTAATTCCCCGCGCCGTAGCTGCCGCCGATAATGACGGTAAGTTTCGGCACGTTCGAATTTGCCACCGCCATCACCATTTTGGCACCGTCTTTGGCAATCCCTCCCGCCTCGGCATCTTTGCCGACCATAAAACCGGTGATGTTCTGCAAAAACAGAATCGGTATCTGCCGCTGATTGCACAGTTCTATAAAATGCGTTGCCTTCAGCGCCGAATCGGAAAACAAAACGCCGTTGTTGGCCAGAACGCCCACCTGATAGCCGTGAATCGACCCGAAGCCGCAGACCAAAGTGGTTCCGTATAATTGTTTGAACTCTAAAAATCGGCTGCCGTCTAAAAGCCGCGCCAAAAGCTCGCGCACGTCCCAGGGTTTGCGGATGTCGGCTGGCATAATGTCGTATAGCTCATCAAAATTGTATAACGGTTCTTCCACTTCGGCGCGCAGTTGGCCGAAAGTTTGAGAAGGTTTCGGCAGGGTCGCGATGATGGCCCGACAGCGCTCCAGCGCCTCCTCTTCGTTTTCCGTTAGATGGTCGGTCACGCCGGAGCGCCGCGAATGCAAATCCCCTCCGCCCAACTCTTCAGCGCTGACCTCCTCACCCGTGGCCGCTTTAACCAAAGGCGGCCCGCCCAAAAAAATCGTCCCCTGATTTTTGACGATTATCGACTCGTCGCTCATCGCCGGTATATACGCGCCACCCGCCGTGCAGGAGCCGAGAACGGCGGCGATTTGAAAAACTTTGGCCGCCGACATCCGCGCCTGGTTGTAAAAAATCCGCCCAAAATGTTCTCGGTCGGGGAAAACCTCCGCCTGCAAAGGCAAAAACGCCCCGCCCGAATCAACTAAATAAATACAGGGGAGATTGAGGCGAAGCGCAATCTCCTGCGCCCGTAAATGCTTTTTGACCGTAACCGGAAAATAGGTTCCTCCCTTGACCGTGGCATCATTCGCCAAAATCATCGCCGGCCGCCCGGAAACCTGCCCTATGCCGGTAACCAGCCCTGCTGCGTTGATGCCTCCTCCATAAAGCTCATTGGCAGCTAAAGGCGAAAGCTCCAAGAAAGCCGACTCCGGGTCTAAAAGCTTCCGTATCCGCTCCCGTACCATTAACTTTCCGGCGGCCTGATGCTTCTTCCTTGCCTCCTCGCTGCCACCAACAGCCGCCTCCCGGCGGCGAGCCAGATATTCTTCCCGCAGGGTCTCGTGGCGGCGCCGATTTTCGCCGGTCGTTTTGGCCTGGAAAGCTGTGCCTAAAGTTTCCATTTATTTTGAATAATACCAGCCAGCTTCACTAAAGGCAAGTGGACTCCAATAATTCCAATTGTCTAAAAATACCTAACCGATTATATTATAATCAAGAAAGAGGGTTAACGAAGAGAGGTCGTATGTCCAAGTTTTCAGAGCTTCTAACCGCCATCGTAATCGCTATTTTTTCGCTTGCCTCCTCCGCTTCCAGTCAGTTTGTTTTGCTTTATCAAAAAGATGGCACCGACGTCTTTGAAAATCTGGGCTTCTCTGTGGCTGGGGCCGGGGATGTAAACGGGGATGGCAAAGCCGATTTTATAATCGGCGCCACCAATGCCGACCCGGGCGGGCTTGCCAATGCCGGTTCGGCCTTTGTCTATTCCGGCGCCACCGGCGTTCTGCTTTACCAAAAAGACGGCGCCGCCGCCGGTGACGGGCTGGGTTGGTCGGTGGCCGGGGCCGGGGATGTGAACGGAGATGGAAAAGCTGATTTTATCGTCGCTGCTCCTTATGCCGTTATCGGCGGCAATGGCAATGCCGGCTCGGCCTTTGTCTATTCCGGCGCCACCGGCGCCCTTCTTTACCAGAAAGATGGCACGGCCGCGGATGACCAGTTTGGCCAATCCGTAGCCGGAGTGGAGGATGTCAACGGCGATGGCAAAGCCGATTTTATCGTTGGCGCTTGGCGTGCCGACCCGGGCGGGCTTGGCAATGCCGGCGCAGCTTACGTCTATTCGGGGGCAACCGGCGCGCTGCTTTTCCAGAAAAACGGCGGCGCCACCGGAGACTTTCTGGGCTACTCTGTGGCCGGGGCTGGAGATGTCAATGGAGATGGCAAAGCCGATTTTATAGTTGGCGCTGATGGCGCCGACCCGGACGGACTTGGTAATGCCGGCGCAGCTTACGTCTATTCGGGGGCGACCGGCGCGCTGCTTTATCAAAAGAACGGCGCCGCCGCCGGAGACTTTCTGGGCTACTCCGTGGCCGGGGCCGGGGATGTGAACGGGGACGGGAAAGCTGATTTTATCGTTGGCGCCCCGAGCGCCGACCCGGGCGGGTTCACCGATGCCGGCTCGGCCTACCTCTATTCCGGCTTGGACGGCTCCCTTTTATTCCAGAAAAACGGCGCCGCCGACGGTGACGACCTGGGCGTCTCCGTGGCCGGGGCCGAGGATGTGAACGGGGATGGGAGAGCCGGTTTTATTGTTGGCGCTGACTTAGCCGACCCGGGCGGGTTTACTGGCGCAGGTTCCGCTTTTCTCTATTCCGGCGTCACCGGTGCCCTGCTTTTCCAGGAAAACGGCGCCGCCGACGGCGACTTTCTTGGTGTCTCTGTGGCCGGGGTTGGGGATGTGAACGGGGACGGAAGCGCCGATTTTATCATCGGCGCTCCTTTCACCGACCCGAACGGGATTGGCGCTGCCGGCTCCGCCTTTGTTTACGGTTTGTGCTCCGCCGCCAAAGGAGATATGAATGCTGATTCTTCCTTATCTCCACCTGATGTGGTCTTAATGTTGAATTGCGTCTTCTTGGGAATTGGCAGCTGTGATCTCTGTTTTGCAGACGTAACCTGCGATGGCATTCTCACTGCCGCAGACGTCGTGGCTGAACTCAATCGCGTTTTCTTGGGCACAACCGCTCCCCCTTGGTGCGGCACGTAAGACAGAGACTGGAGATTGGAGATCAGAGATTAGAAAAAAATGTTTTCTTCCTAACTCGTAGGGGCAAACCTTGCTTGCCACGAGCGACTTGTCCCGCTTGCGTTGAGCGCAGCGTAAACGAGTGTTGTCGAGGGAAGTCAAGCGGTGTTCGCCCTTTCCCTTGTATTCGTTCCTTTCCTCACACCCGATTTTCCTTGACAAACGCTTAACATGTTCATATTTTAACCACTGTTAAAGTAGCCGACCGGCAGCGGTTGGGCTTATCTCTTCGGCTGGTAGGAAAAAAGCCCGTAAAGGGAGGTTTTATGCCCAAGCCGTACCGCTTTTTAACCCCAGTTCTTTTGCTTTTCTTTTTCACCTCCTTCGCCTTCGGGCAGGCTGTCCTGCTTTACCAGAAAGACGGCGCCGCTGCCGGTGATCATCTGGGCTTCTTCAGCGTCGCTTCCGCCGGAGACGTTAACGGGGATGGAAGGGCTGATTTTATCGTCGCTGCTCCCGATGCCGACCCGGGCGGGCTTACTGATGCCGGGTCGGCCTACGTTTATTCCGGAATGACCGGCGCTTTGATTTATAAGAAAAACGGCGCCGCCCTCTCTGACGGTCTCGGCGTCTCGGTGGCTTCGGCCGGGGATGTCAACGGAGATGGAAGAGCCGACTTTATCGTCGGGGCTTATTTTGCCGACCCGGGCGGGCTTTCCAATGCAGGCTCGGCTTATCTCTATTCCGGCGCCACGGGAGGTTTGCTCTCCCAGATAAACGGCGCCGCGGCCGGTGACATACTGGGCCACTCGGTGGCTTCGGCCGGGGATGTGAACGGGGACGGAAAAGCTGATTTCATCGTCGGCGCTTATGGTGCCGACCCGGGCGGGCGTAGCGAGGCCGGTTCGGCATATGTTTACGCCGGTTCAGCCTGTGCCGCAGCCAAAGGGGATATGAACGCCGACACAATTTATACCTCTTCCGATGTAGTTTTGATGCTCAACTGCACTTTTTTGGGAATCGGAATCTGCAATTTATGTTTTGCTGATGTCAACTGCGATGGAGTTCTAACTGCTTCCGACGTAGTGCTCGAATTAAACCGCGTCTTTCTAGGCCTGACCGACCCGCCCTGGTGCGGGACGTAAAACAGAGATTGGAGATTGGAGATCAGAGATTAGAAAAAAATGTTTTCTTCCCAACTCGTAGGGGCAGGTATTAAACCCGCCCTTTTTTTGTTGGATGACCTACCCCCCGACCCCCCTCCCGAAACGGGAAGGGGGAAAAATTGTAGGGGCGAATCTTTAGATTCGCCCGGGGTGAACCTGAAGGTTCACCCCTACATCCCGTTATACGAAAATGTGAAAAAATGTAGGGGCGCAATACATTCTGTCCCTTTCCTCTCTGCTTCCGAGAGGAAATAAAAGGGTGAGATTAAACGACACGTAAAACCCTTAAGCTGCCCCAGATACGCAAATTTAGCAAAAGACTCACGCTTCGTCTGCTTCCAACTTTTTCTGGCCGCAGGCCAATAGTTTAAGCAGTTCTAATGATAGAGTATTCGCAACAGGCCGTTGCAGAATGCAAGAAAACCAAAAAATCTGTTGTAACAGTTAGAGTTGCAGATGGCATTCTATTATCTCATTTCCGGCACACGGCTTGCCAAAAAAAAGGTGGGATTTTTGAAGGGGGAAAATGCAAAAGCAAAATCAGCCTCAAACCGGCTGGAAAAAAGCTTTAAAAGACGTTCTACAAGAGCTTGCCGTTATATGCCTTACAACGGTCACGGTTTTTGTTGTTTTTCCCCAACCGGCCCGGGGAACGGACCCTACTTCGATACGTGGGATGAGTATGGCCGGAGCTTATACCGGCCTGGCGCGGGGCGTCAACGCGCTCTTCTGGAATCCGGCTAATCTGGGGCTGTCCAAAAAAGAAGCCGGGCTTTCGCTCGCCTCCGTTGGACTTTCGTTTGATAACAATTCTTTTTCGCTCTCCGATTACGACCGCTTTACCGATGGCTCGCTAAGCGACGCCGAAAAAAACGAACTCCTGGCCAAAGTGCCGGGAGAGGGGCTGATTTTCGAAGCCCAGGCGCAAGCGACCGCGCTGAATCTTTCCTTTAACCGTTTTGCCGTCAGCCCGCAGGTATATGGATTTTCCGATTTAAACCTTACCCACGATGCCGTGGAGCTTTTGCTTTTTGACTACAAGCTGGGCACGGCTGTTGACCTAAAAAATTCGCAGGGAACGGCCTATTTAATCGGCAAGCTCACCGCCGGATGGGGACAGCCGCTATTGAACACGCCGCTCGGAACGTTTGCCTTTGGGCTTTCCGCCAGTTACTTGCAAGGGTATTTCTACAGCCGTCTCGAAAGCAGAGAGGCATTTTTCTCAACATCGAGTAGCGGAGCCACCGGCCGGGGGGAAATGACTTTTACCGAAGCCGACCGGGGGAACGGCTTTGGCTTGGATGCCGGTGCGGCTTTTGAAATTTCCCCATCCCTTACGCTCGGCCTGACGGTGAGCAATCTTTTTTCCGACCTCACCTGGAGCCGGGGGACCAGAGAGACCCGTTTCGATTTCAACGTCGACACGATGACCCAGAGCTCCGGTAATCCGGATTCGATAGTCCGCTCCATAAAACAGGAAACGATTTTGCCTGAATTCAGAACCCATTTGCCCCGCACGTTGAAAGCCGGTTTGGCACGTTCCGGTTCGCTTTTAAGTTTTGATTTCGACCTCGAATACCGTTTGCACGAGGATTTGACCCTTTCGAGGATGGCCGCCGCCGGGGGCGGGGAATTCTCCCTGATTCCGGTAATGCCATTGCGCGCCGGCTTGCGCTGGGCGGAGGAGGAAGGGGTGACTTTGGCGGCAGGAGCGGGACTAAAGCTTAGCGTTTGGTATCTCGATTTCGCCATACAGGACAAAAACGGCTTTGGAGCCGGTGGACAGGGGCTTGCTTTGGGAGCCGCCACCGGATTCAGATTCTAAGGAGGAAAAACCGATGCGCAAATACATCTTACCGTTGCTTGGGATAGTAATCTCGGCTGGCATAGTTCAGTCCGCCCCGCCCCATCCGAATTTGCTGGACAGAATTGCACGCGGAGAAATCGCCGTACCAAACGACAACCGAACCATCAGCAACGCCGAACTGGTTCGAATGGGTTTTGCGCCGATTCTTAATAGAGCGAACCCATTGGCCAAGCCAGCCGGGCCTACTGGACAATTCAGGATTTTAGTGGCATTGGTCGATTTTTCCGATAAAGTGGCTCAAGCACCCACCGTTTACTTTGATTCATTGATTTTTTCCAAAACCCAAAGTTCGGTGAATCGTTTTTACTCCGAAAACTCGTATGGAATTTTAGATCTGGTAACCATAAACTACCCTTCCTCAACGGGGTGGAGACGGGCGCCGGATACTTACGCTTGGTATGTCGACAGCCAGTTTGGGCTGGGAGCTTATCCGCAAAATGCCCAGGGGTTGGTTGAAGATGTGGTCGATTTAATTAACCCTTTCGTAAATTTCGCCAACTATGACAACGATGGTGATGGACGCGTGGACGCTTTTACCGTGGTGCATTCCGGTCAAGGGGCGGAATATACCGGAAGTCCTAACGACATCTGGTCGCACAAATGGGCCATCCCTCCCAAACTGGCCGATGGAGTGCGGGTGTTCGACTATAACATGGAACCGGAATACTGGAACGCTCCCGTTCCCGGCGATATGACCGTTGGCGTTTTCTGTCACGAACTGGGACACGTTTTTGGATTGCCGGATTTATACGACACCGACGGCGGTTCACAGGGAATCGGCCGCTGGAGCGTGATGGCGGGCGGCACTTGGAACGGCTCTCTGGGCTCTTCCCCGGCACATTTCGACGCCTGGTGCAAAACCAGGCTCGGATTTGCCGCAGCGGCGGCGATTTCAACCAATCAAACCGGAGTCAAAATTCCGAATGCCGAACAATCCAACACCGGCTTTTTCCGTCTCTGGACCAACGGAACCATTGGTCCGGAGTATTTTCTCGTGGAAAATCGGCAACGCACAGGATACGATGCGGGTTTGCCCTCGGCCGGTCTTTTAATCTGGCATATAGACGACACCATCTCAACATCCAATACCAAACCCTGGTTTCCTCCCAATTCTCCAACCAATAATCATTACCAGGTAGGGCTGGTTCAGGCCGATAACCTCTGGCAGCTGGAACAAAACATCAGCAGCGGCAATGCCGGCGACCCTTATCCCGGTTCAACCCTGAACCGAAACTTCAGTCCAACGACCGCACCGAATTCCAACAGCTACTACAGTTCGAATACCTTGGTGCGGGTGGAAAATATCTCCAACTCCGGCGATACGATGACCGCCGACCTCTCCGTGCGCGTGCCGACCGGCATAAACGACCAATTCAACCGGCCCGTCAACTTTACTCTTTCACAGAACTATCCCAATCCGTTCAACCCCAATACGGTTATTTCCTATTCTCTCCAGAAGAGCGGTTCCCTTAAAATAGATGTCTTCAATATGCTTGGGGAAAAAGTAAAAACGCTTTTCGACGGCTCCGAAAAAGCGGGGCTGCATCAAATTAGCTGGAATGGTACCGACGAAACCGGACGGACGGTTTCTTCCGGCCTGTATTTCTATCGCTTGAAATTTGAAGATATAGCGCAAACCAAAAAGATGACCTTGCTACATTAAAACGAAAACAACCGGGGACAGGAGGTGAAGGGGGCAAACCCGGTGAAAAAAGAAGGAACGAACAAACCTAAATGAGGGGGAAATAAAAATGAAAAACAGATTATTTTGCGGCTTGGCGGCGATACTCCTTGCCGCTACAGGCTGCTCAAACAATCCAGCCAAAACCGACTCCGTCACGGTCGGCTTAAAAATGGGGGCCTCGACCGGCGCGACGGTAATTTATCGGCCGGTTGCTTCGGCAGCCACCACCATCGATTCAATCAAATTATCCGGCCTTTATCTGGTGATAAAAGCGGTCAAATTCGAAACCGCGACTACGGATAATCTTTTGGCGGATGATACGGTAACCGCGCTCGAAGAAGCTTCGCTTTTGACTAACCCGCAAGTCCGCTTTCAGGGTCCCTTTATAGTGCGGGTGGCCCCAGGGCAGCCGTTAACTTTTGGAGTTAATGACGTGCCTTTCGGAACCTACAACAAAATCCGGTTTGTTATGCACAGCCTGACTTCCAATGACAACTTGCCAGCCAACCAGGCCTTTCTTTTGGGAAGTTCGGTTTGGGCGTCCGGTCAAGTGTTCCCAACCCAATCCGGTCGGGGCATTCCTGAACCAAAGGACTTCACCTTCACCAGCAGCCAAAATCGGGAACTCGTTGTAACCGGTGATTTTGAGGTAAAGCCAACGGATACGGGCATTCCCTATCTTGTGGTAATGGATGTGAACAAGCTGTTTACTTCCGGCTCGCAGGTTTTGGATGCATCCGATTCCACCAACTTTCCTGCCATTGAAAGTAACTTTTCCACAATGCTTCAGGGTGGGGTGGACCGGAACCGCGACAACACCATAGACTAAGCCGAAACTCCCGCCGCCAGGATCTTCCGTTACCCCCCGGAAGAGGGTCCAAACCCGCTGGGACCCGCCTGGCGGCTTATTTTTTGCCGATAAGTTTACTATGAGTGGTAAGTTGAACCGCTGGAGCCCAACGGTCAAGTTGGCAATCCTTTTCCTTATACTTTTTTTCCTTTTGACCAATTTTTCCTCTGTTTGGCTTATGCAAGAATCTCAAAAGGAATTGGAAGGCGAACTTAAAGTAAAGCTTCAAGCAGCGGCCCAAAGTTTATCCAAACTCTTAAATCAGCCTATTACTTTCCAAAATGAAAAAGGCGTTTACGATTACCTTAGCGCGCATGGTTTGGTGGCAGTTGGGATTTTTGATAAAAGTTCACGACCAACAATTTGGGCCAATCCAAAAATTTCCATTCCTTTCTGGGTCGAACATTACCCGGTTTCTAAAGCGGCTTTCTCGAAGATAAAATCTTTCGATGGGCATTTTACTCTGACTTATTCTTTTCCCTCCTCATCCAGCCAAAAGGCGGGATTCGTGGCGGCCTCCGCCGACCGGCTGGGGCGGTTGGAAAAGTCTTTTAAGCTTCAAATTGCCTTCTGGGTGATTGGATTCCTGTTGGCCGGCCTGGTGGTCGCCCTGCTTTGGAAATTCATTGCCGCCCCTTTCGAAATAATGGAAGAAGCTGCCTCGGAGGCAAAAGTTTCCGAAGCGCCTTCCGAAAACGACCCCGCCTCGGCTATGATAGAAGTGTTCGAGAAAGTAATTGCCGAATTGAAAGCAAAAGAAATCGAGCTTTCCTTTTTATATCAAGAATCGGAAAAAAAAGCGCTGCACTTCTCCACGCTGAGTCAGCATCTGCTCGAAAGTCTTAACTCCGGCATAGTCATCTTTGATTCAAAAGGAAAAATCGCCGATCTCAATCCCGCCGCCAAAAAACTGTTGGAAGTAACCGACTTTTTCCAATTGCCCGATCCAATGGAAAAAATCCTGCACCAGGCAAACGTCAACCATCCGGCGGAAGGCGCGGAAGTGGAAATGAAAATAGGCGGAAAAACTAAAACCTTCGCCGTTTCCGCTTCCGTAATTTCCAACGCCCAAAAAGAAAACCTGGGCAAGGCGCTGGTAATTTCCGATTTAACCGGCTTCAAAGAACTGGAAAAAAGATTAAAGGAAAATGAGCGTTGGGCCTTTTTGGGGGAGACCGCCGCCGGTTTAGCCCACGAACTGCGCAACGCCCTGGCTGTTATGGTTGGCTACACCAAACTGTTGACCAAAACCATGGGAGGGTCTAATTCGCAAACTGCAAACCAGCTGCTCAAGGAAACACAAGCCGCCGAAGAGACTTTAAAACGATTTCTGGAATATGCCCGCCCGGCGGGCAATGCCGGGCGGGAAAAACTTGATTTAAGCGAGCTTCTGCGCGAAGTGGTGGCCGCTTTACAAACCCGTTTTACGCGCATCCGTTTCCAGTTGACGCTGCCGGATAAAATCCCGTATTGGGGAAATCCCGACCTGCTCCATCAAATTTTTTCCAATCTGCTTTGCAACGCAGCCGAAGCCTCCGACCCGGCAGGCAAAGTGGAAGTGGAGGCGACCTTTTTACCGGAAGGAAAATGCTGGAATATTTCTTTCGCCGATTCCGGCCCGGAAATACCGGAAGAGATTAAAGGAAAAATCTTTTCCCCTTTCTTTTCCACCAAAGCGGGAGGAACCGGCTTGGGGCTGGCCGTTGCCAAGAAAGCTGTCCATCTCTTGGAAGGCGAAATGCATTTGGAGAAAAACAAGGTCTTTGTGTTAAAGCTTCCGGTAAAATCCGGGTTACGGGAGAATTCCCAGGTAAGTAAAATTGATGTGGGCCACAACATCGGCGGAACTTAGAATCCCATCTTGATTCACATCCGCCCGTCCGGCACAGCAAGGTGGCAAAATCCCAAGATAAATATAATTGAGGATGACGACCACATCCGCCGAAGTTGCCAGCCCGTCCCCCGTAAGGTCAAAGAAAACGCCGCTGGGAGCCGCCACTCGGGAGGTCCAATCCGACCAGTCCCCTTCCTGCCCTTGCGAATCAACCGCCGCGACCGAGAGATAATAAATGCCAGCCGAATCCAGCGGCAACGTATAGGTCGGAACAGCTGGCAGTGAAAAAACGGAGTCTTTCCCGAATTTCAAAACCGGCCTAATATTGCGCAAGTAAATGCCGTCCGGCGCAAAGCCGCCGTCCGTAAAGTAGCTGAAACGAAAACGAACCTTCTGGCCGGCATAAGCATTCAGCGGGTATATCCCTTGAACCCATCCGGAAGAATTTCCGCTAATGCCGTTTCCCCGGTTATAGGGATCCCCCCCTGAAATGGAAAGGTTGCCCGCGATTGGCGTAAAAGTTTTTCCACCGTTGGTTGAAGCTTCTACGTAGGCGTAATCATAACCGGATTCAATATTGTACCAGGCGTCAAATTTCAGCGTGTCGTTTGAACGGACCACGTACGCCGCTTTAGAGCTCATTACCGAAATCAAGGCATCTCGAACACCGGAGAAAAAGACCGTATCTCCGCCGCCGGCCGGGTCGGGGCTTAAGCTAAAATCAACCAGAGCCCAATTGCTGGAATCCTTGGCCGAATCGGTCACAATTTTGGGCAAGGTGGAGAGTTTAAGAAAAAAGCCCGCCGCCGGATTGCCCAAATCCGTTTCCGCCCACGCCAGATCAGCCGAACCGTCGCTGACCAAACTGTCTGCAGCCAAAAATGCAGGTGCCTCCGGGGGTAATATCTTGCGTGGATTATCAGCCACCCAGGCCATAAAGAGATTGGGCATCAAGTTTTCAGCGCACAGTACCGGAATCCTCGCAGCCGGCGGCCAAAATCCATCGGAAGGCCCTCCAACCTCCGGAGTGAAGGAATAGACCCGCTTGCTGGGGAGGGCCCGGCCGTACGACCAATCGATGGAGGTTCCATTGGTGAAGTATAGCTGCCAGGCCGGCATCGGGGCATATCCGTTGTACTGTACGGCCGAATCGGCCATTGCCCGATGGACCCAGTAATCCTCGGTGGGGTCGGTGATGTAACCCCAAGTATAAAGCCATAAATTGGAATAGGTGTGATAATGAATTTCTACTGAAAAGTTTCTGGAAAGCACAAAATCCCTTACCCGCTGGGTTTCCGGTTCGGAGAAAGGGCCCGTTCCCCGATAAACATCGCTGCCTGGACTGGAACTGGAACCTCCGTTCGGATACCCCCACTGGTAGCCAAAGTTACGGTTTAAATCAACGCCAAAACTTCCACCGCCGTTCGGCCGCCGGTTTTTGCGCCACAGCCCGCCCCCTGCCGGGGCGATGGTCTGATTATATACATACCCATCCGGATTGACGACCGGAACGAAATACAGGGCGCGGGTGTTCACCAAGCTGGTAACCAATGGGTCAGTTCCGTAGTTATCCAAAAGATATTTAATTGTGTAAAGTAATACCTCCATCCCGCCCGGTTCGCGGGCGTGGGTTAAGGCGTTAAAAAAAACTTCCGGACGCCCGTCGTTCCCGTTCGGATTATCGGAAATTTTGATACCCCAGATTTCCCGTCCCTCCAGCGACTGGCCAATGGTAAAAACCGGAGAAACCAAGTCCGGCCTGGCCGCCGCGACCGAATCCAGGAATGTTTTCACTTCCACATAGGTGTGGTATCCCCCCATGGAGGCACCCAAAAGCCCGGCAGCCTGCCCCCGCAAATCCGGCACGACTATAAGGGGTGTGTACCCCCATACTTGCAAAAGGGCGATATCCAGGCGGTCGGCCACTATATCCACAAACTGCTCCGGTTGTATATAAGCCACGTCTAAGTCGGAATTCAAAACTTGCAGCAACTGGGCTTTAGTGGAAAAAGGCACCCGAACCAAGCTCTCTTGAGAGCGAACTTGAGCGGGTACTAAAAGAACCAAAAGAACCAAAAACCTAACCAGTCGCATATTTTCCCTTCTAAAGTATAATCGGAATCGCCTAAAAAAACAACTATTATTTCCGAAATTTTTAGGTATCATTCAGACTAAAGATATATGCAGAACAAAAACCGAAGCTCTTTGAATAAGACCCCCTTATGGCGCCAACTTTATAATTCTCCTGCTTTCCGATTTGTGCTCGGTTTTATACTATACCTGGTTATACTTGGGTCCTTGTATTCCCAACTTTTCAGCCGCTCCGAAAAACTCCGCAATGGTTTTACGAACCTGACCGCGCGAGTGGTGGGCGCATGCTGCTCCTTGACCGGGCCTGAAGCAACCGTGACCGGCAGCCTGATAAGCGCTCCGGGAGTTTCGATTTCGGTAATAGAAGAGTGCACCGGGACCTATGAAATGATAATTTTCGCCGGCGCGGTGCTCGCCTTTCCTGCTCGCCGGCTCAGAAAAATTTGGGGAATACTATTTGGAGTGCCCGTGCTTTTTGCCATCAACATCATACGAATGTGGCTTCTGGCACTTGTTCAAGCGCATGGAAGCCACCAGCTCTTCGAGTTTATGCACGTTTATTTCTGGCAGGCCACGCTGATTTTGATGATTTTGGGTGTTTTTATCCTGTGGATAAAACTTTTCGTATACCGGAATGTACAAGCTGTTTAAGTTTTTCCTTCTGCTCGTAGCCTTTTCCCTGCCCCTTTTTGGCATCTGGGCTGCCGGGGGAGACCACGTTTATTCCCGCTTTATAGGGAACTTCACCGCCCGATTGATGTTAAAACTCCAAAAAATACCCCCCAACCAGCTGTTGGCTCATTACTCGACCCTTCTTGCCGTGGTAAAGGCCCACTACTTAAACATAGTACCTTTTATAGCGCTAATGCTCGCCGTGCCGTCCTTGACCTGGAAAAAACGCCTTGTCGGTTTAGGCATCGGTTTGATTATCCTGTTTTTTGAGCAGATAATTTTTACGATGATTGCAAGTTACTGCCAATGGCGCTGGCAGCAGAGCCCGGATTTTCATCGGATATTCGTGCCCCTCTCTGCCATCAACGATTCCATGCCGGTGGTCGTATGGCTGTTTTTGGCCTGGCCAGGCGCCAAGGAGCTTCTGGGAGAGATTTTTTCCCGTGAACCCCTTAAAGCTAAAACTTAAACCGAAACCGTAGCGCCAAGCAAATACTCCAGCATAGCCACGCTGCCCCGCTTGGCCCGCCCGACTTCGAGCGTGGGGCCGACGCAGGCAGGACAACCTTCGGCACAACCGCAGCCACGTGCCAGCTGCAGGGCCGCTTTAAAAATCTCTTCCCGCATCGCAAAAATCTTTTCCGCAAAGCCGACCCCGCCGGGAACGTTGTCGTAGATGAAAATGGCCGGCCTGTCCAAAAAGGGTGATTTGACCTGCGAAAAAGCGCGGATGTCCCGCCGGTCGGCCATCACCCACAGCGGAACCAAATTTTGCAACAAATTGGCCAGTCCGCGCAGGCTTTCTCCCAGCGAACCGGTTGAAAACCCTGAGCTTGCCGAATGGGCGGCGATGCCCGCCTGCTGCGCTATGTTCTCCGGAAAGGTGGCCCAGAAAGAAGTGGTGTGCATCGTCAATTCAGGTAAGTTGAGGTGCTCGGCGCCCAGGTTTTCTCCGGTGGCGAATTTAATCTTCTTGAACAAAACCGTGGCGGAGGTGACTGAAATCTCCCCGCAAAACGCCTGCTCCAGAAGAAAACCGGCAGAACGGGATTCGGATAGAATCTTTACCTCCGTTTTGGTCTCGGCGTCCGTGTAATAATCCACCGGTGCTTCCTTGACATACGCCTTGCGCCCTTCCCAATCCAGTTCTTCAACCTGGTATCGCTCCCCCCCGTGCAAATAGATGGCGCGTGGATGCAAAAAAATCGGAGCCGAATGGTAATCGACTTCGCCAATCACCCGGTTGTTATCGGAACGGTTTAAGATGACAAAATTTTCAATCGTGGCGGAACGGAGCGAGACTTCCGAGGCCGGATAAATTTCCGAAGCCCAGTGAAACCTCCCTCCGGCCAAACTCAAAACCCGCTCGGCCGCCAGCTTTTCCAAAAACGGTTTGGTTGGATCCACGCCGAACCGTTCCTCGGAGTCGAACGGCAGTTCGAACGCCGCGCATTTCAACTGGCTGGTCAGAATCGAAAAGTTGTTCGGGTCGATAATAGCCATTTCCGGGGCCGAACCGAACAGAAAATCGGGATTGGCCGTCAGAAACTGGTCCAAAGCCGAGCTGTTGGCAATCATTATAGAAAGAGACACTTCCTTTTTTCTTCCGGCTCGGCCGGCCTGCTGCCAGGTCGAAGCAATGGTGCCGGGATAGCCGGTAAGAATGGAAACTTCCAACTCGCCAATATCAATACCCAGCTCCAAAGCATTGGTGGTAACCACTCCCAAAAGTGATTTTTCCCGCAGCCCCTTCTCTATTGCCCGCCGTTCAGTCGGAAGATACCCTCCCCGGTAGCCCGAAACCCGGCCTTCGGAAAGGCCCGCCCGCTTGGTTCTACTACGCAAACCCGCTGAAATAATCTCGACCGAAAGCCGATTGGGCGCGAAAACTATCGTCTGAATCTGATTTTCAATAAAGTGCAAAGCCAGTTTTTCCGCCTCGCTCCAGGAGGAGCGGCGCAGACCCAATTCCTTGTTGACCACCGGCGGATTGTAGAGGATGAAATGCCGGGCGCCGCACGGCGCGCCACTTTGGTTTATCAATTCCACCGGCTCTTCGCACAGCTTTTCCGCCAGCTCCTGCGGGTTGGCGATGGTGGCGGAGGCAAAAATAAACTGCGGCTTGGCGCCGTAGAAATTCGCAATCCGTTTAAGCCGGCGAAACACGTTGGCCAGATGGCTGCCAAAAATGCCCCGATAGTTGTGCAGCTCGTCCAGAACGACAAACTTCAAGTTCTCAAAAAGCTTAATCCACTTGGTATGATGCGGCAAAATTCCGGCGTGCAGCATATCCGGGTTGGTCACGACGATATGTCCGGCGGCGCGCACGGCGCGGCGGGCGTTTGCCGGAGTGTCGCCGTCAAACGTGTAGGTCTTGATATCCAATTCCAGCCCGGTGATAAAATCATGCAGTTCCACCAGCTGGTCCTGGGCTAGGGCCTTGGTTGGAAAAATATAGAGCGCCCGGTGGCGGTTTTCCTTGGCGATGGCATCCAAGACCGGCAAATTGTAACAAAAGGTTTTCCCGGAAGCGGTGGGAGTAACCACTACGAAGTTTTTTTCCGTTCGCGCTAATTCAAAAGCTTTGGCCTGGTGGGAATAAAGTTGATGAATACCGCGCTTTTCTAAAACAGTTTTTATCCGCTCATCCATTGAAACAGGAAAGGGAACGGAATCTGCCTGGCGGGAAGGCTGGGTATGCCAGAAGGTGACATTTTCGGTAAACGAACGCTCCGATTTTAACCAATCAATCATCTGGGCTAAATTCATCTTATCCTCTCCCTTGCCTTATGAGCGGTTCCTCTTCACGGCAAAACAAAGAAAAAAAATAGAAGCGGGAAAGCAAGCAAAACATCGTAATATCAAAGCTTGATTTAAAGCTGGCAGAGGGATTCGAACCCCCGACCGGCGGTTTACAAAACTTAAACAATGATGCCGAACCCTTCCCCGCTGATTTGTTGGATCACAATGAAATACAGCGAAACCCTCTGCGGCACAAAAAGATTGGCACCTTTTGCGGCTGTCTATTCTTTGCTATGGAGTGAGAAGCATTACGATATCGTACGTTCCATTAGACACCTTGAGTCGTAGCAAAAGTCGTAGCAAATCCGAGTTGAAAAACACGGTGTCTGTCTACCATTCTGAGTTTCAGTCATTCGCAACAACTAACCCCTGCCCTTGCAGTTTTTTTGGCGACCCTTCCGGCCGTTGCCACTGCTCTCCGGCGGAAATCCAGCGCTACGTCTCTAAAATCTCCGGCCCACTTTTGGATCGAATCGACATTCATATCGAAGTTCCCGCCGTGAAGCTTAAGTAGTTGGCAGCGCGGGACAGTGCCGAAGCTTCCGCCCAAATTCGCGCAAGAGCAACCTCGGCATGAAGAATTCAGGCTGAGCGGTTTGCCAAAGAGAAGAAGGTTTTTGCCAACGCCCACATGCTGACCAGACATCTGCGCAAATTCTGTCAGATTTCCGCCGCCGGGCAGGAACTGTTGCGGGCGGCGATGACCAAACTGGACCTTTCGGCCCGGGCCTACGACCGGATATTGAAAGTGTCCAGCACCATAGCCGATTTGGAAAACGCCTCCGATATCAAAGAACCTCATCTTTCTGAGGCGATTCAATATCAGACTCAAGGTCTGAACCTCTGGGTGTTGACCGGCTCACAGGTTAGCCCTAACAGGGAAAGCCGGCACCCAGGAAAGCGGCGTTAAGCTCTAAAACTACATCGGAGCTGGTCAAAGAACCATCACAGTTTACGTCGGCTGTCAAAAGAGGGCAATTACCAATCCCTAAATAAACGCAATTCAGCATCAGAACCACATCAGCGCTGGTGAGCAGTCCATCGTTGGACAGGTCTCCTTTGACTCCGGAAAAGGGCTTTTGATGCAGGGTTACCGTAATGGAACTGTCTTTCTGCATTTGCACTCCGTTTAAAACCAAAGAATCATAAATGCCGGCGGCGGGCGGATGGAAATGCAAGGAGTACGTCCCGGGAACCAAAATTCCGGCAAAGCCGCCGGCGGCATCGGTCGTTCCCTTGGCCAAGGGCGCTTCCGGCGAGCCGAAGGCCCGGACCTTCACGTTCGGAATCAAGTTATTGGCTGAATCTTTGACCGTTCCCGAAAGTTGCACTCCGTGGCGTAAAGTCAAGTTAATAGTGGTATCCTGGGTTATGGAAACCCATGGAAAGGCAACCCCGGCAAAACGGGAAGTCAAGAGTGGCACGTAAGCCAAATCTAAATTAGCCGCCGGGACGATTACCTGGTAAAAGCCGGTGGTGTCGGTGTTGTCCGCGGGGGTGAACAGCTCCGCTCCGGAGGGAATACTGAAAGCGTCAAAATCGACGTCATGGATTGGAATGTTCGAGGAATCTTTAACCAGGCCGGAAATCAAGCGGCCGGAGTCAAGCGTGACGTTAAAGGTCTGGCTGGAGTTCAGGGCAAAATTCAAAAACTCTTTGGCTGCCCGGCGCTTGGATTTGGGCGGCTCGAATCTAAGGTTGTAGGTTCCCGCCACCGCCACCACGGCGTAATTCCCCAATGCGTTGGTGAAATGGTTGGCCAGATTCACCTTGGCGCCGCTGGCCGAAAGCAAAAACTTGACGTCCACGTTGGCCAGCCCTCCCCCTCCCGTTCTTTGCACCAGCCCGGACAACGTACGGCCGGCGGGAACGGTGGCGTTCAAGACCCGGTCGGCGGCAACCGAAATTCGCAGGCTTTCGACCGGCGCCAAACCGGTGGAAACCGGCGGCTGGAAGGAAACATTGTAGTTACCGGACGGCACTACGATTTGATAAAAACCGCTGCCGTCGGTGAAATCAAAAGGGGTGGGAATTTTAACGTTGCTCAAGGTATCGTGCACGTCAATGTCGGCGTTGGCCACGCCCGCATTATCGCTCACCCGGCGCACAAAGCCGGAAAGGTAGCGACCTGGCAGCAGGGTGAAGTCAACGACGGTGTCTTTGGTAACCGAAACGGAAAATTTCTGCCCCGCCACCAGCTTGTCGTCCACCAGCGGCTCGACGGTTATGTCATAGGTTCCGGCCGCCACCACCACTTGGTAGAAACCGTTGTTGTCCGTATTGTCGTTGGGAGTTGGAGCCCGCTCCTGGGTCAAGGAGATGTCAAAATCCAAATCGGCGTCCTGAACGGGCTGCGAGTTGTTGTCCTGCACCGTGCCGGAAACGAAAAAGCCGGGCTGTAACACGACGTTGCGTGTCTGATTGGAGTTGAAAATCACCTCCTTGAATTCTGCCGCCGCTAACTTTTGCCCGGCTACGGGTCGATAGGTGAGCGTGTAAACCCCGTTGGCGGGAAGGGCCAGCGAATAAAAACCGGAAGCGTTGGTGTTATCGGTCGGGTTGGGGGTATAAACCAACAATCCCGTCAACTCATCGGTTACGTTCAAGTCGATGTCCGGCTGGCCTGCTCCGCCCGTATCGCGCACAAAACCGGAAAGCGTGAAGCCAAAAGGAACGCTGTCGTTAAACACTTGATTTCCGGCAAGCACGTAGCCGAGATTGATGACCGGCGCCAGCCCGCTGCCGGACGGCGGAGCAAATGCGATGTCGTAGGTTCCCGCGGGAAGCCCGAAGGGTTGGTTTAAATTGTAATTTCCCAAAACGTCCGTTTTATCCGTCAATATGCCGACCGGATTGCCGTTGGAATCGAACAAATCGACATCCACGTTGGCGATTCCTGCCCCGTTGGGATTGGTGACTTTCCCGGAAAGCGTAAACTGGGCATTTGAGTTTGCGGAAAGTCCGAAGACTACCCCAATAGTTAAAACCAAACGGTGGAACACACTTCCTCCTCTGCGTGGCATATTCACTGTTGCCCCTGAAATTCTCCTAATTTAACGAATAACCGCTACCTTTAAAGCTCGTTCAATTCTTTTAGAGCCCCCCGCTTCTTCCATTACAATATGGCAAAAATAAATCCCCGACGCAATCGTTTCTCCATTTTCATTGACGGCATTCCAATCCAACGATTGCGGGCTGCCTCCCGACAACTGTTTTTTATCTCGAAAAACGATTTCTCCGGAGGTAGAGAAAATGGTCAAAGAGGCGTTCCAATTCCCCGCAGACGAGGCCAAATCGACTGGAAAAAGAATCTTTCCGCCGCCACCCGGCCGGAACGGATTGGGACGGGCATCCAGAATCAGGCTTTCAGCCGCCACCGGCGAGCGAAAAGGCACACCCGGAAGAATGACGTCAATGGTGGTGTCGTTGAGAATCTTGACCGGGCCCGGGAGGGTGTCGGCAGAAAAGTTGGTTGACCCGGTCGGCGGGTTGATTACGATTTCATAGCTGTCCGGCGGCACGGCCACTTTTATCACCCCGAACTGGTCGGCATTGTCGGTCGGAGTGAACAGCTCGTTCCGGCTGGGAAAAAGGCGAATGACATCCAGATCCGCAGCCGGCACCGCATTGCCCAGAGAATCGTTCACCCGCACGGTAAGCAGAACGCCCCGGTTCAAAGCCTGCGTAATCGCGGTATCGCTGGAAAGCCCAAAGCGGCGGACCTTTTTGGCCACAAAGTGCGAATCACGCGGCGGTACGAAAAGGAAATCGAAAACTCCTGCCGGAGCGACGACGGTAAGTTTTCCCAGCGAATCGCTGGTGTTGCGCGGCAGAAAAACTTTATTTCCCAGCGTATCCTCCATATCCAAATCCACCCCGGCAATCGGCGTTCCCGGGGAATTAAAAGTGGTGTCGAGAATTGTGCCGGAGACGAAAAATCCGCCGTGAATGGTTACGTCAATGACCGTATCCCGTCCGGAAATGCGTACGGTATCCAGTTGTACCCCCAATTGCCTTCGGCCGGGGGCCGGAGCATAGCGGAAGCGGTAGGTGCCATAGGGAATAACTACGCGGTAATTGCCGAGCGTGTCGGTCTTGTCGCCCGGCGTAAAAAGACGTTTCCTTGCAATCAAGTCATCGACATTCAAATTCACCGAATCGACCGGATTGCCCAAAGTGTCCGTGGCTCGGCCGGCTATTGCCTGCCCAAATCCCAAAACAATGTCCGGCAGAATCTTTGAAGTGCGCAAATCAACATTTAAGGTCTCCTTCCCTACCAAATGCGTATTGGTGGGATAGAGTGGCTCGTACGTGATTCGATAGCTGCCGGGGATGAGCAAACAGACACTGTAATTTCCCGATAAATCGGTGTTATCGCAGGTGGTCGGAAACTTGAAACCCTGCAGAAAGAAATCAAGGTCAACCTTGCTTACCGGGTTTCCGTTGGCATCCACCACCCGTCCCGTCACGGTGAACTGGGGCGGGGCGCAAACCTGCGGGCACTGCCCGGAACCAATGCTTGGCCAGAAAACAACTGCGCTTGCGGCCACGACAAACAAGGATCTCGCTACTGGTGAGAACATTAAAATTCCACGCGAACGTTCAACCGGTTCAATACCGCGTTTTCAGCTCGCAAAGGCATAAATGCCTCGCCCGGGTTGAACAAGCTGAAAGAATAGGCAACGTTGAACCGCTGCATGATTTTCTGAACACCCACGACAAGGTTTATCTCCCACCCCAAATCCTTGGACAGACCGTTGGGCACCACCGGCGGCGTTATCAAATCAGATTGTACGTCATTATCCAACCGGTTCTGGCGGTAGGTGTGAAAGATGCCATCTACGGACACGAGCCTATGCGGGCGGAGGCCGGCCCCCACGGTTAAAATTTGTATGTTGGCCAACTCCGGGTTGAATGCTTCGCCGTAGTACTGAAAATTGGCAAAACCGCCGAAGCGTCCGGAGTTGTCCTCGTAGCCGGTCTGGCGAAACTCCTGTGAAACGCTATCCCCGCTCGATTTATCGCCGGAGCCAAGGGCATATCCCAAAGTAAAACTCGGACGTATTGGCAGGTTGACAGCCGCAAAAGTCGCCCCCACATCCAAAGCGTAAGCTTCCTGATTGCGCTGCTTGTCGGTTCCGCGCAAGAGCGCGGCCTGCAGCCAGCCGGTTACGAAGCGCTTGGGGCGGCCGTAATATGAAATCCCCCAGTAAACCGGCTCCCGGTTGCGGGCTTCGGAATCCCGGCGTTTCAAAACATAAATGTTCGCCTCGTTTTTGCCATCGGGAATGTAGCGGACGCGCAGGAGAATATCGTCCCAAGTTTTAAACTTTTTATCCTTCAACGGGAATAGGGAAGGGAAAAAAGAGGCCTCCAGAACAACCGGCCGGGTTTCGTAAAGGTAAAACCGGACGGCATCCAGATACTCGTCAAAAAGCCATTCTCGCTGGTCGCGCACCCGCTGTTTGCCGACGGCCATTGCCAGCCCGCGATTCTGCGGGGCGCGCAAAAGCAGATAGGCCTGGATGGCTTGAAACTCCACATCCGTGGATTCGATCGCGGAGGAACGGTATGGGAAATCATCAACCCGATTGCCGAAAGTATATTTTTTCCGCAGCCGCAGCTGCAAAAAACTCTGCGCCTCCGGCGCCCAGTTGCCTGCCGCCTCCAGCCGCAAGGCCGGCTCGGTTTCCCGATAGTTGTCCTTCTGTACGTCGGAAAGGGTGTAGCTGTTTTCAAAGCGGGTGGTCTGGCGGTAGTCGCCGGAGAAAAGCAGATTTTCCCCCAGCTTCAAATGCGGAAAATTGGTGACTCCTTCTTCGGCGGCCAAGTTGCCGAAGAGTTCTTCCTCCAGATAACGGAAGGAGCCGTACAGGTCGGTCTCTTCGGTCACCAGGATTTTCAACCCGGAAATCTCGATGGTATCGGGAGGTTTGTTATCAAAGGCCAGGCGGGTTATGGTTCCTTTGATTTTGTCGGAGGGTTTGATTTCCTTCCAGTCGAGTTTATCCGCTTCCCAAACACCGGAATCGGAAACGTTGCAGGCAACCTCCACCCGCATTCCAATCTTCAAGTTCAAAAAACCTTCGGCTGTCATCCCTTTGGCCGGGAAGAGCGTTTTGACAGAAACGCGGATTTTCATTCCAAACATCACGATGGAGGAATCTTTTGCGTCCAGTTGCTCGATAGCCCCGCGCAGTTTGGGGCGGCGCGCTTCCGCAAGCTTTTCCACCGATTTTGCGGAAAAAATCCCTTTTACAAAGCGCCCGGAGACTTCCACGCCGTCGCCGACTTTCAGCCGCGTGTACGGGCCGCTTTTCAAATCGGCTGGACAAAGCAACGCTCCCATAAGGAGCGAATTTATGACCGCTATAATCAAGCCCTTGCCTTTCATTTTGCTTTCCTCCTCATATTACTTCAAAACCTGCGGGGCTTCTGCGGCTCCCCCGTTTGCACCGGCCCATTCCCCACCGGCGTCTGTTCCGCCCCAAGGTCCGAACAAATCGGTCCCCTCCAATACCAGAATTTTGAGGCCGGAAATCTCAAACGTATCCGGCGGCGTTCCGTCAAAAGCCAATCGCGTCGCCGTTCCCTTGACTTTGTCCGAGCTTTTGATTTTCCCCATCTCAATCTTGCGGGCGATCCAGGCCCCCTTTTCATCCACCCGGCAGGTTGCCTCCAGGCGGGTTCGCACGCGGATGTCCTCAAAGCGGAACGGCCGCCCCCCGTTGTCCAAAAACTCGGTCTGGCCGTCGGTTTTGATTTTCATCCCGAACAAAACAAAACTTTTTTCCGATTGCAGTACTTTGCCAATGGCTCCGCGCAATTTGGGGCGGCGGGGTTCGGGCAGCTTTTCGATGTCATCGGCCGCGAAAACTTCTCCCTTTCGGTCCCATTCGCCCGAAACCTCGACCGCATCCCCCACCTTCAGCTTCATATACTCCGGTTTGGGGGCGGTCCAGACCAGGGTTGCCAAAAGCATCAACGTAACCGGCAAAATTACCCGTTTTCTAAACATTCTTCTCTGCCGTTGAATTTATACTCTTTTGGGCCTTCTCCAATAGAGAAGGGGCCTGTTCCTTCCAGCGCGGACGAAGGGAATACAGACAGGCCAACCTCAATAGGGCCGCGGTCTCCCACCAGCCGGCCCGTTTCCAGAACGCTTCTGCGTTTTCCGATTTTGCGGCGGCGCGATAATCTTCCGCAAAAACCTGGCGGGCTTCGCGCAAGGTTTGCTTTGCTTCCGGATGCTGTCCCGCCCGCAGAACCAGATGCGCCAAAAAATTTCCAACGTCCAAAGCAGAGTCGCCGGAGGAGAGCGTATCAACATCCACCAGCGTGGTGCGTTCGGCGCCGATTAGCACCTGCTTGTCGTAAAAATCGCGGTGGATGGGAGTTGCTTCCTCCCTGTTTAATAACGGCGCCTTCGTTTTTAAAGAGGTAAAAACGTCGTTTAACTTTCCCTTCAGAGATAGGTATATCCGGCCGATTTCGGCTATCAGTTCCTGCAGCCGCATCAGTTCCTCTTCCGCCGTATGGGGAACCAAATCGCCAAGCCGGGCCGAGTGCAGTTTGGCCAGCGCCCGGGCGGCTTTCCGGCAGCCGGGGATAAAAGCTTCGGAACCGATGAGGTCGTGCAGGGAGGGGTCCGCAAGCGCTTCCTGCCAGATGACTCCGGCGGCGGTCTTGACGAAAGCGTGCGGAACGGTGATTTTATCCTCCGCTTCGCGGTTAAAACCGGCCTTTTCCAATTCCTGCAAAAGGCCAAAAATCCGGTCCGCTTTATCCGGCCGCACCAGCTTGGCCACAAGCACAATCGTATCTTTTTTTTCCCGAATCGTCAGGCGCAGCAGGCTGCGGCGCTCCAGTCGGTACCCCAGAACCTCCACTTTTCCAACCGCTGCCGTTCCGTTCAAGTTGAAAAAGGAGCGCAACTCCTGCAAAATGGAGAAAAACTGTCCGGGCTCAAAAAAGCGGAGAAGCTCCTTTAATTTCGGGTCGGAAGGAAAAACCGGCACGGCCAGTCGCAGTTCCGGAACGAAAAAACCCTTTCCGGGCTGTACAAAACCCGGGATGATTCCATCGGGAGCCAAAAGCTCTCCGAAAAATATCCAGCTTTTGCCCCCGTCCCCGGCGGTCGAAAAACGGTATTGAATCAAAAACCTCCCGCCCCCTCTGGAGAAAACGCGGGGAACAAAGAAGTTTTGAAGGTCCGCTGGCCGGCCCCAAATTTTGGACAGTTCGGCTTCGAATATCCTTTTCATCTCTTTCTCGTTGGTGGCCGCGGCTAAATGAGCATAGGCCGGGCTCGGTTTCAGCATAAAAGCTCCTCGGCCACTGAAAGAATGCGGCCTGTTTTCTCCGGCCAGTCCGACTCCAGCCGGCGGAAAGGACCAACGGCTAACAAAAAAAACGACAAAGCGGTCCACCAGTTCAGTTCGCTTCGCTCCGGCTTTATTTTGCCGGCATCCGCGTAAGTATCGATGAAAGTTTCGGCCAGCGTCTCCGTTTGAGGCAACCGCTGTTCAAATTCCAAAAGTTTTAAATGGGCCAAAAAATTTCCCACATCCGCCAGTGGGTTGCCGCTGTGGCTCCGGTCAAAATCGATGAAACCAATTTTATCGGCGTTGGCGATAATCTGCCCGTAATGGAAGTCGCCGTGAACGAAAGAAAAGGAAAGTTGTGACTCCGGCTCCCTGCCTTGAAGTTTTTTTAGCAATTCTTCAATCCACGCCGTCCGGTCCGGCAGAAGCGCGGAAAGCATTTTGGCCGTCTCGGAGGCCTCCGCAAGAAAATCCTCGCTTCTCCAGGCCGGAAGGTTCCCATCCGACAGGGTGTGCAGTCGCGGCAGCGCCGCCGCCGTTTTGGCGACCGCCGTCCCCGCCTGTTCGGTGGACAAAAGTTCCAGAAGCGGCCGCCCGGATAGGGCTTCCATAAGCAGAATCTGGCGCTCCGGCTCGTAGCCAAATGGAACCGGTACGGTCAAAATATTTTTCTCCGACAGATTACCTCTCAAAAACTCCATCCGCCGGAAAACTTCTACCCCCTGGTTCTCGCCGTACACCCGCCAGTACACCTCCACTTTTTCCTTCTCTTCGCTTTCGCGGTGGATGGCCTTGGTACGCGAACGAAAAACCGCCCGGCGCTCCGGCTTGTAGCGCACCAACTCGGTTGCCAGGCGTTTGTCCGAAAGCCGCCATTCGTCAGAGGGATATGAACTAAAATGTTCATACAGAAATCGTTGCAGCTTTTTCGGCTCTTCCAGAATCCGTAGTCCGTCTAAAATGGAGTCATTAGGAAAAGCAAAAAGCAGAGCGCAAGCTCCATCGAATCGTGTCACGGAAGGCCCTGCCGGAACATCCACCCAGCGGTGGTTTTCGGCCTTGGTGGCGGCCATCAAATAGGCGTTGGTGGTCATCCCCTTGCCGTAGTAAATCGCCGGTTTCTTTTCGCCGGTGGCTGCATCAAGCCGGTCAAACTCGTAAGCGGCAATGCAGCTGGTTTTTGGCTTGTAGCGCAGGTAAAAAACCTGGCCACCTTCCACCGAGGCCCCTTCGGTGTTCAGCCGCTCCCGAACCGCCTCTAAATCCAAAAGCAGGGGCAGCCCGGTCAATACCTCATCCTGTGGCAGCGGAACGGACGGCTTACTCACCGGCGACGGCAGCGGGTTCAAGCAAACCTCTTCTTTCGTTTTGGGAAAGCCACTCCTGATAAAACCGGAAAAAACTCCCCTTTCGTTCCAAAAGTTCGATGGGCGTTCCCTCTTCGGTAAGCCGCCCTTCCTCGATAAAGACGATGCGGTCGGCCAGGTTCAGGAAATTAAGCCGGTGGGTGATCAAAAGAAGCGTCCGGCCGGTTTTAAGGGCGGAAAGCACCTCCTGGGCCACCTTTTCCGCCTGCGGGTCCAGGCCGGTGGCCGGCTCGTCGAAAATCATTATGCGCGAATCGCGCAGGGCGGCGCGGGCAAAGGTTATGCGCTGGCGCTGGCCACCCGAAAGCGTTAGCCCTCCTTCTCCCACGAGGGTCTCGTACCCGTCCGGCAGGGTGCGGATGAATTCGTCCGCGCCGACCTGTTGCGCTGCACGCACGATTTCGGAAAAGTTCGCCTTTGGATTGCCGAAGCCAATGTTCTCCCGGATGCTGGAGCGGAACAAAAACGCCTCTTGCGACAGGGAAGTTATCCGCTTGCGCAGCGATTTGACCCGGTAGTTTTCAATCGGAACGCCGTCCACGTAAATGCTGCCGGCGGTCGGTTCGTAGAGCCGCAAAATCAACTTGGCGACGGTCGATTTTCCCGCGCCGCTGGGGCCGATGATGGCCGTGGTTTTTCCGGCCGGGAGCGTGAAGGTCAGACTGCTCAAAACCGGGCGGCCGGGCTGATAGGCAAAGCCGACGTTTTCAAAGCGGACTTCCCCTTTGATGCCGCCGGCCGAAATCGCCTCCGCTTGGTCCACCACGTCCGGTTCGATGTGCAAAATTTCCAAAATCCGTTCGCCGCAAACAATGGCTTTGGCCGTGCGGGAGGAAAGCTGGGCCACGTCGCGCAGTGGTTTGTAGGCCGCGCGCAAATAGGCCAGAAAAACCAGAAGATTGCCAGCGGTTAAATGCCCGGCCAAAACCTGCTGCACACCGAAAAACAAAACCAGAACCGTTCCCAAAGCGGTCAGCACGTCCACCCAGCGGAAATAGGCCGCTTCCAGTTTGGTTGCCTTGAGCCCGGCTTTGACATCGGAAGAAACTGATTTTCCCAAAAGTTTTTGGTGCCGTTTCTCCTGACCGAAAATCTTGGTCAAACTGATGCCGGAAACCCCCTCGTATGCGGCAGCCGAAAGCTGCCCCTCCTTTTTACGCGCCCGGCGCGAGGCCTCTTTGAGTTTGCCAGAAAAACGGATGGTGGTCAAAAACAGAAAGGGCATTACCGCAAAAGCCAAAAGAGTCAATTTCCAGTTCATATAAAACATCAAACCGAGCATTCCCAAAACGATGAAAATCCGGCTCCCCAGCGTGATGAAAATGGAGGTCAGGAGCTCCTTCAAAAGGTTGATGTCGCCGGTCAGGCGCATCATCAGCTCACCGGTCTGCCGGTAATCGTGGTAGCTCTGCGGCAGGCGCTGAATGTGCGAAAAAAGTTCCAGCCGGATGGCGCCGGCCACTTTCTGGCCGACGGAGGCGAACAAGACGTTCTGGGCGTAAGAAAAAAACGCCCCCAGAAGCGAAAGTATAATTATTCCTCCGACTGCCAAAGTCAAAACGGTCATCGGATCCCAGTGCGTCAGGGACGAGAGGAAACTCCAGTCCTTGGCAGCTCGCCGTGGAATCAGAATGTAGTCAAAAACAATCTTCAGCGGCCAGGGGCGCGCCAGCTCCACCAGCGCCAGCCCTAAAAGAGAAAGCCCGCCCAAGGACAAGCTTTTTTTATGCGGCTTTAGATGCTGGCCGAAGTGATGGAAAATTCGGGAGAGGCCGGTCCAGTCCACCTTTGCCAACGGCAGTTTGAATTTCAGTTCCATACTATCTTTTTTTAGCCGTCAAAGCCCGGAAAATCGGTTCGATGATTTTCAACCGTTCCTTCCAGGTATGTTTTTCCTTCGCCTCTTTTTGCGCTTCCAGTCCCAGTCGTTCCGCCAGCTTATGCTCGTTTTTCAACCGGCGCAAAGCAAAGGCCAGCTCATCCGGGTTTTCGGGGGCGACCAAAAGCGCGGTTTTTTCGTTTTCCAAAATTTCCGCCACCTGCCCGATGCGCGAGGCGACAATCGGCTTTCCGGCCGCCATATACTCAAAGATTTTCAAAGGCGAAAAGTAAAACCCGTCCATTTGCGGATAGGGAGCCACCAAAACGTCCAGGTTTTTAAGATTGGCTGGAATTTTTTCATACGGCACGGCGCCGGTGAAATCGACCTTTTCCTTCAAGCCGAGCTTGACCGCCTTCTTCTGAAGCGGTTCGCGCAGGGGACCTTCGCCGACGATGACCAGCCGGAAATTCTCATTTTCCGGCAGGCGGCGGAAGGCCTCGAAAAGATACTCCAGCCCATGCCATGGTTTCAAACTGCCGACAAATCCGACCCGGAACTCCCCCCCTTTTTTGCCGGTGCCGTTAGTGGAAGCTGAATGCAAAAAGGGCTTCACGTCCACGCCGTTGGGAACCACCGTTAGCGGCGCCTGCCGCGCAACAGAATGGATATAGTCTTTAAGCGCATCGGAAACGGCTATACTGTGGTCGGCACCGGAGAAAAGATATGCCTCAACCGCCCGCGCCAGCGGCTCCAGCGCCAACTGGCGGTGGGTCTTGGCCTCCTCCAAAAGCGGCGAATTGACCTCCAAAACGAAAGGAAGCTTATGCTCCCGCCCCCAGGAAAGCCCGGCAATGCCGAAAAGCGAGTAGCGTTCATAGACCAAATCAAATTTTTTGGTTGGCAGTTTCTTCAAAAGTTTTTTCAGTCCAAAGTTCCGGGCAAACGCTTTCGCTTCGGACAAAACCCGGTCGGCATTTTCTCCAGTGCGGAAGAAATCGGCATCGACCGATGGAAGTTCATACACATCCCGGACCTTTTTCCCCTCCCCCATCCGGGCAACCACCGTGGTTACCTGATGCCCCGATTGCCGCAAGGCCTTGGTAAACTCCCGGATATGAATGGAGGCCCCTTTGGTTCCCCAGTATGAAATCCCCGGATCAAACGACAGATACAGTATCTTCATCGCTATTTTCTCGTAAAAGCCGGCATCTCCGCTTTCCGCTCGTCCGGGATGCTTTTTGATTCAACCGATTGACGATAGTAACCTTCCAAAGTCGCCACGCTTTTTTTCAAGTCAAATTTCGCCTCTGCCTTTTTTCTTCCCTCGCGGGCAAAGCGCGCCGCCAGCTCGGGGGAAGACAAAATCTTTTCCATCGCTTCAGCCAAAGCGGCTGGGTTGCCCGGTGGGACCAAAAGCCCGTTCGTGCCGGAATCGATTATTTCCGGGATGCCAGAAACGGTGGTGGAAACCGCCGGACAGCCGGTTCCGAGGGCCTCGAGCAAAACGGTCGGCAGGGCATCCTGATTGCCGTCGGCATCCACCGTGCAGGGCAAGGCCAAAAGCGTTGCCCGCTTTAAGTAAGGAAGAACTTCTGCCTGGGTCTTCGGCCCGGCAAAACTCACGTATCCGTTGAGCCCGAGCTCTTGCCGTTTGGCTTCCAATAAAGCCGCTTCCTCTCCCTGGCCGATAATAACGCACTGGAAAGAAATATTATTGTTTTTTAGGAAGGCGCAGGCCTCCAGCAAATCGGGGAACCCCTTTTTGGGCACGAGTCTTCCAATCGAAAGAATCAGGTTTTTTTCGCGCAGCCCCTCCGGCTCGAAGTTGAAATAATCCAGGTCAATGCCGTTGTACAAAACCTGGATTTTCTCCGCCGGAACGGAGGAAAAAGTGGAAGTAAGAAACCGGCGGTTGAATTCGGTCACGGTAACGACAAACCGCGCGGCGGAAAGTTTCTCCTCCAGCATTTTGCGGTTGACCGCATCCTGAAAAATGTCTTTGGCATGCGCCGTAAAGCTGAACGGCAGGCCGGATATACGTGCCGCAAAGTAGGCCGCCGAGGAAGGTAACGTGGCAAAATGGGCCTGCAGGTGCATCAAACCTTGATTCAAAGCGAGCGCCGCTGCCCAGGCCGAAGCGAAGAACAGCTCTATAAGTTGCGGGTCGTTTTCGGGAATTAACTCCTCCAAAAGTTTCCAGAGTTCCGAGCGGCGGGACGAAAGGGTGGGCCAGTGCTCCGCAAGCGCGGCCCACCCTTTCTTCGGCTCAAGGTCATCGAGGTAATAAACCGGCGCTTTGACTTCCGAAACTTGAGGGTGGAAACGCCCCTCGTTCGGTTTTTTCAGGGAGAAGATGGTAACCTCCACCCCGCGCCGCTCCAGCTCCAGAATTTCGTTCAAAACGAAAGTTTCCGACAGCCGCGGGTACATTTTGACGAAGTAGCCGACCTTAAGCGGATTCATTCGGCCACCCCCATTCGTGCTTGCAAAATGGGACGGCAAAGTTCCGCCAAATTAAAAGCCCCATCCAAAGGCAAAAGATTTTTCTTGCGCGCTTCAACCAAAGGCTCGCTTTCATCCTTTAATATGGAAGACACCGCTTCATACAAACTCTCCGGCGTCAACTCCTGCGGAGAAATATAATGCACCAAACCCATTCTGGACAGTTGCTGCGCCCGCATAAGTTGCTCGGTTCGCGGAAAAATGCGGGGGATAATCAAAGCTTTTTTAGCCAGGGCCAGAATTTCCGTAACGGTGTTGTATCCTCCCATCGATACCACCAAATCCGCCTCGACCAGATGCGCTCCCAGCTCCGCAACAAATTCTTCAAAGCGCACGCTAAGGCCGTTCGCTTTTCTAAGCAAACTTTTTCTCTTTGCTTCCGGCAAAAAGGGGCCGGTGACAAGGATAGTTTGGACCGATAAATGCTCCCTATGGGTTGAAAGCATCTCTAAATAAGTTTCCACAATTTCCGCGCCATCCTCTCCGCCGCCTATGGTCATCAAAATCTGCTTGGAACCATCGGCCGTCCGGTTATCAGCGTCTGGAGCGGGCTTTCCCTCCGTAATAAATCCGGTAAAGTGAGTTTTTGCGCGCGCTTTTTCTCCAAAGGAATAGGCGGAAACAGGGTCAAACAGCTCCCGGGTTCCGTATATGAAAATCTGGTCGTAAAGATTTTCCAAAACCGGATAAATCCCTTCCTTTCCCCACGTTTCGCAAACCTTTTTCGGTTCGTCTAAAATGTCCCGCAGGCCCAAAACTATGCTGGTCGGTTTCCCTTGCTCCTTCAGCCAGAAAAGCGTCTTTTTAGCTTCCCCCTTCATCCCCAAAGGCGAGTGGTCGACCAAAAAAAGATGCGGATTGAAAACGCGTACCGCTTCAAAAATCAAATTCTGCCGCAGTTCATAAATTTGCTGAAACGAGTTTCCCGGCGAACGGGGCCGGTACTGGTTCTCGCCGGTTTTCACGACCGCCGGCAGTTTGAGAAAATCAACCCCTTCCGGCAGCCGGTAGCGCTCCGCCTGCGGCTGACCGGTAACTATAAGAATGGAGCTTTCGGGATAAACCGCGCGAAACGCCTTGGCGATTTTCAAACAGCGGCGGAAATGCCCCAAACCGAAAGTGTCGTGGGAATAAACCAAAATCCGCGCCCCATCACTGGGAGCGGACCGAACGGAGGTTTCGGTCAAAAAGGAAGGTTTGAGACTCATATCTCTTCCGCTTTTTGTCCCATCCCCAAATAGGCAAAGCCGTGCCGCACCAAAATTTCCGGCACCAAAAGATTGCGGGCGTCGACGATATTCCTGGTTTTCATTTTCTGCCCGATTTCCTCCCAATTCAACGCCATAAACTCCGGCCATTCAGTCAAAAGAACGATGGCATCAGCCGCCTCGGCCACTTCCGAAGGGGAGGAGGCCAGCTTCAAATCGGGCCAAATTGCCCGGGCTTCGTTTTCCGCCACCGGGTCGTAGGCCTGCAGCCGGGCGCCCCTTTCCTCTAATTTCCTCATCACCGCCAAAGCCGGTGAATCGCGCAAATCGTTGGTGTGGGCCTTGAACGCCAGGCCCAGTATGCCGATGACCTTGCCGTTCAGTTCGCCAATCAATTTTTCTATTTTTTCAACCACTTTTTCCGGCTGGCGCCGGTTGGCTTCCTTGACTGCCGTGGCAATTGAAAGCTCAACTCCGTTCCTTTTGGCCAGATTCAAAACCGCTTCCAAGTCTTTGGGCAGGCAGGATCCGCCGAAGCCGGGGCCGGGATTCAAAAATTCCGGACTGATGCGCGAGTCCAGCCCCATCCCGCGGGTCACTTCGGTAACGTTGACACCGGTGGCGTCGCAGAGGTTTGCCAGCTCGTTTACAAAAGCCACCTTCGTAGCCAAAAACAAGTTGGAGGCATACTTGATCATCTCCGCCGTTTCGTTGTTGGTGACCACAATCGGGCAGGAGTCCATCATTCCCACCCGGTAAAGCTGCGCCACGGTTTCAATCGCCTCCGGCCGGTCGCCGCCGATGACAATGCGCTGGGGGCGGAAAAAGTCCAGCACCGCCGTCCCCTCCCGCAAAAACTCGGGGTTGGAGACAACTGCAATTCCTTTACTCCCTCTTCCGTTTTCGGAGAGCAGGCGGCGCAGGCGGGCCGCGGTGCCGACCGGCACGGTCGACTTCAGGACGATGATTTGTCCGGGCTCTAAAACCGGCGCCAATTTTTCCACGGCTTCAAACACGGCCGACAAATCTGCTTCGCCGTTTGGCAAAGATGGGGTTCCGACCGCCATAAAAATCGCCTTGGAGCCCCGCACCGCTTCGGCCGGTTCGGAAAGGAAAGTCAGCCGCTTGCGCCCCAGATTGGCGCGAACCAGTTCCACCAAACTCCGTTCGTAAATGCGCACATTGCCGGCCCGCAGCTCTTCCAATTTTTCCGGGCTTTTTTCAATAAGGGAAACGGAATGCCCAAACTGGGCAAATCCGGCCGCCGCCACCAAACCGACAAAACCGCCGCCGATTACCGTCACCTTAATACCGGTGGGAGGATAAACCGGCAGGCCGGATTCCATTGCAAGACCATGTGAAAGTTTGGCTGTGGCAGTTTTTTTTGTTCGCGAAATCATATTTCTCCTAAAAAAAGATCCACCCAGTTAGCTAAAACTGAGTGGACCGATAAATTCTCCCTCCACCACTCATTTCATTGTTATCTCAAAAATCGTGCCTAAATCCAACTTACATATTAACTCATTGCGGAATAACGTAATACCGAAAATTATTATTTGTTAAAATTGTGAAAATATTTGTTTATTTCAACCAATCGGTTTATTTCAACCAATTAGTATTATAAGCCGAATTTCTGGATTCGGTAGCGCAGCGCTTCGCGCCCAAGCTTCAATTTCCGGGCCGCTTCGGAAACGTTACCTTCCGACTCTTCGAGGGCCCGCACAATCAATTGCTTTTCGACTTCTTCGATATCTATGCCGTCCGGCCCGAACTCAACCTTTACTTTCGAATCGCCGCTCACTTTAACCGTGGAAACCGTTTCAGCCTGCAGTCGCAAATCGGCCGGTTCGATGGTTGCGCCGCTAGAAAACAGGGCCGCCTTTTCCATCAACTGGCGCAGTTCGCGCACGTTTCCCGCCCAGCGGTAGTCCAAAAGCGCCCTGCCGGAGGCCTCACTTAGGCGATGTTTTGATTTGTTACCGGCGGCCTGCGCCGCCGCCTTATCAAGAAAGTGCTGCGCCAGCAAAAGTATGTCGTTCGCTCTTTCCCTCAGGGGGGGGAGGGTGGCGGTTACGTGATTCAACCGGTAGAAAAGATCCTGCCGGAACTGGCCCGATTGGACCGCTTCCGTCAGGTTCCGGTTGGTGGCGGCGATAATGCGCACGTCTATGGAAATGTCCCGCAGCCCGCCGAGATGGCGCAGTTTTTTCTGCTCAATCAGGCGCAAAAGCTTGGCCTGCGATTCGAGCGGCAAATCGCCGATTTCGTTTAGAAATAAGGTGCCCCCTTCGGCCACCTCCGCCAGCCCCCGTTTTGACTGCCGGGCATCGGTAAAAGCCCCTTTTTCGTGGCCGAAGAGTTCCCCTTCCTCCAATCCCCTCGGCAAAGTCGGGCAGTTCACCTCGATGAAAGGCGCACTGGCGAAGGTACTTCGGTAGTGCAAGAGCCGGGCAACCAAATCTTTTCCCGTTCCGGTCTCCCCCAAAATCAGAACCGGCGGCAAATCGGAAACCCGGGCCACCGCAAGCCCGGAAAGTTTTTTGATAAATGCCCGCACCTCCCGCGCCGGCGGACTCTCCCCCAGAAATTCTTCCTCTCCGAGCTGTTCCGCCTCCCGCTTTTGATAAAAGGAAACCGTCCGCGCCAGCCGGGCGTGCGCCAGCGCCCGCTCGATGGCAATCGCCACCTCGTCGGTGTCCAGCGGCTTGCGCAAAAAATCAATAGCTCCCAGCTGCATCGCCTCCACCGCCGAAGCGATGGTGCCGTAGGCGGTGACGATGATGACCAGGATGTTGGGGTCGATTTCCCGGATTTTCTTTAACGTTTCCAAACCGGAAAGCCCTGGCAGCTGCATATCCAGAAGCACGATGTCCGGAAAAAGTTTTTCCAAAAGGGACAATCCTTCTTCGGCCGTTCCGACTGCCGAGGCCTCGTGACCCCTTTGTGAAAGGGCCCGGGAAAGCGAGCGCCCCAGCAAAATTTCATCGTCGATAATCAGTATCTGCGCCATCTATTTCTCCTCGCGCCAGAGGGGCAGGGTAATGAATACCTTGGTTCCTTCCCCCACGCGGCTCTCCACTTTAATTTCCCCGCCGTGCAAATCGACGATTTTTTTCGCCTGCGCCAGCCCCAAACCGGTTCCGGCCGGCTTGTCGGTGACGAACGGCTTAAAAACCCGCTCCAGCATTCCCGCCGGTATTCCTTTCCCCGTGTCGGAAATCGAAAGGGTCGCCGCGCGGCCATCCGCCATTGCCTGAATAGTCAAACTTCCCCCTTTATCCATCGCTTCCGCCGCGTTGACAATAATCGCGGAGAGAACCTGTTCCAGCAAGGCCGGGTCGGCCGCTACCGGTGGAACCTGGTCTATTTTGTTTTCCACCGCAATTTTTCTGGCCTGCAGCTGCGCCTCGCTTAAGCGCAGGCAATCGGCAATCAACGCCGAAAGCTCGGTTCTCGCCGGCTCCACCGCCAGCGGCCGGGCAAATCCCAAAAGCCGTTGAATCCAGACGTCCAGTTTATCCACCGACAGGATAATGTCCTCGAGCGATTCTTTGGCCGCCGGCTCTTCCTTGCATTCCGCCAGCATCACCTGCGCCGCGGCGCGAATGCCCGCCAAAGGATTTCTGATGTTGTGGGCGGCGAAGGAAGCCAGCTCCCCCATGGCTGCCAGCCGCTCCTGCGCTCGCAGTTTATGCTCATAGTTTTTTAAGTCCTCCGCCATCCGGTTGACCGACCCCGCCAGTTCGCCCCATTCGTCCTTCGAGCGAACTAAAACTTTCGCTTCAAAATCCCCCCGGCTGATTTTGGAGGTGACCCGCCCGACTTCCGCGATGGGCCCCGCCAGCCAGCGCTGCAGGAAAAAAACGGTTGTCAGAAGCTGCGCCAAAGCCAAGACCGCCGCTCCTCCCGCCAGATAGACAATCAAATTTCCGGAACGGGCCGCGGCGGCGAGCGCTTCCTGCTCCAAACCCTGATAGTACTGGTTCAAAACTGCCACGTCGGAGGTAACCTCATCCCCGATTTCGTCCAACTTCTCGGCCGCATCCGCTTTCGGGTTCTGCCGGGTCTGCGCCAACGGCACAAAAATGTTGCCGGCAAAATAAACCAGTTCCTTCTGGGTCTCTGCGAGGGCTTCGAGATGGTCGGTCTCTTCCGGCGTTTTGGCCGAACCTTTGAGCTTTGCCATCTGCTCTTCCACCCGCTTTTGAATTTCCTCAAATTCCTTTTTGGCGCCCCGGTCGCCGGAAATAAAATCCGTTCCGGCGGCAATCTGGCGGAAAATATCGGCCCGCAGCCGCTCCGCGGCGATCCCTTGACTATAGGCACGGGTTAGCTCGGAGGCAGCCCGCCGCCAGCGTTCGGCCGACCAATAGGCCGCCGCGCCGGCAAACACAACGAGCAAAAGCAAAAAAAGATAGCTTGAGGTAAGCTTGGAGCGGATGCTCATTTTGAAAAAATTCCGGAGCCCTTGAACCAAAGCACCGTCTCCGCCAACGTTTTGGAGAAACCCGCCTTGGGCGAAAACCCCAGCACTTTTTTAGCCCGCGCCAAATCCGCCCAGGTGTGTAAAACGTCTCCCTGCTTTCGGAGGGAAAACTCCGGTCGGGCACGGGTGTCCAAAGTTTTCTGGATTTCGGCAAAAAGCCTGTTGACCGAAAGCCGTTTGCCGGAGCCGACGTTGAAAACCCCGCCGACCGCTTTTTTCGAACGGACCGCCAATTCGGCCGCCCGGACGACGTCGCCGACATAAACGAAATCCCGTGTCTGGTTCCCGTCGCCGTAGATGGTCGGCGTCTGCCCGGTTAACAAACAGTGGGTGAAGTTCGGAATGGCGTTGGCGTATTGTGAAAAGGGATTCTGCCTTGGGCCATAGACATTGAAAAGCCGTAAAGCCACGGTTTCGAGTTTATAAAGCCGCCAGTATAGCGAGCAAAGCTCCTCCCCCATCAACTTGGTCAAAGCATAGGGAGACTCCGGCAATACAGGAAAGGTTTCCTTGAAGGGCAGTTTTGGGTATTCGCCGTATACGGCGGAGGAGGAGATGAAAACCACCCGCCGGACTCTGGCGCGCCGAGCCGCCTCAAGAACATTGTAGGTCCCCTTTAGATTCACTTCCCAGGTCGTCTGCGGATCTTCCAGCGAAGTGAGCACCGAGACCACCGCCGCCAGATGAAAAACCGTATCGGCCCCGGCGATGACCTGTTCGACCAGTTCAAAATCCCGCACATCTCCTTCGACCACTTCCGCTCCTCCTAAAACGGATAGGTTTTCTATTCGCCCAGAGGAGAAATTATCTAAAATGGTTACCGAATGCCCCTTTTTAAGCAGGGAAGCGGCGATATGTGAACCAATGAAACCGGCTCCTCCAGTTATAAAAACACGGATTGTATATTCTCCTTTATCATTTCTACTCAAGAAGCAGCCCAAAAAACATAGGATTTTATCACGCTGCAAAATATATATTTTTCAGAGACAAGCGCAAACTTATTGGTTTTGTTTAGTTGTCACTTGGTAGGCTGTTACGGTAATGTTAAGGAAAGGCACTAGCCATAGCTGACGGCATTTTCTAACAGTTCTGATGCCAAGGGCTTATCTGTTCGGAAGCGGATGGTATCCCAAAAACTAGAAATGGTCGGTAGATAACGAAACTTAGGTTTCGTCGCATTAGTTTTCCAGTTGAGTCCAGTGAAAGAATCCGCTCCATTTGTTCTTCCCGCATCCTGTTAAGAAACCCCGGTTCAACCTGTTCTCCAACGCGAATACTTTTGAGCGAGACATCGAACTGGTTCTCATTTCCCATCACATCGAGCGCATCGCCGACCACGCCACCAATATCGCCGTGGATACCATCTGCTGTGCGGAAGGGCGCGCTGTCCGCCACCAACGCCGGAGAATAATCAGAGTTCCAAACTGCCATGAATATTTCAGGAGATTATTTGTAGGGTTCCTTTGCCAACTTCTCGTTGCTGGACAATATTTTCGTTCATGTTGGCACTTTGGCCATGCCTTACTGCAACAGAACCAACTCTATTGTGTTGAATTCGGTAGCCCAAAGAGCTAAGATCAGTCTTAGTACCGTCTCATGCAAGAAATGTATTGAACAGCGGTTTTTGAGACCGCTTGCCATTAACTCGAGAATTTTCAATCCATTCTATTTATTATGCCAAGCTGAAATGCTTCCGAATGTTACATCAAATTTCGAGAATGATTCAAAACGCCACTTTTCGCGACGGGAATACTCATAAAAACCGTGAACCGTAGCAAACGTCGTAGCAAGGCCAAAAATGGAGCTTGAATCCGTGTCACGTAATCGGTCGGAATCGCTTGAGACGCAACAGGCTGGGCTTGCCAAATAAAAAAGCTGGCAGAGGGATTCGAACCCCCGACCGGCGGTTTACAAAACCGCTGCTCTACCCCTGAGCTATGCCAGCGCGTCCGGCAGTAAATGTATCGGTTGAAAAGCGGGATGCCAAGGGGGAAATGGGTTGGAAGGAACTCCCGGCACAACAAAAAAAGGGTTTTCCTGCTGCTCAGCGACGATGGTTGCCCCTGCGTCGGCCCGGGCGCGTTTTCTTACTATCCCTCCGAATCGCGGTGGCCTGCCGCGCGCGGCCCGGGAGTCAGGTCGGGCAGAAGCTGAACCCGCGGTACTTGTGTCCGCGTGAGCAGGTCTTCCAGCCGCCCCGGTTTGGCTTCGGCATGGAGGCCATCAGGGGTCGAGGGGTCGTTGCTTATTTGGCATGTCGGGTGAGGCGCAGTTCCAGATGCCGCTTAACGTCCGGCCATTCAGCGGCCAGTATGCTGTACATTACCGAGTCCCGCACGGTGCCGTCGCGACGGATTCCGTGGTGGCGGATGACGCCTTCCTTTTTGGCCCCCAACGCCTCGATGGCCCGCTGGGACGCGAAGTTGAAATTATCGGTCCTTAAGCCGACCACTTTGCAGCCCACCGTGTCGAAAGCATGGCGGAGCAAAAGCAGTTTGCAGCCGGTGTTGATGTGGCTCTTTTGCCAACTTTTCGCGTACCAGGTATAGCCGATTTCGACCCGGTCAATGGCGGGGAGGATATCGTGGTAGCGGGTGCTGCCGATGATTTGGCCGGAGGTCAATTCCCTAACGACCCAGGGGAGCATATGGCCGTCTTTTTGGCCGGCCAGCGCCTCAGCGATGTACGCCTCTGTTTTTTCCGGCTCCGGAATTGCGGTAAACCAGAGTTCCCAGAGTTTGCCATCGGCCGCCGCGGCGGCCAAGGCTTCTTTATGCTCTGGAGTTAACGACTCCAGCCGGACGCCGTGCCCTTCGAGCGTGACGGGGAAAAGCGAAATCACTTTTTCCACTGCGCGGTGGGGTGAAGGCACCTTTCTAAAGTTTTTTCTTCCATTTCGTCCCCTGCGGGATGTCCTCGAGGATGATGCCCATTTCTTGAGTCAGGGGTAGCTTTGCGCCGTTTCCCGGACAACGAATCAGGCCACAGACTGCTTCTCGCACGGCAGCGGGCGGCATAGCCCGGGTTTCCGCTGTCTTGCTTCAAGCCAGCGCGTTGCCGAGGAATGCAAGCATGGCGGCGTTGAATTGCTCGGGCCTCTGCAGCGGCGCGAAGTGACTCACACCGGGAAGGTCGATAAATTCTGCATTTGGAATGCTCCGAGCGAGATATTCGGCGTGTTCCCGCTTGATGAATTCATCCTGCTCGCTGTGCACAATCGCGACCGGCACGCAGATTTTTGCCAAATCATTCGCCGAATAATTGGGCTCCGTTTTCTGCATCCGGCCGACCGCGTCGGAAAATTCGTCGAATTGGTCCGGCGTGGCCGACAGCCGTTTGTAGTCCTGCGAGTGCCGGCTGAAGCACCGCTTGAGAACGGGGGTGAATTCAATTTCCTTTGCGCCGCTCGGGTCCATATTGCACGCAAAGAAAAACACGCCGGCAACCCGTGCGGGAGCTTTCGCAGCAAGAATCAAGGCCGTGCACGCGCCGTCGCTCCAGCCCACCAAACCCGCCTTTTCAAGGCGCAAGGCATCCATCACCGTCGAAACGTCGGATGCCATCTGCTCATACATAAACGGCCGCGCGTCGCGTGTGCTGCGGCCATGGCCGCGGCTGTCTATCAAAACGGAACTATAGCCGCTTTTGACCAGCGCTGGAACTTGATAGCCCCAATTTCCGCTGTGGCCGAGGCCGCCATGCAGTAAGACCACGGGCGGGCCGGACCCGTACGTTGCGTACCAGATGCGGGCACCGTCGCATTCAACATGGCCTTGGTCATTGGCGACCGGCAACGGCACGGCGCCGTCCGCTTCAAACCTGCTCAAGTCGTCGTCGTAAGTTTCCATAAGGATGTTTCCAAACTTCTAAAGGCGTTTTTTCCACTTCGTCCCTTGCGGGGTGTCTTCGAGGATAATTCCCATTTTTTCCAGTTCGTCGCGGAGTAAATCGGAGCGGGTGAAATCGCGCTGGCGGCGGGCATCGTTGCGCCGGGAAATTAAACGCTCCACTTCGGCGTCAATCGAGGCGGCGGGTTCTTTCAAAAAGCCCAGAACCGAATCGGTCTTGCACAGAAACTCGCCTATTTTAATTTTATCGTTTTTGGACAATCCCTGCGCGGCGGCCAGGCGGTTAATATCGCGGACGAAATCGAACAGGATTCCCAAGGCGCCGGAGACGTTCAAATCGTCGTCCATATTTAGCTCGAAGTTTTCGCGGGCTTTGTGGATGGCGTGGGTTACTTCGACATGGTCGCGCCCTTCTTCTGCATCCCGGACGTTGCGCTGGAAGTCGTAGAGCCGCTCCAAGGCGTTTTTGGCTCCCGCCAGGCCTTCGAAAGTGAAATTCAAGGGCATCCGGTAGTGCGCCGAAAGCAAAAGATAGCGGATGGACAAGGGCGAGCACCCTCTGGCCAAAAGATCGCGCAGGGTAAAGAAATTCCCCAGCGACTTGGACATTTTTTTACCTTCGACGACCAGATGTTCGGAATGCAGCCAGAAATTGACCACCGGGTGGCCAACATAAGCGTCTGACTGGGCGCGCTCATTTTCGTGGTGCGGGAAGATGTTGTCCACTCCGCCGGTGTGAATGTCAAACTTCGAACCGAGGTATTTCATACTCATTGCACTGCATTCGATGTGCCAGCCGGGGCGGCCTTTTCCCAATGCCGTTTCCCAGAAAACGTCACCGTCGTCCGCATCCCAGCTCTTCCAGAGGGCAAAATCGCCGACCTCTTCTTTTTCGTAGCTGTCGGCGGCGATGCGCGCTCCCGCTTTCAACTCGTCCGGCTTGAAATGCGGCAGGGTGCCGTAGCCAGGAAAGGCGGAAATTTTGTAGTAAATTGATCGGGACGATTCATAGGCATACCCCTCTCGCACCAACTTCTGGATGATTTCCACCATTTCGTTTACATGCGCGGTGGCATCCGGATAATGTTCGACCGGCTCGGCATTGAGCGATTTTAAATCTTCGAAAAACGCCTTTTTGTAGCGCGCCGTAAATTCGGAAAGGGGAATTCCTTCTTTTCGCGAAGCGGCGATGGTCCGGTCGTCCACATCGGTCAGGTTCATAACCTGAATGACCTTGTAACCTTTGTATTTCAGGTAACGTCGAAGTAAATCCTCAAACAGAAAAGTGCGGAAGTTGCCGATGTGGGCGAAATCGTACACGGTTGGGCCGCAGGTGTACATTTTCACCATCCCCGGTTCGATGGAATAAAACGCTTCCTTTTTGCGGGTGAAGGTATTGAGAAAAACCAACGCCATTTATTTGTATAAGCTTGAAACCGTTTTGGCGTCCAGCTTTTTCACGAGCGCAACCATCAGTTTGATGACCGCATCGTAATCGTCCCGCAAGAGCATCGCCTGATGGGTATGGATGTAGCGGGTCGGCGCCCCAAGCGCTAGGGTCGGAACCCCGGAGTGGGAAACGTGAACTTTGGCGCCGTCGGTGGTGCCGCGTTCAATCGCCGCCAGATGATATTTTATTTTCTCTTTTTCGCAGGTAGCGATGGTTAAATCCAGCAGCCGCTTGGACGGTATCATTCCCCCGTCGTAGGCCAGAATGGTGACCCCTCCTCCCATCCGCTCCGATTTATCCGGCTCCATTCCGGGCGTATCTTGAGCGATGCCGACGTCCAATATGAGGGCCACATCCGGCTGAATGGTGTTGGCGGCCGTTCCCGCGCCCCGGCAGCCAACCTCTTCCTGCACAGAGCCGACGCCGAAAAGCGTATTGGGATGGGACATCTTGGTGAAGCGGTTCAAAACTTCCACCACCCCGGCGCAACCGAAGCGGTTGTCCAGAGCTTTAGCCAGATACATCCGCTTATTGGCCAGAACGGTAAAGGAGCTTTCCGGCACAATGGCATCGCCCGGAGTGATGCCCAATTTTTTCTGCACGTCAAACTCTTTGGTGGCCCCGACATCGATAAACATATCCTTGATCTCTAAAACCTTTTTGCGCTCTTCCTCCGGAAGGATGTGCGGCGGCTTGGCGCCGGTGACCCCCAGAACCGTCCCTTTCTTGGTGTAAATTTTCATCCGCTGGGCTAACGCCACATGCCCCCACCAGCCCCCCAGCGGCAGGAATTTGATATAGCCGTTTTTGGTAACTTCTTTGACCATAAAGGCCACTTCATCCATATGCCCCGCAATCAGGACCTTGGGAGATTCTTTGGCCCCTTTCTTCTTCGCGATTAAACTGCCCAGCCGGTCGTAGGAAATTTCGGCTATGGGCTTAAGATAGCGGGCCATCACTTTGGCCACTTCATCTTCCTGCCCCGGAACTCCGGGGGCGTCGGTCAAATCTTTTAACAGCGTTTCAGACCAATCCACAAATCCTCCTGTATTTTTTTAAGTTTACAAATGCTTCTCTACGATCGGTATTAATTCGCTCAAATTATTTACCTGCGCCCAGGGCGCCCCCTCCGGCGAATAATCCCGCCGGGGGTGATATTTCAAAACGGCGCGCATACCCAACTGCTGCGGTCCCCAAACATCTTCCCGCATCCGGTCCCCTACGAATAAAACTTCCTGCGGCGGCAACGCAAGTTCATTTAGAGCCTTTCGAAAAATTTCGGGGTGCGGTTTGCGCCGGCCGATATCGGAAGAAAACAAAATCGTGTTGAAAAAAGGGGTCAAACCGAAGCTGTTTAGCTCTCCCAAGTGATAGTCGCGCGGAAAAATTGAATTGGAGATTATCGCCAAAATCAAGTTTTTGTCTTTCAGCCACCGCAAAACCTGAAGGGTGTCGTCATATTCCGTTATTTGTTCCTGAATGGGTTCATAAAAGGCCCGCCCCAGATCGTCCAAATTCAGACCCTCAAGGTTGACCCCTGCTTTGGAAAGCCCCTGCTGCAAAAGCAAACTTAATGGACGCTCTTCAAGAGTCTCGTTTGTCGAGGCCCAATACTCCTTGAGCACGGTTCGGAAACTTCGCTCGAAAATATCGAAAGAGGGTAACTGGACATCCTTGCGTTGCAGAAATTTGTAAGTTGAAGCGATTCCACGGCCATCCAGTTCTTCCCAGGTATGGTTTTCAAACTCCAACAAGGTCGAGCCCATATCGAAAAAGACCGCTTTGATTTTTCCGTTTTGGTTAGACACTTCTACGCTCCAACGCTAAATCGATTACTTTCTGCACCAGATTCTCGAACGAAATCCCGGCAGCAGCGGCGCCTTTCGGCACCAGGCTCAAAGCGGTCATTCCGGGCAGGGTATTGGCCTCCAGGCAGTAGAAAACGCCGTCGTTGCCCATCCGGAAATCAACCCGGCCAAAGCCCTCGCAGCCGAGAATCATAAACGCTTTCAGCCCGAGCTCTTGCACCTCGCGCGTCTGAGCATCCGACAATTTTGCAGGACAGATATACTGGGTCATACCGGAGATGTATTTGCAGGTGTAATCGTAGATTTCATGAGACGGGATTATCTCGACCACCGGCAAAGGTGTTTGCCCTAAAACTCCGACGGTCAGCTCCCGGCCGGCGATAAATTCTTCCGCCATTATTTGATTGGAATACTCAAAAACGGAAACAATGGCTCCATCCAATTCGCCGGCATCGTGAACGACGCTCAAGCCGACCGTCGAGCCGGCATCGTTCGGCTTGATGATTAAAGGATAGCCGAAACGCTTCAGCTTTTTCTTTTGCTCATCGGAGAGCTTCGGCTCTTTGAGCGTAAAAAGCTCCCAATCCGGAGTCGGAATCCCCTCGGCTTTAAAAAGTTTTTTGGAGACGTGTTTGTTCATTGCCAGAGCGGAAGCCAGCACTCCCGAACCGGTGTAGGGCTTTTCGGCAAGGTCCAACAAGGCCTGGATGGTGCCATCCTCTCCCCTACCGCCGTGCAGAATGTTGAAAACAACATCCACCGAGGAAAAATCAAATTTCTCGACCGTGCGAATCGCGCCCTTCTGGCGAACGACGGCCAGCGATTTGGAATCTGGCGGAAGTTCGTGGACACCATCGGCCAGAAACTTCCCATCGCTGGAAAGCAGGCTTCGGCCTGTGGCAGGGTCCAAAGCAATGAGCGAATGACCCAATTTGCCGATGGCTTCCGCAACCGCGCGCCCGGAAGACAAAGAAACTTCCCGCTCGGGGGAATCGCCGCCGGCCAACAGTAAAACTCTAAGTTTTGACAAATCTTTTTCTCCTCCAAATCCGCAAACCCCAGAATATAATTACAACCGCCAGAACCGCCAAGACCAAGCGGTTGTAGAGGCCAAACCAGCGGTAGAGCGCCTCCCAATTATTTTCGACCAAACCGGCCGCCATCATTAGAATCCCGTTCCAGATTAGAACGGAAAGCAGGCCGAAAATCAAAATCCTTTTCCAGGAAAGGCCGGCGATGCCGGCCGCCAAAGCGACGCCCGAGCGGACGCCCGCCATAAAACGGCCAAAAATGATAACTGCCACTCCATAGCGGGCAAACCAATTTTCAAATTTCAAGAAGTTTTCGTGCCTAATCCAGCGCCCTTCTTTCTTAATTAGAAAGGAACGGCCTTTGGTGCTGCCGAGCCAGAAGAGAATCAAGAGTCCCGCCCAGCTTCCGAGCGCGGTCGAGGAAAAAACCAGCGCAATGTTCAACTTACCCGAAGAAGCCAGATACCCGCCCGTAAAGATTACCACGTCACCCGGATAGGGTGGAAAAAGATTTTCGAGAACGGCAGAGAAAAACAAAAACCCGTAAAACCAGCCCGCGCCTTGATTGGTGGCCCAATTCAAAAGTTCGTCGAACCGCCCCCAGATGGGGTCCACTAATAGCGCCCTAGAGCCACCGCCATTGCGGCGATTCCTTCGCGTCGGCCCAAAGCGCCCAAGGTTTCCGGCGTGGTGGCCTTGACCGAGACCCGCTCCGGCGGCAGGCGCAAAGCGGCGGCAATCTGGGCTTTCATCCGCATTCGATACGGAGAGATTCTCGGCTCCTGGGCGATCACGGTGGCATCGATGTGCATAATCTTTCCCTTTTTCTTTTCGACCGAGATGCGAACCCAGTCGAGCAGAAGAAGCGAGGAGATATTTTTCCATTTCGGCTGGGAAGGGGGAAAATGCTCCCCGATGTCTCCCAAACCGAAGGCGCCCAGGCAGGCATCGGCAACGGCGTGGCACAAAACATCGGCATCGGAATGGCCGAGGAGGCCGACCTTCGAAGGAATTTCAACGCCGCCCAGCACCAGCCGGCGGCCTTTGACCAGCCGGTGGACGTCGTACCCCTGGCCGACTACCCAGCTAAGCTTTTCCCCTTTGACAACCGGAACTTTGCTTCTGCGAGATCGGCTGCGGTTGTTACTTTTTGGTTTTTTCCGTCGCTCGGGCATATCATCACCCTCCTTTCCAATGCTTCAACTAAAGCAGAATCATCCGAAAAAGCAAAGCGATTTTTTTGCGCGCGGCGGTGCGCCGCCACCAGAAGTTCCTTTTTAAATCCCTGCGGGGTTTCGGCCAGATAAATTTCGCTGCGGTCGAGCGTTTTTTTGACAGCGCCTCCGGCCACCTGTTTAACCGTATCGGCGGCGGGGGAGACCAGAATGACGGCAGCGTGCCTGCGCAGCATTCGCAAAAGTTTAACCACATCCAGATGGTTGACGAACGGGCGGGCGGCGTCGTGCACCAGGACGTGCGTGATTTCGGACGACAGGGCAGAGAGCGCATTGAAAACCGACCGCTGCCTAGTTTTTCCGCCGGCGACGAATTCGATTTGGGGGAATTTCTTTAAGGCGTTGCCGAGAAGTTTTCGAGCGAAGGTTTCTTTGCCATGGGGAACAGCGATAATTACTTCGGCAATTCCTTTGATATTGGCAAATTTTTCGAGAGCGTAAACTAAAAGCGGTTTGCCAATAATTTTTTTGAATTGTTTGGGGATTTTGCCGCCGGCCCGTTTGCCGGTTCCGGCGGCGACGAGAATTAAACCAATTTTCATTATCGTTGTAGGGGCAACCCCCTGTGGTTGCCTTCCCACCCTGAGCAGGCATCCCTCGACTCCGCTCGGGACGGGCGGGGGCCTGCCCCTACGGTTAAAACCTCACCCTCGGTCCCTCTCCTTGGAAAGGAGAGGGAAGAAAGACAAACGCCACTCGACTTCGCGCGAGACAAGCCGTTCGCCCCTATGGAAAAATGTTTTCGCAAAACCGTAGGGGCGTATTGCAATACGCCCCTACATATGACGAATATGTGGCGCAGGATAAAGTTCGCCAGCGGTGAACGTATCCTGCGTTTTTGGCGAAACACGCAGGTTAGCCTGCCCGAGCCAGGCTTCGGGCTCGGCCAGGGAAAAAACCTAACCTGCGCCACAGAAACAGCAACAATATGGTTTGTCATAAATAAATCAACATTGCATCGCCGTAAGAGAAGAAGCGATAGCGCTGGGCGATTGCCTCGCGATAGGCGGGCATTATTTGTTCTGCACCGGCAAAGGCGGCGACCAGCAAAATCAAAGTGGAGCGCGGCCAGTGGAAATTGGTGATGAGGCCGTCTGTGATTTGGAAATCGAAGGGGGGGTGGATGAAAAGGTCGGAATCGCCGGAGAAGGGGCGTAATTGTGTTGTCACCGTAGGGGCAACCCCCTGTGGTTGCCCTTCCACACCAGGGCAGGCACGGGGGCCTGCCCCTACGGTAGGGGTTTGATTAATCAAACCCCTACTGGCGGTTTCCAACGCCTTCACCACCGTCGTTCCCACCGCCCAAATCTTTTTTCCGGCCTTTTTTGCCGCGTTGATTTTGGCGCAGGTTTCCTCTCCTATTTCGAAATGTTCCTTGTGCATTATGTGCTGGGAGATGTCGTCGCCTGCCCGAGTCGAGCCTCGGGTTCGGCCAGGGCCGCGTATCGGTTCGAAGGTTCCGGGGCCGACCAAAAGGGTGATGTAGGCGATTTCCACCCCCTTCGATTTGATTTTTTCCAACAATTCCAGGGTGAAATGTAGGCCGGCGGTGGGGGCAGCGGTTGCGCCGGGGGTTTTGGCGAAGACGGTTTGGTAATCTTCTTCGTCCTCTTTTTCGGCGGGGCGTTCCAGATAGGGGGGAATCGGAATGGTGCCGTATTTTTCGAAGATGTCTGAATCAGATTCGATTTGGACGATGGCGCGGTTGTTTTGTTTGGAGAGAATGCGGAAACCGTCCATCCCATCACTCCCAGGGCAGGCACGGGGACCTGCCCCTACAAATACGGCCTCACCCCTCGGTCCCCTCTCCATTCGATGGAGAGGGGAAGAACGACCCAAATCGTTTTTCTGTAGGGGCGGGGGGACCCCGCCCCTACAATTTCCATTCAGGGTCAAAAATTCACCTTCCTTGACGCGGGCGGAATGGGATAAAATTGCCTCCCAGACATCTGGTTTTTCCGTAGGGGCGGGTTCCCCTGGCCGGAGGACAGACAAACCCGCCCATTCCCCACCACCCTGGGCAGGTTTGCCGGTTCGACCTGCAGGCCGACCGGGTGAACCTGCCCCTACAAATACGGCCTCACCCCTCGGTCCCCTCTCCATTCGATGGAGAGGGGAAGAACGACCCAAATCGTTTTTTTGTAGGGGCGAGGTACCCTCGCCCTGGGATGGGGGAACCGGGCGGCAGAGGAGAACCTCCACCTTGCCGCCGGTGGGGCGGGTGGCGAAGAAGCGGGATTTGTTCACCTTGGCGTCGTTTAGAATCAAAACATCGCCGGGTTGTAGGTATTCCAGAATGTCGGAGAATTGGCGGTGGTGCATTTGGCCTGTTTTTTTCTCCAAAACCGAAAGCCGACATTCATCCCGGTTTTTTAGCGGGTGCCTGGCGATTAGTTCGGTCGGAACAGAAAAGTCGAAGTCGGAAAGGTTCATTTCTAAACTAACAAGGAAAGTCTATTCCTAAAAAAATCTTGTTTAGTTCAAGCACAACATCTGAGGCAGTTAAAATTCCATCGCAGCTCACATCCGTAAAGCAAAGGTGGCAACTTCCAGTTCCAAGAAAGATGCAGTTCAGCATTAATACAACATCAGAAGCGGTCAAACCCCCATCAGCATTCATATCGCCCTTTGCCACAGCACATACAATGGGTTGTGCGCTTCGGAAAACACTGGAACCAACGGTCCCAGCAAAGATATAACCGCTTTGATCGAGGGCTAAAGACCGGACGTAAAAACTTGTTAATCCTGTATTGTTTTCTGTCCAGCTTACACCATTATCTGATGAGCAAAAAACACCGCCGCCATTAGTCCCAGCAAAAATGTCTCCATTTACATCGATGGCAAGAGACAGTACAACGGTGTTCGTCAAACCAGAGTTCACTTCTGACCAGTTAGCACCGTTATCTGTGGAGCGAAAAACACCTTTGCCGGTCCCGGCAAAGATGTAACCACTTAAATTGACTGTAAGGGAGTAAACATTTGCGCTTACATCTGTTACTTGGCTCTGGGTCCAGCTTGCCCCGTTGTCGATGGAACGAAAAACACTGCCGTCATTAGCGGCGGCAAAAATATCATCGGTTGAATTGAAAACGAGATCATACACAACTTTATTTGTCAAACCAGTTTGCGCCCACGTTGCCCCGTTATTGGTAGAACGGAATACTCCAGCACCGTAGGTTCCGGCAAAAATATTTCCGCTTGAATTGATGGCTAAAGAAAAGGCCGGCCTATCGAGAAAACCAGCTCCGACCCAAGTAGCACCATTGTCGATAGAACGAGAAATACCCTGACCCCCACCGGCAAAGATAACACCGCCTGGATCAATAGCCAAGGAGTAGACGATAATACTTGCCAGGCCGGAGTTGATTGTCGTCCAGCTGGCCCCATTATCAGTCGACCGAAAAATACCACCGCCATAAGTCCCCGCGAAGATGTGCTCGCTCGAATTTTTGGCCAAAGCCCAGACGTCGTTAGCCGTGAGACCGGTGTCAATTTTAGTCCAATTACCTCCGCTATCAGTGGAGCGAAAAATTCCAGCATAAGTCCCAGCGAAAAGATAATCACTCGATTTGTTAGCAAGGGAAAGAACATAGGCATTGGTCAAACCGTTAGTAATTCTAGTCCAGCTGTCACCATTATTGGTAGAACGAAAAACACCCTCACCAAAAGTCCCGGCAAAGATATGCCCGCTCGAATTGATGGCAAGCGAAAAGACAGAAATATAAATCGGTATCCCTGTGGTGATTTGCATCCAGTTATCCCCGTTATCAGTTGAGCGAAAAACGCCACCTCCACGAGCGCCGGCAAAGATGTGCCAGCTCGAGTTGATGGCGAGAGCTTGGATGTCATTATTCGTTAGACCATTGTTAACCTGGGTCCAGCTTGCACCATTATCGGTGGAACGAAAAACTCCACCATAAGCACCAGCAAAAAGATGGTCGTTAGAATTGATGGCAAGTTCAGAAATACTATTACCCGACAGGCCAGTTTGGATCCAAGAAGCGCCGTCATTGGTTGATAGAAAGACGCCGTTAGAAGTTCCCGCAAAAACATCTCCGCTCGAATTGATGGCCAGCGACGGGACATTAGTATTTGTCAAGCCGGCGTTGATTTGGCTCCAGTTGGCACCATTGTCGGTGGAACGAAAAATGCCGCCGAGATAAGTCCCAGCAAAGATGCGACCATCGGACTTGATGGCCAGAGAAAGGACGGCAAAACCGACCAAACCGGTTTGAGTCCAGGTGGCGCCGTTGTCGGTGGAGCGAAAAACGCCGCCGCCATAAGTTCCGGCAAAAATATCCCCGCTCGAATTAATGGCCAGAGAATAAACATTTCCGCCATTAGGCCCGTTGGTTTGCTGCCAAAAATCCTGGGCACTTGCTTGAGAGAGCGACAAAACCACAGAAGTTAAAACCCAAAACTTTTTAAGCATAATAAATTCCTTCTTAAAATATACTAAAACAACTCCTTCTGTGTCAACTCCGGCGCTTTGAGGCCCAAGTGCTGATAGGCCGCGCTGGTGGCCATGCGGCCGCGGGGGGTGCGGTCCAAAAAGCCCTCCTGAATCAAGAAGGGTTCGTAGATTTCCTCGATGGTGTCCTCCTCCTCCCCCACCGCCACGGCGAGGGCGGAAATCCCGACCGGGCCGCCTTTGAATTTTTGGATTACCACCTCCATTATTTTTTTGTCCATTTCGTCCAGGCCGCGTTCGTCCACGTCCAACCGTTGGAGGGCGAGGAGGGCGAGGTCGTGGTCGATGGGGGCGGTCGCCCCACCACCCCGGGCAGGTTTGTCCGTCCGGCCTGAAGGCCGGCCGGGTGAACCTGCCCCTACGGATTTGTTTTGCGCAGGTGACGAGGGCGATTCACGAATCGCCCCTACGGCCCCACCCTTGCCCATCCCCACCTCTGCGAAATCGCGGACGCGGCGGAGGAGGCGATTGGAAACGCGGGGGGTGCCGCGGGAGCGGCGGGCAATTTCCTCCGCCCCTTCGGGGGTCAGTTCGATTTTCAGAATGCGGGCGGAGCGTTCCAAGATCGAAATCAAATCCTCCCCGGCGTAATAATCCAGCCGGCCGACCACGCCGAAGCGGGAGCGCAGGGGCGAGGTCAAAAGCCCGGCGCGGGTGGTGGCGCCGATGAGGGTGAATCTTTTTAGCGGCAGCTTGACCGAGCGGGCGGCGGGGCCTTTGTCGATGACAATATCGAGCGAATAATCCTCCATCGCCGAATAGAGATATTCTTCCACCACGTGGTTCAGCCGGTGGATTTCGTCGATGAACAAAACCTCCCGTTCGTTCAGGTTGGTCAAAATGCCGGCCAGATCACCAGCACGCTCCAAAACCGGGCCGGAGGTGCTTTTGAAGCCGACCCCCAATTCGGAGGCGACGATGCGCGCCAGGGTGGTTTTGCCCAAACCGGGAGGGCCGTAAAAAAGGCAGTGGTCGAGCGCCTCTCCCCGTTTTTGAGCGGCGGCGATGAAAACCTTTAGATTTTCGATGGTTTTTTGCTGCCCGACGAAATCGGCAAAGCGGGAGGGGCGCAGCGATTCGTCGAAATCCCGTTCGCCCGGCAAAACGGCGGGGGTGGTGAAGCGGGTATGTTCGGTTTTAAGGTCGGTCATATTTCATCCCTCATTGCCGGTGGCGCACATTGGTTTTTGTAATGTGCGCTCGCGCCGAATACAAAAACCATTCGGCGCCACCGGATTCGGGCACGTGGCAACGTGCCCCTACTGTGCTACGCGCAAGGCCTGCCGTATCAATTCCTCCACGTTTTTCGGTTCGCCGTTTTCGGATAGGGCTCTTTCAACTACCCGCTTGGCCTCCAGGCGGCCAAACCCCAAGGTAACCAGAGCCAAAGTCGCTTCTTCCTCGAAGGTGCTTTCGACCCGCACGGCGCCGCCCGGAACCCCTTCGCGGATTTTCCATTTTTCCAATTTGTCTTTCAATTCGACAACCAAACGCGAAGCGGTTTTGGGGCCGATGCCCGGGACACGGGTTAAAAGTTGGGTCTTTCCTTTGCGAATCCAATCCGCAATTTCGGCAACCGTGGCGCCCGAAAGCAAGGTCAAAGCCATCTTTGGCCCAACGCCGGAGACGGAAATCAAATGGGCGAAAAGCTCGCGTTCCTCTGGCGTGTAGAAACCAAAAAGTTGTTCGGCATCTTCGCGGACGTGGTGATAGGTCAACAATTTTACCGATTCGCCGACAGCCGGAAGTTGCTTGAAGCTGGAGACCGGAATTTCGCAGACATAGCCAACGCCAGCAACATCTAGAACGACCGAGGTCGGTGTTTTTTCGGCGATTCTACCCGAAAGAAAACCTATCATATTTTACCTAACAGGGCAGGTTTGCCTGTCCGGCCTGAAGGCCGGCCGAGTGAACCTGCCCCTACAAGAACCTTTGAACGAAAATGATACGCGAGCGCTACGGCCAGAGCGTCGCAGGCGTCGGGCGAGTCAGGAGGATTTTTGAGATTTAGAAGCTGGCCGACCATATACTGCACCTGGGTTTTATCCGCCGCACCGTTGCCGGTGACCGCCTGTTTGACCTCGCGGGCGGAAATTTCATAGACCGGCAAACCCAAATTGGCGGCGGCTAAAATTGCGGCGCCGCGCGCCTGGCCAATGGTCATTGCAATCATCACGTTTTTTCCGTAAAAGGCCTTTTCGATGGCCAACGTTTGAGGAGAATGTTTTTGAATCAAGCCCAAAACCAAATCGTAAATTTCGCGCAGGCGGTCCGGAGTTGTTCGCTTGGCGTTGGTTTTCAACACACCACTATCAACAAGAAAGGGCACATCACAATGTGCCCCTACAAGACGGATTACACCGTAGCCGGTGGCGCCGATGCCGGGGTCGATGCCGAGTATGTCTGCGTTTTCCATTATAGGCCGGCGGTTATTCTTTCCATCACCGCTTCGTCGATATCAAAGTTGGAATAAACTTTTTGCACGTCGTCGTGTTCTTCCAGAGCCTCCATCAGTTTGAGCATATGCTCGGCTACTTTACCTTCGAGGCGAACGGTGGTGGAAGGGGTCATTGTGATTTCGGCTTGGGTATAAGGAATTTTGTTTTTTTCCAGTGCTTGCCGGACTGCCTCAAACGAATGAAAGGGGGAGTAAATCTCGTACACGTCCCCGGAGCCTTGCATATCGGAAGCACCGGCATCGAGGATAATGGAAAGCAGGTCATCTTCGCCGATTTTATTCCGTTCAACCGTGAAAAACCCCTGCTTGGAGAAAATCCAGCCGACCGAGCCGGATTCGCCTAAATGACCGCTGTTGCGGTCGAAAATATGCCGGATTTCAGAAACCACCCGGTTGCGGTTGTCCGTTACGATCTCAACCAGAACGGCTGCCCCGCCCGGGCCGTAGCCTTCGTAGGTGATTTCTTCGACCACCACGCCCGGCAACTCACCGGTACCCTTCATAATGGCGCGCTTGATGTTTTCCGCCGGCATGGAGGACTCTTTGGCGGCGGCAATCGCGGTTCGCAAGCGAGGGTTGGCGTCCGGGCTGCCGCCACCGTGGCGGGCGGCCACGGTGATTTCGCGAATCAGGCGGGTGAAAATTTTGCCCCGTTCGGCGTCAATTTTCCCTTTTTTGTGCTTGATGGTTTTCCATTTACTGTGCCCTGACATAACGAGGTAAATTAAGGGAAAAATGAAATTATAAGCAACTGGTTTTCATTGCTAAAAAAGGTTTTTTTAACTTGGGAGCGATTTTTTAGCTTTAGAAATGCCCGCGACTGAAGTCGCGGCTACGCCGAGAATGTTTCAAAGCGCTTGACAAAAAGAAGGGATTTTTGTTATTCGTTTTTTGCGTTGGAGAGGTACCCAAGTGGCCAACGGGAGCAGACTGTAAATCTGCCGGCAATGCCTACGGAGGTTCGAATCCTCCCCTCTCCATAGATTTTGGAAGGGTTCAATATATTGAACCCCTACGGTTGCCAATTCTTTTGAAAAAAATTACCTTGTTCAAACGTACGCGGGAGTAACTCAGATGGTTAGAGTCAGCCGTACGGCTTGGTCGCGGGTTCGCCTGCCCGAGCCGAGCTCGGGGCTCGGCCAGGGAGTCCGGTCGAAACAGGGAATGAGTTGCTACCTATATATTTTGCGGAGTCGGGTAGATGGAAAACTGTATGTCGGCCATACAAAAAATCTTGCCAGGCGGCTTGAATTGCATAATCTTGGTACGGTACGCTCCACACGGCGAAGAGCGCCCTTTGATTTGGTTTATGCTGAAGAATTTTCGACTCGAGGTGAAGCAGTAAAAAAGGAGAAATTTTTAAAGAGTTTAGAAGGAAGCACCCTCAAGAGAGCATTAGTAGAAAAGTACTGCGGGAGTAACTCAGATGGATAGAGTCAGCCGTACGGCTTGGTCGCGGGTTCGCCTGCCCGTCTGCCCGACCAAGGAGCCGAGCTCGGGGCTCGGCCAGGGAGTCCGGTCAAAGGAGGAAATGAGTTGCTACCTATATATTTCGAGGAGTCTGGTGGATGGAAACACCCTCAAGGGAGCATTGGTAGAAAAGCATTGCGGGAGTAACTCAGATGGTTAGAGTCACAGCCTTCCAAGCTGTTGGTCGCGGGTTCGAGTCCCGTCTCCCGCTTTTTTAGTTAGTGAAAATCCTTTATTTGGCGCATTCCGGCAGTCCGCACACCCAAAAGTGGGTGCGGCATTTCGTCAAACGGGGAGATGAAGTGCATATCGCCAGTTTGGTTAACACGCCCATCGAGGGAGCAACTGTTCATCCGTTCTGTCGGCCTATTGGAACGAAATTGGACTATTTTGTAAACATCTGGCGAATTAAAAAGCTCGTCAAAGAACTTCAGCCGGATATTTTGCATGCTCATTATGCGACCAGCTATGGTTTTTTGGGGGCGCTATCCAATTATCATCCCTACATAGTCTCAACTTGGGGGATGGACGTTTTAGGTTTTCCGGAAACTTCCTCCTTGCATCGCCGGCTTTTAATCTGGAATTTGGCGAAGGCCGATGCGGTTTGCGCCACCAGCCGCCAGTTAGGAAAAGCGACTGTTTCTTATCTGAAAGATGGGAAAAAATCTATTATCACACCTTTCGGGATTGACTTATCCGTTTTCAAGCCAGTTGAGCAGGACAAAAAGGATTCTTTAACTATTGGGATAGTTAAAAGTTTGGAGCCGAAGTATGGAATAGAATTTCTTATTCGGGCTTTTGCCAAAATTAAAGATGTCAGACCAAATTTGCATCTACTGATTGTCGGAAGTGGATTTTTACGTAAAGAACTGGAAAATTTGGTTATTCGGCTGGAAATTGCCAAGCAAACTCAATTTGCCGGTCGAGTGCCGCACCCACAGGTTCCCCGTTGGCTGAATCAAATTGACATTTTTGTCAACCCATCCGTACACGAGTCGGAAACATTCGGCGTAGCCGTTTTGGAAGCTTCGGCTTGTGAATTGCCGGTCATTACCAGCAACATAGGCGGGTTGCCGGAGGTCGTACGGGATGGAGTGACCGGTTTTTTGACGCCGCCGAAGGATGTTGACGCATTAGCAGAGAAGTTGGAAGCCTTAATAAAGGATGCCGGCTTGCGCCAGAAAATGGGAAAAGCGGGGCGGGAGTTTGTGAAGAAGCATTACGATTGGAACGAGAATGCTAAAATTATGGAGAACCTGTATGACTCACTGGTCAAAAAGTGACCGCCATCCCGTCAAAGGCCACACGGCAATCCAGACCTAATTTTTGGCCAAAAGCTTCCCATTTCTCCTTGACGTCAAAGTCCTTCTGTGCCAAGTGAGTTAAGATAACTTTTTTTACTTTGCGCTCGGAGCAAAAGGTAAGCAGAGATTCAATGGGGAGATGCAACCCCTCCGTCAACAGCAAATCTATCCCTTGAGGTAAGTCCTTCAAATCATCCAAATCAAACAGGTCTCCGGAGTAGTACAAGCGCTTACCTTTGATGTCGAAATGAAACGAAAAACTCTGCATCCGGTTGTAATAGCGGGGGGAAGGCAGTACCACGCGGTAGCCGGAAAGGTGGCGGTTGGCAAAAGCGCTTATGGTAAAATCTGCAAACTCCTTTTTCCAGTTCTTCTCGATGGGAATAAACTGTATTCCGAACGGAAGTTTTTCCTCAAACAGATAACATAAATCTAAGTATTGACGAATTCCCAAGCGGGCTTCTTCGGGAAGAAAAATGGAAAGCTTATCCTTCCGTCCCAACAAATAAACCATCTGCAAGAAAAGCGGCAAGCCGGCGATATGGTCGGGATGCGTATGAGAAAGGAAAATCGTTCCTATTGAAAGAGGATTCTTGCCGAGTTGTAGAATGGAGCGGCTCATTCCTTCGCCGCAGTCTAAAAGATAAATTCCCGAATCGGTTTCTAAAAGGTAAGCAGAGCTGTTACGGTCGGCAACCGGCGAGCCGGGAGCACAACCCAAAACGGTCAGCACAGGCATTTTCAGACCAGTTCGAGCGTCAGCCCTTCGCTTTTGAGTTTTACGGCCAATTCTTCGAGGTATTTTTCCCGCAAGAAACTTTTCCAGCGTTTCATTTCTTCGGGATATTCGAAGAAAATTTCGTTTAACTTGAAGCGGGCGAACTTTTGCCTGAGCAATTCCTCTAATTGGCTTTTAAGGCCGACATTCTCGCTTTTTTGGGCAAATAATCTGATTAGTTCCTTTAAAGAAGTCTCGGTATGTTTAGGAAGAGGAATGAAATTCGTTCGTTTAGCCAAATCGTGAGAGACAAAGTCGTAATCTTCCTGGCCGGCGATGGAGCGCGTGACGGTCTTTCTGATTTTGCCGGTGTTTAAGTCCAGGTAAAAATGGGCTTCCGGTTCGGCGGAAGACAAAGCCAAGTCCAAATCCTTTTTGTCGATTAATATCTTCTTCACGGCATCTCTAAAACAATTTGATTGGCCTCCAGCCACTCTTTGACGCGATTTTCATCCCGTTCGCGGGAGAAGGTAAACCAGTTTCGCCGTTCTTCGGGATAGGCCAGCAAGACGTCCTTGAAGCGGCGGAAGGCTCCTTTTCCCTCGACCGCGGCGGTCAATTTTTCTTTCAGCAATTGATCTTGAACCGTTTCTATAAAATCAACCAAATCCTGATACCCTTGACGGCTCGGTTTTTTGGGAAGCAGGGCAAACTGCTCGGAAAAGCCGTAAATTTCCCCCCTTTCGCTCTCCGGGCTTTCCGGGGTCAAAAGTTGAATTTCCCCCGTTTCCAAAGAAAGGTAATATTCATCTTCCGCACGGCTATCGGAAAAGGCCAAAATCAAATCGGATACATCAATCCGGACCCGCCGGATTGGCTGTCCGTTGCCTTCCAGCTTTTCAGAAGGGGCAGTCGAAGAAATCGAAGCTACAGGAACCCGAATAGGCTCAAAAATCTGTTGGAAAGCGGAAAGGGCTGTATCAATATCCTGGCGGTTGACGTCCAGGTGACACACCGCGCGGAAACGAGTGGGGCCAAAAGGAACTGCCCAGACGCCAAACTCTTTGAGGCGGGCAATTACTTCCGGCACCGTTTTGCCGGATTCTTTCACGTCAGCAATAACAATGTTGGTCTGCACGGTGTCCAAATCGATGCGCAGGCCGGAAAGATTAGCTAAGCCTAAGGCCAAATACTTGGCATTGGAATGGTCTTCTGCCAGGCGGGAAAAATTATGCTCGAGCGCATATAGACCGGCGGCCGCCAGAATGCCGGTCTGCCGCATCCCGCCACCGAAAAGCTTGCGTACTTTACGAGCTTTGGCGATAATTTCCCTGCTGCCAACGACCATAGAGCCAATCGGACAACCCAACCCTTTGGAAAGACAGGACATCGCCGTATCAAAGGGCGCGGCCCAGTCGGAAAGAGGAATCCCGGTGGCTACGGAAGCATTCCAAAGCCGGGCGCCGTCTAAGTGCATTTTCAGCTGACGGATAACGGCAACCTGCTTTATTCTTTTTATCTCATCCAATGACCAAATCGTTCCCCCGGCTCGGAGGTGCGTGTTTTCCAGAGCCACGAGACGAGTGGGAGGCAGATGCAGGTCAGAGCCGCGGACGTGAGCCTCGATTTGAGCCGCGCTAAGCTGACCTTTTTCTCCTATCAACGGATGAACCAAAAGGCCGGACAAAGCCGCCGGTGCCCCCACTTCGTAATTGAAAATGTGCGAATCGGCATCCAGCAAAACCTCATCCCCCGGATTGCCCAAAACCTTTAAGGAAATCTGGTTTCCCATCGTGCCCGAAGGGACAAAAACCGAAGCTTCTTTGCCAAAAAGTTCAGCCACCCTTGTTTCCAAGGCCTGAACGGTGGGATCGTCGCCGAATACATCGTCTCCCACCTCGGCTTCGTACATCGCTTTTTTCATTCCTTCGGAGGGACGGGTAACCGTGTCGGAGCGTAAATCAATGATTTTCATTTTAACCTCTTGTCTTTGCTATGCGCCAAAATACGTTTTTGCTCTTACTCTTTTTATGCCAACCAACCGCCCCACCCAACCCCAACATTAAAAATATACTTGGATTGAAGAAAAAACAAAACCCCCACGACTTTTGCCGTGGGGGTTCTGCTTATTTTCCAGCTACTACAACTTCATTACGTTGGTAGCCTGCTTCCCTTTTTCACTCGCCCTAACTTCGTACTCCACCTCTTCTCCTTCCGCCAACGTCCTAAACCCTTTTCCCTGTATTTCCGTGAAATGGACATACAGCTCTTCTCCCTCCTGATTGGTTATAAAGCCATACCCCCGAGCCTCGTTAAACCATTTGACTCTACCTTTGACCACGGCCAAACCTCCTGTTTTTGTTTTGAGTTGCGGGTTTCAGGAACCACTTCCTTCACTAACATAAAATTTAAGACAATTTTGCGACTTGTCAAGCAAAATCGGTTTCTCTTAACTCATTTTAGGCCAACGGCTTAATTGAGCAGCGCCAAAAAGCCGCCGGTCGCCAGAGGGACGGTAAGGTTATCGTCAAAGGGAACCGGCAAAATTTCGACGCCTGCGGCAATTAAAGCCGCCAGAAGTTTATTGAGCATCGGAATACCGGGGATACAAAAAGAAACACCGACGGCTGCCAACAAAAAAGCCAAACTCCCCTCCCAACTTTTCCCTCCAATTTTATGTTTGCCAAACTTGCGGCCTACTAAAGCGGCCGCTACGTCACCCAACAACATATAGGACAAGGACAAAGCCGCCACTTCCCGCGGGAAAAACAAAACCATCAAAACCGACGCAATTAAAAGATAGGTGGAGCCGGAAAGGGCTCCTTTTTCTTTGGGGCGAAAAAGAGCCGCCACTTCCCGCCACCATTTTAATTGGAGCGAAGAAAAGTGACGGAAGAGGTCGACCCCTAACGAACCAACCAAAGCAACCGCCAAAATTAGGATGACCGTTTTTCTGGGCAAAAACCAAATGGCCAGCGGAATCCAGAGAGAGGAGAGATGAATTAACTTACGCTTGACCTCTACCGGATACGGGATTTCAGCGTCTGCTTGAGTCAAAAAATTTATCGACTGCCGATTTTTTCTCTAAAAGCGGGTCTTTAATCCGTCTCAGTACTCTTTCTTCGACCTTAATGGTGCGGCCTTCCCGCAAAGAGGTTTCCCACTTCTGCCTATGTTCGTCCTGTTTAGCCTTTTGCAATAGCCCCATAATCTTTGAGCGAACCGATTCAAAAGAAAGGTCCGGTTTACGCCCCGCCACGCGAATCAAATGATAGCCCCATTCTGTTTTCACCGGTTGACTTACCGTATATAAGGCCAACGTTTCGGCGACCGCAAAGAACGTCTTTGGCATTGCCGGCGGAGAGATAAAGCCCAAATCAAAAGCTTCCTCTCCGATGTCCGGTTCTCCGGAATAGTACTTTTTAGCCAATGCGGCGAAGTCGTCATTTTTGGAAAGCTCCTGCCGCGCCCGGAGGGCCTCTTGTTCGGTTTTGAACACTATTTGTTGAACGTTGACCGATAGCGTTTCTTTTTGGGCGAACTCACTGTAACGCTCACGGTAATAATTTCTCACCTCTTCATCGGTTGGGCGGTAATCGATGGCGGCTTCCCGGCTGGCGCGGGAAAGTTTTTCGCCCTGGTAAATCTGGTCCTTCTTCTTTAAATAAGCCTCGCTGGCGGGAATTCCGATGTCCGCGCTGGCCCGGCGCACCAAAAGAGGGTTTATAAGGTTTTTCAGAACCGCTATTTTCTGATCCCGGGTAATTTCCTTTCCATGAGACGCTTGATGGGCTAAAAAAAGCTGCCCGCCAAAACTGCCGGACCAAACCGTATCGCCATAGACGGAAGCGGCGGCCCAAAGCTTTTCCGTTCTCAAAATCGAATCGGGCTTGTTCAATGTTTCTTCATTAAAAACCACCCCGGCTTTTTGTTGAATGCTGTCCAGGTAGGCGTAGGCCCGCTTGGTCATTTTTTCATTGCGGATTTGGGTGGTAATGACCTCCTTCAGAGAGTCGGAAAGCGGCGCCAGTCCAGCCGGCTGTTTGGCCGTTACCTTTATAATGTGGTAGCCGAATTGGGTTTTAACCGGCCGGGACATTTCTCCCGGCTTGAGATTGAAGACGGCCGAATCAAATTCACGCACCATAATCCCCCGGCCGAATCTATCCAGCCGGCCGCCCCGGATGGCGGATGCCCCATCCTGCGACCATAAACGGGCCAACGAATCAAAGGGGAAACCGCCGACGGCCATTCTATGGATTGAATCGACTATAGCCAGGGCTTTTTTATCCGTATCGGCCCACCAGCCGCTTTGTCGTTGGGCAATCGTTAAACGATTGGTATCCTTCACGGGACTGATTAAAATATGACTCGCCTCCACCCATTCGTTTAACTTGTACTCCTCCGGATGCTTGGCGTAGCGGTCTGCGATTTCATCTTCCGCAACGGAAACCCCGGCCGCTATCTCCCGGTTGAAAAGTTCCCTTGCCTCAAACTGCGCAAGGAGGTAATTCGCCTGACCCACAAAAGCGGTATCATTTTCCAGCGGTATTTTCTGGGCATAGACCGTCGTCAAATAGCCGTTTATCAATTGCTCAAGAGCTATCTGCTTGCGCTGCGCCAGGTTTTTATCGGGATTGGCGGGTGATATCTCAACCAGTTTCTTTTGGAATGTTTCCACGGATATAACATACGTGTCCACCTGGGCTACGATATCGGTCGGCTTGGGCGCTGCCGGAGCGGCGGAAAAGCGTCCCAGTATGAAAGCAACGGTAAAGAAAGAGAAAAAGATAAGCTGCACGGCAAACCTACGCATCCATAACCTCCTTAAAATCTCAAGACTAAAATTCAATTCCCAACGACAATCGATAACTATTATCCAAAGCCGGGTGGGTCAAAAAAGCAAAATCGACTTTCACCGGGTGAATTTTTATCCCGCCTCCGGCGGTAAAATTTCCAGAGTCAAAGCCGGCGCGGACAAAACCCTTTTGCAGGTAACCAATTTCGAGGCCGTAATGATTATCCGCAGAAATCGAGCCTTGATAATATTGCGCCTCCGCTTTCCTGCCTTCAAAGCGCAGGTCGGTGCCAAAAGCCCCCAAAAAAGTAAAATCGCTATAATTATACGTATAGCTGGAGCCCAATTTAACCGTTGGAGTAATGGTTTCTTTCCTGCCCGTGTTATAGGCTAACAGGGTCGACGTAAAATCGGTCACTGTGACCCCCACCCACCAGTTTGTTTTGGGATGCCACAATCCGCCAATATCGGCTCCGATGCCCTTGGCCGAATTATCCACAATCGAACGATAAATGAGCTTCACGGTCGCACCCCAATATAAATTTTCTCCTTTAGCCTGTCCATACGTTGCCAGGAAGGCATAATCCCCATGTCCTTTCACTTTTACCACGTAGGGCCGATTCTGATCCCCGATTGCCGTCGTATCCGGGAGCTTGGTCACTTTAATGCCGCCACCCCCCAAACGAATCGCGGAAAAGATAAGTCCGAATTTCTCGTTGGGCAAACCGATTGCCAGATAATCGTGATTCAAAAGCGAACCGAAGGTCTCCGCGTGCATAAAAACGCCTTCCCGGGAAGTCAGCCGTGCCGCCCCGGCCGGATTCCACCACGCGGCCGTGGCATCATCCACAACAGAAACAAAAGCCCCACCCATACCCAAACCCCTGGCCCCAACCCCTAAACTTAAAAATTCACCGGCAAACTTGGTGGCGAATACATCCAAACAGGCAAGAACGGATAAAAAGAACGAGAACAGCAGCCGGAGCATCACAAGAAAAATCTAATGACTTAAAGTTTCCTGTCAACAAAAAAAAGCGGAGCTTTTGCTCCGCTTTTTTTGAATGGTCAATAAATTTAGGTGCCCGATTTCTTGGCCGCCTTGCAGCAGGCGCCATTGGTGGCGGTCACTTCCTTGACTTTGGCTGCATCCTGGGTGACCTTGCTGTCCGCCGTCTTCACTTGCACCACCGTAAAACCGGTCGCGTTCACCGCCTGTACGATGTTTTCCTCGGTAAGACTTGCGGCGTTGTAGGTAACCTGCGCATTCTTGCGGGTGTAGCTGACTTTGGCCGCGCACACGCCATCCAATCCAGTCAAAGCCGCCTGAACGGCCTCTCTGCAGTTGGGGCAATGCATACCATCAATTGAAAGCTTGACGGTTTTCATAGCACAAGCCGAGGCCTGTTCGGTTTTTCCCTCACAAGCCGCCGACGCAGAGGTTGCCTTAGCCTTGCTGGCACAACACCCCGGACCGGCAATTGCCGAACCGGCTACAAACAGAGCCAAAACCATCAACCCGGCCGTGGCCGCTAAAACTTTTTTCACACTTTCCTCCTTCCGGTTCATGTTTATACTTTTCCCCTCAAACATTCACAATATAATTCATTATCTCCACAAAGCAAGACTTTTTCATTCTCTTTTTTTGCCTCATCCAACTTCGAAGAAGCTTACGAAGCCGGGGCCGGACTCCCTTCCAAAAGTGGCTTAAGCTTGGCCTCAAGAAACTCTTTCGGTTTATACCCGATTACTTTCTCCACAATCTTGCCATTGCGGTCAATTATAAAGGTTGTAGGGAATCCCCAAATTCCACCAAAAAGCTTGTCCACCTCCGCGTTTCCCAAAAGCACGGGGTAGTTCATCTGGTTGGCCTTAACAAAGGGAGGCACCACGCTTTCCGCATTTTCATCCATCGCAATAGCCAAGATTTCAAAGCCCTTATCCTTATTTTCAGCATACAGCTCGTTTAGATGGGGGATTGCTGTCCGGCAGGGGCCGCACCAGGTAGCCCAGAAATCCACCAGCACCACTTTGCCCTTGTAGTCCGACAACGAAACCGAACGATTTTCGACGTCCGGCAAGGTGAAATTGAAAGTTGGCTGACTGGTCGTAGGGGAGGGCTCGGGTTGGCTTGTAGCGTTCCCCGCTTTTTGAGTTTGACTCAAGGAGGTCAAGGAGGCTGATTCCCCCGCTTCCTTTTTTCCGCCGCAGGAAACGGCGCCGGCTGCGACCACAGCCAGGGTCAAAAAACTAAAAACGCTTCGTTTCATCATACCCCCCTTTAACCGCTAAAGCCATCCAAATGTTCCAAAATTAAAAAAACTACCGCTGCTTGCCAAACACGAGAGGGGGGTTGAGGGAAACTCGGCTTGGCTTGGGATAACAGCGGTAGTTTTAACTTCCTTTTTTTCCGGACTGCTCTTTTTCGAACTCCTCAAAGGTTTTGGTCTGGTACGCCTTGGTACGTATGAAGTTCAAAATGGTAACGAACTTATCCTTAGGTACGTACCCGGGTATATAAGATATCTTTTCTCCCTCCGATGTCAAGAACCAAAGCGCCGGATACCCGCGAACCTGAAATATATCCCTGGCCAATGAAGCTTCGGTCTGTTCCGTCCCATCCTCCAACTTAAACCGGCGACCCGATTCGGCGTTCACCTTGGAGGAAACGTAATATCTTCCTAAAACGGCCTTTACCGCGCTATCGGAATATACGTCTTTGTCCAGCCTTTTGCACCATCCGCACCAGTCGGTGTAAAAATCGATAAAAACATTCTTATTTTCCAACTTCCCTTTTTTGAGCGCCTCTTCGTACGAAATCCAGGAAAATTCCATGCTCTGCGGGGATGTTTCCGTTTTTTTGGCGCCGGAAGCTTTTCCCCCACCGGCGCTTTTTTTCTTCTGCGCGTAAACGCTTCCGAGCACAAACACAAAGGCAATCAAAAAAATCGTGGCCATGCGCATAAGCTCTTTTTCGTTAAACCTTTTCATACGGCTCTTCTTGACCATTTCTTCATCCAGGGTTTTGTTGCCGACCGGGCCAACAAAACCGCCAAAACCATCGCTACCATCCCGGACACTACCCCCGGCAAAATTTCACCTAAAACCGCCGACCCTCCTCTCACACTATATTTTACACATATTTTGCACAAAAGCAACTTAAAAAATTACCGCTCGCAGACCAGGCAGATATCACGACTATCCAGCTAATTAGTCCCTTCTTTATTAAAATCGGCAAAAAACAGTCCCATCTTGAGCTTTCAAAAAGCGCGGGGGAAAATAAGGCGGCGGAACTAATCCCAGGCGGGAGGATAAGCGGTCTCGGCATTAAATTCGGGCTTTTCAGTCGGAGCGGTCCAGGACGTTGAAGGCTGCCGGAAAGCGAACCCCTCTTTTGCGGTTTCCCTTCTTAGCTCAACTTTGTCCAAGCCAAACGTGTGACGAAGATTTTCCAGAACTTCTCGCGAAAGCCGCACACCAGATTTTTTTGAGCGGGTTATAAGTGTTTCGCCGGGAGAAATCAGGCGAAGGTACAGGGAGCTGCGTCCCTCGCCAGCGTTTAACAATCGAGCAAGCTCCGATTGCAATAAGGTAATCTTTTGCGAGCTTTCTCCATTCAAATCCAGGGTGATGGTCAAAGCCAAAGGCGTTCGCACATATCCTTCCTCCAAGGCATAGATTTCGGAGGCGACCAGCTTCGGTTTTTCTCCCTCTTTGGTGGAAACCCGGCCGCGCGTTAAAACCAGTTTTTCCGGATGCAACACAGGACGCGAGCGCTCATACACGTCGGAGAAAACCACCAACTCGGTTCGGCCGGTAATGTCTTCGACGCCGACAAACGCCATCCGCTTTCCTTTTTTGTCGATTTTGGTTTTGAGCTCCCCAATCATCCCCCCCAAAATCACCTCATTCCCGTCGCGGAAAGCTTCCAACCCGGCAATTGCCGTCGTGGCAAAAAGCTCCAATTCCTGCCGATAATTTTCCAACGGATTGCCGGAAAAATAAAAACCCAAAACCTCTTTTTCTTTGGACAAACGCAAAACCTGCGGCCATTCCTCCTCCGGCTCCAACGACGGCTCGGAAAACCCAACATCTTTGGACTTGCTACCAAATAAAGAAGCTTGGCTGGAAACTTCAGATGCTTGCGCAGAGGCACCCCAATCCAATGCCTTTTGAACGTTTTTGTGGAGACGAGCGCGATTGGATTCCAGGGAATCAAAAGCCCCGGCCAAAACCAGACTTTCCACCATTCGACGATTGGCAGCATGGGAGTCAACTTTTCGCGCAAAATCGAAAAGCGAGCGAAACTCCCCTTTGGATTTGTGCGCGGCCACGATGGCCTCGACCGCTCCTCCCCCCACATTTTTCACCGCCGCCAGCCCGTAGCGAATCTTGCCATTCTCGACCGTGAAAGCGGCAAAGCTTTTATTAATGTCGGGCGGCAAGACTTCAATCCCCAACCGTTGCGATTCCAAAATCAAAAGCACAATCCGGTCGGTGTCGGCCATTTCGGAAGAAAGAGAGGCAGCCATAAAATAAACCGGCCAGTGGGCTTTCAGATAACCGGTTTGGTAGGCCAAGTAGGCGTACCCTACCGAATGCGCCTTGTTGAAACCATAGCGTCCAAAAGTTGCAATCTGCTCAAAAATCCGCCCCGCCGTCTGGCGGTCGATATGGCGGGCCACGGCCCCTTTTATGAACTCCTCCTTTTCGCCGGCCATCAACTCGGCGTCTTTCTTCCCCATCGCCTTGCGCAAAATGTCAGCCTTGCCAAGTGTATAACCCGCCAGCTCCTTGGCGATTTCCAGAACCTGTTCCTGGAAAACGATGACCCCGTAGGTTTCCTTGAGTATTTTTTCCAGTTTAGGATGCTCGTAGCTGACTTTCTTCCCTTTTTTCCGATCGATATACTCGTCCACCATAAAAGCATCCAAAGGCCCCGGACGATACAAAGCGTTCATTGCCGCCAATTCGGTCAGCGAATCCGGCTTGAGCTTGCGCAGGTAATCGCGCATACCGGACGACTCAAATTGGAAAAGGCCGGTGGTAACTCCCGCAGCAAATAGCTCAAAAACCCGGGGGTCATCTAAAGGAAGATTATCGATGTCAATTTCCACGCCTTCCCTATCTTTCACCATTTGCACCGTGTCCTGAATTACGGTCAAAGTCCGCAGCCCCAAAAAGTCCATTTTCAAAAGCCCGATTTCTTCAATGCCTTTCATATCGTATTGGGTTACCGTTTCGTCCTTATTGGTGCGGAACAAAGGGACATAGTCGGTCAAGCGCGAGGGAGCAATCACCACCCCCGCGGCGTGCGTGGAAGCGTGGCGCGAAAGCCCTTCCAAGGATTTGGAGAAATCCAAAAGCTGGGCAATCTTCGGGTCGGAGGTTGCCAGCCGTTTCAATTCCGGCTGCAGTTCCATTGCCCGCTCCAAGGTCATATCCGTACTGAAGGGAATTAACTTGGCAATCCGGTCCACTTCGGAATAAGGAATTGACATAACCCGGCCGACGTCCCGAACCGCAGCCCTTGCCGCCATTGTTCCAAAAGTGATGATTTGACAGACGTTTTCCTTGCCATATTTATTGATGACGTAGCTAATGATTTTATCCCGGTCGCGGTCGGAAAAATCAATGTCAATATCCGGCATCGATATTCTTTCTGGATTCAAGAATCGCTCGAATAAAAGCCCATATTTTATTGGGTCAATTCGGGTTATGCCTGTGCAATATGCCACCAAGCTGCCTCCTACCGAACCCCGCCCCGGGCCAACTGGAATATTGTTTTGAAGTGCATATTGAACAAAATCGCGCACGATTAAAAAGTAACCGGAGTATCCCATCTGGCGAATCACATCCAATTCATAATCAAGCCGCTTTTCAACTTCGTGCGTAACCGGATGGTAATGTTGCTCCATACCTTTACGAGATAAATGTTCCAAAAAAGCATCGGCGGAATCGAACCCGGCAGGCAGAGGAAAGCGGGGCAGATGCAGTTTGCCCAGCTCCAATTCAAGACTGCAGGCCTCGGCAATGCGCAGCGAATTTTCAATCGCTTCCGGAACCCATCCAAAAAGCTCTTTCATCTCTTGCGCCGATTTGAAATAAATCTGATCGGTTTCGTACTTGAGCCGGTCGGTATCGGAAAGCACCTTGCCGGTTTGAATGCACAACAAAGCATCGTGCGCGGCGGCATCGGTGCGGCGCAAATAATGGCAATCGTTGGTGGCAATCAACCCAAAATCCAGTTCCTTGCCAAGCTTGGCTAATTCGCCCCGAACCTTGTCCTCTTCGGCAATTCCGTGATCCTGCAACTCGACAAAGAAATTCTCTTTGCCGAAAATGTCGGCATACTCTTTGGCCGTTTCGCGTGCCCGCTTGAAATCATTGTTTCGCATTTGCGCCGGCACCTCACCGTTTATGCAGGAAGAAAGACAAACCAGACCTTCCGAATGCTGGCGCAAAAGCTCTTTGTCGATACGGGGGCGGTGATAGAAACCTTCCAAATACCCGGCGCTGGAAAGCTTGACCAGGTTTCGATAGCCGGTCAAGTTTTTCGATAAAAGGATCAGGTGGTAACCAGCGTCCGGGAAGCCGCGCAACGACTCCTTCTTAAAACGGCTTTCGGGCGCTACATAAGCTTCACAGCCGATAATAGGTTTGATGCCGTGCTTTTTGGCCGATTTGTAAAATTCGATGGCGCCAAAAAGATTGCCGTGGTCGGTCAAGGCAATGGCCGGCATCCCGAATTCTTTCGCCTGTTTCATCAAATCATCAATCTTGATGGCTCCATCCAAAAGCGAGTAGGTGGTATGATTATGCAGGTGAACAAAATCGGCCAGATGTTTCATTTCTGTCCTTTGCGATAAACCATCGCGGCAATACAGGGCCCGCGGGTGAAATGGCAGAACCGTTCCAATTTGTTTTTTATAGATTCCGGCATTGCCTCCGACTCTGCAAAACCAAATTTCATAAAATAATCCTTAAGGTCGGTCGTTATCCAGACCTCATTTGGCGCTTTTTCCATTAGCGCTTGCACCATCATTTTGCCATAACCTTTGTTTCGATAATCTTTGCGAACGCCCACCGCACCCAGCTCGACTGCGTCGGAGTACGGCTTCAACCGGCCGAAGGCCAGAATTTCTCCGTTTTCTTCAATGACCAAAAACTGCTCGTGCGCCAGATTTTCGTAATCCAGATCGTATTCTCCAATCATCCGCACGATGTTGGGCATATCGCTCATTTTCGCCGGTCGCAGGTTCATATTGTATCAACTTTCCTTAGACCGTAAGGGCGAGGCATGGATTCGGCTTCGCTCACCACAAGTGCCTCGCCCGTACAATTTAATACACCACCCGTTTTTTCATACCCCCCAGCAAAGGGAAAAGCAAAAACCCGGCTACGAATCCACCTACGTGGGCAAACCAGGCCGTTCCGGAGGTGGCGGCGGCGGTGAAGCTGGCCCCGGCATTCAGCAATTGAATGATAAACCAGAATCCAAGCACAATCAAAGCCGGAATCCGCACTACTTGTATGAAGAATCCGAGAAAAATCAGCGTGTAAACGCGCGCCCGCGGAAAACGAAGAATATAAGCTCCTAAAACGCCAGCGATTGCGCCGGAGGCTCCCACCAAAGGAACTCTCGAATTGGGAAAAAGGTAAGTGAAACTCAAGGCCGCCACTATTCCTGTAAGCAGATAAAAGAAAATAAACCGAAAATGCCCCAGCTGGTCTTCCACGTTATCGCCAAAAATCCAGAGATAAAGCATATTGCCGGCTAAGTGAAAGAATCCACCGTGCATAAACATCGAGGAAAAAACGTTGGCTACCGGCGAAACCGAGTCTCCCGAGGTCAACTCGACTTTATGGACGAATTCATACGGCACCAAGCCCCACTTCCAGACGGTGGCTTCAAACCCCAAACAATTCAACTTCTCCCAGAAAAAAATCGAAACATTGATAATTATTAAGAGCACGGTGACTATCGGCCAGCGGGAAGATGGAATGTCGTCCTTCAGCGGAAACATAGGTTTATAATAAGCGTTGATGGAGGGGCAGTCAAACAGACCGCCGAGCCGCGGTAACCTAACTCCTCGGTCCCCTTCCCGATGCGGGAAGGGGATGGGCGGTTCGTGAATCGCCCCTACAAAAACATTTTTTGAATTGTAGGGGCAGGTTCAGCCGGCCGGAGGCCGGGCAAACCTGCCCGGTGGGGCGGCGGCCGGGCGGGTTTCGAAAAGGGACGCGGCGCTGAATTGTGACCGGGCGGGTATGTCTGCCCGAGACACTGTCTCGGTCAGCGAAACCCGCCCCTACAAAGACAAAATAGAAATGCCGGTTGAACCGCCTCGGCGGATTGCGTTATCGGCGTAAATGCTTCTGATAGAAAAAATGACAACGTTGGCGATGATTAAAAGCACCGTCACGATTGGCCAGCGGGAAGAGGGAACGTCGTCCTTCAGCGGAAACATAGATTCATAATAAACTTTGCAGGAAAAGTAGTCAAACCGAACCCAAAGGCGGGCAGGCACACTTGCTTTTTGACAAACCATACTTTAATCTGTCGAAGATGATTATTCTCCGGCGGGAATTAAAGATTCAACACCCTTTCCTACGAAATTTCTCTATGGGAAATCAAAACTCTGGACACTCGTCAACTGTCCGCACGGTCGCGGGGGTAAAACAAAACAGTGAAATTCCTCTATGGGAAACCAAAAAACTGGACACGATTGCGGTGCTTTGGAGATCGTTAAGAACATGATCGCATACCTCATTTTGGTGCATCGGTATCCCCGCCAGTTCAAAAGACTCTTTAGGGCAATTTTCCATCCCGCCAACTACTACTTGGT
>CAZSIT010000005.1:0-120024 GCA_964607165.1 uncultured Ignavibacteria bacterium
GTCGCCATCCCCGTCTAAATCGGCGGCAAAAACAGAGAGAGGATTGCTTCCGGTCGGGTAGTCAACTTTGGCGGCGAAAGTCCCATCGCCGTTGTTCTTTAAGACCGAAACGGTGCTGCTGCCAGCATTGGCCACCGCCAAATCCAGCTTCCCATCCCCGTCTAAATCGGCGGCAAAAACAGAGTGAGGGTTGACCCCAACATCGTAACTTATCCAGGTGTCGAAAAGGGGGGTGAAGGCGAGGAGGTTTGGAGAGAAAAAGAGTAATCCGAGTGCCGCCCAGCGTATTGTTTTTGCCATATAACTACGCTTTAAATCAAACGATTCTTTGGCTCCTGTCAAGAGGGAGAAGTGGTTACGGCAGAAATCTTTGTTTTTGCCGATAAGGTAAAAGGAGGGGAAAGATGAAAAGAAGGATTGATTTTATCATTTTACCGGGGGTTTTTCTCTTGGCAGGATATTTGTTTTTCTATTTTCAGAATCATCGCAAAGCTCCGGGGATAGATAGAATAATCGTGTATGCCAAAGTGGACAGCACCTGCAACGGAAGCATGCTCTACGTCGATGGGCAGCACTTCAAAAACATCGGGGAAGTGAATCAAACGGAGCTGGTGAGTTTGTATTTATCCAAAGACGTTCCCCACGAGGTGCGGCTTTCCAAGCCGGGGCAAAAGGATATCGTGCGCAAGGTGCAATACAAGTTGGGGCAGGTGGATGAGTATTTGGAGTTTGCTTTCGAATCGAATGAACATCCTTTTACGCAGGTGGTGATGCAATTCGACAGCTCCTGTGCCGGAGGTGTTCTGTATATCGATTCTAAAAAGGCCGACAGTTTGCAGGAAGTCGCAAATTTTGAGGAGAAAAACTTCTTCTTTACGCAAGGAGACCAGCACACGGTCAAAATGTCCAAAGCGGGCTTTAGCGACGTCGTTTACACCGTCAAGTACGGCTCGGAACAGAAAGAGGATTATTTGAGTTTTTCCTTCGCCACGCCGTAGGTTTTTTCATGTTTTTCGTAGGGGCGAACGGTCGTTCGCCCTTTTTTTGATATTTCCTCTCCTTATAGGGGAGGATTAAAGGAGGGGTCAAACCGTAGGGGTGAATCTTCACTTGTCCCGAGCGGAGTCGAGGGAGATTCGCCCCGGGTGAACCCGTTCGACAAGCTCAGGGCAGGCCTAAAAGGTTCACCCCTACGTTTTTTTAGCCTTATTCCACAATCGGTCTAATTCTTTAAGACCGACCTGCCCTAAATCTTTTTTCTGCTTTTTCAAATTTTTTTCGATGAAGGCAAAGCGTTTTTGAAATTTTTCTACAGTTGTTCGCAATGCTTTTTCGGGATTGACTTTCAGATGCCTTGATAAATTTATGACCGAAAAAAGCAAATCGCCGATTTCTTCCTCCCGTTTTTGGGGATGGGCATTCAGACTCTTCTCAATTTCGCGGATTTCCTCCTTCAGTTTAGGTATCACCTGATTCGCTTTTTTCCAGTCGAATCCAAACTGGGCCGCTTTTTCCTGAACTCGTTGGGCGCGGAATAAAACCGGCAAAGTTTCCGGGATAGAATCCAAAACCCCTTCGGATTTTTCTTTCAGCTTGCGCCTTTCCCAATTTTCAAGCACTTGTTCGGGAGAAAGTTTTTCTTTTTTGCCAAAAACGTGGGGATGGCGGCGAATCAGCTTGTCGGAAATGCCTTTGGCGACTCTTTCCATATCAAATCTTTTTTTCTCTTTGGCCAATTGGGCGTGGAAAACGACTTGCAGAAGAAGGTCACCCAGTTCTTCCTCTAATTTTTTGTAATCCTTTTGGTAAATCGCCTCAACCGTTTCGTGGGCTTCTTCAACCAGATAAGGAACGAGTGTTTCATGGCTTTGTTTTCTGTCCCAGGGGCAGCCGGAAGGGCTGCGGAGTTTGGCCATTATCGCAATCAGACGTTGCATCTCGGATTTTTTCTTCATCGTCAACCAATATAAACGAATTTGTCATGCTGAGCGAAGCGAAGCATCTGGGCGGAGGGAGGAGAGGCCTTGCTCGTTACGTCAGGAGTTATTCCTGACGTCTGTGTCGGGAGTGGTTCGATCCGCTCACCATAAATAACTCCCGACACAACGTAGAAAACTCTATGGCGAACAGGGATACGATACACCCAAATAGACTTTGTTTAGCTGTATTACCACGTCAGCAGCGGTCGGGCTGCCATCGCAATTTACGTCCGAGCGGCAGGAAGGAGTGCAGTCCCCTTCCCCCAAAAAAACGCAGTTTAGTATCAACACCACATCGGTGGAGGTGAATTGCCCATCCACATCCAGGTCCCCCGTGGGGTTTATCGTTATTACTCCCTTCAGAAAGTTTACTGGAATTCTATTCGCATGGGTGCCCACGAATTGAATGGTATTGGCGGGCGGCAATAAAACCGAGTCCAGTTCGATCTTGCCGTTGCAGGAGGGAGAGAATACCGAATCAAATTTGATATCCAGGAAAGCAGTGCGCACCCAGTTGGGCGGTAATTTGGTGTCATCGTCGGTCGGGTCAAAGGTTCCCGTAAAGGAAAAGCTGTCCGGAGGATTGCTGTGGTATAGCCCGAAGTTCGAAACTTGGGTACGCAAACGTACATCCCCACCCGCGGACTGCGGATAGATATTGTCAAAAACTGTACGGCTTGTCCGTGATGCACTGCAATTAGAGGGGCGGGATATAATGGCGTAGGCTCCGCCTGCCGTGGAGGTTTCTATTATTGGGAGGGTAATATTCCCAAGAGAATCCTTATTGGTTACATACACTCTCACCCTCAGCCCAGCCGAGCCGCAGGTGCCTGCTAAAGTTCCGGTCGGCAAAGCTATAATCTTGGACTGAATGATAAGGGAATCTTGAGGGTCTGGGACGGTGGGGCGGACGTTGGATGGGGGGCAGGTGCCCGGGTTCAAGCCCAGAGCAACGCAGTTCAGAAGGGCCACCACGTCGCTGGCGTCTTTGAAGCCGTCACAGTTCAAATCTCCCCGGTTTGAGTCTTGGTCTGCGCATAAGAGGTTTCCGTTGAAAAAGATACTTAAAAGAATGTTTAAGTCGCCGTAGTTAACAAGGCTATCGCAATTCATATCCGTCCGGGAAGTGTCGCAGGTTTGGGCAACGGCTGTCGTTGCGAGCAGGAGAAAAAAGACCGGCAAAAGGGCAAGCTTTTTTAGCATGGCTACCTCGTATCGTAAAGTAAGATAAGCTATATCGCAAACGAGGTCAATCTGTTTTGGGCTTTTCTTGACAATCCATCTCCAAAAATTATTATGCCTGAAATGGAGCCATTGTCCAAACAGTACGATTTTGCTGCGGCACGCACCAAGTGGAACCGCTTTTGGCAGGAAAATCGGATTTTTGAGCCGGATTTAAACACCAAAAAACCGATTTACTCAATTGTCGTGCCGCCCCCCAACGTCACCTCCATCCTGCACATCGGCCACGCCTTAAACGCTACTTTGCAGGACATTATGATTCGCTGGAAAAAACTTTCCGGTTTCGAGGTGGAGTGGCTACCGGGGGTGGACCACGCCAGCATTGCCACCGAAGTGATGGTCGGAAAAGAACTGCGCAAACAGGGAGTTGCTAAACAGGATTTGGGGCGTGAGAAATTTCTCGAAAAGGCCTGGGCCTGGAAAAACAAATACGGCGATGCCATCGTCAATCAGTTCAAAGAAATGGGCTGCGGGCTGGATTGGAGCCGGCTGCGCTTTACGATGGACCCAATGCTTTCCCGCGCCGTTATGGAAGTCTTCGTGCGGCTCTATAACAAGGGACTGATTTATCGTGGCAAGTATATCGTCAACTGGTGCCCGACGGATAAGACCTCGCTTTCCGATGACGAGGTGGAAAGCAAAGAAGAGGATTCCTTTTTGTGGTATGTGCGCTATTCCATCGAGGGAACCAAAGAGTTCATAACCGTCGCCACGGCCCGCCCGGAGACGATAATGGGGGATACAGCCGTCGCCGTTCATCCGGAGCATCCGAAGTTTAAGCACTTAATCGGCAAACGAGCGATTGTACCCTTCGTCAGTCGGCCGGTACCGATTATCGCGGAAACGTATGTTGATTTGGAATTCGGCACCGGAGCTTTGAAAGTCACCCCCGCCCACGACCCAAACGATTTTTTGCTGGGAGAAAAGCACAAACTTCCCCGGGTTAACATCCTGAATCCGGATGGGACTTTAAACGCCGAAGCGGGGCCTTTTGTGGGGCTGGAGCGTTTTGAGGCGCGCAAGAAAGTGTCGCAGGCGCTATCCGAGCAGGGACTTTTGGAGAAAACCGAGCCGTATCATCATTCGGTGGGTGTTTGTTACCGTTGTGACACAATCATAGAGCCGTATTTATCCGACCAGTGGTTCGTCAAAATGAAACCGTTGGCGGAGCCGGCTTTGAAGGTCTATCAAGAGGGCAAGCTCCGTTTTCATCCCGAACACTGGGGCGCGGTCTATTCCCACTGGCTGACCAACATCCGCGACTGGTGCATCTCGCGGCAGCTCTGGTGGGGGCACCGGATTCCGGTTTTCTATTGCGAATGCGGGCATACTTTCGCCTCGGTTGAAGTTCCAAAAAATTGCCCAAAGTGCAAATCGTCGGCCCTGCGCCAGGACGAAGACGTTTTGGACACCTGGTTTTCCTCCTGGCTCTGGCCTTTTTCCACCTTCGGCTGGCCGGATAAAACGCGGGATTTGGAACTTTTCTATCCCACTAAATCGCTTTTCACCGCTTCGGAAATCATTTTTCTCTGGGTGGCGCGGATGGTTATGGCCGGAGTGGAATTCATGGGGAAAGAGCCGTATTCGGACGTGTATATCCACGGGACGGTACGGGATAATATCGGGCGGCGGATGTCCAAATCGCTCGGCAACGGCATTGACCCTTTGGAAGTGATGGGGCAATACGGCGGCGATGCCCTGCGAGCGACTCTGGTTTTTGCTTCCCCGGAAGGGGAAGATTCTAAACTTACTCCCACCAGCTTTGAAGTGGGTCGGAACTTTGCCAACAAGCTCTGGAATGCCGCGCGCTTTGTGCAGATGTCCGTGCCGAATCTGGCCGAGCGGGCTAATGAGGGAATTTCCCCCAAAGTCGAGAACTGGGCGGACCTGTGGATTTTGGGACGGTGGGATGTTTCAGTGGCTAAAGTTACCAAAGAGTTAGAGGAGTTTCGGTTCAATACCGCCGCTCTGGAGCTGTACGAACTTTTCTGGCATGATTTTGCCGATTGGTATCTGGAACTTTCCAAAGTCAGTTTGCGCCAGGGAACGGATGAAAAGAAAAGAAACACAGAACGAGTTTTGGCCGTACTTTTACGGCGAATGCTGATTTTGCTGCATCCCTTCGTTCCCTTTGTAACCGAGGAGCTTTTTAGTTCGCTTGGATTTTTAAAACCGAATCAAAAGAGCATTACGGAGGAAAATTGGCAGAGTTTATCATTTGGAGCCAAGCCGCCTTCCGGTTTAAATGAAAATGTCGAGCTCTTCCAAAAAATCGTTACCGCAATGCGCAATTTGCGCTCGGAGGCTCAATTGCCTCCGGGGCAGAAAGTGCCTTTTGAAATTTCTTTCGACCACCCGGCGCTTCTTGAATTCTTCAAACAAGGGGAAGTCTATTTATCCGATTTGGCGCGTGCTTCCGAGCTGAAACTCGGTTTGAACCTGCCTCAACCGGAAGGAGCGCGGCTGGCGGTTCTGCCGCATATTCAGATTTATCTGAAATTGGAAGAAAAGGTCGATGCCGAAGCGATGAGGAAAAAATTAGAGACCAAGTTGGGAGAGGTTTCCTTTCAGCTTTCAGCAGTTTTGACTCGCCTGGAGGACCAACAATTTATGAGCAAAGCACCGGAAGCGGTAAGAGCTAAGGAGACGGAAAAAAAGGCCAAGCTTGAATCGATGCAAAAAGAGCTCAAAGAAAACTTAAAACGGTTGGGAATATAATCCTGCCCGGTTGGTATAAAATTAGGAGAGGAGTAAATATGCTATCTAATGCTATAACCCAGAGGGACGGCGGGCTTCCCACAACCTCCGGGCAAAAGACATCACCGGTTGTCATTCTGAGCGAAGCGAAGAATCTGGGCGGTGGGGTGGGTCGAAAATGGAAGAATCTCTGCACGGCCCTGATGAGCGCTATCTTTCTTTTGTTTACCCCACTGACCTGGTCTCAAAGCGACCTTACGGTAACGGTGTATAACGATGGAAGGGGGCTGGTGAAAGATGTGCGCGAATTGAACTTTAAGCGAGGCTCGGACACGGTCAAAATCACTGACGTGGCGGCCTCTTTGGATGCCACTTCCGTGCGCTTTGAGCCGTTGACTAAGAAAAATGAGATTGATTTGCTGGAGCAGAACTTTGAATTCGATTTAATCGGCTCGGATAAGCTTTTGAATAAATATCTGGATAGAAATATTGATTTGGTTACCAAGGACCAAAAGACTTTTTCGGGCAAGCTGCTTTCTTACACAGGTGGGCAATACGTTCTATCCGTTCCGGCGGGAGGCATCAAAGTGGTCAATGCCAGTGAAGTGGTGAACGTTTCAATGCCGGAACTCCCTTCTGGCTTTTACACCCGCCCGACTTTGGTATGGTTGTTTAACAGCCGCTATTCCGGCAGAGAAAAATGTCAGGTTTCCTATTTGACCGGCAATTTGGGATGGCACGCGGAATATGTCGCTTTGGTAAATCCCACTGATGATCGCCTTTCACTGTCGGGTTGGGTTTCGGTGGACAACCGCTCGGGGGCTACTTATCCAAGCGCCAAGCTGAAATTGGTCGCAGGAGAACTGCAGAGAGCTCGGCCAAAGTGGAGGGGTGAGGTTCAGGCTTCCCGGATGGGAGCGCCAACTGAAGCTGCTGCTCCATTTGAGGAAAAAGCATTCTTTGAGTATCACCTTTATACTTTAGCGTTTCCTACGACTTTGGCAAATAATCAGATTAAACAAGTTTCACTTTTCGATCCGGCGGAAACTGCGGTAAAGAAGAATTTTATTTACGATCCCGACCGCGATGCCACCAAAGCCTCGGTCGTTTTGGAATTCAAAAACTCCAAAGAGGCAGGGATGGGAATGGCCTTGCCGGCCGGTGTGGTGCGGATGATGAAACGGGACACCGACGGCAGCATCGAGCTGATTGGCGAAGACAATCTGGAGCATACGCCCAAAGATGAGCTCGTCAAGTTGACGGTAGGCAAAGCCTTCGACATCGCCTGCGAACAGACGCAGAAAGACCGAAGGCAGATTTCGAATAAAATTTGGGAAGAGGATTGGGAAATCTCGGTCCGCAACCACAAGGCCGAGCCGGTTACCGTGCGGGTGGTCAAACGCTTTTACGGCTACTGGGACATAACCCAGACCAGCCACGAGTTCATCAAAAAAGATGCCTCCACGGCTTGGTTTGAAATCCCGGTTGACAAAGACCAGGAAACCAAGCTAACTTTCACGGTACGATATAGAAATCGTTGATGGAAGGGATGCGAATGAAAAGGATTTATTTAACTTTGACTTTGGTTTTGGGATGGTCGGCTTTGAGCTGGGCCGTCGATTGCCGGCCTTTGGATTTTTACACGCGGTCGGTGAAGATGTACATTAATCCCACCCAGGGAAAGCAAGATTTAAAATCGGCGGAAAAGCTTTTGACCGAGGCCTTGGAGTGTTATCCCAAAGAAGGAGAAGTGCTCTATACCGCCGGGCTGCTTTTTTCGCAGAAAAAAGAGTACGCCAAGATGACGCAGGTTCTGAATGACGCCATCAAATATTCCCCGGCCTTTAAACCCAAAGCGGAGACTTTGAAAGTGGTCATGCTTCAAGAGACGTTCCGTTCCGCAAATGATTATTTGGACCAAGCCGCGAAAGCTGAAAAGGCCCTTGAGAAGACCAAAAGCTTTAACGAAGCGATAAAACTATATCACGGCTGCATCATTATCGATTCAACGGTCACCGGCCCGTATCGGAATCTGTCGTTTGTCTTCAGCAGCCTCGGCAAGGGCGACAGCTCGAGGCATTACGACGATAGCTCGATGCATTACGACGAACTGTTGTATCGGATGGCTCCCGATTCAGCCAAATGGGCCTACGTTTACGGCGTTGATTTGGTAAATACAGGCAAGTATAAGGAGGCCATCGAGGTTTTGGAACGTGTGGTAAAGTCGGATTCGAACCACTGGGACGCCTGGGGGCTTTTGGGACAGTTATACGAGGCGGGGGAGCATTTGCCGCAGATGGCGGCGGCATATCAAAGACTTTCGCGTCAGTTTCCCGATTCGGCGGAATTCTTAAAACAGTTAGCCATGTATGAATTGCGCGGCGGTTTCAACGCGGGGGACAGTGCCGTGGCCAAGCCCCATTACCATAAGGCCGATTCGCTCTATTCTCTATATTTAAGTAAAAATGAAACGGACAGCACAGCTTGGTTCAGCCGCGGTTTGGCTTTAACCTCGATGAAAAACTACAGTGAAGCGGCAAAGGTTTTGGACAAAACCACGGCAAAATATCCGGGATATGCCGATGCTTGGGAAGCGCTTTCCGGAGCCTATGCACAAATGGGGAAAGCGGAGCTTGCCAAAAAAGCTTACGAGCGCTCCAAGCAGTTGAGCAGTGAGAAATGAGTCGCAAAAATTTTGATGAAAGGCGGTCTCGTGCCGCCTTTTTTGTTTATGCCGGTTGAGGTTGTCTTTCCTTTCCGTTCCGGCCCGGCCTTAAGCTACGAAGTTCCCAAAGGAATCGAGCCAAAATCTCTTTTGGGATGCCGGGTGATTGTCCCGCTGGGAAGCAAGAGGGAAATTGGTGTGGTTGTCGGCCTTGATGCTCCTAAAACTTCGGGTATCAAATCCCTCGAGAAGGTTGTGGATATCCAAGCGGCTTACCTGCCTTCGATTCTGGAACTATCCCGCTGGGTGAGCGAATACTATGTCTGCCCTTTGGGGCCGGCTTTGCGCGCCGCCTTGCCGGGGGAAGTGCAGAGCAAGATTTACACGAAAATAAAGTTTCTTTTGCCTGCGGATATTCCTCCTCCCAATGATTTGCCTCGCACCGAAAAAGAGCTTTTTTTCTTTTTGTCTCAAAAGCGAGAGATTGAATTAAAGAAACTTTCTTCCCGTTTTCCAAAGGCTTTTTTAAACCGGCACCTTTTAGAATTCGAGCGAAGGGGATGGATCGCCAGCTTGGAGTTGATGGATGAAGCCCCTGGAGCTAAGAAAATAGTCTGTATTTCTGCCAGTCTGGATTTAAGAAATCAGCAGGCGGTGTCTGATTTTCGGAAATTGATTTCGGGATTTCCGGCAAAGGATGAAAAAAAGAAAAACCTTTTGATCTTTCTTTCCGAAAATCCGGGACTTCATCCGCTTTTCGAATTGGAAAAGAAGTTTGGCCTTAAACGGCTGAGTGCTGGGGGATTAGCAAAAAGGGGCCTGGTTGTAATGGAGAAGAAATCAGAGGAAGAATTGCGCCCTCCCGGAGAGAAAAGAGGTTTGTTTCTATCGGACGAACAGAAGAAAGCCTTTGAAACCATTGAGAAAAACGTCGAGGCGGAAAAATTCGCCCCCTTTTTGCTTTTCGGCGTAACCGGTTCCGGGAAAACGGAAGTTTATTTTGCCGCCATTGAAGAAGTTTTGAAAAAGGGAAAGCAAGCTTTAGTCCTTTTGCCGGAAATTTCGGTCGCCTCGCAAATCATTGCCCGATTTCGAACCCGTTTTGGAAATCAGGTTACTGCCCTGCATTCCGGTTTGACTCCCGGACAGAAAGCGGCGGCCTGGAAGGCGATTCGGGCTGGCGCTTATCCCGTCGTAGTCGGCGTTCGCTCTGCTGTCTTTGCTCCCTTAGAAAAACTTGGCCTGATAATTGTCGATGAAGAACATTCCCCCAGCTACAAACAGACCGAAGCGCTGCCGTATTACCACGCCCGCGATGCGGCCTTGATGCGCGCGCAAATTGAGAAAATCCCGATCATTTTAGGTTCGGCGACTCCTTCGATTGAATCGTTTTATCATACGCAGACGGGGAAGTATCAGCTTTTGGAACTCACCCAGCGTTTCAGCGGCCAGAGGCTGCCTCGGCTGGAAACGGTCGATTTGCGCACCGAAGGAAAACCGCTTTTGGCTGGCAGTCTCTCCGGCCGGCTGATTTTGAGTTTGAAAAAGGCAATAGAGGAAGGGGATCAGGCGATTCTGTTTTTGAACCGGCGCGGGTTTTCCTCGATGGTGCATTGCAGCGTCTGCGGGCAGGTTTTCACCTGCCCGCGCTGCGACACGGCCTATACCTATCACAAAAAAGATTTCAGCCTGCGCTGTCATCTCTGCACCAAAAGAGAAAAAGCCCCCTCCACCTGCCCCAAATGCCTGGGGCCGGTTCTAGAATTTCGCGGCACGGGGACGCAACGGGTGGAAGAAGGGCTGGCGCAATTTGAAAATTTGGGCGTGGCGCGGATGGATTACGACACCACCCGAAAAGCCGGAGCGCATCAAAAAATTTTGTCCGACTTCGCGGCCAAAAAATACCGCCTGCTTTTGGGCACCCAGATGGTCACCAAGGGGCTGGATTTTCCCTTGGTCAACTGGGTCGGCGTTCTTTCCGCCGACGCTCACCTGTATCTGCCTGATTTTCGCTCGCGCGAGCGAACGTATCAACTTTTAACCCAGGTCGCTGGCCGCGCCGGGAGGCATACCAAAGAGGGAAAGGTTTTGATTCAAACCTACCAGCCGGAAAACCTGGTTTTGGCTATGGTGGCAAGCGGGGATTACCGCCATTTTTACGAAGAAGAGATAGCCGAGCGGAAAAGCCACTTTTATCCCCCCTTTTCACGCTTAGTTTTGCTAATCTTTTCAGCCAAAAAGGGAGAGGCGGCCAAACAGGCGTCGGCTATGTGGGCGAAAAAGCTTTTGGATTTATCCACGCAGCTAAAACCTTTGCAAGTTTTAGGCCCGGCTCCGCATTTTATTTCCAAATTGCACAACCGTTACCGCTGGCAGGTCCTGCTTAAAACCGGTTCAATTGTGAAGCTGGTTGGTGAGCTGAAAAAATTTAAAGAGGAGTGGCAGCGAACCCCGGAAGCACGGCCAGTGTTACTCGACATCATCGTCGATCCGCAAAGTTTAGTGTAGGCCCTGGCAAAAATGTATTGTTCCTATACATAGGTAATAATATTCAACGTTATTAACTAAAGGATTTCGGCTGCTCTTTCAGGGCTTTTCGGGAGCGTAGCTTCTTGGCAAAGTTCCCCTCCGGCGCACTCTTCAGAGTGCGAAGGGGGGTCGCCCCGACAAGTCGGGACGCCGGAGGGAGAGCTGGTTTTAGGCGGCATCGGTGCCGGGGCTTTTCCTTCCGGTTCTCTTTTTGAAAAAGTGTTACCCCTGTCTGGAGACAATACAAGGCCTGGGCAAAAAAGGGGTTGACAAATGCGGGGGAGTAGTCAATCTTTTCCACACGTAGCATAGCAGGCTGGGGGTAACCACAGCCGGAAGCGAGGGGAGGGATAAGTATTTAGTTTTGCAATAGAAGCGAGATTTGGCAGGCATTCAATACGGCCCGGTATACGAAAATGTGAGTTTGTAGGGGCGGGGTTACCCCGCCCAACCCCGGCCGAGAGGATGGTTCGGCTGCGCTCACCACAATGCCTCGTCCCTACAGATAACAGGGATTAGGGATTGGAAATTAGAGATTGCAGATTAGAAAACGTAGGGGCGAATCTTTAGATTCGCCCTGGGTGAACCTAAAAGGTTCACCCCTACAAAAACCAAAAAGGAGGTTCAAGATGAAGCGTTTCAAACAAAGCAGGGGCTTTAATCAACGTAGGGGCGTACCTTTAGGTGCGCCCGCGGGTGAACCTCCCTCGGCTTCGCTCGTTCACGCTGCTCTCAACGCAAGCGGGACAAGTACAGGTTCACCCCTACAAAAAAAGAAATTTGGGATGACAACCAACAACCAAAAAGGAGGTTCAAAATGAAGCGGTTTTTAGGGTTTTTCGGAGTACGGGTTCTGCAAACGATGGCAGGGGTAAATCCTGGCAGAACTAAAACCAATTCTCTTCCGGTAGCCTCTCCGGTAGCCTCGACTTCAGTCGAGGGTTTTCTCCCGACGCTGAAGCGTCGGCTACCAGGAAAAGGGAAACGGCTACCAAGAAATTTTCTACGTAGGGGCGTACCTTCAGGTGCGCCCGCGGGTGAACCTCCCTCGGCTTCGCTCGTTTACGCTGCGCTCAACGCAAGCGGGACAAGTGAAGGTTCACCCCTACAGCAAAAACTATCCCCTCTTGGTAGCCTCGACTTCAGTCGAGGGTTTTCCCCCGACACTGAAGTGTCGGCTACCAAAGGGGAAAAACCAAAAAGGAGGAGTAAAATGAAGCGCTTCAAAATGCTTTTCGGACTGGGGATTGTTCTGATTATCTCCAGTGTGGTTCAGGCGGACGTCCCCAAGCTCATCAACTTTCAGGGGATATTGAAGGACGGCAGCGGCAATCCGGTGGTCGGTTCAAATAACGTAACTTTCAGCATCTACACCGCCGCCACGAATGGAGCCCTCCTCTGGGCGGAAACGACCAGCGTTACCACCAACGCCCAAGGCCTTTTCAGCGTGCTTTTGGGGGCGGACAATCCGGTGCCGGATTCGGTCTTTAACGACACCACCCGCTATCTGGGGATTAAGGTGGGGGGTGACGCGGAGATGAGCCCCCGCCAGCGGTTGGCCTCGGTCGGCTATTCCTTTGCCTTTGCCGGCTGGACGATTCAAGACAGCAACATCATTTTGGCCGAGCGGTTGGGCGGCAGCGTTGGCATTGGCACCGCTACCCCAACCGAAAAACTGGACGTGCAGGGAAACATCAAAGGGGACACCATCAAAGCCGACGCTTTTTCCTCCGCCAGCCCACTCCGATTGCAGACCAGCGGTGTCACCCGCATCTACGTGGATGACGCCACCGGCCGGGTGGGCATCGGCACCGAAAGCCCAACCCGGACCTTGGAGCTTGGCACCGGCGATTTGCGCCTGTCCGGCTCGACCGCCGAAATCGGTTACAGCGCCTCGGCGGATTTGGCCGGCAGGGCCTTCGACCCCGCCCCTCCCAATCCCATCGCCAGTCCTCCCGACCCCTGCTTCCGGCTTTTTTCCGGCGTCAGCCACGACCTGGTCTTTGCCATAAACAACAGCGGCGACCTTTCCACCGGCGGGGCGATTAAAAGCGGGAATTCGATTATCATCGACGGCATTAACGATAGAATCATCGCCTCCAGCGGCACGATAAGCTTCGATGATGAAAATATAGTAACCACCGGCAAAATCGGCATCGGCACTACCGGTCCTTCAGACCCGTTGCATATCTCCGGCAGCGTACTCGGCCAGTATATCCGCAACCAGAACCTGTTATCCGGAGCCCCCACCGGGATGCGGCTTCAGTCCCCCGACCGGGATTGGGTGCTGCTTCAGAATCTCTTGGGCACTACGGCAGGAAGTTTCAGCATTTATGACGCTACGGCGTCTGGGACTCGATTGCATATCAGCACCACCGGCAACGTCGGCATTGGCACCACCAGCCCCGGTTCTCATCAGCTTCAGGTCGGCCCGGGCGGGGCGGGGTTTGGAACCGACCTGCTCAACGTCACCGCCACGAGCGGCAACAACGGCATAAGCGTCCGCAGCGGACCCGCCACCCCCGCGGCTACAGATGTGGCGGCGGTGCGCCTTTTCCGGGGAAGTTTTGAGACCGGTTTCATCTCCGCGGAAAACGGTTACCTGTTCAAGATGTTCAACCGGATTGCCAGTGACGGCATCACCATCGACACCTTTGGGCAGACCGGCATCGGCACGACCACCCCAAAGAACAAATTGGATGTCGAAGGGGGAGCGGTAATTGGCGGGACCTACTCCGGCACCAACACCGCTCCGGCCCACGGCCTTTTGGTGCAGGGCAACGTCGGCATCGGGACTACCAGCCCCGAGGAAGCCTTGCACGTTCACGAAGGAAGCGCAGGCGCCGTTACCGCCAACGCCAGCTCGGTTGCCGTCTTTGAGAAAGCGGGAGCCGCCTACCTTTCCATCCTTACCCCGGATGCCAACGAAAAGGGCATTCTTTTTGGACAACCGGCCAATGCCCAAGCGGGGGGAATTATCTACGACGCCGGTTCCATACAGGATGGATTTCAGTTCCGGACTTTAAATAACTCAACCAGAATGGTGATAACCGACACCGGCGATGTCGGCATCGGGACGACCACGCCCGACGCAGGGCTCGAGGTGCAGCGAAGTGGCGTAACCGTGGCGGCGTTTGACCGTCAGACGAACGACGGAACGGTGATTTCCATTCAGCAGGCCGGCATCCAGGAAGGGACCATCAGCGTCTCCGGTGTCACCGTCAGCTACAATGCTTTTACCGGTTCGCACTACGGCTGGACGGAGGAACTACTGGAACGGGGGGAATTGGTTACGCTCACCGGAAAAAACCGCTCCTCTCACGATAATCCCAAATCCGAGGTTATCTATGGCGTCAAGCGGTCAACCATTCCCAACGACCCGGCCTGTTTGGGGTCGTATCTTGGCTTGCAGGAATCAGGCCAACCGGCCGGCCCGGAAAACCCCCACCTCGTAATGGCGGTTGGCAATGGCGATATGTGGGTGGTGGATGAAGGCAAGGATGTCGAGATTGGCGATTATCTAATCTCTTCGAGCACATCTGGGCATGCAATGAAAGACAACGAAGAGTTTCCCACCAGCTATATCATCGCCCGGGCGGCTGAACCAGTGCGCTGGAGCGAAGTTACGGAAACCGCGGTGGGCAAGAAGCACAGGAAAATCTCGGTTTTCTTCGAAAGCTTCGTTAAGGTAAACATGCAGCCGTTTACCAGCGAACTATCACAGCTAAAAGCCGAAAACGAAAGCTTGAAAGGAAAAATGGAAGAACTGCAATCTCTTGTGCAGAAACTTTTGGCCAAAGAAAAAGGAGGGTTGGGCGAAGGATACACGCTGAAGTCGGAGAGATAGCCGGCATCAAGGGTAGGGGCGTATTGCAATACGCCCCTACAAAACAACCTCACCCTTAATCCCTCTCCATCCTTCGGCTACGCTCAGGACAAGCGGGGTGGAGAGGGAGGGCGATGGATTCGACTTCGCTCACCACAAGTTCACGAATCGCCCCTACATTAAAATCTGGTAGGGGCAGACCTCCGTGTCTGGCTTTCTTAAAAAGTGGGCGAACACGTAGGTTCGCCCCTACGGTTGCGTCAGGAATAATTCCTGACGCAAGGGGCACGTTGCAACGTGCCCCTACATGAAAAACAGGGATTAGGGATTAGAAGAAAAAAGAGCCGCTTTAATATTGATTTTGCGCCTCCCTAAATTGTTTCACGTGAAACAATTCCCTTAAGGCAAAAAGCCGCTTCGCCTTTGCCAAACGCGAAACGGATTTTTCGTAGGGGCGAACAGCCGCTCGTCCCTGGTGGTAGCCTCGACTTCACTTGTCCTGAGCGAAGTCGAAGGAGTCGAGGGTTTTCCGACACTTCCCTCGACTACACTCGCGACAAGAAAGTGTCGGCTACCAGCCATAATCCCCTCTCCATTAAATGGAGAGGGGGTTCGGGGGTGAGGTAAACTTGCTCCCCCTCTCTTTTTTTCGTAGCTTAATCCAGTGCAAAAAATGGTGACCCTCGAGGATGTTAAAAAAAACGAGGAAGTTCAATCTTTTATTGAAATGGCCGACCGCGTTCTTGGGGTCATCGGCTACACCGAGCACGGCTTGCGTCACACCGCCCTGGTGGCCAATATTGCCCACAACGTGATGAGCCGGCTCAAGCGCCCGGAGCGCCAGGCCCAGCTGGCCTCAATCGCCGCCTTGCTGCACGACGTCGGCAACGTGATATCGCGCGACTACCACGCCCAGACCGGAGCTTTGATCGCCCAGCGGGTTTTGTCGCAAATGGGGATGCCGACCGAGGAGGTTCTGGAAATTATGGCGGCCATTGGCAATCACGAAGAACGCGGCGGGCAGCCGGTGAACGAAATCGGCGCGGCCTTGATTTTGGCGGACAAATCGGACGTGCACCGCTCGCGGGTGCGCGTCACCGGTTCCATCACCCAGGACATTCACGACCGGGTCAATTATGCCGCCACTTCATCTTTTCTTCGAGTAGAAGAGGGAGACAGCACTATTTCTCTGGAAATCAGAATTGACACTTCCATTTCACAGGTAATGGAATATTTTGAGATTTTTCTTTCGCGGATGGCCTTTTGCCGGCGGGCGGCGGAATTTTTGAAAACCAAGTTTGAGCTGGAAATCAACGGGCAGCGGCTTTTATGAGCGAATACAAAAAAGCGGGCGTGGACATCGCCTTAGCCGAGCAGGTCAAAAACAAAATCAAACTGCAAGTGGCTTCCACGCGCACGCCGGCGGTTTTGGCGGATGTAGGCGCTTTTGGAGGGATGTTCGCTTTTCCCAGAGATTATAAGGAACCGGTTTTGGTGGCGACCACCGATGGGGTCGGAACTAAACTGAAAGTGGCAATTACAGCAGGAAGATTAGATACGGTCGGCGAAGATTTGGTCAACCACTCGGTCAACGACCTTTTGGTTCAGGGAGCGGCGCCGCTTTTCTTTATGGATTATCAGGCCTGGGGAAAGTTGGATGCCGCCGCCGGAGAAAGTTTGATGGAAGGACTCGTCCGCGGCTGCAAACGGCACAACTGCCCGCTTTTGGGCGGCGAAACGGCGGAGATGCCGGGATTTTATGCTCCCGGCGAGTTCGACTTGGCCGGTTTTATGGTTGGGATTGTCGAGCGCAAAAAAATTCTGGACGGACGGGCAATTACGGCGGGGGATGTTTTGATTGGCTTGGCCTCGTCCGGCCTGCACACCAATGGATATTCGCTGGCGCGCAAAGTTTTGCTCGACTCCGGCACGTTCAAGCTGGACAGTTTTTTGCCGGATTACCGGGCGACTTTGGCGGATGAATTGTTGCGGGTACATCGTTCCTATTTTCACCTCTTGCATCCATTGATTTTGCAGGGAAAACTCTCCGGTTTGGCGCATATTACCGGCGGGGGAATTCCGGGAAACTTGATTCGCATTCTGCCCTCGGGCGCTACGGCGATTGTCGATACCGGTGCTTGGGAGGTGCCGCCGATTTTTCGGCTTATACAAAAAGCGGGTGAAGTCGGTAAACAGGAAATGTATCAGGTTTTCAATATGGGAATCGGAATGGTTTGCGTGGTGCCAAAAGACAAGGTGGATGACTTCATGCGCGACTTGAAAGGCCGGGAAGAAAAATTCTGGACTATCGGCGAGATTTCGACCGGCAAGCACGAGGTTGTGTTGAAGTGAGCCAGGTCTTGGAGCCGGTTTTAAAGAAACTGGAAGAGTTGGGAAAAGTGATTGTGGCCTTGGGGCCGCCGGGGGCATCGGCCAATTTAGTGGGGGAAATTTCCTTTAAGGTGAGCCCCAACGAGATATTGTTAGAAGTAAAAGGGTGCGGCTGCCACGTGCATATTCAATCCAACGGCTTTCAAACTTTGCATTTCAAAGAGGAAGAGTCCGGACAGGGGGAAGAGCCGGTAGTGGAGTTTGCCGATGCCCAGGATCAGCCGGTTCTGCGCATCTGGTGCCCGTACGAACCGGAAAAATATTTCGCCGTGCGGGACTTTCTGCAGCACGGCTCGGCCTAATTAAAAAATGCTTATCCTTATCATTTTGGACGGCTACGGCATTCGGGAGGCCGATTCTTACAATGCGGTCACCCTGGCAAAAAAACCGAATTTAGATCGGCTGTTTTCGCAAAATCCATATACCCAACTGGGGGCTTCGGGCCGTTCGGTCGGTCTGCCGGAAGGGCAGATGGGTAACTCGGAAGTGGGGCATATGAACTTTGGCGCCGGCAGAATCGTCTATCAGGAAATCACCCGCATCGACAAGGCTATTGAAGAAGGGGAGTTTTTCGAAAATCCGGCATTGATCGAGGCCTTGGAAAAGACCAAGAAGGATAAAGTAAAGCTGCATATTTTAGGGTTGGTCTCGGACGGCGGAGTGCATTCCTCCGTAGAGCACCTTTTTGCTTTACTTCAAATGGCCAAGGAACGGAAAGTTCGCGATGTCTTTGTGCACGCTTTTTTGGACGGGCGCGATTGCCCGCCCATTTCCGGTGCAGGTTTTATTCAGCAGGTTCTCGATTTTTGTTTGCGCGAGAAAATAGGCGAGCTGGCCACGATTTGCGGACGCTACTTCGCAATGGATAGAGATAAGCGCTGGGAAAGGACTTCCAAAGCCTACCGGCTCATCGTCGCCGGTGAAGGCGCCAAAACCAAAGACCCGGTTGGAGCGGTTAAAAATTTCTACGACCAAAAGATTACGGATGAATTTATGGAGCCGATTTACGTCGAGAGCAGCCGGCCTAATTTGATTGCGGAAGGTGACTGTGTCATCTTCTTCAATTTTCGTACCGACCGGGGACGGCAGCTTTCCTTTCTTTTAACCGAGCCCTCAATGGATGTTGAAGGAATAAAAAAGAAGTCGCGGATCGATTTGTACACAATGACTCATTATGACGACAAATTGCAAGCCAAAGTTGCTTTTCCGCAAATGGTTTTGAAAAATATTTTTGGTGAAGTGCTATCGCGCGCAGGAAAAAGACAGTTGCGGATTGCCGAAACGGAAAAATATCCGCACGTCACCTTTTTTTTCAACGGACAAAACGAAACGCCCTTTTCGGGCGAAGACCGCATTTTAATCCCTTCCCCCAAAGTTCCCACTTACGATTTGCAGCCGGAGATGAGCGCCCCGGAAGTGACCGAAAAAGTGGTTGAAGCGGTTTTATCGCGCAAATATGACGTTATTATACTGAACTATGCCAATCCGGATATGGTGGGGCATACGGGAGTTTTGAAGGCGGCCATGGCGGCAGTGGAAACGGTAGATACCGGAGTGGGGAAAGTTATGGATGCAGTGCGAAAAGTCGGCGGCACCGCTTTAATAACCGCCGACCACGGGAACTGCGAAACGATGTGGGACTTTGCCACCAACGGCCCGCATACGGCGCACACCACCAACCCGGTGCCCTGTACGCTGATCGCTCCGGAAAAGAGGTATGCTTTGCGCTCCGGCGGAATTTTGGCTGACTTTGCCCCGACTTTTTTAGAGCTTTTGGGCATTCCTCAGCCCGCCGAAATGACCGGCCGCTCGCTTATTGCGAATGACTGAAGTTTTGGAAACCGGCAAACAGGTCGGCACTTATTTAGAGACGAAACCAAGAATTTTTCTGCGCGATTATTTTTTGATCGTTTTTAGCGCACTGGCTTTAATTTTTGCCTATCCGCCTTTTCCAACCGGCTTTTTAGCTTATTTCGCTTTAGTTCCGTTGCTTTTTGCTTTGAAGAATAAAACTCCAAAACAACATCTTGGACTGGCTTATGTCTATGGTCTTATCTCCAATGCCGGACTGCTTTTTTGGACCTGGAGGGTGACTTTGCCCGGCACGGTGGCGATGATTCTGATTTTGGCGCTCTACTGGGCTGTGCCGTTCTGGCTTTTTGGGCATATGAAAAAAGTTTGGGGAAATAAGGCCTATTTTATTCTACCTTTTCTCTTAGTCGGGCTGGAATACTTCCGCACCCTGGGAGAGTTGGCTTTTCCCTGGACTAATTTAAGCTACACCCAGAGCTACTACACCGCCTGGTTGCAGGTTTTGCCTTTTGCGGGAGATACTTTACTTTCCTTTTGGATTGTGATTCTCAATCTGCTGATTTTTTACGCGTTACAAGTTTCCGGCAAGAAGCGCTGGCTCGGTTTTGCGGCTGGTTTCCTCTTATGGTTAGTTCCGGGAGTTTACGGCGGTTGGGTCCTGGATAACGCAAAGAGCGAGCCGGCTTTGAAGGTTGCACTTTTGCAGGGAAATATCGACAGTTACAGCAAGTGGGATTCGGCTTTCACCCAGTCCAGCTTTGATACCTATAGCGAATTAGCCTTCAAAGCTTCCGTTTTTGGCGCTGACTTTTTAGTCTGGCCGGAAACGGCCGCCCCCTGTTATCTCTTGCGGGAGCCGAACTATTTATATCAGGTGATGGCCATTTCCAACGTAATTAAAAAAGAGATGTTAGTCGGGACTTTGGATTACCGCTCGGTGGGGCCGAATCAATACCTTTATTATAATGCCGCCTTTCATTTCGATACGTTGGGCCGCACTTCGTTTCCCTATTGTAAAATGCATTTGGTGCCGTTTGGAGAAACGATTCCGTTTTCGGGAAAATTGAAAGTTCTCCAAGATATTCACGTCGGCCAGGCCGATTTTACTCCGGGAGATTCGATTCTGCTTTTAAAATCTTCCTTCAGCCCGTATGGAGTTTTGATTTGCTTCGAAGCGGTCTTTCCCGATCTGGTTCGGCGTTTCGTTTTGAAAGGAGCCGGGTTTTTGGTCGGCATCACCAACGATGGCTGGTACGGCCGCACCTCCGGGCCCTATCAGCATGAGCGGATTGCCCTTTTTCGGGCGGTGGAAAATCGGATTGCCTTTGTGCGCGCCGCCAATTCCGGTGTTTCCGCCGGTTTTGACCCGTATGGACAGGTTTTGTCGCAGAGCGGGCTTTTTAAAAAGCAGATTATTCTTGCTTCCATCCCCTTAAAGGGCAAAACCACTTTTTATACCCGCTGGGGAGATTTTTTCCCGCAGATTTGTTCGGTAATTAGTTTGCTTTCTTTTCTTTCTTTAATGGAAACAAAGCGTAGAAAAAAAGCTGGAAGAGTTTAGAATGAAGAAAAGCCTTCTTTTACTTGCAGTTTTATGTATGGTCGTTGCTTCTTCAGCCCGGGCTTTGGTAGTCGGGTCTTGGAAAAACTTTACAAACACTAATGACGTGCGCGGTTTTGCTTATACCCAAGGTTTTCTCTGGGTGGCTACCACGGGTGGGCTGGTCAAGTTTAATCCGGCCACCAATTCACGCGAAGTTTTTACCAACGCCGAAGGCTTGGGGGGAAACTTTCTTTTATCCATCGCCGCCGATGCAAAAGGAAATCTGTGGATGGGGGCGGACAATGGAACTTTGACCAAATACGAACCGGGTCAAAACCGTTTTACGATTTTTCCATTTATCGACCGGGATAATCGCGCTTTGAAACTTCAATCTATTCTACCCGACGGCGACCGGCTCTGGATTGGCACCGATGTCGGCGTGGCACTGTTTTTGACCGAGCGGAACGGGGGTGAGATTAAAGAGATTTACCGGCAGTTCGGCTCCATCGATATCGAAACACCGGTCCGGGCCCTGACTTTTTTTCGCGATTCCATCTGGGTAGCCACGCCGCAAGGAGTGGCGGGGGCATCCAAAAACGACCCGAATTTGCTCGATTTTTCCCACTGGAAAAGCTTCCGGAAGAGCCCCAGCATCGGTTTAACCAGTGAGGACTGTTATTCCCTTTTAGTATTTCAGGATACCCTTTTAGTTGGCACCTCCAGCGGCGTTTTTGCTTACCTTCCTGATTCGGTTCGCTTTCGGGCCTATCGTTCGCATTTGGCCTCCGGCCTTGTCGCCTCGATGGCTTTCGCGGGCGATACCTTGTTTTCCGCCTGGCAATATGGATTGGTGGGTACGATTCCTGGGAACTATTTCGACATGGCGGGCGACTCCGTCAACAACTCGCGTTTTTTCCCCTCGCTTTTTATTACACCTCAAAAAGAGCTCTTTGTTTCCTTGAACGGGCGCGGTTTTGCCAGGGACCGCGGAGAAAGAAGTTTTGAAAGGCCTTCGGGAAAAATTTTTCGTCCCCCTGGCCCGCCTGGAAATTACTTTGATGACCTGGCCGTCGATGCGGCCGGGCGGGTCTGGTGTTCCAACGATATTTATGGCGCCTCGATGTTTGATGTTAATAGCTCGAAGTGGACGGTTTTTGACACTGTTCCAGAGCTGACGGGACAGGCTTGGGGGATAGATATTGACCAAGCTGACAACAAATGGTATTCCTTCTGGGGCGGGGGCGCTTCCGTAGCGTGGGGTTTTCAGCCGGATAGTCTTTTACGGTACGACACTTTGAATTCACCTCTGGTGGGTATTCCCGGTTTCAACTATTTCGTTTTAGTGACGGATGTAGCCGTAGATTATCAGGGGAACGTATGGTTTGCCAACAGTCTATCTTCCAACGGGCAGGCACTGGTGGTTCGCAAACCGGACGGTAGCTTTGAAGTTTTCGGCCCGGCGGACGGTTTTTTTTCCAATGATATTGTGGCTTTATATCCCGCTGGCGATCATATCTGGATTGCTTTTAAACCGACTGGGGGTCCGGGGGTGGCTGACTTTAACTTTAACGGCACGGTTTCGAACCACAGCGATGATGTTTTAATTTACTACAATAAAGACAATAACTTTATTCTCTCCAATCGGGTGACCGCTATTACCGTTGACCGCCGGGGTACTTTGTGGGCCGGCACCGGCCTCGGTTTATCCCGCTTCAATGCCGATTTTCAGGTTTTTGAAACGATTAACTTGCCCCAGCCGCTTGGCCCGCAGGTGAATTCGATTGTCGTTGACCCGCGCAACAATAAATGGATTGGCACAACGCGGGGATTGGCCGTGATTACCGAGGAAGAAGAAATGTTTGGCCCCTATTTGCCGGAAAATTCCGGTCTGGTCAGCCCTTTGATTAACGATATGGTTTTCGACCCAAAGACCGGCTACCTGTGGATTGGCACAACCGGTGGACTCTCGCGTCTTTCCACCCAAGTTTTGGAGGAAGCTGCCCCGCTTTTAAAAGTGGAAGCGTTTCCCAATCCTTTGTTATTGCGCGATACGGGAGGGAGGGCTTATTTCCGGGGTCTTCCTTTGGATGCAACGGTGAACGTATATAACATAGCCGGTGAAGAAGTGCGCAGCCTGAAAAACAGCGATTTTTGGGATGGCAGAAACTCCAAAGGAGAGTTGGTGGCTTCAGGAGTTTACCTTTTTTTGGTCGCCGACTCGAACGGAGAGCGTTTTACCGGAAAATTAGCCGTCATTCGCCAATTCTGACCTTGGTTGAGCTTCTTACTCCAGCGGAGCTGGATAAAAAAAAGTGGGAGGATTTGTTGAACGGCTCCGCCCATTCAACTTTTTTTCAGACGGCCGAGTGGTGTCAAATCTGGGGAAAAAGCTTTCCGTTTTTTACCAGCTATTTTCTGGTTGATATCCGTTCCGACGGCTCTTATCGGGCCGGCCTGCCCTATGTGCAAGCCAAAAAACTTCTGTCCGGTTATTATTCGATGCCAATGGGGACGTATGGGGGTGTCGTCGGCTTTCCGGACGTGGCGGCGACAGGGCTTTACGAACGCTGGATGGAAATTACTTCCGGAATAAAACGGGAAAGACTGGCCGTTTTCTGTGAAGCCCGGCAATTGGAATTGGAAAAACTCGGTTTTTCGGTCAGCTCCGGTTTTTCCCATCGCTTGAGTTTACCCGAGAAGAGACGCCCGACGCTTTCCCGTTCAGCTGAAAAGCAAATTGGAGAAGCGCTGGAGGCCGGCTTTTCTTTCATAAAGGTGGAGAGAAAACAAGATTTGGCCGATTTTTACACTCTGATTGGCAGAGGAAAGAAAAAAACGTTTTATACAAGAAAATTTTATGAAAAAGTTGCTGGTCTTTTGCTTCCCAGCGGCAAGGCCGCTTGGTTTTTGGCAAAAAAGGATGGAAAAGTGGCCGGTTATCTTTTATGCTTTCCCTTTCGGGATGAATTATTTTTATGGGATGCCGATTTCGATCCAAAATTTTCCAAATTTCGCCCCGGTTACTTCTTGATGGCAAAAGTAATCGACTGGGCAGTCAACAAAGGTTTTAGGAAAATCAACTTTGGCCAATCGCCGGTTGACGCTTTTGGAGTAACTCTCCTTAAAGAAAGAATGGGAGCGGAAAAAGTGCCGGTTTATCAATATACCTACTCCTCGAAGATGGTGAAAAAACTTCGTTCGGTCTACGAAAAGTTTAAAAAATGAAACTTCTCTTTCTGGGCGACGCCTCAAGCATTCATTTTGCCCGTTGGGCGCATTATTTTGCCCAGCGCGGGCACGAGGTTTTTACCTCGTCGGCAGAGCCGCCAAAAGAAGAGCTTCCCAACTTCAAGCGTCTGGCCGGCCCCATCAAGTGGCAGCCGTTACGCTATTTAGCCTTGAAAGGTCAGGTTCGTCAGATGATTACGGAATTAAAGCCCGATTTAGTGAATGCGCACTTTGTTCCCAACTATGGTCTTTTGGGAGCGCTTTCCGGCTTTCATCCGCTGGTTATTTCCACCTGGGGTTCGGATGTTTTGATTTCTCCTCACAAAAGCTTCCTTCACAAAGCCCGGGCGGCTTATGCTCTTTCAAAAGCCGATTTGGTCACGACCGATGCCAAAATTTCCCTCGTCGCGGTGGTTCGTTTGGGAGTCAAAAGTGAAAAGGTATTAATGACACCTATGGGCGTTCCAGCGGCTTTTTTGGAGTCGGGAAGAAAGAAGACACTGGAGAAAAAGGAAATGGTGACCATCTTCTCCTGTCGCCGTCTGGAGAAATTATACAACGTAGAAACTTTGCTTTTGGCTTTGGCTCGATTGAAAACCGGAAGGCCCTGGCAGGCTTTTATTTTGGGTGAGGGCTCTCAAAAACGAAAGCTGGAGAAGCTGGCCCAGCGATTAAAATTGGGCTATAAGGTTTCTTTTATGGGGGCATTACCCGTTTCTTATTATCAGGAGCTGTTGCTGAAAAGCGATATCTATGTTTCCACCGCGCTTTCCGATTCCACTTCGGTTTCTTTGCTGGAAGCAATGGCAGCCAAACTGGCCTGTATTGTCACCGAAATTCCGGGCAACAGCGAATGGATAAAAGTTATGGAAAACGGATTAACCTTTGTCCGAAGGGGTGAGAAAATGCTGGCCTATCTAATTGAACAGTTGGTCGATGACAACGACTTGCGCATCAAGCTGGCGGAGAAGGCCTTTGAGGAAGTTGAGACAAAAGCGGTTTGGGAGGAGAATATGGCCGAAGTGGAAAAAGCTTTTCTAAAGCTGGTTGATAAAGGTTGAAACCCCGCTCGGTTCTTCTCATCAGCTATTATTTTCCGCCGCTTGGAATGGCCGGCGTGCAGCGTCCTTTAAAACTGGCCAAATATCTTTTCCGTTTGGGCTGGAAAGTTTATGTCCTAACCGTTAAACCTGTTTCCTATTGGGAAACCGATGATACACTGTTAAAAGACTTTCCAAAAGAAATCCCAATTTTTCGCGCCGGTTCACTGGACCCGGCACGGCTGAAATACCTTTTGGGCCAAAAAAAGCGGGTCGAATCAGGGGCTCGGTCTCACCCCCGTTTCTTGTGGGATTCCAAAATCGGCTTTGTCCCGTTTGCCTATCTTAAAGCCTCCCGGTTAATCGAAAAATTCGACATTCCGATGGTTTGGACGACTTCGCCGGCCCCTTCGATTCATCTGGTTGGCCAGCTTTTAAAAAAAAGAAAGGGAGTGCACTGGGTAGCTGACTTTCGCGACCCGTGGGAAGTAGAGGCGCCGGAAGCACGATCCTCGTTTGGGCAAAAAAGAGAAGCAAAACTGAAAGGATGGTTGTCCTCTGCCGATGGAGCGACGGTGGTTAATGATAGTTTAAATAAATATTTTTACTCCTTGGCCAGTTCTACCAAAATTGAAACCGTTTTTAACGGTTTCGAGCCGAAGAATCAAACAAGGCAGTTGCCTGCAAACTCGAAAATTTTCACGCTGGCCTATTGCGGCACATTAAATCCTGTTACGAATCCGTATCTTTTTTTGAAAGCGCTGGCGCGCTGGAAAGAGGAGACTAAAAATTCGTTTCGGCTGCTTTTGATTGGTAAAACATTAGGATTGCCTCTATCCGAATGGTTGACGGGGCTTGGCTTAGTTGATAATACCGAAATCGTAGGATATTTATACCACGAACAAGCGATTAAAAGGCTTTCGGAAGCCGACCTTTTTTTACTTTTTCTTACTCTGGAAGAAAAATACAAGCTTACTTTACCAGCCAAGATTTTTGAGTATATAGGCTTGGGCCGGCCGATTCTGTCCGTTTCCTCCCCTCACGGTGCCGTGGCTGATTTTTTGGCCTCCTTTTCGGTCGGCTGCCTGTGTGATACAGAAGAAGCGATAGTGAAAAGTTTGCAGCTCTACCACCAGCTCTGGGAAGCGCAGGGGTATTTGCGAATTCCGGAAACGGAGCGGGCCCGCTTCGGCTGGGATAAGGAAGCCCAAAAACTTTCAGCTTTCTTGGAAACGAAACTAAAAAAAGTATGAATTTTTGGCAGCGCTTATCCATCGGGCAGAAAATTCTTTCACTCCTTCTCTTGCACTCCGGGTTGCTTTTAATTTTCGTTTTTTTTCGCTATATCGATGCCGACGAAGGACTTTACCTCTCCGCCGCCCGCGAAGTTTTCTGGGGGCATCGTCCCTATCTCGATTTTATGTACGTTCAAACCCCGTACTATCCCTATTTTCTCGCACCGCTTTCCCATTTCGGCTGGAGCGGCCTGTTTTTTTGCCGCTTGATTTCGGCTTTAGCTCCTCTTTTCACCGGCGCGCTTATTTTTTCTTTGGCCCGCCGGCTTTGGAACGAAAAAACCGCCTTCGTTTTGTGGGGCTTCTGGATATTGAACGGCTTGGTGCTCGTATGGGGCTCGGTTGCCAAACCGGCCGGATGGGGAGATTTTCTTCTTTTTTTGGGTTTCTGGGCGCTTTTTTTTGGCGCAAATAAATTTGCTGCATTTTTTTCCGGGCTAAGTTCAGGAATGGCCGTCAATTTACGCGGCTTTTTACTTTTTCCTGCGGCTGTCTGGCCTTTTAGTCTGGTTGCGGATAAGACTCGCAAGGCAAAGGATATTCTTTTTTGGCTATGCGGTTTCTTGGTCGCCCTGACTTTTTGTTTCTATTTTCTTTTTCAATCGCGGGGGGCCTTCTTTTTCAATAACTATACTTATCATCGCCTTTGGGGGACGGAAGTCCTTTCCGAGCGGTTTACTTTTTTTCATCGGGTTGCCGCCCTGATGAAGTTCCTGTTTTTCCCCCAAAACCTGGTTCTGTACCTGCTTGCTGCCGTGGGCATTGTTTTGCGACCAACCGATTTTCGTAAATGGCATCTTATGTTAGTTGCCGGAACGGCTGCAATTATTTTGCATATAGCGTTTTTTGCTTCCATCCCCTCGATGGTTCAATACTATGTGGAAACGCTGCCTTATTTGGCTCTGTTGGCTGGGTTCGGGTTGGCAGGTCTCCGGGAGAAAACCTCGAGTAATTTTTGGAGGTTGGGGAAATGGGGATTGATTTCTGCTCATGTTATTTCTTTGGGATTGGTGGTTTATATCTTTCTTTTAGGCCAGCGCCCTCGCGACCAGCAATATCTTTTGTCCAACGTCCGTCCGGTTGTGACTTATTTGGTTCGGAATGGAACTCCATCCGACACCATTTTTTCCGAATGGCCCGGCTATGCCGTTCTGGCCGGTATGCGGCTACCTCGAGGTACGGAAACGGTCGGGCTGGATGTCGCCCATCTTTTAAGTCAGAAAGAAAAAAAAGCTTATCACATCCTCGATTCTGCCAGAGTTGATTCGATTCTTGCGAACAAGGGAGTAAAATGGGTGGTAACCGGTGGGACGGTTACCGAGGTTTGGCCAAAGCCGCTTGGAGCCGGCTATAAGCCTGCTTTCAAATCCGGCCCAATTGCCGTTTATCGCCGCAATGAATAGCCCCAAAGTTTCGATAATCTGCGTAACCTTTAATTCAGCCGAATTTCTGTCTGAATTCTTTCAAAGTGTCGAAAAGCTGCCGAAGGGATGGGCGGAAGCTCTTTTCATAGATAATGCTTCAAAGGACAAGACCATTGAGCTGATTGGAAATTGGGGCAGAGCTGATCATTTAATAACCAACCTCCAAAACTTGGGCTGGTCGGCCGCCAATAATCAGGGGATTGCTGCTTCAAACGGGGAAATGGTTCTTTTTGCAAACCCGGATATCCACTTTGAACCGGCAGCTCTGCAAGAATTAGTCCGGTTTCTGGATGAAAGACAGGAATTTGCAGCCGTAGCCCCACAGCTTATAAATCCGGACGGTTCGATTCAACCCTCCTGCCGTCAGTTACCCGCCATACTTGACCTTTTCTTTCAAATTGTAGGATTGGGAAGACTTTTCCCCAAAACAATTTTTAACCGCTGGAAAATGCCCGATTTCGACCATCAAAGCTTCAAGGAAGTGGAACAACCAATGACCTCGGCGCTTTTAATCCGGCGCGAAGCATTTGAGAAAGCAGGAAAACTGGACGAGCGCTTTTTCGTCTTCTTCGGTGACGTTGACTTGGCACACCGGTTAAAAAAGGCCGGATTTCGCCTTGCTTTCTGGCCGGAAGCAAAGGTTTTTCACCATCGTGGAGGCTCAACAGAGAAAATGCGAGCCGCTTTCTACTTTTCTTCCCACTTTGGTTTTTTTCGCTATCTTTGGAAATGGTCGAATCTGCTGGAAAAAGCCGGACTACTATTACTATGGCCATTGGTTCTGGTCTCCGCATCCGGTAGAGCTTTCATTTACTTTTTTTCCCGGCGCTAAAGCTTTCTCGATTTCTCTTTAAAGTCTTTTTGTGAGCGTTGTGCCTACCGGCTTTAGCCGGGAAATGAGGCCGTTTATCTGCCCGTAAAAGTTTTTTTCAAAAAAATCCACTTTCTGCTTGACAAAAAGGGTGGTGAGCAAGTAATATGGAGTGGTTTTTTTTGGGTGGAAGTGGGGAAAAGTGGTAAAGAGGATTTAGGCAGGCATCCAGGTTTTTTAAAGAACAAGGCCTTCCATTGCAAGGGAGGCCCCGGAATCGGAACGGAGGAGAGCTCTTTTTTTAATGCCAAGCTATACCGGTAATTATCGCAGCGCCGTGGACGATAAGGGGCGTTTGGCCATCCCGGCCAAACTGCGCCGAAACGGCGGGGAGAAATTCTTTCTATCCATCGGCTTCAACGGCTACCTGGCGCTTTATCCCGAATCGGAATGGGAGGAAATAGGCAAAAATTTGAGCACCCAGCCGTTCACGTTCGGCGCCTATCGGGATTTCAACCGTTTTTTGTATGCCACCGCGCAGGAAGTTGTTCCCGACCCGCAGGGCCGTATTCTAATTCCGGAGGATTATTTAAAGGAGGCGGGTATTACCGGCGAGGCGGTGGTTCTGGGCGCCGCGCGCTGGATGGAAATCTGGAGCCCGGCCCGATACAAAGCGTTCGTTGCCCGTTTCAAACCGAAATGGGAGAAAGCAGCCGAAAAGATTTTTTCAAAAAACTCTAAACCGGCGTAGCGTGTGCACCGTCCGGTTCTGGTTCGGGAGGCAATGTCATTTTGGTACCATCGGCCGTATGGAATCTATCTGGACGCAACCTTTGGCGGCGGAGGGCATACTAAAGCTTTGTTAGCGACTTCCGGTTTTGAAGGAAAGGTGATAGGAACCGACCGGGATCCAGAAACGGCTAAAATGAATTTGGATTCCCCTCGATTTACTTACTATCAGGCTAATTTTAGCCAAATACCGGAGGTTTTATCCAAAGCCGGAGTTTCGCGCCTTTCGGGGATTCTGTTCGACTTTGGCCTCTCTTCGCTGCAACTCGATGATTCGTCCCGGGGGTTTTCATTTCAAGCGGAAGGGCCTTTGGATATGCGTTTTGATTTGTCGCAACCTTTTACAGCCGAGCAAGTTTTGAACGAATATCCCGAGGAAAAGTTGGCGGAAATTTTTCGTAATTTTGGAGAAGAGCCGAGAGCAAGAAGTCTGGCCCGGTTTATTGTGGCTGCTCGAAAAAAGGAAAGGGTTTCCACCACCGGTCAGCTTCGCCTGCTTCTGCTCAAATTCTGGAAACGTCCTCACCCGCGTCGCTTTTTAGCACGCATTTTTCAGGCGCTGCGAATGGAAGTAAATCAAGAATTGGCGAACATTCGTTTGGGCCTGGAGGGTTCGCTTCCATTTTTGGAAGCGGGGGGACGGCTGGTGGCCATTTCCTACCATTCGCTCGAGGACAAGCAGGTTAAGGATTTTTTTAAAAGAGAATCAAAAGATTGCATCTGTCCGCCTGAATTTCCCGTTTGCCGCTGTGGCCATCGCTCAACGCTTAAGATTTTGACCGCCAAACCGGTGGCTCCCTCGGCCAAAGAAAGAATGGAAAATCCACGCTCGGCTTCCGCCAAACTGCGGGCGGCGGAGAAAATATGAGAAGGTTTTTCGCTTTTTATTTCTTCCTCTTTAGAACCCGCCTGGCCAGGGTCTTCGGCTGGATTTTTCTCATAATTTTTCTGTGCGCAGCCTATATAGCCGAACGGGTTAAGGTTTATTCCTTTTTGGACGAAGTCGCCCGGCTCGAAAACGAGAAAACCGGGCTGGAGGAAGCTAATGATTATCTAAATAAGGATCTGGCCCGAATGTCTTCCTTGGAAGAGCTGTTGCCGCGGGCGCAGAATATCGGGCTGGATTTTCCCGTTTCGCGGCAATTGGCGCGCCTGCCTTTGCATCCAATGCTGCCGGATAAATTGTGGGAAAGGGCTGCCCGGCAAAAAGGCCTTTGGGCGACGATAAGGCAAAAATTCCCTTTGAAAGAGGCCGCGGTTTCGGCGCAGGAGTTTAAGAATGGCCGGTAGGTTTCTTTTTGGCATATCGCGCGTGCGGGTGAAATTTCTTTTAACCCTGTCGGTTTTGATTTGGCTTTCGATTTTGGCCCGGCTGGCTCAAATTCAGGTGCTCTCCGGCCCGCGCTACGCCAAAATGGCGGATGAACAGGAAAAAGGGCAAAAAGTTTTAATCGGAAACCGGGGAGTAATTTACGACCGCAACGGCGAAGTTTTGGCGCAAAACATTCCGGCCTATTCGTTTTTCAGTTACGCCGAAAGTCTGCCCTCGATACGGCAGCTAGTGGCCACCTTCTCCGGCCAGCTTTCCGAGAAAGAGGCGCGCGAGAAAAAGAATCGGAAAGGCTTTGTTTGGCTGGCACGTGGGCTGGAAAAAGTGGAGGCCTTGCGGGTCGGGCGCAAACTGACTTCAGGCGTTTATCCCGTGCAAGAAGAGCGCCGCAATTATCCTTTCGGTACCTTGGGGGTGGACTGGCTTGGATTCGTGGATACCGATAGAAAAGGGCTGGCCGGTTTGGAACTGTATTACGATTCCAAACTTCAGGGGACCTCCATTCGGCGTCCCTTGCTGCGCGATGCGCGAGGGAATTTGTATTCGGTCGAAAAGGGAGAAACAGCCCCTCGAGCGGGGCAGAGTCTGATAACCACCATCGATGTCAATATGCAGGCGGTTTTGGAGAGCGAACTCTCTTTAGGGGTTGAAAAAAGCAAGGCGGAAGCGGGCGCGGGAGTTTTTTTGGATCCCAAAACAGGGGAAATTTTGGCGATGGCCTATATCCCCGCCGACCGTTCGAACCCGCGGTTAACCCGCCAGAAAAATCGGCTGATTTCCGATATTTACGAACCGGGCTCCACATTTAAAGTGGTTACGGCGGCGGCGGCATTAGAAGAAAAAAAGTTTGGTCCCGCCAGCCTGATTTATGCTGAAAAAGGGGTTTTCAAAATCGGCAAACATAGCATTCACGACGTGCATAAGTACGATTGGCTCACGTTTGAAGATGCCATAGTCAAATCTTCCAACATTGCCCTGGCCAAAATTGGTCTGGCGATAGGAGGGTCCAGCTTCTACAAATTGGCCCATCGCTTCGGTTTTGGGGAAAAGAGCGGCATCGATTTGCCGGGGGAGGTGGGGGGCTGGCTGTCTTCCGAAAAAAGCTGGAAAGAGTTGCAGCTGGCCACCAATTCCTATGGATATGGGGTGGCGGTCACTCCCTTGCAGCTCGTCAGCGCCTATGCCACTGTGGCCAATGATGGTGTTCGGATGAAGCCCTATATAGTCAAAGAAATCCGCGATGAGAATGGAAAAACGGTGCTTAGCGCTCTGCCGCAGGAAGCCGAACGGGTCATCTCGAAAGAGACGGCGGAGACTCTACGGCGCTTCTTTTCTGGCGTGGTAGACTCGGGAACCGGCCGGGCCGCTCAACTGGAAGGAATTTCGGTAGCGGGAAAAACAGGCACGGCCAAGAAACCGGACCCTTTGACCCATCGCTATCTTCAGGGGCGCTATGTCGCTTCCTTCGTCGGTTTTTTCCCGGCCGATTCTCCGCGCGTGGTCGGCTTTATCTCTCTGGATGAGCCCAAAGGTCACTACTACGGCGGGGAAGTGGCAGCGCCGATTTTTAAAAAAGTAGCCGAAAAGATTTTGTCTTTGTTGTCGGTGCCGCTTGAAACCAGAGATGTTCCTGCACCTTCAACAACCTGGATACAGATGGCCTCGGCCGAAAGCAGTAAAGAATGGGCGCCGCGCAACTGTCCGGGCGGGCTGGTTCCCGATTTTTCCGGGTTTTCGGTGCGCCGGGCCTTGGATGAGGCTTGCGCCCGGCGGCTTTCCGTGCGGGTAAAAGGTAAAGGAGTGGTAAAGGAGCAGTCGTTGCCTCCCGGAAGCCCGGCCGATTCGACCGAAGTGCTGGTACTTTCCTGCGCCCCACCATTTAGGAATGAATGACCTGTTTTCCGCCCAAATGCCTATGCCGCTTAAAAAAGAGGAAATTTTGAAGCTTATGCCCCAAGCCAAACTGATAGGAAAACTGCCGGGTGAATTTTTGGCGGTTGAATGTGATTCGCGCAAAGTCGTTCCCAACTCCCTCTTTTTCGCCATACCCGGCTTTAAGCAGGATGGCCGTCGGTTTGTCCCGGATGCGGTCAAGCGCGGCGCAACCGCCGTAGTCTCGGTAGATTTCGGTTTGGAGAATGAGGTTGCCTGGATTGTGGTTCCGGATGTTCGCAATGCCTTGGCGCAAGTTTCCCATCTGGCTTATCGGTATCCGACCAATTCTTTGACTCTTTTTGCCGTCACCGGAACAAACGGCAAGACCACCGTGTCGTATTTAATGCGTTCGATTTTGGAAAAAGCGGGCCTAACGCCCGCGCTTTTGGGCACCATCGCCTACGAATTTGGCTCCGATTCGACTCCGGCTTGGAATACCACTCCGGAGTCTCTCGATTTAGCCCGCTTCTTCTACAACGTGGTTGGGCGAGGGGGAAAATCTGCCTCGATGGAAGTTTCCTCGCATGCTTTGGCTTTAGGCCGCGTAGATGGGATTATGTTTGACGTCGCAGTTTTTACCAATTTGACCCGTGACCACCTCGATTTCCACAAAACAATCGAAATTTACCGGGAGGAAAAACTCAAACTTTTCACCCGTCATCTCAAACCAAACGGCAAAGCAGTTTTGAACATGGATTCAAACGAGTTTGAATTTTTCCGCGCCTTAACCAAGGGAGAAATTTTCACTTATTCTGTGGAAAGTTCAAAAGCTGATCTGTTCTGCACCCGATACGGCTATGTGACCGACGGAACCGAAATCGAGCTAACTTTTCGCGGGCAGAAATTCAATGTCTCCTCGCCCTTGGTCGGCCCGTTTAACTTGCAAAACCTTTTAGCGGCGGCGGCGGCTGGCCTGGCTTATGGCTTTACTCCTCAAGTTGTAAAAGTTGGCTTGGAAAAGTCGCCGTCCGTTCCGGGAAGGGTGGAACGGATTAAAATGGGCCAGCCTTTCCCGGTAGTGGTCGATTACGCGCATACTCCGGATGGCATCGAGCAAATCTTAAAATTGGCGCGTTTTTTCAATCCCAAGCGGGTGCTTATCGCTTTCGGCTGCGGCGGAGACCGGGATAAAGGCAAGCGCCCCTTGATGGGGCAAGTGGCCGAAAAATATGCGGATTTTATTTTTCTCACCTCCGACAACCCCCGTACCGAGCCGCCGGAGCAAATCATCGAAGACACCCTGGCCGGCTTTTCCGACCGTTCCAAGGTTCGCGTCATTGTTGACCGCAAAGAGGCGTTGTTTGAAATGGTGAAGGCTGCTCGGGAAGGCGACTTTCTGGTCGCCTGCGGTAAGGGGCACGAAGTTTATCAGCAAATCGGCGATAAAAAAATTCCATTTGATGACCGGGAAGTTTTGAAAGAAGCGTTAAAGCAGAGGGGTTATGCTGGCAGCGGCGACTGATTGGACCAAGATGGCTAAACAAAGCCCATCTTATCGCGTAAGCTTTGGCGAAGCGGGCGGGCTTTCTGCGGGCCAAATTACTTGGGCTACAAAGGGAGAGCTGGTAGGCGTAAGCCGGGATGAGAAATTTTCGGCTATCACGACTGATACCCGCGAGCTTGTTGCCGGTGACATCTTTTTCGCCCTTCCGGGCGAAAAGACCGACGGCCATAGATTTCTTCAAAAGGCGTTCGCGGCCGGTGCGGGCCTGGCCGTCGTATCAAAAAGTTGGCATACTCAAAATCGCTCGGTTGAAAAGCCGCTCTTGGTTGTTGCGGATACCTTGCAGGCATTGGGAGATTTGGCCGCCTGGTATCGCGGGCGCTTCACGTTAAAAGTGGCTGGCATAACCGGTTCCTCCGGTAAAACTACGGCCAAAGAAATGACTTTTCAGGCCTTGTCCACCAGTTTCATGGCCACAGGCTCTCTGGGAAACTTCAATAACTTGATAGGTCTGCCTTTGTCCGTTTTCACCTTGAAGAAAGAGCACCGGGCAGCCGTTTATGAGCTCGGAATCAGTAAAAAAGGGGAGATGGCTCGGCTCACCTTAATCTGCCGTCCGGACTACGGCGTAGTTTTAAATATCTCAGAAGCTCACCTTAAAGGTTTGGGAACCAAAGAAAAAGTGATGGAAGCCAAGCTGGAACTGGCCCTTGGCCTGCCTCCCGGCGGAACTCTTTTTCTGAACGCTGACGACCCGATGCTTTCCACCTATCTTGCCCTGAAAGAAATAAATGTCCGCTGGTTCGGTATCGAGAAGAAAGCCGACTTCCGGGCTACCGAATTGAGATTGAATGCTTTTGGCGGTTACGACTTCCTATATAATGGTAAACTTTCGGTAACGCTTTCCATCCTCGGCCGCCACCAAATTTACAACGCCTTGGTTGCTTTAGCTCTTTGTGAAGCACTGGGTGCCGATTTGGAAAAAGCAAGACAAACTCTATCAGGATTTCATCCGGTTGCCTGGCGGATGGAATTGGAACGGGTTGCCGGCCTTACGATTTTAAACGACAGCTACAATGCCAACCCCGACTCTATGCGGGCCGCTTTAGCTACCTTAGCCGAGCAAAAAGCGGCCCGCAGGGTGGCCTGCCTGGGAGATATGAAAGAGTTGGGGGAGAAGTCAAAATCTTTGCATGCGGAAGTAGGTAAGACTGCCGCTTCTTTTGGCTTGGACTTGCTGATTGTGGTCGGTCTGGAGTCGAAAGCTCTGGCCGATGCGGCTCTTGCTTCGGGAATGGATTCCAAAAGAGTTTTTTGGTTTGTTTCTCAAAAAGAAGCGCTGGATTTCTTGCTTGGCTTTGTCCGTTCCGGCGATATGGTTTTGGTAAAAGCCTCGCGCGGCACCGGCCTGGATTTGCTGGTTCAGGGTTTAAAGGAAGGGTTCGGGGGGAGGAACTAATGCTCTATCACCTCCTCTATCCCCTGGCGGATTACATCTCCGGTTTCAATATTTTTCGTTACATCACTTTCCGCACGGCCAACGCTACAGTTACGGCCCTCTTTATCGCCTGGATTTTAGGGCCCTATTTCATCCGCAAACTGGCCCAAATGCAGCTGAAGGAAAAAATTCGCGAGGAAGGGCCGGAAAGCCATCAATCCAAAGCTGGAACCCCCACGATGGGAGGGCTTATCATCCTGGCGGCGATTTTGATTCCGACCCTGCTCTGGGCCAACCTGACCAATCGCTACATCCAGCTTATCGTTTTGGCTACCCTTTGGACCGGGGCCGTCGGTTTTATGGATGATTATCTGAAAGTCATCAAACATCAGAAAAAAGGGATGGTGGCGCGCAAAAAATTCTCCGCTCAAATTCTATTGGGCCTGCTTTTCGGCACCGCGCTCTATTTCTTTCCCCCTTCAGCCGGTTTCACTCCCGATACCGATATCCCGTTTTTTAAAAACTACTACATCCCCTTCGGCCCGTTTTATATCCCCTTTGTGATGCTGATAATCACCGGCGCTTCCAACGCCGTCAATTTAGCCGACGGTTTGGACGGGCTGGCCATCGGATTATGCGGCATCTGTTTTATGGCTTTAGCCGGCCTGGCTTACGTCACCGGCCGCGTCGATTTTTCCGGCTACCTAACCATCACCTATTTGGAAGGGGCGGGCGAGTTGACTGTTTTCTGCGGCGCGGTGATGGGCGCTGCTTTGGGTTTTCTCTGGTTCAATTCCTACCCGGCGCAGGTCTTTATGGGAGATACCGGCTCTTTGTCTTTAGGGGGCTCGCTGGGCGCCGTGGCGGTGCTTTTAAAAAAAGAGATGCTCCTGGTAATTCTGGGGGGGGTCTTCGTGGCCGAAGCGTTATCAGTCATTTTGCAGGTGGGCTCTTTTAAGTTGAGGGGCAAGCGGATTTTCAAAATGGCTCCCCTCCATCACCACTTCGAGCTTTCCGGCTGGCCGGAGTCGAAGGTGGTCGTCCGCTTCTGGATTTTAGGGGCGCTTTTTGCCTTGTTAACCTTAAGCACGTTGAAAATTAGATAATGCCCTATCATCCCGAACGTATAAAAGGAAAACAAATCACTATCTTGGGAATGGCCCGCTCCGGCATCGCTTTGGCCAAGTTGGTTAAACAGTTCGGCGCAACCCCCTTTGTTTCCGACCAAAAAGAGGCGAACGCTTTGGCGGAGTCGCTTTCTGATCTGCAAAAACTGGGGGTAGTTTACGAAACCGGCGGGCATACTTCTGCCTGTCTGGATGGCAAAGACTTTTTGGTGGTAAGCCCCGGCGTGCCCAAAGATGCTCCGATTTTAGAACAAGCCCAAAGTCGCGGGTTGCCGATTTTCGGCGAGATTGAAGTTGCCTACTGGCTTTGCAAATCGCCAATCATTGCTGTTACCGGCTCGAACGGAAAAACTACTACGACCGCTTGGTTGGGAAATATTTTTTCCTCTTCTGGAGTTTCCACCAAAGTTGCCGGCAACATCGGCCTGCCCTTTTCAGCCGTAGTTGCCGAAAAAACTTTTTATCAAATGATTGTTTTGGAAATCTCGTCGTTTCAATTGGAATATATCGAAGAGTTCGCCCCGGAAATTAGCCTGTTTTTAAACCTGTCGCCCGATCATCTCGACCGCTATGCGAGTTTTGAAGAATACCGGGCGGCCAAGTTGCGCATCTTTGAAAACTTTGTCCCCGGCAAAAAAACGGTTTTGAATTATGACGACGCTTTCCTGCGGAATTATGCCGGGAGTTTAAAAGGGGGAGAGATTTATTTTTTCTCGACGAAAGAAAAAGTTTCTCCGGGGGCTTATCTCGAAGGAGAACAGCTTGTTTTTGTCGGACCGAAAGGGAAAGTAGCGTTGGTTAAACAAGACGAACTTCCCATCAAAGGCCCGCACAACTGCGCCAACGCATTGGCCGCCGCAGCTGCGGCTTTGGCTTGGGGCTTGCCGGCTGAGGGAGTGATTAAAGGATTGTTAAGTTTCACCGGCGTGCCCCATCGCTTGGAGCCGGTCGCTACTATCAACGGCGTCAATTTTATCAACGACTCCAAAGCCACCAACGTCGATTCGGTCTGGTATGCTTTGCAATCCGTTAAGCCGCCCATCATCCTTATTGCCGGTGGCAAGGACAAAGGGGCCGGCTATGCGCCTTTGCGGGAGTATTTCCCAGGCCGGGTCAAAGCAATGGTTCTGATTGGACAGGCCAAAAATTTAATCCGTCAGACACTGGGAGATCTGGCGCCAGCTTATGAAGCGGCCATTTTACCCGAAGCGGTCGAGAAAGCTTTTGATTTAGCCAAAGCCGGCGATACGGTTCTCTTTTCCCCGGCCTGTTCCTCCTTCGATATGTTTACCAATTTCGAAGAGAGGGGAGAGGTTTTTAAAAAAACGGTTATGGAAATAAAGCGCAGAGTGGAGAAAAAATGGAAAACCGCTGGGGCTTAGATTTTTTTCTTTTGACCGTGGTTCTGATTTTGATGAGCGTCGGCGTGGTGATGGTCTATTCCTCCTCCCATTTCATCGCCGAGAAAAGGTTCGACTCGCCTCACTTTTTCCTCCTGCGCCAGCTGGTCTGGAGTCTAATCGCTATGGGCGCCATCTTCGTTCTCTCACGCATTGACTATCATCTCTATCGCAAAATCGCCCTGCCGCTTTTGGCCATCGCTTTTGTCCTGTTGGTGGCGGTACTTTTTGCCCGGCCGATCAAGGGAGCGCATCGCTGGATTACCTTTAAAGCTTTCCAATTTCAGCCTTCTGAATTTTTCAAGTTTGCACTGGCTGTTTATCTCGCCCACTCCCTGGCCAAGCGCTCCGGCCGGGTCAGAGAATGGCGCTATCTTTTGATTCCCTATGCCCCCATTCTCTTTTTGGCTTTCTTTTTAATAATGAAAGAGCCGGACCTGGGCACGTTTATCACCATCGCCTGCATGACTTTTCTGGGTCTGTTTGTAGTCGGCGCCCGGATTAAACAGATGGCCATGGTAACTATTCCTGTGGTTCTGGCGGGATTAATTCTGGTTTTCGGTTTCGGCTACAAAAAGACCCGGGTACTGGATTACGCCCGCTCTTTTGCCGACCCGGCGGAGGGGAGCTATCAGGTCAAACAGGCAGTTTTAGCTTTGGGTTCCGGCGGAGTGTTTGGACAGGGCTTAGGAGAAGGGCATCAAAAAATGTTTTATCTGCCGGAACCGCACACCGATTTTATTTTTGCTTCCATCGGCGAAGAGGGCGGCTTTGTCGGTCTGGCCATCCTGCTCTTTTTCTTCCTGGTTTTAATCTGGCGGGGCTGGATGATTGCCGTCCGCGCTCCGGACCTGTTCGGTTTCCTTTTGGCTTTTATTCTGACGGCTTCAATTTTTGTTTCGGTAGTTCTGAATGTGGCCGTCGTTACCGGCTTGGTTCCAACCACCGGGATTCCGCTGCCCTTTTTGAGCTACGGCGGCAGCTCTCTTTTAGTGGTGGCTCTTTCCATTGGAGTTTTGCAAAATATCGCTGCTCAATCCAAGCTGTATGAAGCCGCCCGCGCTGCCAGGGAAAGGAGAAGCCGCTTTGCGTAAGGTTTTGTTTGCCGGCGGCGGCACCGGCGGGCATATCTATCCTGCCTTAGCTATGGCACAGGAACTGGCTGCCCGTTTCCCCGGTTTCCAGCCGGTTTTTGTCGGCCGGGCCGGCGGGCCGGAAGAAAAAATTGTCCCCGCGGCCGGCTTTGAACTGTTCACCTTAAAGGTGGCCGGAATTGCCCGCTTCTGGTCGCTCAGAAATTTGCTTGTTCCGCTCAAACTTTTGGGTGCGTTGTTGGCCGCCCGCAAACTGCTCAATAAGCTCTGCCCTTCGGTGGTAGTCGGCACCGGCGGCTATGTCTCCTTCCCGGTTTTGTTCTGGGCGCAGTGGAAAAAAGTCCCGAATATTTTACAGGAGCAGAATTCCGTTCCCGGGTTGGTAACCCGTTTGTTGGCCCCGCGCGCCAATCTGGTCTTTCTCGGTTTTGCCGAATCGGCCCGCTTTTTCTCCAAACTGGAAAACCTGCTCTACGCCGGCAATCCGGTGCGGCCCAATCTAAACAAGAAAAGGGAAGAGGGAGCAGCAGTGTTTGGTTTATCGCCGGATAAAAAAACCGTTTTCATATTTGGCGGCAGCCAAGGAGCACGCAAGCTGAACGAAGCGGTCAGGAGTTGGGTTTCGACTGGAAATACTTCCAGCTTTCAGATTCTTTGGCAAACCGGCTTGCGCTGGTTTCAAGAACACGAAACTCAATTGAATCAAAGTCCCAATTGTGTGGTTGTCCGCCCCTACATCGATGATATGGCCGCCGCCTATGCCTGCGCCGATTTGGTCGTCTGCCGCGCGGGGGCTTTGTCGATTGCCGAATTGAGCGCTTTGGGAAAGCCCTCAATTTTAATTCCCTACGAATTAGCCGCTGCCGACCACCAAACCAAAAATGCCGAAGCTTTGGTGCGTGTTGGCGGAGCCTTTTTGCTCAAGGAAAAAGAGTTGGGTTCCGGAATTTTGGCCGAAAAGATTACAGAGTTGTTGAATGACCCAAACGGACTTAAGAAAATGTCTCAAAAATCAAAGCAATTCGGCCGGCCGGAAGCGGCCCGCCAGATGGCCGTGGAAATAGTGAAGTTGGCTTCAAAAGTTAAAATGGAGGAGGCTTCCGCGGCATGTCTAAACCCTAAGGAGGTGCAATGTTAACTATGGTCAAAGAAAAAAGAGCCGCTCTTCCGGTTTTACGCAAAATAAAGAAGCTGCATTTTGTCGGCATCGGCGGCACCGGTATGTGCGGAATGGCCGAAGTTTTGTTCAATCTCGGTTATAAAATCAGCGGCTCCGATTTGGCTCCCTCGGAAGCGACCGAGCGTTTGGCCGGCTTGGGCATTCCGGTCACTTTTGGCCATAAGCCGGAAAATGTAACGGGCGCCGACGTGGTGGTCGTTTCCTCCGCCGTTCGCGAAGAAAATCCGGAAGTGGCCGCCGCCCGCAAAAATAAAATTCCGGTTATCCGCCGGGCGGAAATGTTAGGCGAGTTGATGCGTATGAAATTCGGCATCGCCGTCTCGGGCACGCACGGGAAGACTACCACGACCTCAATGATTGGCCAGATTCTGTCCTCTGCCGGTTTGGACCCGACCATCGTGGTCGGCGGCCGGGTGGTCAACCTGGGCACAAACGCCCGTTTGGGGGAAGGGGAGTTTATGGTTTGCGAAGCGGACGAATACGACCGCTCCTTTTTAATGCTTTCGCCCCATATCGCCGTGGCGACCACATTGGAGGCGGACCATCTCGATTACTACAAAAATTTGGGCGAGATTAAAGAGGCTTTCATTCAGTTCTTGAACAGCGTTCCGTTCTACGGTTCGATTGTGCTATGCGCCGATGAGCCGAATCTGTGCGCCATCGAGCCCGCTTTGACCCGACCGGTCATTCGCTACGGTGTTTCCTGTCCAATCGGCGAATGCGACTATTGTGCGGGTGGCGTCACGATGGAGGGTTTAACCACCCATTTTTTGCTCGAATCGAAATTTGGAGATAGCGAAAAGCTCTTTTTGCGCGTTCCCGGCCTGCACAACGTCAAAAACGCCTTGGCCGCCGCCATCGTCGGCCGGGAGCTGGGTCTTTCCTGGGAGAAAATTGCTTTAGGTCTTTCCGAATTTCGCGGCGTGCGCCGCCGCTTCGAGCTCAAAGGGGAAGGGCGCGGGGTGATTGTGGTGGACGATTACGCCCACCACCCCACCGAGATAGAAGCCACCTTGCGAGCCGCCCGCGCCGCTTTCCCCGGCCGGAATATCATCGCGGTATTCCAGCCCCATCTCTTTTCGCGCACGCGTGATTTTGCCCTCGAATTTGCCGTGGCTTTGAAGGCGGCCGACCGCGTCGTTCTGACCGAAATCTACCCGTCCCGCGAGGAACCGATTCCGGGTGTCAGCTCGGCTCTGATTGTTCAGGGTTTCGAAAAAGGCGGCTTTAAAAACTTCGATTTTGTGGCCCGCTGGGAGGAGGTGCCGGAGGTCTTGCTTCCCAAGCTTCAGAAAGGGGACGTCGTCATTACTTTGGGCGCCGGCTCCATTTACCGTGCCGCCGATAAGCTGGTGGAGCTTCTAAAGTGAGGCGAATTTTGCGCGACGCCGGTTTGGCCGGGCTTTTAGGAGTTTTTGCGCTACCCGGGTATTTCTACTTTGGTCCGCATCCGCCCATTGTCCGCCAAATTGAAGTGGAAGGAGCGGAGAAAATTCCGCCCGCCGAGATTGCCTGCAAACTGGAAAACTTGAAAGGCCGGCACTTTTCACACTTTTCCACTATAAAGGCCGCCCGCGCGGTTTTGAAAGACCGGCGCATCGAAAAAGTGGCGGTACGTTTTACTTTCCCAAATAAACTGATTGTCTGGGTCAAGGAGAAGAAATTCGATTTCACTTTAGCTGCCGATAAACTCTACGGCCTTTCCGAAAAGCTGGAGATTTTTCCTTTGACTCCGGAAGATAAGATTGCCGGAAAATTAGTTGTCTCCGGCTGTGGATGGTTTAACGGCTGGTATTACGTTCCGGCAAAATCAGCGGCAATGGGGCGCTTTGCCAATTTTTTGCAGAACGTTCGCACGGAGTATCCGGAGTTTTTAGATAAGCTTTCACAGCTGGATTTTGAAGACCGCAACAACGTCAAAGTTTACTTTTTGGACACCGGCGCCGAAGTAAACTTGGGCGCTCCGCCCTACGAGCCAAAACTTGTTTTATTAAAACAGCTTTTGGCAACCGGGGTTCCCGCCGGCAATCTGGATTTGCGCCAAAAAAATTCGGTGTACGCCTTCACCGGTTCTTCGGAAGGGGGAAAATGAATCGGACGGCTGTTTCCGCGCTCGATATCGGTTCCACCAAAGTCACAGCGGTGGTGGTGGAAACCAACGGCGACCGCCAGCCGAAGCTGGTCGGTTTGGGCACAGCCCCCACGCGCGGCGTCAAGCGCGGGGTGGTGGTGGACCTCTTCGGCGCGGTCGATTCCATCCGCCAGGCCGTCCGGGATGCCGAGCTGGTTTTCGGCCTTCCGATAGAACGGATTGTGGTCGGCATTAGTGGAGAGCATCTGAAAAGCCTGCACAGCCGGGGTGGAGTTTCGGTTGCGCACTCTACTTTGGGAATCTCCGAGCAGGATTTAGCCCGAGCCGTCGCGCAAGCCCGTGCGGTCATTCTGCCCCAGGACCGGGAAATTTTTCATACCATTCCGTTTGAATTTTCGCTGGACGGCCAGGGTGGTATCAAAGACCCGCGCGGAATGTCCGGCTCCCGTTTGGAAGCGGATGTTCATCTGGTCACCGGTTCGACCACGGCCGCTCAAAATCTTTTCCGTTGCGTGGAAAAAGCGGAAGTCGAGCCCTGCGATTTGGTTTTGTCCGTTCTGGGCGCTTCGGAAGCGGTCTTTTCGCAAGCCGAAAGGGAACGCGGCTCAATCCTTTTGGACATTGGCGGAGCATCCACGCATATGGCGGTTTTTCTTGAAGGGGAGCTTTTGCACACTTTCGTCATTCCGCTCGGCGGCGGCAACGTTACCAACGATATAGCCATCGGCCTGCGTCTGGAGCCGCCGGAGGCCGAGGAGTTGAAAAAAAGCTTTGGCGTGGCCTGCTCGCACATGGTCGATCCGGAAGAGGCCTTGGTTTTGCCCCCTTCCGCTGGAAGAGGAGAACGAAAAGTTTCGCAGTCTCTCTTGGCGGCCATCATCGAGCCGCGGATGGAAGAAATCTACGGCCTGGCCTTGCGCGAAGTCCGCTCGCTGGGCTTGACCGAATTTCTCACCGGCGGCGTCGTTTTAACCGGCGGGGCTTCCCTTTTGGCCGGGGCGGCGCCTTTGGCGGAAGAAGTTTTCGATTTGCCGGCGCGAATCGGCATTCCCAAAGGTTTCGGCGGCACCATCGAGCAAGCTGTCAACCCCCAATACGCCACCGCCATCGGCTTAGCGCTTTTCGGTTGCAACAACCGGCTGGGCCAAAAGAAACCGCGCGGAGGCGTTTTTGGCCTATGGGAAAAAACCGTTGACTGGATGCGCGAATATTTGTAATAACTAAACCCACAAACCGATAGGAGCAGGTATGAAAGAAAAGATGTCCACCGCACCAGAAATGTTTGTTGACCTCGACTTAGACGCGCTTTCCGGAGCCAAAATCAAGGTGGTTGGGGTCGGCGGGGCGGGCGGCAATGCCGTCAATCGGATGATTGAAGGCGGCTTGCGAGGGGTCGATTTCATCACCATCAACACCGATGCCCAGGTTCTGGAGTCCTCCCTGGCGCCGCACAAAATTCAAATCGGTTCTCAAATCACCCGCGGCCTGGGGGCGGGCGCCCGCCCCGAGGTGGGGCGTCAAGCCATCGAGGAAAACCGCGACCTGGTCTCCGAATTTTTAGTTGGCGCCGATATGGTCTTTGTTACCGCCGGTATGGGAGGCGGCACCGGCACCGGCGCCGCTCCCATCGTGGCGGAAATCGCCAAGGACTCCGGCGCTCTCGCTGTGGCCATCGTAACCAAGCCGTTCGAGTTCGAAGGCAAGAAACGGATGAGCCGGGCTTTGGCCGGATTGGACGAGCTGAAATCGCGCGTCGATACTCTAATTATAATTCCCAACCAGCGCCTGCTTTCGCTGGTGGGTGCTGATACGCCACTCACCGCCGCTTTCTTTAAGGCCGACGACGTCTTAATGCAAGCGACCCGCGGCATCTCCGAGCTTATCACCGTTCCGGGCTTAATCAACTGCGATTTTGCCGACGTGCGCACGGTGATGGCGGAATCGGGGGACGCCATTATGGGCACGGGAGTGGGCCAGGGCCCGAACAAGGGAGAGGAAGCGGCGCGCGCGGCGATTTCCAGCCCGCTTTTGGAAAACGTTTCCATCTTGGGCGCCAAAGGGGTTCTGGTCAACGTCACCGGCGGAAACGACGTTACCCTATCGGAAGTGAACCAAGCGACTTCGGTTGTTTACGAAGCGGTCGGCGCGGATGCCAACATTATCTTCGGCGCGGTCATCGACCCCACACTGAAAGATGAGATGCGCGTCACCGTCATCGCCACCGGATTTATTTCCTGCAACGGCGCCACGATGGAAGTCGAATCGCGCGTCTCCGATTTGTTTTCGCAGGCGCGGCATCGTCTCGGCCTGGACAAAGTCGGCGTGACCACCCGCCGCGAAGCCGAAGAGCCGGTGGCGGTCGCCAAAAGGGATGCGATGGACCCGAACAATTTGGAATTGCCGGCGTTTATGCGCAAGCAAATGAACGGAGGAGTGCGCAAAGACGCGTTCCGTTAATCCAATTCCTGTTCTTTTTGTGGGTTACGCAGGGGCGAATCTTCAGATTCGCCCAAAAGGGTGAACCTAAAGGTTCACCCCTACATTTTCCCCTCTTCATTTATGGAGAGGGGTTTGGTGGCGCACATTGGTTTTTGTAATGTGCGACGGGCACCGAATGCAAAGACCATTCGGTGCCACCGAATAGGGGGTGTGCGATTAAGATTCGATGGCGGGTTTGGCTTTGGGCCGATGCGTAACTTTTAGAACCTTGCCGGCTTTCAGGCAGGAAGAACAGACCTTGATGCGGGTATGCTTGCCGTTAATATTAGCCCGCACCGGATGCAGATTGGGGAAAAAGCGCCGGGGGCTCACGTTGTGGGCGTGGCTGACGTTTCTGCCCGTCATAGGTCCTTTTCCGCAAATGTCACATATTTTGGCCATAATTCCCTTTCTTAAGGCGTTGCAATTTAATGATTTTTTCGAGAAAGGCAAGGGCTAATCTTCCCGGTGTAATTTCTCTCTCCCAAAATTATTCCAAAAATCTTGTTCAATTTTATCCACCTGCCCTCTTGGATTTTCTTGGTCAAATTCCCATCTCAACGGATTATTAAAAATGTATTCCCGAATTTTGTTGAACGCTTCTTCGTTTCGAATAATGTGTTCGTAATAATTCCGCTGCCACACCGGCAACCCGGGTGTTTTCCGTAATTCGTTTATCCGCTTTGCAGAATTCATTTTGAACCATCCGATGATTTTTGGCAATAACATCAATCGCCGCGCCTTCCGTGTTGCTTGTATCGGTTTTTGTAAGGGCAATTCATGAATTGCCCCTACCGTTTCATTGATAATGATGATCCCATGCACATGATTCGGCATGACCACGCATTCATCCAATTCTACATTCCGATAACGCCCGGCAATTTGAAACCAAAATTGTTGCGCAATTTTCCCCTGGGGCGTTAATCTCATTTCTCCATCTACAACATCCCCAAACAGATTTTCTCTATCCTTGGCCAGAATGGTCACATAATACGCACCCTCCCGCGCATAATCATAATCCTTCAGCCGTATCGACCGCCGATGATGTATATCCGGATTGTACTTCATATCCTGTCCGGATAGTATGAAAAAAGTTCAGGTTTTTGAAGGGGCGTTGTCGAGCCGCCAATAATGTATTACCCCTACAATTTAGCAGGCTAAAAAAACGCCTTACCTGCGCCACAAGGCTGACTTGTTGACGCGGTGAGTTGCTCGCTTACGAGATAAAAAAGAGGCGGCTCGAAAGGGCCGCCTCTTTTGTTGCTCGGAAAAAAATGTGTTTCTCACATTGAATTTAACCATTAGAAGCAAGGAGGCCGCTTGCGAGGGGAAAAAATCAACGTATCAACTTGATTTGATTGATTGGTCAACCATATTTGACCCACATCAATCGTCATATCGGTCTGAACCTTGATCCTTTTGATTATCAGCTTGTTGTGACCGGTTGCAGTTACTTCAATATCGTAAATACCGGGAGGCACTTTCAGTATCCTGAAGTAGCCACTTTTATCTGTAATGGCAGTTTGGGCAGTTTTTTCACTGTTCTTTACAAGTGTCGCTACAGTTCTCACTATGGGTTCTTTCATTTTCTTGTCTAAAACCTTGCCGGAGATTTTACCGTTAGCTGCGGAAAGGGAGATTGGGAATAAAAGGATTAGCCCAAGTAATATTATTAATACGATGAAAATCCTCGCGTTTCTCATAACTGCCTTCCAATACTAATATACGGCAGAATTCAAGAACTGTAGGGGTTTGATTAATCAAACCCCTACAACCTCTTTCCTTCCCGCTTCCCACACCAGCATCGCCTTCTTTCTTGGCGTGCCCCAGCGGTAGTTGCCGAAGGCGCCGATTTTCTGGATGACCCGGTGGCAGGGGATTAAATAGGCGACGTAGTTATTGGCCACCGCAGTTCCCACAGCGCGGGAAGCGGCCGGCCGGCCGATGCGCTCGGCAATCTTTTCGTATGAGGCCACACAGCCGGGCGGGATTTTCAAAAGCGCCTCCCAGACCTTTATCTGGAAATTGGTGCCCTTCAAAAAAAGCTTCATAGGCGTGCCGTTTTGGTTTGTGCCGCCGAAGATTCTTTCCACGTACGGCTTGGTCGCTTTCCCATTTTCGGCAATCTGGGCGTTGGGCCAATTGGCAGCCAGATATTGCAGGGCCTTTTTGGGATTTTCGTTTTCGATAAAGGAAAGCCCGCAGATGCCGCGCTCGGTCACAGCTAAAAGGCATTCGCCAAAAGGGGTGGGGTGAATGCCGTAGGAGATTTTCAAACCGGCCCCTTTTTGCTTGTATTCCCCCGGCGTCATCGCCTCCACGTTCACAAACAAATCGTGCAAACGGCCTGGGCCGGAGAGGCCGGATTCGTAGGCAACATCCAGAACGCTCTCTGATTCCTGGAGCAGTTTTTTGGCGTAATCAAGGGTCAGAAATTCCAGAAACTTTTTGGGGCTGACGCCGGCCCAACGGGAAAAGAGGCGCTGGAAGTGGAATTCGCTCAAATGGACACTATTGGCGATTTCCTTTAAGCCGGGCTGGTTGCGGAAGTGTTCTTCCAAATAGCGTATCGCCTGTTCCATCCGAGTGTAGTCGTGGGAGAGTTTTGCGAAATCGACGGTTTCGACCTGCGTGTTCATATTCCTTCCTTCCGGTAATATAGGGGTTATTTTTGCGGTTGCGTAATTCATACATACGACAAACAAAGGTATATGCGGGGGATAACAACCCGATTCTTGCTCACCTGCTAACCTAAGCCCTTTGCCCCCCCTGGCCGAGTCCCGAGCTCGTCTCGGGCAGGCCTTCCCGAAACGGGAAGGGGAAAGAGAAAGGCGAATGCCATTCGCCCCTACGAAAAACCGCCTCACCCCCGACCCCCTCTCCATTCAATGGAGAGGGGGAAAGGCACGGCGCGCTGTGCCCCTACAATAAAAACAGATGTTTATAGAGATTTGATAACGTATAATATTATGGGTGGAGTAAATAATGAAATCTGACAGCTTGATTCTGCCGATTTTCCCGCTAAAAACGGTGCTTTTTCCGGGAGTGCCGATGCCTTTGCATATTTTTGAGGAGCGCTACCGGCGAATGATTAATGAATGCCTGGCGGAAAACAAAAGCTTTGGGGTGGTGCTAATCAAAAAGGGGCAGGAGACCGGTCCTCCGGCGGTGCCATTTGAAATCGGCACGGAAGCGAAAATTTCCCGCGCGGAGCGGTTGGATGACGGGCAGCTGAACATTCTGGCCATCGGGCTGCGGCGGTTTAGAATCCAGAAACTTTTGGAACCGGCGCCCTACCTTTCGGCAGAAGTGACCTTCCTGCAAGATGAAGATGGAAACCGGGAGCAGGCGCTTTTGACCGACCAGATTTTGCGGCTGGTTTTGCTCGATTTCATTCAGCTCACCTCGATTTTCACGCTGGTGCCGGTTTATCCTTTCGATTTACCCTCCGACCCGGCGCGCTTTTCGTATTTAGCGGCGCATCTTTTAAACCTCCCGGCCAAAACCAAGCAGAAGCTTTTGGAAGCATCGACAGTGGAGGAACGGTTGAAGACAGCGCGCGACCTTTTGGTGGCGGAGCGGATGCGCTTCGTCAAAGAGCAGGTGGAAAAAGCCTTTTCCGAAAATTAAAAAACCCCGCCCGGTTGCCCGAGCGGAGTTTGGAAAAACGTTTCGAATTAATTCCCGGTAGTTGAGACTTCTTTTTTGGTCTCAAAATTCGGCGGCGTCAACTGTTTCTCCGGCACCGTTACCGTCAACGGGCTTTGCAAGTTGAAGGTCAAGGTCAAGCCGGCTGGATAGATTATGTTTTCACGTCCGGTGGCAGCAGCCGCTCCCGTTCCCGCCGCCGCTCCGGCAACGGCGCCGATTAAGGCGCCTTTCTTTTTACCCAAAAGTCCACCGACGATCGCGCCGGCTGCGGCTCCGCCGCCAATCATCCCGACTTCCCGGCCGGTGTGCGATTTACCCTTTTTGTAAACGGTGTCCACTTCCACCGCGTAGGTTTTGCCCTTCGGCGTGGTAATCTCGGTCACCACGAAAGCAATCTCGGGGGAAGTTTTCAACGTGCCGCCTTTAACCAGCTTGGTGATTACGCCTGTGCAAGTGGAGCCCGAGGGAATGAGAATTTTGCCTTCCATTTCCACCGGTTCATCCAGCGTGCCGGTGAAAGCATCGCCTTCCTGGTTTTTGTTGGTTTGCAAGGTATCGTTCAAGGTGACTTTAAGCGGCGTGCCGGATGGAATGGTAACCTTTACGTATTTTGGTTTGGGCGGAGTTTTCTTTTCCACCGTTTTTACCGGTTCGGTTTTGGTTTCCATCGGCGGGGTTTCGGTCGTGGTTGTGGGCTGTTCGGTTGTTGCTGGGGTGGTCTGGCCGAAGGACTCGTCCGTCGGCTGGGTTTGGTCGGCAGTTTCCTCTTTTTTGCTGCAGCCGACAGCCATAAAAGCGGCGAGCAAAAACAGGGTTAAAATTCTTTTTGCGCTCATTTTTCCTCCTTCTATTCTCTTTTACAAACTACAAACCCGCTTGGGCGGACATCTTTTGAACTTTTAAAATACCTACGGAACCCGCCGGGCGCAAGGAAAATGCGCCGTATTGTATTATCGGCAGGAAGGCGGGAAGGTAGAGGGAGTTTGTAAAAGGATACGACAAGGTTTTTCGCTTCCTCAAGGTGACAAAAGCGCTTTTACGTAAAACCAGTTGACGGGTTTTGGGCGATTTCTATATTCGGCTTGGCTTATCCCTGGCCCGCCGTAGGCAGGCTCGGGTAGGCGCTCCAGCCATTTTGAAGACGAAGTATTCCTTCGCCTTCAGCTGAAGCCGTCAAATTGAATGCGGATTCAGCGTTAGAACGACTGGGGGTGTAGCTCAGTGGTAGAGCATCTGCCTTTTAAGCAGGAGGTCGATGGTTCGATCCCATCCACCCTCAGATAAATACAGAGATTAGAGACCGGAGATTAGAGATTAGTAAAAACAAAAAATCTTGCGCCATTAGCTCAGTTGGTAGAGCAGCTGACTCTTAATCAGCGGGTCGAAGGTTCGAGTCCTTCATGGCGCATAGAAGACAGAGATTAGATTCGAGATTAGAAAACTCCTTGAAATCCGCTCTTGAATTAGCCAAAAAAGCTTCTTTGAAGGCCGGGGAAGCGGCCTTACGCTATTTTCACGGTGGCGCTAATGTTTCCATCAAATCCGACGGAACGCCGGTGACCCAAGCGGATAAAGAGGCGGAAGAAATAATCATCCATGTTCTCAAAAAAGAAATGCCGGACTGTGGGTTTTTAGGAGAAGAATTCGGCGAGCAAGGCCCAAAGGATAAGCGTTGGATTATAGACCCGATTGACGGGACCAAAAATTTTATACGAGGAATACCGGTCTGGGCGGTGATGATTGGATTGGAGGAAGGGGGAGAAATTACCGCTGGGGTTGTCTATAATCCTGCAACGAAACAGCTCTGGACGGCGGCAAAAGACTTGGGGGCGTATTACAACGGCGAACGAATTTCGATTTCCGCCATCGATTCGCTCGCAAATGCCCAACTGTTGCACAGCGGGTTGAATACGATGCGGAAAAGCAAGTACTGGGATGGGTTCTTACGGCTGGTAGAATCAACCAAACGCCAACGCGGGCCGGGAGATTTTCTGGGATATACGATGGTGGCGCAGGGACAAGGGGAGATTTATTTGGAGAATGAATTGAAGCCGTGGGATATTGCCGCAAATCAAATTATCGTAAAAGAAGCCGGCGGAGAGTTTACGGATTTTGAGGGGGGTTCAAGCATTTATTCCGGGTCGGCCTTGGCGACGAATGGAAAGTTGCATCGGCTGGTTTTGGAGATTCTTCAAGGCCAGACGTAGGGGCGAATCGCCAGATTCGCCCGGGTGAGCCTGAAGGTTCACCCCTACATTTGAAACATTTTGATATTTCCTTATATTTCACCGTTGGGCGGGTATGTCCCCGTTCATCAGAGGAGGTTATTTATGTTTATGGGCAGAGTAGTACGTACGGCTGGGTTAGTCGCCGGAATTTTTGCGTTCGCTGTTTTTGCTTTTGCGGGCGAAGAAGAAGAAAAACAGCTTACCAAACAAGATGTGCCTGTGGCCGTGCTTGCGGCTTTCGAAAAAGCTTATCCAAAAGCGGTGGTTAAGGGCTATTCAAAGGAAGAAAAAGATGGAAAAACCCTTTACGAAGTCGAAAGCTTGGAAGGCAAAACTCATCTCGACGTTTCATACCTCGAGGACGGCAGCCTGTTTGTGACGGAGGAAGTCGTGGCCGTGAAAAGTCTGCCGGAGGCGGTGAGACAGACAGTCAAAAAAGAGCATCCGAAAGGAAAGATTAAACTGGCGGAGAAAATTACAGAGGGAACGATCGTTGAATATGAAGTAGTTGTCGCCCTTGGGAAAAAGAAGTTCGAAATAAAGCTGGATGCAAGCGGCAAAGTTTTAGAGAGCGAAGAGGCGAAAGAAGCCGAATAGGGTTGTAAGAAGGGCGAACACGAGGTTCGCCCCTACGAAACATTTTGGCGTTGCTTGCGGTTGAAAATAGGGCTGGAACTGTGGCCCTCTTTTGCCGTATATTATACGGTCGGGCGGGCATGACCCCGCCTCTGTACCAGTTTCTCCCCGGCTTCCCCGCCTGTCCGAGCTCCGATGCAATCGGAGCCAGGAGGGCAATCTCTGGGGGCGATCGGTTTCGACGAGGACAAGGAGAAAAAGCTGGCCTGTCGAGCACCCCGTAAGCTCGTTAATCTCGCGGGATACCATTAAGTGCGAACGATTACGTTGCACTGGCTGCCTAATAAAATAGCGTAGCCCGTTTGACCTGCGCATGCCCTTTGGCGTAGGATCAGGCGTCGACCAAAAGGGCTGGGTGGCCGGGTGTTCGGGACCGGCGGCCGAGGAGAACTCTCGAGCTGGTCCGGGCTTGAGCCCGCCTGCGGCATAAGTCCGGATGAATAAAAAAGAAAAAAGGCTACACAGGTAGATGGCTTTTTTGAATTTCCTTCGGACGCGGGTTCGATTCCCGCCGCCTCCACCAATTTCAACCACATTTGAATTTCCTTCGGACGCGGGTTCGCCTGCCCGAGCCGGGGACCTCTGGCCACGGCCAGGGATTCCCCCCGCCTCCATTTTTTGAATATATTCCGGCCAATGCCATATTATTTTTATGTGTTGCAATCTTCAAAGGATGGTTCCCTTTACAAAGGAAGTGCTGAAAATATTGAGATACGTTTAGCCCAGCACAATTCCGGAAAAACGAAAAGTTTGAAGCATCGAATTCCCTTCAAAATGGTTTACTTCGAAGAATTTTCGACCCGTGAGGAGGCTTTGGCACGGGAGAAGTGGTCGAAAAGTTTGCAGGGAGGCAAAGTTCTTCGCGAACTGTTAAGGGGAAAAATCTAATCGGATGCGGGTTCGCCTGCCCGAGCCGGGGCCTCGTGCCACGGCCAGGGATTCCCACCGCCTCCATTTTAATACAGAGATTGGAGACTGGAGATTAGAGATTAGTAAAAAACCGAATCGTCACTTTTTATTTGGTAGTGGCAACCTTTAGGTTTCCATATCTTGATTTTATGCTGACACATATGAAAAAACGAAAAGAGAGATGAGGCGGGTGATGGTATGTCCTTGACAGATATTTGGTTGAAGTCTCGAAATCAGCTTGAAGAAAAACACATCCAACAAATAATTTCCTTTTCGGGGGACGGACAACTTAAGGATGGAAGCAAAGCGTCGGACGAATTCCGAAGTTTTCTTTCAAATGTACCCTCGATTTTTCTTCGCCGATATGCAGATCAATGTCTGCAAAATTCGTTTAACAATTCAGGACTTGTACTTCAAGATATTATTAATCAAGTTGGACGACGCTTAGGTTTCAAAGTTACGGATGGCAGGTATCGTGGCACTGTCGGCCAAATTGGATATGATGGTATATGGGACTTTCCTTTAGAGCATTCGGTAATTGTGGAGGTTAAAACAACCGATGCATACCGAATTGATCTGGACACCATTGCTCAATACCGGCGGACTTTAATTGATAATGGAACGATTTCAAAAGAGAATTCATCAATTCTAATCATTGTTGGTCGTGGCGACACTGGGGACTTAGAAGCTCAGATTAGAGGGTCACGTCATGCGTGGGACGTTAGACTAATCAGCATTGACGCGCTCATGAGATTGTTGGCATTAAAAGAAGCCGTTGAAGACCCGAAAATTATTAACAGAATCCATGCAATATTGATTCCGAGAGAGTTTACTAAACTTGACGAGATAATTGAGGTTGTGTTTTCCACTGCTGAAGATGTGAAACAAGAGGAAGTAGAAAAAGTAGACGTTCAGGATAAACTCACTACGAAAACGGATACTCCGGTCTCATTCCACGAAGCGTGCATTGACCGTATACAAAAACATTTGAAATGCTCTCTTGTCAAGCGTTCTCGCGCTTCATTTTCATCGGCGGACGGCTCACTTGCTTTGATCTGTGCTATTTCAAAAACCTACGATAAAGATACTCGAATGGTGTTTTGGTTTGCTTTTCACCCTCACCAAAGGGAATTCTTAGAGCATGCAAAACAAGGCTTCGTTGCGTTCGGGTGCGGATCAGTGGAAACCTTGTTATTAATACCGGCGCCAGAGTTTTTGCCATGGTTAGATGGAATGAACATAACTGAACTTGAAAACAAAAAATATTATTGGCATGTCCATATTTTCTATGAAAATGGAAAGTTCAGTCTTTATAGAAAGAAGGGGGCAAAGCAATTTGATTTAACGAAATTTTTGATTCCCGGCGAATCAAGTGCAAAACGACCCAATAAATAAAACTTTCTCTATAAACAACGCGAAGAATTGGCAGCTTTAGAGCAAGCAAAAATGTGAACCGCCCCGATGACAGTCACAGTAGAAGAGGGAGCCCAAAATGTTCACTACCCTGATAACCATCACTTATAAGGAGGTAAAATATGACTGAATTGACACCCGAAATGGAATCCCTCAAAACCAAGCTAAAAGCCACCTGGATGGCGGGAGATTTTGGGCAGATTGCCAAATCGATAGAGGATGGGGCGGCGGAGTTCATCACCCGCCTGCAAATTCCTAAAGGTGCCAAAGTGCTGGACGTGGCCTGCGGCACCGGAAATTTGGCCGTCCCGGCGGCGCGGGCAGGCGCGGTTGTAACCGGTCTCGATTTCGCAACCAACCTCGTCGAGCAAGCGCGCGTGCGGGCTAAAGCGGAAGGGTTGAACATCGAGTACCACGAAGGGGATGCGGAAGCGATGCCTTATACGGATGGCTCCTTCGACGTGGTGGTTACGATGTTTGGCGCGATGTTCTGCCCGCGGCCCGAGCGGGCGGCGGCGGAACTCATTCGCGTTTGCAAGCCGGGCGGGCAGATTGCAATGGCCAACTGGACGCCTGCGGGATTCGCGGGCCAGATGTTCAAACTTTCCGGAATGTACGCCCCGCCCCCTCCCGGAATGCACCCGCCGGTTTTGTGGGGGGATGAAGAGACCGTGAAAGAACGCTTGCGCGAAGGAATCGGGGATTTGAAGTTCACCAAGCGAATGATGATTATCAAATATTCTTTCGGCCCGGCAGAAGTCGTCGAGCATTTCATCCGCTACTTTGGCCCAACCAAAAAGGCCTACGAATCGCTGGATGCGAGGGGGCAACAAGCGTATCGGGAAGATATGGTGAAGCTCTGGTCGCAACACAACCGCGCCACCGGCGGCAGCACGCGCGTGGAAGGAGAATATCTCGAAGCAATCGCAGTGCGGGGTTGATGGCGGGTCTACGGCATCATCAAAAACCCGCATTTCAAGCTGGAGAAATGAAATAATTGGCAAAGATTACTTTAAAGGAGGTAACGAAGGAAAATTGGCTGGAAGCGATTAAGCTCGCTGTTCACCCGGAACAAGAACGTTTTGTTCCTTCGGTGGCAATTTCTCTGGCAAAGGCTTACATCAAACCGGAAGGCGAGACGGTAACGCCGTATGCCATTTACGCCGAAGGAAAGATGGTGGGTTTTTTCACCTATACTTACACCCCTGAAAGCGCCGACAACTACTGGATTGGAGGGTTTTTAATCGACAGGGCCCTTCAAGGTCAGGGATATGGCAAAACAGCGATGAGAGATATTATGGAGCAAATACCAAAACTCTTTCCGAAATGCCGGAAGGTCGGCCTGACCGTGCATCCCGATAATCATCCGGCCCAAAAACTTTACAAAGGTTTCGGCTTTAAGGACACCGGTCGGATTTACGAAGGGGAAATTGTCTATCGTTTGGAGTTATGATAAAATACGTTCATTCTGCGCAGGGAATTGAAGTCAAGCAGCTGCAAGGTTTCTTTGAAGGCTGGCCCAACCCGCCTTCAACCGAAACTTTTTTAAGAATTCTCGCCGAAAGCGATGAAGTTGTTTTGGCTGTGGATGAAGAATCCGAAAAGGCCGTTGGATTTATCACGGCCATAACCGATGGGGTTTTGTCTGCCTACGTCCCTTTTCTTGAGGTTTTGCCCACTTTTCAAAAGAAAGGAGTCGGCAGTGAATTGGTGCGTCGAATGCTGGCTCGGCTGAAAGATTTTTATATGATAGATTTGACTTGCGACCCGGACAAGCAACCCTTTTACGCATCGCTTGGGATGAAACCGGCCACGGGAATGATGATACGCAATTACGAACGGCAGTCGGGGGCATTGTTTTCCAATTCTGCTGAACAGAAATTCAAAAAATTGGAAACGCAAAGATTAATTATAAGGCGCTTTCAAAATTCTGACCTTGCCGCCATTTTTGCTTACCGAAACGACCCGGAGGTGGCCCGCTATCAAAGATTCGGTTCGGTTAGCGAAGCGCAGCTGTCCGTTTTAATCCAAGGGCAGCAGTCGATAGAGCCGGGCACGCCGGGGCAATGGTTTCAATTTGCCATCGCGTTGAAGGAAACCGGAGAGCTTATCGGCGATTGCGCTTTGCGAATGGATAAAGAAGATACCGGGCGGGCGGAAGTCGGTTTTACCCTTTCCCGTCCGTATCAGGGCAAGGGGTTTGCAACCGAGGCGGTTACTTGCGTTCTGGATTATGCTTTTGCCGAACTCGGGCTCGAGCGCATTTTCGCCCTTACGGACTGCGAAAACCAGCCCTCCATTGCTTTATTGGAACGGCTGGATATGTTGCGGGAAGGCCATCTGCTCAAGAATTTCTTATGGAAAGGGGAAAGGCGGGATGAGTATCGGTATGCTATCTTGAAAGATGAATGGCTGCAGAAAAGAAAAGGGAAGAATTAGATGGGGTTGAAAATCTGACAAGTCGATGCCTTCACGGACAAGCCGTTCGCCGGAAATCAACTGACAGGATGTTAACCGGTCAGGGCTGCATTTTTGGGTTTTCCGGCGGTTCGTGTAGTAAGCGGAACGAAGCCCTGCAAGTGGCCAGCATAATAAAACGATGGCGGATGTAGCCACAAACCTTACTCAAGTTCTCACCCTGTACGATAAAGAACGCCAGGAGGCAGCGCCTGCTGGCATCAGGCGGGAAGCAACCCCGAATATTGTCCTGCTTATCGATCTTGCCGGCAGGGAAAGCACGGTCATTTACACTCGTCTTACCAGCGAGAACGTTGAAAGCACAATCCGCGGGGAAATAGAGTATTTCGAAAATATGGGGCAGGATTTTGAATGGAAAGTCTTTGCGCACGATACGCCGGCTGACCTGAAGGCCCGCCTGATAGCCCAGGGTTTTGAGGCCGAAGAGCCGGAAGCTATTTTGGTGCTCGATTTGCAGGAAATGCCAGAGACCCTGTTGCCGCCGGTTTCCCGGGACGTGCGGCGCATTGCCGACCCGGGCAAAATTAACGATGTTCTCACCGTGCTGGAAGAGGTATGGAAGGAAGACCGCAGCTGGCTGACCCGGCGATTGGCCGCAGAATTGCGCACTATTCCGGAGTATCTCAGCGTCTACGTGGCCTACGCGGATGGAGCGCCGGTCAGCACGGCTTGGATATATTTTCCCAGGCGGGGCCCGTTCGCCAGCCTGTTTGGAGGTTCAACTCTTCCCGCCTACCGCAAGCGCGGCCTTTATACGGCCTTGCTGGCCGTGCGTGCCCAAGAAGCGCATCGTCGGGGGGTGCGTTTTCTGACGGTGGATGCACAAGCGATGAGCCGTCCAATTCTGGAGAAATTCGATTTTCAACTGTTGACTTGGGCCTGTGCCTGCACGTGGCGCGTTAACCGTCCGCGTTGAAAATGTCAAACATTACCATAAAGGTGCTGACCAAAGAAATTCGCCTGGAAGCGCTTATTCTTTTGGAATGAGACTGAAAATTTATCAAGTGGACGCCTTCACCGACCGGCCGTTCGCCGGAAATCCGGCGGGGGTCTGCATTCTTCCTCAAGCAGGAGATGAAAAGTGGATGCGGGATGTGGCGCGGGAGATGAACGTAGCAGAGACCGCTTTTTTAGTCAAACAAAGCGACGGCTACAACCTGCGCTGGTTTACGCCTGCCGTCGAGGTTGACCTGTGCGGCCACGCCACGCTCGCCTCGGCACATATTTTGTGGGAAACGGGGCAGCTGCCTTCTAATCAACAGGCGAAATTTCATACCAAAAGCGGGCTTTTGACGGCGGCGCAGAAAGGAAAACATATCGAAATGGATTTTCCGGCGACTCCCGCAGAACCAATAAATCCTCCGGACGGCTTGTTAGGGGCTCTGGGGGTAGCCCCGGCGTATGTCGGGAAAAATCGGTTTGACTATTTAGTAGAGGTTGATTCCGAAAAAACCGTTCGCGATTTGAAACCAGATTTTCGGTTGATTAAAGAGCTGGGTGGACGGGGAGTAATCGTCACCAGCCGTTCCGCTTCTGCGCAATATGATTTTGTCTCCCGTTTCTTTGCTCCCGCGGCGGGGATTGACGAAGACCCGGTGACCGGCTCGGCGCATTGCACGCTGGGGCCATATTGGTCTAAAAAACTGGAGAAAAACGAGATGATTGCTTACCAAGCATCATTTCGTGGAGGAGTGGTGCAGGTTCGGGTTAGCGGCGACCGGGTGTTTCTGGGTGGGCAAGCGGTGACGGTTTTGCAGGCGGAACTTATTGGAGTTTGATAGTGGATAGCTTAGAAAAAAATTATCGAGTTGCTTTTGAAGAAGCGCTGGCGAAACTGCCGACTGCAGAGGGAAAACGGTTTGCCAACGTCTTTATGCGCGGGGATTTGGCGGTGGAAATTTATGCTCCGCGCGGAAGCGACCCGCAAAAACCGCACAGCCGGGACGAAATTTACCTCGTAGCGCGGGGCAAGGGGTTTTACCTTTGTGGAGAAACGCGCCAGCCGTTCGCTCCCGGCGATTTTCTATTCGCTCCGGCCGGAATCGTTCACCGGTTTGAAGATTTTAGCGATGATTTTGCCGTGTGGGTCATCTTTTTTGGGCCGGAAGGAGGGATGTCGGCTTGACGGTTAAAACGGTTGACTGTAACGCCTGTTTTTTTACGGTTAAAATAAAAAAGAAAAATATAGCACCGGTCTCGGTGAAAGGAGGAGGGATATGAATACGTTCAAGTGGCTGGTTGCCCTAATCTTGCTGGCTCTCGGCGCCATTGCCATTTTTCAAAATATGGAAACGGTATCAATCAAGTTTCTGATTTATACGGTTTCCATCTCGCGGGCGCTATTGATTTTGGGTTCTATTTTGGTGGGAGTGATTTTGGGGATGTTATATGCCAACACGCTATTAAAACGGCGGGAGCAGAAAAAGAAGTAATTTATGACTTCGACAACTTAAAAAAAAACGGTTGCCTTTGGAAACCGCTTTGGTTTTCTTGTGTATCATAAATGGTAGGCCGGCAGAGTGCCGTCCTTTTGAAAAACTTTAACTTTTTTAGGAGGTTTTATGGATGCTCCCGTAGTTCATTTTGAAATCCCGGCCAAAAATCCGGAAACGCTCTCCGGTTTTTATACCGGCATTTTCGGCTGGAAAATCGAAAAGGTTCCTGGTATGGATTATTGGATGGTTAATACCAAATCCACGCAGGAAGCGCCCGGCATCAACGGCGGATTGATGAAGAAAATGTCCGACCAGCACGTTCCCACCAACTACGTCAACGTCACCTCCGTGGACGACTGGAGCAAAAAGGTGAAGGAGGCAGGCGGGATGGTGGTAATGCCCAAAAAGGCGGTGCCTTCAATGGGGCATTTTGCTGTCTGTTTAGACCCGGAAGGGAACTGCTTTGGGCTCTGGCAAGATGACCCAAGCGCCAAGTAATTTTTCCACCCTTCAAGCCCCTTCCTTGTGGAAGGGGCTTTTTTTTTGTTGACTTTGATTGGTCAAAAGCTACTTTTTTGCCGTGCGGAAACGATTCCTGCTTTCGGTTTGTGCCGGTTTACTTTTTTCATCAACTTCCCAGGCCCGGTTTGTGCCGAAATGGTTTGGGCGGATTTCGGGCGGCTATTCGTATTGGAAGCTGGATGACTTAAATCAACGGATTGAAAACCGGGGGCCATTTTTCAATAAAGTTGGTGAATCAAACTATTTTTTTGAACGGTTGCCTTCCAGTCATCCTTCCTTTAACCTAGGAGTGCAGTACGATCTATTTACTAAAATCTCGTTTCTTGCCACCTTTGAATATCGCCAGGCGACCCGGGAAAATGGAGCGACCAACGACAGTTTCCGGGTAGAGGGAATAACCCGCCCACGGCAAATCAATTTTGGATTGGATGGGTTTTGGCGGTTGGGTCCAAAAGGCGAGCTTATGATTGGAGGCGGTAGCGGCGTATCTTTCGCCCGCTTTCGGGATGATATTCGAATTTTTGACCGGCGCACCGAACCCGACTCGCTTACCGAGTTTTTTCTGGAAAAGTACAGTGCCGTTGCAATCTTTGGCGAGCTCCGAGCTATTTACTTTTTATCCTTTGCGCTGTTTTCCGACCAGCGTTTTTTTCTGGAAGCTTTAGGACGGCTCAATCCGATAGAGCCCTTTGTCGGAACTACAAATAAAGATGGCAACGTTTTTTACGATGTCGAGGCCACTTTTTTTCCGCCGGGGGTTTCCACGTCCAAGCCGGTGAAATTGGACTTTTCCGGTTTTTATCTGGGGTTTGGGGCGGACTTTCGGCTGTAGGGTTCCCAAATGTCGCCGACCGCACGCATCCGCATTTGGGCTTCTGTACATCCGCTCGGGTTTCTTTTAGCTATCGGCCTTATTCTCCGGCTGCTTGCCGCCGTTTTCGCGCGCGGATATATGGGCACCGATGACCACTTTCAGGTTATCGAGATTGCCGCCGATTGGGAGCGCGGCCATCCGGTTTTTCTGTCGGGGGACTCCCAGTTTTACCGCTCGCTTCTTTATCCCGGTCTGAATTGGGTTTTGATGGCTTTTTTACACAAGCTCGGAGTTTACCACCCCGATACGGTGATGCTGATCAATCGGCTCTTGCATGCTCTGCTTTCCCTGTGGACGATAGCACTGACCTATAAGTTCGGACTGCTTCTGGCCGACCGACGGACGGCATTCACAGCCGCACTTTTGGTCGCCGCCTATGCGGTAATGCCATATGTGGCCGTGCGCAATTTGATTGAATCGTTTTGTATGCCTTTTCTATTATGGGGACTGTATGAAACGGCCAAAGTAGAAATGAAGAAATCCGAAAAACCCGAGCGCTCGTGGGCTTGGGCCGGGTTGGCTTTCGGCCTGGCCTTTATCATTCGCTGGCAGGTGGCGGCCGCGATTTTGGGCGTCGGTCTATATTGGCTTCATCGAAAGCAGTGGCGTGGCTTGGCCTTAGCAACTGTCTTTGGATTGCTTCCGGTCCTGGCGGAAGCCGTCTGGGACTGGTGGGCACACGGAGTTTTCTTTGGTTCGTTCTGGGCATATATCAAGCACAATCTGGCCCATTCCCGCGATTACGTGGTCGGCCCCTGGTATCGCTATTTGCTTTTGCTTCTGGGAATTCTCATTCCACCCTTTTCCTTTCTGTTTTTAGCCGCCATCGTGCGCTGGGTCAAACGCTTTGGAGTTTTGATTTGGGCTGCGCTTGCTTTTTTGATTATCCATTCCGTCGTCCCCGGCAAGCAGGAACGCTTTATTTTGCCCGTCTTTCCGCTTCTGGCCTTGATGGGAACGGCCGGGCTGCAGTTCTGGGAAGAAAAGAAGCCGTTGCTCGGGCCGTGGATTCGGGGCGGTTGGATTTGGTTCTGGAGCGTGAATACCGTTTTGCTTTTCGTTGCCATTTTCAACTACGGCCAGAAGGCGCGGGTTGCATCTTTCGTTTACCTTTACGAACGGGGGGATGCCCGAGGGGTAGTGGTCGATTTCACCGAGCGGGGGACGCTTTTGCCGCTGTATTACTTGGACGGCGCCGATCCCTCGCGGCCAAGACCGGAGATATATCGGGCGTACAGCCCGGCCGATTTCGACAGTTTGCGCTTGCGGCATTTGGGTATAATGGTCCCGCCGGTTGTGCCTCTGAACTATGTCATTATCTTTTCGCAGGGGAAGTTGGAGGAGCATTTAAAAGTGATTAACGACCATCTGGCGCGGGCGGAAGTGCTCGCCCATATCCCTCCCTGCCTCGCCGACCGGATTTTGCTCTGGCTCAACCCGAAATACAATCACTCCAAAGAGGCCTGGGTTTGCCGGTTGGAAATTGCGAAGTGAAATAAATGGACACTTTGGCCGACTTTCCGCTTGACTTGAGTACAGGAGGCGGTATATTAAATAGTAGGAGGTCGAAAAATGAAGGAATTAATCCGCTCGCAGACTCGTTTGAATTGGGGTTGGTATTGGCTGTTCTGCTTGCGGGTGGGTTAGGACTTTTTTCCTTTAAACTTAGCCCGCCCTCGGCGGGCTTTTTTGTTGGCTGAAAATGCTGGAAAGTCGGAAATTGAGCGAATGAATCTGAAATTTCATAAAATGGAAGCGGCTGGAAACGACTTTATTTTGATAGAGCGGAAGAAACTGCCGGAGAACATGCTTGCCGCTCTGGCCAAAAAGTTGTGCCACCGGCATACGGGAGTAGGTGGGGATGGCCTGATTGTACTCGAAAAAGGGCGGGTGGCGGAGTGGCGGATGAGGATTTTTAACGCCGACGGCTCGGATGGGCAGACTTCGGGAAACGGAGCACGCTGCCTGGCGCACCTCCTTTACCAATCTATGCGCCAGCGGGGTAATCGCGTGGTATTTGAGACTAGCCGGGGAGCTTTGGAAGTGGTGTGCTTGCGGGAGAATTATTATCGAGTCAATATGGGGCAGCCGGTTTGGGAAGCAGAGAGGATTCCTTTGAATTCGACGGAGAATGCTTTCATAAATCGCCCGATTGAGTCGGGCGGACAAACTTTTTTGGGGACGGCCGTTTCGGTGGGAAACCCCCATCTGGTATTATTCGTCGATTCGATTCCCTCCGATTGGCGGGAGCTGGGAAAAAAGTTGGAACGGCACCCGCTTTTCCCCCAGGGAGTAAACGTGGAGTTTGCCCGGGTTCGAAATAAAAAATCGGTAATTTTGGTGGTCTGGGAGCGGGGGGTGGGAGAGACTTTGGCTTGTGGGAGCGGTTCGGTCGCCGTCCTTGCGGCGGGGGTTCTAACCGGACGTTTGGCGCGAAGGGCAAAGATTAAAATGCCGGGCGGAGTTTTGGACGTGGAGTGGAAAATAAACGGCTCTCTCTATCTCTCCGGGCCGGTGCGGCAGGTTTTTTCGGGGGAGATGGAGCTGTGACTTCGTTTGAAGAATTTGAGGCCTTAGCCCGGCAGGGAAACGTGGTTCCGGTTTGGGAGGAAGTGCCGGCTGACCTTTTGACGCCGGTTTCGGCTTTTCTGCGAATTTCGAAAGGGACAAAATATGCTTTTCTTTTGGAATCGGTGGAAGGCGGAGAGAAATTAGCGCGCTATTCTTTTTTGGGAGCCAATCCGAAATTAGTTTTTCAAAGCAGGGGGAATCGGGTGACGGTTTTGGCCGGCACCACAAGGAAAAGTCGTATAGTGAAAAATCCTCTGGATGAAATGAAAAGCTTTTTTTCGGTTTACAAAGCTCCGCAGGTGGCCGGTCTGCCCCGCTTTTGGGGCGGGGGGGTGGGGTATTTTGGCTATGATTTGGTGCGGCATATTGAGAAGCTTCCCGTCCGGAAAAAAGAGGAGCTTGGTTTTCCGGATTTATGTTTGGGTTTGTACGACAGCGTATTAATTTTTGACCATTTGAAACATAAAATCATAATCGTGCGCTCCGTTTCGCTGAAAGAGCCGGCGGTCACGGCCAAAAAATTGTATTTGGCCGCCGTTCGCGACGTCTTGGCCATCAAACAAAAATTGGAAAAGCCGTTTGCCCTGCCAAAAAAGCGAGGCTCAAAATTCCAACCGGATGTTCCGGTTTCCAACATTTCCAGAGAAAAATTTATTTCGGCGGTGAAGATTGCCAAAGATTACATCACCGCCGGCGATATTTTTCAGGTGGTGCTCTCCCAGCGCTTTTCGGTTCCACTGCGAGCGGAAAGTTTTTCGGTTTACCGGGCGCTGCGGTCGGTCAATCCGTCCCCGTATCTCTATTTTTTGAAAATGGATAAGTTTTCGGCGGCCGGTTCTTCGCCGGAGATGCTGGTGCGGGTGGAGGAGGGTTTTGCCGAAACGCGGCCGATAGCCGGTACCCGTCCAAGGGGAAAAAACGAAGAGGAAGACCGGCGGCTGGCCAAAGAGCTTTTGGGGGATGAAAAGGAAACGGCGGAGCACGTGATGTTAGTCGATTTGGGGCGCAACGACATCGGACGGATTGCCGAAGCGGGGAGCGTTTGCCTGACCGACCGGATGAAAGTCGAGAAATATTCACACGTGATGCACATCGTTTCCGGGGTGCGGGGGAAGGTGCGCCCGGATGTCGGCTGTTTTGACGCGCTGGCCGCCTGCTTTCCGGCCGGGACGGTTACCGGCGCTCCCAAGGTGCGGGCGATGGAAATAATCGAAGAGTTGGAGAGTTCCCGGCGGGGGATTTACGCCGGAGCGGTGGGATATTTCGATTTTTCCGGAAATCTGGACAGCTGCATTGCGATTCGAACCGTGGTATGCAGCAGGGAAAAAGCTTACGTTCAGGCGGGAGCGGGTATCGTTTACGACTCCGTGCCGGAGCGGGAGTATGACGAAACGGTTTCCAAAGCGGCGGGGATGCTTGCGGCGATAAATCGGGCGAATCGCGGAGAAATATGATTTTTCTTTTGGATAATTATGATTCGTTTACTTACAATCTGTATCAATATATGCTGGAGCTGGGAGAAGAAGTGAAAGTGGCGCGCAACAATGAGGTCACGACGGCGGCGGTTGAGAATCTTTCTCCTGCAGCAATAGTGATTTCTCCCGGGCCTAGGCGGCCGGAGGAGGCGGGAATTTCCCTAGAATTAGTGCGGATGCTGGGGGAAAGAATTCCGATTCTGGGAGTTTGTCTGGGACACCAGGCCATCGGCTTCGCTTTTGGAGCGGAAATAGTCGGAGCCAAGCGGATTATGCACGGGAAAGTTTCCGCAATTGGGCACGATGGCAAAACAATTTTTGAAAATTTGGAAAATCCCTTTTTTGCCACCCGCTATCATTCGTTGACAGTAGAACCTTCATCTGTTCCCCCTGATTTGGAAGTTTCGGCCACGGCGGATGATGGCACGATAATGGGGTTGAGGCACCGGCGTTTTAAAATTGAGGGGGTGCAGTTCCATCCGGAGTCTTTTTTGACTTCCTGCGGGAAAAAGTTGCTGGCTAATTTTCTAAAAGTGGCGAAGGCTAATGCTTAGAGCGTATTTGCAAAAAGTGGTTGCGGGCGAAATTTTAACATTGGCCGAGGCGCAGAAGGTAATGGAGCTGATTATGTCAGGCGTTGCGCCGCCGGTTCAAATCGGTGCCTTGGCGACCGCTTTGCGCTTGCGGGGAGAGACGGTGGAGGAGTTGGTGGGGTTCGCTTCGGTAATGCGGGAGCGAGCTGTGAAAATAAAGGATTCTGACCCAAAGGCGGTGGATACTTGCGGGACGGGAGGAGATGGAGCCGGCACCTTCAACATCTCCACGGCGGCGGCTTTGATCGCAGCGGGCGCCGGAGCAACGGTCGTCAAGCATGGCGGGCGGGGAGTTTCCTCCGCTTGCGGTTCGGCGGATGTTCTGGCAGAGTTGGGTGTAAACATCGAAGCTGTGCCGGAAGTAGTGGAGCGGAATGTCAATGAAATTGGCATCGGCTTTTGCTTTGCCCCGGTTTTTCATCCGGCGATGGCCGCGGCAGCGCCAATACGCAAAGAATTAGGCATCCGCACTTTCTTCAACTTCTTGGGACCGCTGTCCAATCCGGCAGGAGTAAAACGTCAGGTTTTGGGAGTTTTCCATTCGGATTGGACGGTGAAGTTGGCCAGCGTGCTGAAACAGATGGGAAGTGAGCATTCGCTGGTTTTTTCCAATGAAGGCGGTCTGGATGAACTTTCTTTTGCTCACCCTTCGAGAGTCTCGGAATTGGCAAATGAAAAAATTGAAAATTATCGATTAGAAACGAACGGGTGGGGGTATCCTGCGACTAATTCGGCCGAGCTTTCCGGCTCTACCGCTACAGAAAACGCGAAAATAATTTGGAGTATACTTAAAGGAGAAAAGGGCCCCCGGCGGGATGTGGCGGTTTTAAATGCGGCGGCGGCTATTTATGTCGCCGGTAAAACCGGCTCGATTCGGGAGGGTTTGCCTGTGGCGGAAGAGGCGATTGATTCGGGACGGGCCTTTGAGAAACTGGAGCAGCTGATAAAAGAGAGTAATCGGCGATGAACGTGCTGCAGGCGATTTTTGCTCGTACGAGGAAGGAATTAAAAAAGCAAAAACGGGCGGTTCCGATTGATTCGATGATGCGCAGTATGGCGCTTTCGCGGCCGCGCTTTCTGGAAGCCTTGAAAAAGCCCGGGCCTTCCATCATCGCGGAGTTCAAACGGGCTTCCCCTTCGGAGGGTGCAATTTGTTCCACGGGGAAAGCGGAAGAAATCGCCACCGCTTATACTTCCGCCGGCGCCACGGCTTTGTCCGTGCTGACGGAGAAAAATTATTTTTCCGGCTCTTCCGGGGATTTGATAGCGGCCAGAAAAAACTCCAGTTTACCTATTTTGCGGAAAGATTTCATTTTGGATGGGTATCAAATCGTCGAGACCAAAAGCTGGGGGGCGGATGCGATTTTGATTATCGCGGCTTTGCTCAACGACAAAAAACTCTACGGTTTTTTGCAGGCCAGCCGGCGCTGGGAACTGGATGCGGTAGTCGAGGTGCACAGCAAAAGCGAGGTAGAGCGGGCCTTGGCTTTTGGGGCGGATATCATTGGAGTCAACAACCGCGATTTGAAAACGATGAAGGTTGATGTACGCGTCTCTTTTGAGCTGGCGGAGAAAATGGATGGGCGGACTGTTTTTATAAGCGAGTCGGGCATCGATTCGCCGGAAACGGTTGCCAAGCTCTATAAGTTAGGATACAAAGGATTCCTGATAGGCACGCATTTTATGAAACAGCCGGAGCCGGGCAAAGCTTTGTCCCGATTTATTGCCGACTTAAAGAAATTGACCCATGCTTAAAGTAAAAATTTGCGGCATAACCAATCTCAAAGACGCTCTGCTGGCGGAAAAGTTGGGCGCCGACATGCTGGGGTTTATTTTTTATCTTAATAGCTCGCGTTACGTAGTGCCGTCGCGGGTGGGCAAAATAATTCCCCTGCTTTCGCCGTTTACCCGCACGGCGGGTGTATTCGTTAACGAATCTGTTTCAAAAGTTCTGCGGATTGCTCGAAATCTGAAATTGGATTTTGTACAGCTGGCGGGAGAGGAAAGCCCCGGTTACATCAAAAAAATACAGAGCGTCTTTCCGGTGATAAAGGCTTTTCGAGTCGGTTCCGATTTCAGGCTTTCCACCGTCCGGCGCTCACCGGCTCGGCTGCGGCTGGTTGATTCCAACGTGGACGGTTTTTACGGTGGCAGCGGAAGAACTTTTGATTGGAAAAACATTTCTTCTCTCAAAGGGGATTCCCGGCTGATGCTGGCGGGCGGCCTCGGCACTGAAAATATCCGAGAAGCATACGAAACGCTTCAACCGGCGGCGGTCGACTTGACCAGTTCAATGGAGGCCCGCCCCGGGAAAAAAGACCCGGCCAAGCTGAAAAATTTTTTTGAGGTGGTAAATGAGCTACGTTAGGGCCGTTAAAAATTACCGCTGGCCGGATAGAAGCGGACATTTTGGCCCGTACGGCGGGCGTTTTGTGCCCGAGACTTTGATGGCGCCGCTTTTTCTTCTGGAAAAAGAATACCTGAAAGCCAAAAAAGATCCGAAGTTTCGAACGGAGCTAAAAACGGTTTTGGCTGATTATGCGGGAAGGCCTTCACCTTTATTTTTTGCTGAGCGGACTTCGAAAAAGTTGGGGTTTGATTTATATCTGAAGCGCGAAGATTTGAATCATACCGGCGCGCATAAAATCAACAATACCCTGGGACAAGTTTTGCTGGCTTTGCGAATGGGAAAGCGGCGCATCATTGCCGAAACGGGAGCCGGGCAGCACGGGCTGGCGACGGCCACGGTGTGCGCCAAGTATGGGTTGGAGTGCGTGGTTTATATGGGAGAGGAGGATGTGCGCCGGCAGGCGCCCAACGTCTATAAGATGAAACTTTTAGGGGCGAAAGTTATTTCGGTTTCTTCAGGAGCCAAAACTTTGAAGGATGCCACCAACGAGGCGTTGCGGGATTGGGTTACCAACGTTCGAACAACATTCTATATCATCGGCTCGGTGGTGGGACCGCATCCCTACCCGATGATGGTGCGGGATTTTCAGTCGGTCATCGGCAGAGAGACAAAAATTCAATTTGCCAAAATGAAAGGAGGGTTGCCGGATTATCTGATTGCCTGCGTGGGGGGCGGCTCTAACGCCATCGGGCTTTTTTGTCCATTTTTGAAAACCAAAGTGAAGATGATTGGGGTGGAGGCGGCCGGTTTGGGTCTTTCGACCCATCACCATTCCGCCACTTTGACCAAAGGGAGGCCGGGAGTTTTGCACGGGAGCAAAAGTTATCTTTTGCAGAACGCCGACGGCCAGGTGCAGCTGCCGCACTCCATTTCCGCCGGTCTGGATTATCCGGGAGTGGGGCCGGAACATTCGTTTCTCAAGGATGCGGGGCGAGTGGAGTATCAAATCGCCAGCGACCGGGAAGCGCTGGAAGGGTTTCGTTTTCTTTCGCAAACGGAGGGGATTATTCCGGCTCTTGAGCCGGCACACGCTTTAGGGTATCTACTGAAAGGAAATAAGCGTTTTAGCGGCCGTTCGGTTATTTGCTGTCTTTCGGGGCGCGGCGACAAGGATATGGGAATTGTTCGGGAGCGATTGAAAATATGAACCGGATCGGGAAGTTCTGGAAAAAGGGAAAAAAAGCTTTGGTGCCTTTCGTTACGGCCGGGTTTCCCCATAAAAATTTCACGCCGGAGTTGATTCTGGCGCTGGCTGACGCAGGAGCCGATATGGTGGAAATTGGCATTCCTTTTTCCGACCCGGTGGCGGATGGGCCGACCATTCAGGCTTCTTCGCAAGTCGCTTTGCAAAACGGTTTACGGTTGAAAGATATTTTTCGCCAGGTAGAGAAAATTCGCGCCAAGTCGGATATTCCTTTGCTTTTGATGGGATATTACAATCCGATTCTGGCCTGCGGATTGGAAAAGTTTGCACAGGCGGCATCCAATGCCGGCGTGGACGGTTTGATAGTTCCCGATTTGCCGCCGGAGGAGGGGAATGGTTTGGGAACCGCCTGTCGCAAAGCCGGTTTATCGCTGGTTTACCTGATTGCCCCAACCACGCCGCCGGAGCGGATTTCAAAAATCGGAAAGGCTTCGAACGGTTTTTGCTACTGCGTTTCGACCACGGGCGTTACCGGGGAACGAAAAAAATTGAGCGCGGGCTTGAAAGATTTTTTACTTTGCGTGCGGATGCGAACCAAAAAGCCCTTTGTAGTCGGGTTTGGGATTTCGACGCCAGAGCAGGCGGCTACCCTTGCCCCCCTGGCCGACGGCGTCGTGGTGGGCAGCGCGTTGGTGCAAATATTTTTGGAGGACGAAAATCGGCGGTCGGCTTTGCGCAAAGCTTGCAGGCTGGTTAAGAAAATGGCGGAAGGGTTGAATGGAATTGGATGAACTGCGCAAACAAATCGATGATTTGGATCGCCGCCTGGTTCTTCTTTTGAACCAGCGGGCGCGTTTAGTAGAGGAAGTCGGGAAGGTTAAGAAGCGGTCAGGTATGGAAGTTTACGCTCCGGAGCGGGAGAAGGAGATTTTGAAGCTGGTAATCGATACCAATGGCGGGCCTTTTTCCAGCTCCGCCATCGTGCGGCTGTTCGAGCGTATTTTAGATGAGTCGCGCAGTTTGGAGCGCCACGTTGCCGAGGATGCGAAGGGGAAATAGATGGTTATCGTAATGCAGCCGGGGGCTAAAGAAGAAGAGATTCAAAAAGTAATCGAGCGGCTGGTGGAAAAAGGGTTTGATGTGCACCGCTCCACCGGCGCCGAGCGAACCGTTCTGGGAGCCATCGGCAACAAAAATGGCATCGACATCCGTGATTTTGAAATTTTAGACGGGGTGCACGAAGTTCTGCGCATCAGCGAACCGTACAAGTTAGCGGGCCGAACGTTTCAGCGCGAAGATACGCGCATCATGGTTGGCGGAGTAACCATCGGCGGGCCGGAGGTGGTGGTGATGGCCGGGCCCTGCTCGGTGGAAAGCCGCCAGCAGATTAAAACCATCGCCAAGCTGGTCAAAGAGGCAGGCGCGAAGGTTCTGCGGGGTGGGGCTTTCAAGCCGCGCACCTCGCCTTACTCTTTTCAGGGTCTGGGTGAAGAAGGTTTGAAATACCTGCGCGAAGCGGCGGATGCCAATGGGCTTTTGACCGTGTCGGAAATTATGGACTGGATGGATATCCCCCTCGCCATCCGCTACATCGATATCATCCAGATCGGCGCGCGCAACATGCAGAATTTTACGCTCTTGAAAGAACTGGGAAATTTGAACAAGCCGATTTTGCTCAAGCGGGGGATGGCAGCGACCATCGAGGAACTTTTGATGGCGGCGGAATACATAATGTCCGGCGGCAACCGGCAGGTGATTTTGTGCGAACGGGGAATCCGCACCTTTGAAAATTCGACCCGCAACACCTTGGACATTTCCGCCATTCCGGTGGTGAAAAAGAAATCGCATTTGCCGATTATCGCCGACCCTTCGCACGGCACCGGTTTGCGCGACCACGTCGCGCCGATGGCCCGGGCGGCGGTTGTCGCCGGCGCGGACGGGCTTTTAATCGAGGTCCATCAGGAGCCAGACCAGGCGCTTTCGGACGGGGCCCAGTCGCTTTTCCCTGAGCAGTTTGCGGAGTTGATGAAAGAATTGAAAATTATGGCGCAGGCGATAGGCCGAACAATTTAATGCAAGCGTTCAAAATTGAAATCGCCCGCAAGTTGGCAGAAAAAATTGGAGCGGAATGGGAGGCGGTGGTCAAAGATATCGAAGTGCCGCCGCAATCGGAGTTTGGAGATTTTGCCTTTCCCTGCCACGGGCTGGCCAAGATTTTGAAAAAAAACCCGGTTCAAATCGCCGCCGAACTGGCGGCAACGCTCGCGGTCGGCAACGGAATAAGGCGGATTGAGGCAAAGGCGGGATATGTCAATTTTTGGATTGAGCGAACGAAAGCGACCGGAGAAGTTCTGCGGCAGGTTTTTTCGCAAAAGGAAAACTACGGTTCGAGCGCAGTTGGGAACGGCAAAACGATTGTCATAGATTTCTCCTCCCCCAATATCGCCAAACATTTTGGCGTGGGGCACTTACGCTCGACTGCCATCGGGCATTCGCTGACGCGGATTTACAAGAAACTTGGTTATCAAGTGGCGGGCATCAATCACCTCGGAGACTGGGGGACTCAATTCGGCCAGTTGATTGCCGCTTTCAAGAAATGGGGGAGTGAAAACGAACTGCAACGAAACCCTATCGGCCATCTTTACGAGCTATATGTTCGCTTCCATCGTGAGGCGAAGGAAAACTCGGCTTTAGAAGAGGACGGGAGGCTCTGGTTCAAAAAATTAGAGGAAGGGAACGCAGAAGCCGCAGCGCTCTGGCAGCATTTCAAGGACTTGAGCCTGGCGGAGTTTGAGCGGGTTTATTCCGCTCTGGGAATTCGCTTCGATTACTTCACCGGAGAAAGCTTTTACAACGACAAAATGGAGCGGGTGATAAAGCTTCTGGCCGACAAAAACCTTTCCTCGATTTCGGAGGAGGCCTTGATTGTCGATTTGTCGGCTTATGATATGCCGCCTTTGCTTTTGAAAAAGAAAGATGAAGCCACCCTGTATTCCACGCGCGATCTGGCGGCGGCTTGGTATCGCTGGGAGACTTTCGGCTTTGAGCGTTCGCTTTACGTGGTGGGCGTGGCCCAGAGCCTGCATTTCAAGCAGCTGTTCAAAACTCTCGAGTTGGCTGGTTTTGATTGGCATTCCCGGATGGTGCACGTCGATTTCGGCTGGGTCAGGTTCGGCGATGAAATTATGGCGACGCGTGAAGGGAACGTAATCTTTTTGAAAGAAGTTCTGGACAAAGGGGTCGAACTGGCCAAGAAGACCATTTTGGAGAAAAATCCGGAATTGAAGGACGTTGAAAAGACTTCCCAAATGATTGCGGTGGGGGCGATTATGTTTGCCGATTTGTCGACCCGAAGGCATAAGGACATCAACTTTATCTGGGAAGAAGTTTTGAACTTTGAAGGAGATACCGGGCCGTACCTGCAGTATACCCACGCCCGGCTTTCCTCCCTTTTGCGCAAATACGGCCGACCGGTTTCGGGTAATGTCGATTTTAGCTGGCTCTCTAATGATTTGGCTTGGCCGGTGGTGCGGGAGCTGGACCGTTTTCCACAGACGGTGGCGGCGGCGGCAGAATATTACGAGCCCTCTTTTGTCGCCAGCTATCTTTTGGATTTGACCAAAGCCTTCAACGCTTTTTATCAGAAGGAGCGAATCTTGACCGATGATGAAAAAGCTACGGCAGCGAAAGTTCTTTTGGTCGATGGTGTACGCACGATTTTGAAAGAGGGGCTTTATTTGCTCGGCATCGAAGCGCCGGAGGAGATGTGAAACCGTTCAAACGCGTCGCCATAATCGGCACCGGCCTCATCGGCGGGTCTATCGGCCTGGCTCTGCGGAAAAGCAAATTGGAGCGGATCGGCTTTGACCGTCCGGCAGTTTTGAGAGAGGCGTTAAAGCGCAAAGCGATTGACCAAAAGGCCAAAACGCTGGCGGTAGCGGTGCGCTCGGCGGATTTAATTCTGCTGGCTCTCCCGGTTGGAGATATTCTGGCGGTGCTGCCTCATCTGGTCCGAACGGCTCCGGCGAACGCCGTCATCACGGATGCGGGAAGCACCAAAAGAGAAATTTGTGGGCTGGCCCATCAACTGGGACTGAAAAACTTCGTCGGCGGGCATCCGCTGGCCGGAAAGGAAGAAAGCGGGGTTGAAAATGCCGATGGAAAGTTGTTTGCAGACCGAAACTGGTTTCTCTGCCCCAATAAAAACTCAAAATCTTTGAGCCGGATGAAAAGTTTCGTCCACCTGTTAGGCGCAAAGCCGGTGGTTGTCGAGCCGGGTGAGCATGACCGGATTCTGGCAGCGACCTCCCACCTTCCACAGCTGATTTCAACTATTCTTGCGGCTTCGGTCGCGGAGCTTCTGGGAAAAGAGACAAACAAAATAAAAACTTTTGCCGGTTCAGGATTGAAAGACACCACCCGATTGGCCGGTTCTCCCTATTCGGTTTGGAAGGACGTTTTTGCTACCAACCGAAGTGAATTGGAGAATGCCCTCCAGAATTTCAAAATGCGGCTAAACAGCCTGTCGAACCGGTTTACTTCTACGGAACCACTGGAGCAGGAATTTGCAATCGGGAATCGATTCAGTAAGGGCTTAGAATAAAATGCTGGTGGTAATGGAACGCGGCGCCACGCCGCAACAAATCGAAACGGTCTGTCGGGAAATTTCAAAGATGGGTTTAACCCCGCACGCCTTGCCCGGCGCCCAGCGGACGGTGGTCGGCATCACCGGAAATCTGGGAATGGTCAATTCTTCCCGGCTGGAGACTTTGTCCGGTGTTATCGAAATCATTCACGTTACCCAGCCGTTCAAGCTGGTCAGCCGGGAGTTCAAAAAAGAGGATACGGTTGTCCTAATCAAAGGGGATGGAAACACGGTCGAAATTGGAGGGCCGAAAGTTTGCGTGATGGCCGGGCCGTGCGCGGTGGAGAGCCGGGAGCAGGCTTTGACCATTGCAGAAAAAGTCAAAAAAGCGGGGGCGACAATTTTCCGCGGCGGGGCTTTCAAACCGCGCACGTCGCCGTACAGTTTTCAAGGGCTTGGGGAGGAAGGGCTGAAAATTTTGGCGGAGGTGCGGGAGCGGACCGGGCTTTTTATCGTTACCGAAGCGGTGGATACGGAGAGTTTAGGTTTGGTCGAAGCTTACACCGACATCATCCAGATTGGGGCGCGCAATATGCAGAACTTTTCGCTTTTAAAGCGGGCGGGCAAATCGCAAAAGCCGGTTTTGCTCAAACGCGGAATGTCGGCCACCTTGGAAGAGCTTTTGATGGCGGCGGAATATATCGTGGCCGAGGGAAATCCGAACGTCATTCTCTGCGAGCGGGGCGTGCGCACCTTTGCCGACCATACGCGCAACACGCTGGATTTGTCTGCCATTCCGTATGTCGAACGCACCAGCCATCTGCCCATCCTTGCCGACCCTTCGCACGGGACGGGGCGGCGGGAAAAAGTTTTGCCGATGTCGCGCGCCGCTATTGCCGCCGGGGCGGACGGGCTTATAATCGAAGTGCACCACAAGCCGGAGGAGGCGCTTTCGGACGGGCCGGAGTCGATTTATCCGGAACAGTTTGAGGTTTTGATGAAAGAAATTGCGGGTATTGCGCGGGTGATTGGGCGTTCGGTATGAGAAAGATAGTCTTGACTGGAAAACGAAAATTGAGTTGTTGGTTGCGTCAGGAGTTACTCCTGACACCTGTGCTTGGAGTAACTCCCGACACAACTTTTGTCATGAGGCGCTCGCTATGAAAAAAGTGGTGCTGACCAAAAAAGGGGAGGTGAGCTCGGAGTTCAAGGTTATCCGGCCAGCCGGCGCGCTCAAAGGAGAAGTCAGCGTTCCCGGCGACAAATCGATTTCGCATCGAGCGGCGATTTTGGCTTCGGTAGCCTCCGGGAGTTCGGAATTTTCCAATTTTTCTCCGAGCTTAGATTGTCTTTCCACTTTGACCTGCCTGGAAGCTCTTGGAGTGCAGATTCAGAAAGAAGGAAATCGAATTTCCGTTTTAGGAAAGGGTTTCGGCAGCTTTCAACCGCCTTCCGAGCCGTTTTTTTGCGGCAACTCCGGCACCACGATGAGGCTTTTATGCGGTCTTTTAGCCGGTTCAAACTTTGAAGTGGCTTTGGATGGGGATGCTTCTTTACGTTTGCGGCCAATGGATAGAGTTCTGGCGCCGCTTTCGCAAATGGGGCTGAAAATTGTCAAGAACGGCCCGCCTCCATTCGCCATTTTTGGGGGGAAACTTTCCGGCATTGAATATGTAATGCCCGTGGCTTCGGCGCAGGTGAAATCGGCTCTGCTCTTGGCGGGGTTACAAGCGGAGGGAAAAACTACCGTAGTTGAAAAGATTCCCACGCGCGACCATACCGAGCGGATGCTTTCGGCGATGAAGGCACCCATTGAGCTTGTGCTTCCAAATTATGACCTTTCCACCCTTGAAGGAAGATTAGCCAAAGAAGAGGGGATGGAAAAAAGAATTTCGGTGACGAAGGCCGGCTCGCTTACTCCTCTTAATTTTGAAATTCCGGGGGACATTTCCAGCGCCGCATTTTTGATTGCGGCGGCAGTTCTGGTTCCGAAGTCAAAAATTACCGTGCGGCAGGTGGGATTGAATCCGACCCGAACGGCTTTTTTGAACGTGCTGAAGCGGATGGGCGCGGAGACGAGCTGGAAAATCGAGGAAGAAAGATGCGGGGAACCGGTCGGTTCGGTTATTGTGAAGTCAAGCAAATTGAAGGGAGTTAAAATTGCCGGAGGGGTGATTCCCAATTTGATTGACGAGCTGCCCCTTTTGGCCTGTCTGGCGGCCTGTGCCGAAGGGACGACAGTAATTCGGGATGCGAATGAGCTGCGCAGGAAAGAATCGGATCGAATTAGTGCGGTTTCCGCCAACCTGCGCAAAATGGGAGTGAAAGTGGGCGAACTGGAGGATGGCTGGGCGATTGAAGGGGGAGCGGAGCTTGCCGGCGCGGAGATTGAAACTTTTGGTGACCATCGGATTGCTATGGCCTTTTCGGTTCTGGGCTTGGTTGCCGAGGGGGAAACTTTAATCCGCCAGCCGGACTGCGTGGAGGTTTCTTTTCCCGGCTTTTTTGAAACGCTTGAAAGGTTAACTGAATGAAAAATAAATTGCGGCCGGGGCTGACTGGTATCGTCGGTTATCCTTTGGACCATTCCCTGTCTCCCTTTATTCACAATTTCAGTTTTGCCGTTTTAAAGCTGCCGTATGTTTTCGTTAAAATCGAAGTTCCTGCGGCTAAATTGAAGCGCACCGCGCAGGCGTTAACCGATTTGGGTTTCGTAGGTGCCAACGTGACGATGCCGCACAAGGAAAGCGTAATCGGTTTGATTGATTCGCTTTCGCCGGAGGCGCAAGCCGTAGGCGCCGTTAACACGCTGGTTCTGAACAATGGGAAAATAAAAGGATACAATACCGATTCCGAAGGTTTTGCTCGTTCGCTTGAAAAATTTGCCGGCCGGAAGAAGTTCGAGTCGGCGGCGATTTTTGGAGCGGGGGGAGCGGCCGCGGCCGTGGCGTATGCCTTGTTTTGCCGTTTTGGCACGCGCCGCTTTCAATTCATCTGCCGCAACTGGCGCAAGGCGGAAAAAAGTTTGGCTAAAAAAAACATTTTTTCCGGCAAGGTCTGGGTCGATTTTGTGGATTGGGCAAACCCGGAGGCGGCGGTGGCTTCCTCCGATATCGTCATCAACGCCACTCCGGTGGGAATGGATGGGAAAAGAAGTTTTCCGATTTCGCCCGCAGCTTTTAACCAGAATCAAGTGGCTTATGATTTGATTTATTCTGCAACCATGACTCCGTTTTTACGCGTTGCCAAGAAAGGCGGAGCGAAAACGCTGGGGGGGCTGGAGATGCTTTTGGAGCAGGCGGCCTTGTCTTTTAAACTCTGGACCGGTCGGGAAATGCCTTTGGCCAAAGTCCGAAAGGAGCTGAATCGTTCCGGCTTTGGGCAGAGGTGAAAAGTTGTTTTCCTTGAGCGTTTATTTTTTGGGATTTCTGCCGGCGGGATTTTATGCAACAGCTTGAAAGTAACAATATTTTTCTGTGCGGTTTTATGGGCGCCGGCAAATCGGCGGTGTGCAAAAAGCTGGCTATGAAACTGGGCTGGGCCTATGTGGACATCGACCGGGAAGTCGAGCGGCTGGAAAACAAAAAAATCTTCGACGTTTTCGCCTTGCGCGGGGAAGAGTATTTCCGGGCGCGGGAAGAGGAGATGATTGACTGGGTGACGCGCTCCGAACGGCGGGTGATTTCTTTGGGAGGTGGGGCCTTGCTTTCAGAAAAAAACCGGCAAAAGATTTCGGAAAGCGGAATTTTGGTATGGCTTTCTGCTTCTCCCGCAGTGCTTTTGGAACGGCTGGGGCGCAGCTACCAGCGCCCACTTCTAAAGCCGGAATGGTTGGATGAGAGCGGAAATCCTTCCGCAATATTTTTGGCGTTTTTGGCCGAGCGGGAGAAGGAATACAAAAAGGCCTGGCTTTCGATTTCGACCGGCGGGAAAACGGCCGAGCAGGCGGCGGAAGAGCTTTTTGCCAAGCTCAAACAGGTGCACTATGTCGCCTAAACTTTTCATCCGCACCGAGCGAGTTTCCTATCCCATTTACGTAGAAAAGGGAATACTGAACAAGCTTTTCTCTTTGATTGCTTCCATTGGAATCTTCGAAGCCGTAGTGGTGATTAGCGACCGGAACGTGGCCGGGCTGTATCTCGATTCGGTCGAAAAAGCGCTGCCCAGGCCGGCTTTTTTCATCGTCATCCAAGAAGGGGAAGCCTCCAAATCGCTGGGGGAATATGAGCGGTTGATGGGAGAGCTTTTGCAGAAGAAGCTGGGACGGGATTTTCTTTTGATAGCTCTGGGGGGCGGGGTGGTCGGCGATTTGGCCGGTTACGTGGCGGCGACCTACAAGCGCGGGATTCCGTATCTTCAAATTCCTACCACGCTCTTGGCGCAAATTGATTCTTCGGTAGGCGGCAAGGTAGGCATCAATCATCCTCTGGGGAAGAATCTTATTGGCGCACTGTACCACCCCAAAGCGGTGGTGGCAGACCCGGAGTTTTTGGAGACTTTGCCTCGGCGCGAAATCGTTTCCGGCCTGGCGGAAGCGGCCAAATATGCCTTTTTGAAAAAAGGCGGTTTTCTTTCCGATTTGAAAAACCGCCTGCCGCAGTTTTTGGATGGAAATTTAGACGGCATCGAGGACATAATTGTTCACGGGTTGTCCATCAAGGCGGAACTGGTCGAGCAGGATGAAGAAGACCGGGGAGTGCGGCAATATCTCAACCTCGGCCACACCTTCGGGCACGCTCTCGAACAGGCGACCGGCTACGGTTTTTTGCGCCACGGCGAGGCGGTTATTCTGGGAATGGCGGCGGCTTTTCAAGCGGCCTCGCTTACCCGGCGGATTGCGGATAAAAATTTGGAAGAAGCGCTTTCCTTGTTGGAAATTCTGGCCGAAGAAGTGCCGGTGCCGGTGGTGGATGCCGATATGGTTTTGAAAGGAATGGAAGTGGACAAAAAGAGAAAAAAAGACACTTTAGTATTCGTTTTGCCCACTTCGATTGGAGAAGTTGAGATAGTGGAAAATTTGGATGAGCGAATCATCCGCGAAAGTCTATCGTTTGCTTTAAACTGGGCGAAGGAATGTAAAACCAAAAAGGCGGTAAAATGAAAAAAATTTTAATCGTGCACGGCCCCAATTTGGGGCTTTTGGGGGAACGCGAGCCGGAAATTTACGGCAAAGCCACCCTGGCGGAGCTGAACTCCCTTTTGGAAGCGGAGGCCAAGCGGCTGAAGGTTCAGTTGAAAGTTTTCCAGTCCAACTGGGAAGGAGCGATTATCGATTTTTTGACCGCCGAGCGGAAGTGGGCCGATGCGGTCATCATCAACCCCGGCGCACTGACCCATTATTCGCTGTCCCTGCGTGACTGCCTTTCGGCCATCAACTTGCCGGCCATCGAAGTGCATCTTTCCAACCTCGCCGCCCGAGAGGAGTTCCGCCGCCATTCCGTCACCGCCGCCGCCTGCCGGGGGCAGATTTCCGGTTTGGGCCTTAAAAGCTACATTGTGGCTTTGCAGGTGCTGGCGGGGATGAAGAAGTAGGTTAAAGATGGGCTGGTTATGGATCTTTATCGTTGCTATTTCATTTATTGCCATTGCATTAATATTTGAGAATTATTTTGATAAGAAAATTAAGAAAGGCAAATTTCAATTCAGCAGTGAAATGGTCGGCCTGATTTTGATATTAGAATGGGCATGTTTCCTTCTCGGGTTGTTCCTTGCAGATAGTATTAGGGGTCGGTGAAGAATAAAGTTTCTAAATTGTTATAGTAGCGCCTGCTTCAAATCCGAAATCAAATCCTCCGCCTCTTCATTCCCGCAGGAAAGGCGAATCATTCATTTTGGTTTCTGAACCGTTCCCGGGTTCTCCGCCTGCTGCCGTGCTCTTTGCATGATTTGTATTTCTTCGGGGGTAAAAATGGAATCCAGGGGGATGTTATTGGTCTGGACATAGATGGCGAGGCGCCGCAGGCGTTCCCGCTCGGCAGCGCTAAGACTGGTTGGGTCTTCAAACCCTTTTTGATATAGATTATGGAAAATCCCCAAACTATCGGATGGGTCTAAATTCTTTTTGGGAGTGTTTTTGAACGCTACGGCGAGCGCAGCCTGCGGATTCAGCGCGGCCAATTCTTCCGGCGTAAAGACCGACCGGGCTGGAACTTTATTGATTTGAAACCATTTAACCAAGGCTTGCATCCGCTGCCGTTCAACGGCGGTGGCCGACGCCGGATTGGCACGCATTTTATTCGTCAACTCCCGAAAAATCTTAATGCTGTCGCTGGCAGCCTGGCCCGGCTCTTTGTTGGCATTTTTTCCCTTGGACGTGCAGCCGCCGATATAAAAAATGAATAGAGTTAGGAGTGAAAGTATCGCCAGAAGCTTCATTTTCCCTGGAATCTTCATTGCCTTCCTTTCAATTTCGGAGACGTCGGCTTCCAAATTGTTTGGAGGAAGTTCTGCTCCCGACTCACCCTATATTGGCCGGGAGCGGAGCTCCCTTCTAACACATCTCCTTTTGCGTTCCGTGAATCACTTCAATGCCTGCTTCAAATCGGCAATCAAATCCTCCGCCTCTTCAATGCCGCAGGAAAGGCGAATCATTCCCTCGGAAACGTCGGCGGCTTGCAGTTCTTTTTTAGAAAACTGGATGTGGGAGGTCAAAACCGGGATGTGCACCACCGATTCCACCCCGCCCAGGCTGGTGGCGTGCATTACCAGCTTCAGCCGATTGACCACCCGCTTGACTTCCTGTAATCCTCGGTACAGTTCGAAAGCAACGACCCCGCCAAAGCCCTTCATCTGGCGTTTGGCCAATTGATGCTGGGGATGGGTGGGCAGGCCAAGATGGAAAACCCGTTTAACTTTTTTGTGAGTGGCCAGAAACTCGGCCACCTTTTGGGCATTTTCGTTTTGCTGTCTTACCCGCACGTTTAAGGTTTTCATTCCCCGTATCAAAAGAAAAGCGGAAAGGGGATTGAGCGAGCCGCCCAGAAGCCGACGATAGTATTCGATTTTTTTCATCATCTCCTTTGACCCGGCGGCAAAGCCGGCGGTAACGTCCGAATGCCCCCCCAAATACTTGGTGCCTGAATGCAGGATGACGTCAATACCGAAATCGGCCGGGTTCAAGTTGTAGGGAGAGGCAAAGGTGGCGTCCAGCGCCGTCGGCACGCGGCGCTTTTTGGCAATGGCAACCGCTTTTTCCAAATCGACAATGTAGTTATTTGGGTTGGTCGGGGATTCGAGATAGAGCAGGGCGGTCTTTTTGTTGATGAGTTTTTCAGCTTCCGCCACGTTTCGCGTAGAAATAAAGCGGGTTTTAATTCCGAGTTTGGGCAAAAGCTGGGTCATAAAGGCAAAGGTGCCGCCATACAACGTATTGGTGGCGACGATTTCCTCTCCGGTTTTTACGAGCGTTAGTATGGTCGAGGTGATGGCCGCCATCCCGGAGGAGAAAACCAGCGCCTTTTCCACCTTTTCCAGAGCCGCCAGTTTTTTTTCGGCAATCTCCAAAGTCGGATTGGTGTAGCGGGTGTAGATGTAGTAGCGCGGATCGCCGGAGAGATATTTTTCAAACTCGGCGGTCGTCTTCCATTGAAAATTGGTGGTCTGAACGATGGACGGCGCGACCGCTCCGGCGACTAACTTTTCCTCCTCGCCGGAGTGAACGGCGACAGTCGAGGTCTTATTCCACTTCGGCATCGGCAGATAAAATCGGATTGGGCACGACGGTTGGCTCGGCCACGGAGGCGGGCGGAGTTCTGAGCGGCAAGGGAGGCAGAGCTTTCAAAATTTCCAGTTCGGCGCCGTAGGCAAAAACCCGATAGGCGGATTTAAGCAGGCTGGCCAACTGCTGGGCAAAAATGCCCAGAAAGATGGTGGGCAAAGACAAACCTTTTTCTGCAATCAGCAAAACTGCGGAAAGGAAGAGCTGTCCGCCTAACAGGGTAAAGTATCCGAATACGGTCAGTTTGAAATTATGTTTGAGGTAACGCAGGGCGTTGCGGTAAGCTTCGCTGGGCTTGCGTTCTTCGGTGACCAAAATCAACTTGGCATAGTCGCCGGTCAGGTTGACCAGCAAAAAAGGCAAGAGTGAGACGCACAAAACCAGAAAGCTCAAAACCGTTTGCCCAAAACTGCCCAGCGTCTCCGGCAAAAGGGCGGAAAGACCGGAGTGCAAAAGTAAACCCGCGATAATCGAGACCAAATAAAGCCCATACAAAATGATTTGCAAGAGAAAAATCGGCTTGAAAAAGCGGGCGGAGTCGGCGAAAAAAGTCCAGGCGGAAACTTTGTACTGCCCGCCGCCGCGCGAATGATTGAGCGAGGAGATGGCCCCGCCCAAAAAGAAAAGATAGGTTAGAATCACCAAAGGCAGAGCCAGAAAGAAACTGGTGGCCAGAATTTTCAGACTTCCATTACGGACGATGAAAAACTCGGCCAACAAGTTCCAGTCGATTTTCTTTAAAAAGTTTCCTGCCTCCGGCATTTGCGAAAGAAAACCAACGAGCGATGCGCCCATCGGCAGAACGACCAAGAAGGAAAAAAGCAGCTTGAAAATATAGAAAGCGACTGCCAAAGGGAAGTTGCGCCGTAAAAGCGGAAAGCCGCGAAAAAGGATTAAGAGCATCTTACAAAGCCGTCATCCAGGAAGCGACCGATTCCATTCCGTAAACCATCCGCCAGAGCATCGCCCAGGCGCCGGCGATATTGCCCGACGTGGTTTTAAAGTTATTGGTAAAGTCCGTTTCCAGAGCAATGCGGCGGTCGGGATTTATTTCCACCGATTGAATTTTGGCGGGGCCGCTTATCTCCCAGCGCTCGGCTTTCCTATCCGCCAGCCAGGTGGTGTCTTTTTTTATTCCGTTCTCAAAGGTGATGCGCACGCCGACCGGGAAGTTGATGTCGCCGCAGTTGAACAGGTCGAGCCGGCCTTTGAAAAGCTTGTCACGCACCTTTTCGGTGGCGAAATTACCCACCGCAAAATCGCAGGAAGGCGGCGGGCCGTAAAGCCATTTGGTCAGAGGATTTAGAATCGAATCCGGCACAAAGTCGGCCGTTAGTTTGAGAAAATCTTTGCCGGTGGGATGGGAAAAATGGTATTTCTCGTAATAAGTTTGCAGCAAAACATTCATGCGCAGCGGGCCGATGTGCCGCTCAATAGTGGTGAGCCAGAGATCGGTTTTGGAATAAACGTTGGCAAAGTAGCGGCGCAGGGTCACAAATTCCCAGGATGGGGATGTCAAAGAGTCGAATACCCCCCAACGGCGAAAGGCGGTGGAGTATTGCGAGGCCGGGGAAAGGTCAACCCCCAGGCGTCCGAGGAAAGTGGGATGAGCTTGATTAAAACGTTCGGAAATTTGGGCCGTGGTATAGGTGGTAAAGCCTTCGTCCAGCCAGGGTTCGATAAATTGATTGGTGGCGACCAGCTGATACCACCACTGATGGACGGTTTCGTGGATTATGATTTCGCGCAAGAGCAGGTTGCGCAGGCCGGGAATCGGCGGAGCTTCGAGGGTCACCAGCATCGGGAACTCCATTCCGTTCCCTGTTCCCACGGGAGTTTCCGCCAGGACCAGTTTTTTGTAGGGATAGGGGCCGTAGGTGCGGCCGCAGTAGCTTAAAGTCGATTCGGCGACCGCGAAAATTTCATCCAGCAATTCGTTATCAACGGCACGTCCAAAATAAGTGATGTAAGTGTTTTGAAAAATACGGGAATAACTTTTGAGCTTGGGGCCGGCGACGGCGGCAAAATCGACCACCATCTGGGCTTTGAAAAATACCGTTTTTTTATTTCCCTTGACCGAATCGGCAATCGGATAGCCGGTGGCTTCAATGTTAAATTCTTTGGGAAGGGTTATGGCGACGTTGTAATCGGCAAAGTCGGAAAAAAATTCGGAGGTGTAATGGAAAGGATAGGCGGCGAAATTTCCGTCCGGTTGCAGCACCGCCAGAATGGGGTACCACTGGGCGAAAATGAAGACTCCCTCTTTGGTCCAGCCAATGCGCTCCACCGGCCGGGGAAAGTGGGTTTTGAATTTTAGTTGAACCGATGCCGTTTGGCCGGAAGGGAGCGGGGTTTTGAGCGGGACGGTAAAAATGGTTTCATCCAATTTAGCGCCGGAAGTCAAATCGGCTCCCTGGGCATCGGTCACTTTCTCCACCGCCAAAAAACCGGAGTCCAAAAGTGCTTTTCCACTTTGGGAAAGGCCGGCTTTTTCGCGCTGAAAAGTAGTGTTGGAATTACGAAAAGCATTCGGGTAGAGATTAAAGACCAGCTTGTCCAAACTCTGGCTGGTACGATTTTCGAGACGGACGATACAGGTCCCGGAAAATTCTTTTTTGGTTGTGTCGAGTTCCCCTTGAATGGTATAGCTTAAAAAGGGTTTAGGCAGGCTTTGGCCAAAAGAGAGGGAGGGGAAAAGGAGCAGAGCCAAGCAGAGTCTTTTCATCGCCGGGCGGAAGATATAGCAAGTCATCCGGTTTGCCAACGATTAAGCGGCGATTACGCGATTTTTTAACAGGCCGATTTTTTCGATTTCAATTTCGATTAAATCTTCCGGCAAAAGCGGGCCGACGCCGGCGGGGGTGCCGGTGGAAATCAGGTCTCCGGGATAGAGTGTCATAAAGCCGGAAATAAAGCTGACTAATTCGGAGGGGCTCCAAATCATTTTGTCCGTGGCGGAGTCCTGTTTGACAAAACCATTCTGGCGGGTGACGATTTTCAGGCCGTTTGGCTCCACGTCGGTTACAATCCAGGGGCCGACCGGACAGAAGGTATCGAACGACTTGGCGCGGCTCCACTGGACATCCTTTTTTTGCAGGTTTCGAGCGGTAACGTCGTTTAAGCAGGTGTAGCCAAAAATGTAGTTGGGCGCTTCTTCTTTGAAGACTTTTTTGGCTTTTTTCCCGATAACCAGCGCCAGCTCCCCTTCGAAATGCACCTCTACGCCGGTGCCGGGATGAATGATGGACTCCTCCGGCCCTATTAGGGCGGAGGGGGCTTTGAGCGCTATCACCGGTTCGTCGAATTCTTTGGTGGCGGAAGCAGACTCTTTGATATGCTCTTTGTAATTCAGTCCGGTCAGGATGATTTTGGAAGGAGCCGCCGGACAGAGCAGTTTCATTTCCTGTTTGGGAAACTTACGGCCAGACAGCTCTAAAGAAAGCCAGGGAGCCTTCTCCAGTTCCAAAATAGTTTTGTCTTCCAAAAGCCCGTAGGCTCTGGTTCCATCCTTGTCAAAAGCTACAAAAAGTCCCATTTAATCTTCGCTCAAAACTTTCAGGTGCAGTATAACCGAATCGGCCAAAGCTTTCAAATCGTATCCCCCTTCCAGCACCGACACCAAGCGTCCCCCACATTCTTTTTCGGCAAATTCTTTGACAACCTGCGTAGCTTCTTCAAATCCTTTTTCGGTTACGTTCAATCCGGTCAAGGGGTCGGCTCGATGAGCGTCAAAGCCGGCGGATATTAAAATAAATTGGGGTTTGAAATCTTCGGCGGCGGGGAGCAGCTTTTCTTTGATGGCCTTGAGAAATTCCTGGCCGCCGCTGCCGGCGGCCAAGGTGGCGTTCAGGGTAAATCCCTTCCCGGCACCTGTCCCTGTTTCCGAAGCCGCTCCCGTGCCGGGGTAAAAGGGATACTGATGCAGGCTGAAGTAGAAAACTTTCGGGTCGGAATAGAAGATATGCTGGGTGCCGTTGCCGTGATGGGCGTCCCAGTCAACAATTAGAATGCGCTCGTAACCGTATACTTCAATAAGATGAGCGGCGGCTACGCCGACGTTGTTCAGAAAGCAGAATCCCATTGCGCGGTCGCGCAGGGCGTGATGCCCCGGCGGGCGGATGGCGCAAAAGGCATTTTTCAGTTTTCCTTTGTGTACTTCTTCGACAGCCTGGATAACCGCGCCGGCGGCTAAACGGGCAATGTCCCAGCTTTTGCCGCAACCTGTGGTGTCGGGGTCGAGCGCAAAAAAATCCTTCTTCCGGGTTTGTGCCAGAAATTCCAAGTAGTTTATGGCGTGCACGCGGGAAAGATGTTCCAACGAGGCCGGAGCAAACGAAAATTGTTTTTGTAGGGGCAAGGCATGCCTTGCCCTTTCCTCCATTTCTATCGCTTTTGTAATGGCTATCAGCCGCTGGCTCCGTTCCGGGTGCCCCGGGCCGGTGTCGTGCAGCAAAAAATCGGGATGATAAAAAAATCCGGTCATCTCAAACGGCGGATAATCCCGCCACCTTTTTCTTTTTCCAGCCGCCGCGCGAAAACCAAAAAAGCGTGACCGCGCCTCGTACCACAGTCGTTAAGGTCAAAGCCCACCAGATGCCCGGCACCCCCAAGTTTAGCGTTCGAGCAAAAAGATAGGCCAAGGGGATGCGGGCCACCGAGCCGGAGACGGAAATTAGCATCGCCGGCAAGGTATTTCCAGAGCCCGCAAAAGCGCCTTCCAGAACGATTTCAAACCCCATAAAGACCTGGGAGATGGCAATGATGCGCAAATAAGCTACGGCGGCATCGATAACCGCTCCGTCGGAGCTGAAGATGCGCACAATCGGGTTGGCCAGAATTAGGAAAAACAGAGACAAACTTCCGGTAACCGCCGAGGCATAGGAAAGAGTTTTATAAGCCGCCTTCTCGGCTCCCTTCGGGTCTTTGGCGCCAAGATACTGTCCTACCAACGTGGCGGCGGCGACCGAAAAAGCAAAGCAGGTCAGAAAGGAAACCGCTTCGATGCGGTTGCCGAAACCGAGGGCGGCCAAAGCAAAAACTCCAAAGGAAGAGGCCAATTTGTCCAAAAAGAGATAAACCACTGTAAAAGAGATTCCGGAAATGGAAACCGGCAGGCCGATTTTGGTTATTTCGCCGATAATGCGGTAGTCCGGTTTGACCCGAACGGACAACGAGGGAGCAAACGGCGGGCGTTTTTTTTTGATTATGAGAAAAAAAGTCAAGAGTTCGGCGGTGTAGGCAATTCCGGTGGAAAGCCCGGCGCCGGCCATTTCCAAACGGGGGAAGGGGCCCAGGCCAAAAATCAGAAACGGATTTAAAACGATGTTGAAAACGAGAGCGGAGCCGGTCACCATCATCGGCGTTCGCGTATCGCCGGAGGCGCGGAAGATGGAAGCAGTGGTTTCCGCTCCAAAAAGAAAGGGAAGGAAAACCGAGAGCGCCGACAGATAGCGGTATCCCAGAGTGGCCACTTCCGGCGCGTTGCCCATCCATTCGAAAAACTGTTTTCCAAAAACGATTCCCCCCGTTCCGACCAACAGGCCGAAGCCAAGCGCGAAGAGTAATGCCTGGGTGGCATAGTGGCGGGCCAGCTCCACTTTTTGGGCTCCCAAACAGCGCGAGACGGTGGCGATGACGCCGGAAGTGACGATATTTAATAGGGAGAAGGCGAGCCAGAAGATGAACATGGAAGAAACCACGCCGGCCACCGGCTGGGTGCCTAATTTTGCGACCCAGAAAAGGTTGGCGACGGTATTGGCGGTCTCGAAGAGCATAACCGTGCAGGCCGGCCAGAAAAGCCGCCAGATCTGGCGCGAAAGCGGCCCGCTCAAAACGGAGCTTTCGGCTACGGTCAGCGTTGGAGAAGTTTCGGGCGGGAGAGCGGTCATAATTCGTTTGCCTTTTGTTTTTGGATATTTATTTTGGCAAAGCAGGCTAAAATAGAGCCTAAGAAATTTTTTGGCAATTCCTTTCTATGACGCCGGAGAACAAAACAAAAGTTAAAATAGAGTGGCGGGACCTTGCCAGCCCGTACCGCTTGCTTGAGCTGGTCGGTTCGGGCGGAATGGCCAACGTCTATCGCGCCGTTCAGGTTTCCCTGGACCGGGAAGTCGCCATCAAGCGCTTGCATCCCTACTTGATGCAGAACCAGCCGTTTCTGGCCCGTTTCCAGAAGGAAGCCAAAGCGGCCGCTTCTCTGCGCCATGCGAATCTGGTTTCGGTCATCGATTACGGCTTGGATGATGAGGGATATTACATCGTTATGGAATACGTGCGGGGCAAATCCTTGCGCGAACTTTTGGACGCTTCCTGTCTGCCTTTGGAAGCGGCTCTGGCAATTGCCTCCAAGGTTGCCCTGGGTTTGGATTTCTGCCACAGAGCAGGAGTGGTCCACCGGGACGTTAAACCGGGGAATATCCTTTTATCCGAAGAAGGAGAAGTAAAGCTGACCGATTTTGGCATCGCCAAAGGGGAGGACAGCTCCATCACCGTCACCGGCACAACCTTGGGATCTCCGGCCTATATGGCTCCCGAGCAGCTGCGCAGTATGGAAGTGGATGGGCGGGCGGATATTTTTTCTTTGGGCATCGTTCTGTATGAAATGCTTTCCGGCCGGAAGCCTTTTGACGGGGAAAATTACTCCGCCGTCATCACCTCCATTTTGACTTCCCGGGCCCGGCCGCTTTGCGAAATTTCAACTTTAATCCCGGTGCGCCTCTCGCTTTTGGTGGCGCAAATGCTGGAAAAAGACCCGGATCAACGAATTGCCACAATGAGCGAAGTTACAGAAAAGTTAGACGAGCAGCTCCGTTACTACGGCATACAGCAGAAACGGGAGCTTTTGAAAAATTTTCTGGCTTCGCCTTCACAATTTCTGCACGAAGCCCAGGCCCAGCGGGTGAAACGCCATCTGGATTCCGGCATCTATTACTTTTATTTGGGGCAGGGCAAGATCGCCGAGGCGAAGCGGGAGTTTTTGGAAGCTTTGCGCTGGGACAAAGGGAATTCGGACGCCCGGCAGTATCTGGCGCGTTTGTCGGCGGAGCCGACCGGGCCGGTGGAAGCCGGGTTGGCTTTGCAGGAAGCGTTGAACAAGCGCCTTTTACCGTACGGACTGGTCTTGATTTTTGTTATCGGGATATTTCTATATTTCGGTTTCGGCATCCTGGAAACGGCCACTCATCAGCTAACTTTTGACCAAATGTTTAAAAAACAGAAGGCCCGGCAGGAACTGAAAGAACCGGAAAGCCTGCCCCATACAGCCCCGTCCGCATCCAAGAGCTTAACGGATAGAGGTTTTTCTCCTGCAAAAACGGAAGGCACTTTACCCGCTTTGACCGCCAATCAGGAAAAGAGTGAAGTGATTCCCCCGGCTTCCCCCGCTCCTGTTCCTGCCACCTGGATTCAAATCGGCGACATCGCGCACGGGGAGGAAGCCTATCTGGTCGTTTCTGCCAAGCGGGCGGCCTATATCCGCGTGGACGGTTTTGCGCAGGGGAAAGTGCCCCCGCCGCGAGCGTTTAAGCTGGCGGCCGGCAAACATGAAATTGAGTATCATTATCCCGGTTTTAAAACCAAAAGCAAAAGCGTCCGTCTGGACGCCGGCGACTCCAAGCTGGTGAACGAAGATTTGCGCCGCGAAAGAAAATCCAATGGGAACTGAAGTTCCCTTCAACCCTTTTCAATCGGCCAGCCCTATTAATGAGTCGGAAAAGGTTTCGGCCAAGAATCTTTCCGGCGAGCAGCAAAAGCGGATTCGGGCCGATTTAGTACTGGTTTTGATCACTTTAATTTGGGGTTCCACCTTTACGGTAGTGAAAGGGGCGATGAATGACGTTTCCCCATTTTTATTTAACGCGATTCGTTTTTTCATAGCCGGAGCGCTGTTCACTGCTTTCTTCTACAGGAAAATTTTTCCGCTGGATTTTCTCTCCTTCCGGGCCGGCATTGCCGTCGGCCTCTGTCTTTTTTTAGGCTTTGCCTTTCAGACCTACGGCCTGGTTTACACCTCCGCTTCCCGTTCCGCTTTTTTGACCAGTTTGCTGGTGCTCTGGGTTCCGTTTATTTCAATATTTGTCGAAAGAGAACGCCCCGGAGCTTCGCAGTGGGTTGCGATTGGAGTGGCGTTAGCGGGGATGTGGTTTTTAAACCGCCCCCAAACGGGCCAGCTTAACCGCGGCGACTGGCTCACCTTTGCCTGCGCTTTTTTTTTGCCCTGCAGGTTGTTTTCTTAAGCTATTTTGCGCGACGTTATTCGGCTGAAAAACTAACCTTCCTCCAGTTTTTCACCTGCCTTTCTCTCTCCCTTCCCGGCGCTTTTTTGTTCGAGCCTTTGCACCTTTCGCTTACCGGCCGGTTAGTGAACTCCGTCTTAATCACCTCCATTCTGGCGACCGCCGTTACCTTCTATTTGCAGAGCCGTTTTCAAAAGGACACCAGCTCCACCCGGGCCGGGCTTATTTACGCCCTGGAGCCGGTTTTTGCCGTTATTTTTGCCTATCTTATCAGCCATGAAGTTTTAAGCGGACAGGAAATGATTGGCGGAGTTTTGATGTTAGTGGCAATCTTGATTGCGGAATTGGGAAAAACGAGATGACCCGGCTTTTGTATTACGAAGATAAATGGCTTTTTGAATTTCGGGCCAAAGTAGTTTCTCTGGGCGAGTTTAAAGGCAAACCGGCGGTTGAATTGGACCAAACCGCCTTTTACCCGGAAGGGGGAGGGCAGCCGCCAGATTTGGGAACCGTCGGCGGGCTTGCCGTTGTTGACTGTCAGAAGGAAAACGACCGGGTCTGGCATATTTTGGAAAAGCCTCCATCGGTTTCCGTTGGCGTTTCGGTGGAAGGTAAAATTGATGCTTCACGCCGCTTTCACAATATGCAGAAGCACACCGGCCAGCATCTGCTTTCCGCCCTCTTTTTAGAGTCCGGCATGAATACGGTCTCCGTCCACTTTGGCGAGGAAGAATCGACTTTGGATTTAGCCGGCGGAGAAGTTTCGCCAGAAGTTTGTAAGAAAGTGGAAGAGAAAGCCAACGAATTGATATTTAAAAACATTTCGGTTAAAATCTTTTGGGCTTCGGAAGAAGAGCTGCCGGCTTTGGGTTTGCGCAAAACGCCGGAAGTGCGCGGGAAATACCGGATTATCGAGATTGAAGGATTGGACCGCTCCGCTTGCGGGGGAACTCATCTGGATTCCACCGGGCAGATTGGGCTTTTAAAAATTTTGACGACCGAAAAAGTGCGCGAAAGTCAAAGGGTCTACTTCGCCTGCGGCTGGGGCGCCTTTCGATTGTTTCAAAAAAGCTACGACGATTTGGCCGGTCTGGCCAAAAAGATGACACGCGGAATTTTTGAAACCGCTCCGGCGGTTTTGAACTTGCTGGAGGAATCTCAAAAGCTGCGGCGGGAAGTTTCCTTTCTAAGGGAGAAACTTTTGCCCCAACAGGCGGTCGAGTTGGAAAAAGAATTCTTATCCGATAACGGGTTTTCTTTTCTTGGTAAGACTTATGACGGTGAATCGGAAGAAATGAAGAAGTTGGCGCAGATTTTGGTTCGGAATCCCGGGCGAGCCGTTTTTCTTTCCTCCAACGGCGGCAGTTGGGTGCTGGCCACTTCGCCCGGTTTGCCGGTTGACTTAACCGCTTTGACCAAGGAAATTCTTTTTCCACTGGGAGCCAAAGGAGGCGGGACGGGGAATTTCCGTCAGGGGGGAGGGTTGAAAGATTTTGAAACGGCAAAAACAAAACTTTTAGATTACTTGAAGACCAAAATCGGTGGGTAAGCAGGTTTTTTCTCTCGCTCTTTTCGGGGCAATTTTGCTTTATTCGCTTTCTTTCACTCAACAAACCCTGCCGAAGGAAAAAAAGAAAAAAAGCGACCGGCTGGAGCTTTTGCCGGGGGCCGGCAGTCTTTTTCACACCCAAATCCGCGGCGAAGAGGTCGCCTGGGTCATCGGCAGCGTCCATTTCCGTCAGGCGGAGGGAGAGTTTTTTGCCGATTCGGCGCTTCTCTATGAGAAATCGAGCCGGGCCTTGCTTTTGGGAAATGTGCGCGTGCGCTACCCCGATTACGCTCTTGCCGCCGATTCGGTCCGCTACGACTCCAAATCAAAAGAGGGCTGGGCCTACGGCAGGGTGCGTTACGACGACTTAAAAGAGAAGACCGTGCTTTTTGGCGAGCGCGCCCGCTATCAACGCGAGAAAAAGTATCTGTTCATCGACCAGAAACCGGAGATGTGGATTTTGTCCTCCAACCCTCCCGAAACGACCTTCGTCTGGTCGCAGCAGATGGAATTTTGGGGGGACGAGGAAAAGGGAACCGCCCGCGATTCGGTGCGGATTAAAAAGGGGAAAATCTGGGCTTCCTCGCAAAAGGCCTTGTTTTTACGCAAGGAGGATAAGCTCGTTTTGACCGAATCGCCCCGGGGCGGCGACGAAAAATCCCGGGTGGAGGGGCAGAAACTGACCCTGCATTTCACCAATGACAAAATTGACCGCTTGACCGCCGAGAAAAAGGCGAAGGCGGTCTATCGGGAAATCTCCGATACCTCCCAGACTGACACGACGGTTTCGGAAATGGCGGCTGATTCCATCGTTTTTCATTTTAAAGGGGAAACGCCCGTGCAAATCCGCGCTCTGGGCCAGGCCTACGTCTCCTATCTGGAAGCCTCCGGCAAAGCCCGAAACTTCGCCTCCGGCGATTCGGTGGCGCTGGCGTTAAAGGAGCGCAAGATTCAAACCGTTTCCGTTCTGGGCGGGGGCCGGGGAACATATTATTCCAAGCCGGAGAATAAGAGTGTTGTAGATACGGTTGATTATCAAGCCGAAAAAATTGAGTATCAGATTTCCTCTGGCCAGATTTTTTTGCTTGCCAAAGCCCAAGCCCGCTATCAAAATCTTACCCTGGATGGCGACTCGATGAAATACGATACCGAAGCCCAGCTGCTTTTTGCTTCCGGCTTTGCCGATACGACCAAAAATAAAACCAGGCGGATTTTAAAAGACGGCACGGAGGAAGTGGCCTACGACCGGCTGGCCTACGATTTCACGACTAAAAAGGGTAAGATGAAAAACTCCAAAACCGCCCTGGAACCCGGCTATTATCACGGGCAGGATGTTTCCCGCGTTTCCGACAACGTGGTTTTTGTGCGCCACGGCCAGTTCACCACCTGCGACCTGGAGCATCCGCACTACGCTTTTGCTTCCAGCCATATGAAGTTAGTCACCCGTGACCGGGTGATTGCCAAACCGGTGGTTTTGAAAATCGCCGACGTGCCGATTGCGATTATTCCATTTTATATCTTTCCCATCAAACCTGGACGCCATTCCGGGATGTTGACTTTTCGGATTGGAAATTTCGGCAGCGAGCAAAGAGGGCTGCACAACCTCGGATACTACTTCGCCCTGTCGGATTACTACGATTTGACCGCCGCTGCCGATGTGGATGAGTCCAGTGGCAATTTAAACCTGCTTTTGCGCTCCCAAGTTAATTACAACTGGCGCTATCATTTCAATGGCAGTCTGGGTGGGTCTTACACCCGCGACCAGACGGTAGCCGGTTTCGATTCGCTCGGGAACTTTAACAAAACTCGCCGGGAGCGGTGGGATTTTAGCTTCAATCATCTTCAGCCGCTTTCCCCAACAGCCCAATTTTCCGCCAGCGGTAATTTCATTTCCGACAAGAGCTACTATACTCAACGCTCGAACGATTTAAATACCAGCTTGAATCGGGTTTTAAACCCGCAGGCCAACTTTAGCAAAAATTTAGGCTGGGGAGCTTTGTCCATCGTGGCCCAAAAGACGTTTAACCTGGATAACGATGGGCGCTCATCCATATTTCCTTCGATAACCTTGACCAAACCGACCAAAGCTCTGTTTAATCCAAAAAAAGATGAGCCAAGACAATGGTATCATTCAATTTTCTACGGCTACGGCGGCACGGCCGCGAGTTCTTTCAGCCGCACGCCGATTGATACGGTTAACAATCTGGAACAGCGTCAGGCGGTCGCCAATCAAAGCGTCGCGATTTCCGCCCCGCAGAAAATACTCTGGCTTACGTTATCCCCCAATTTCAACTATACCGAAAACTGGTTTCACATCTATCGCACCAATCGCTCCGAGCAGAAGGGGGTGGCCCCCGGCAATTACCGGCGCGGCTCCGGTTCCATCGGCGTTTCCTCCACCACCAATCTCTACGGCACGTTTCTTTTCCACGTGGGCAGCTTGGTCGGCTTGCGGCATACTTTGACCCCATCCGTCAGTTACGCTTTTGTGCCCAAATCAACGCGCCACCAGAAGGAGGCGGGCTACGTGGGCGTGGGAGTGCAGCCCAATACCGCCCAAGTGTTGAGTTTTTCTTTGGCGCAGTTTTTTCAAGCCAAGTTCCGGGGAGAAAAAGGGGATAAAAAGATAGATTTGCTTTCCGCCAATATGTCCGCCAGCTACGATTTCGAAGCCAAAAGCCACCGCTGGAAACCTCTCTCTACCTCCATCCGCTCCACCGCTATTCCCGGCTTTGGTTTTGACTTTTCAGCAACTCACGACTTCTACGACACGTTGGGGAATCTTTTGAACTTTCCGCGCCTGTTGAACTTTTCGGTTACCAGTTCTTTCCGTTTCAGCAAAAAACTTTCATTTGGCCCTTTTCCGGTCGAGGGGATAGAAAACCGGAATTCAGGCCTGAATTCCCAGACGGGTGCTGCTGCCGCTGGTTTGCTGGAAAATGAAGACCGGCTGCCCATTTCCTTTTCCTTAAGCCATACGCTCACCCAGGTCAAAGGCCCTCCTAGTACCCGCACCACCCAGCAGATTACCCTTAATACTACAGTTGATTTCACCAAAACCTGGCGAATGACTTATTCACAAAGCTACGATTTGGTCGCCAAGGCCTCTGGCTATCAGGAGGTCGTTTTGACCAAAGACCTGCACTGCTGGCAGGGGTATTTTTCCTGGCGGCCGTCCGGGTTCCGGAAAGGATATTATTTTTCCATCTCGGTCAAATCCCTGCCGGAACTGAAAATCTCCAAAGAACCGGTCGGCCTGGGAACTTTTCTCCCCAGTGCCTTCCGCTAAGCTTCCTGTTCTGGTAGCCGGGGCTTTGCTTGGAAGGGACCTCCGCCCCCGACCCCTCGGCTCTGTGGCGCAGGTTAAGCTTTATCCCTGGCCGAAAAGCCCGGCACGGGCAGGCTAACCTGCGTTCTCGTCCTAATTTGTTGGAAGGAGATCCGCTCCCGGATTCTTTAGGTAGCGGCACCTCTTTGGTAGCCGCCACTTTCCAGCCCAGAGCTTAATCGAAAGGAGTGCCGGAGTAAATGCCTTCCATAGGGAATTTTTTTCCGCTTTTGCTGTTTATGGGTACTTTTCAGAGGGGAAAACGGCGGAAACGCACTATTTATGCGGGTTTTTGACGATTTTGCTTGACAAAAGCCTTTTTTTCTGCTATATAAACCACCGTGGGAAACACCAGCGTAAACCTAAAACCAGTAAGTAAGGGGGTGACAAGATGTCCAAAGTAGAGTTAATCAACAAAATCGCACGGGAGGCCAAAGTCAATAAGGCTCAAGCCAACCGGGCGGTAAACGCTTTGATTGCCAGCGTAACCGACAACCTCAAAAGGGGTAGGCGGGTGTCGCTGGTAGGCTTTGGCACTTTTACGGTGGCCAATCGCAAAGCCCGCACCGGCCGCAATCCGCAGACCGGCGCTCCGCTAAAAATCGCCGCCGCCCGGGTGGCTCGCTTCCGCCCCGGCAAGCAGTTGAAGGACGCCGTCCGCAAAACGATGCGGTAGTTCCACCGTCCTTTTTGGACAAAGCCCTCTTCCGAAAGGGAGAGGGCTTTGGTTTTTAATCTCCAGTCTCTAATCTCCAATCTCTGTTTTTGAAGGGGGCTTTGTTTTAGGTTTTTAATCACTAATCCCCGATCCCTAATCCCTGTTTTTGGGTGGCCACCCTTTCTTTTCCCTGCCCAAAATTTTTGGAACTTGGATTAGAACCCTTGCGTAAAAACAAATGCATATGCGGTTGTTCTCAGGCCGGGGGCGGAGTGATACTGCGCCGGTTATTTACAGCTTCGGCAATTTTGAATATTATATACGGGCAGTGTTGGAGAAACCTATGAAGCTTCTGGCCACTCTTTTGCTTTTCTCTCCGGCGGTTTTGTCCGCCGGCAGCATCGAACCGGTCTATCCAACCAGGCCGGAAGCCCGGGCGATTCAGCTAACCCAACCCATTAAATTAGACGGCCTGCTTTCCGAAACGGTTTGGCAGCACCCCTGTTGCGCTTCGAACTTTACCCAAAAAGACCCCAAAGAAGGAGAGCCGGCCAGCGAGTCCACCAAAGTCTGGCTCGCCTACGACAACGATGCTTTTTATCTCGGCGCGCGGATGTATTGCGGTAATCCGACCGACATCCGCTCTTTGGTTTCCCGCCGCGATCAGGGCGGCAATTCGGAGCGGATTATCGTTTCGCTCGATACCTATTTGGACCGCCGCACCGCCTACAGCTTTGCCGTCACCGCCACCGGCACTCGAATTGATTACTACCACCCGGGGGACCACGAGCACAACCGGGATTATTCCTTCGACCCGGTCTGGGAGGCGAAAACCCGTATCGATTCGCTGGGCTGGACGGCGGAGATGCGCATTCCTTTGTCGCAACTCCGCTTTAATGATAAAGAGGAGCAGGTTTGGGGCTTCAATTTAAACCGCTGGATTCCGACCCGCAACGAGGATGACTATTACGTTTACATCCCGAAAAAAGAGACCGGCTGGTCCTCCCGTTTTGCCCAACTGAACGGCATCAACGGAATCAAACCCTCCCGCCGGCTGGAGGTGATTCCGTACGCTTCCAGCGATGCCACCCTTACTGGCGATCGGGATAAAGCCAATCCTTTCGACGACGGCAAAAACTTGGCCGGGCGGCTGGGGGCAGACGTTAAAATGGGGCTGGGGCCTAATATGACTCTGGATGCCACCGTCAACCCGGATTTTGGCCAGGTGGAAGCCGACCCGGCGCAGGTCAATCTCTCGGCCTTCGAAACCTTTTTTTCCGAAAAACGTCCTTTCTTCACGGAAGGTAACCAGCTTTTGCGGGGAAGCGGGCCGGGCTATTACTACTCCCGCCGGATTGGGAGCACCCCCAATTTGGAAGAACCGGTTGCCGATTATATTGATAGGCCCAAAACCAGCACCATCCTGGGCGCCGCCAAACTGACCGGGCGGTTGTCGTCCGGCCTTTCTTTGGGAGCTCTTACCGCTCTTACCGCCCGTGAGTATTCCCGCACTTATGACGCCGCCGGCAACACCTATGGCCGCACCAAAGCAGCTCCTTTAACCGGCTATGGCGTCTTTCGCGCCCAGCAGGAGTTCGGCCCTTCAGCATCCACCGTCGGTCTATCCTTAACCGGCTTGCGGCGGGATTTTCCGGTTTGGGATACTCTCTCTTACCACCTTAACCGCCAGGCTTACTCCGGCGGCGGGGATTGGAACTTGCGCTTTAACCACGGGGAATACGAACTGGGCGGATTTGCCGGCTTTAGTTATATCCAGGGAACTTCCCGGGCCATTGCGGCCATCCAAAATTCCAGCGCACATTATTTCCAACGCGCGGCAACGGATGCCGACTACCTAAGGCTGGATTCTTCGCGCACTTCACTGGCGGGTTACACCGGCTCTTTGCGGCTGGCCAAAAACGGCGGAAAGCACTGGCTCTGGGAAGTGGGCGGCTCGGCGGAGTCGCCCGGCTTTGAACTGAACGACGTGGGAAGTCTGGGCTCGGCGGACGACATCGAATTTTTTGGGACCTTGCGCTATCGTGAAACCGTCCCCGGCAAAATCTTCCGGAGCTATAATTTGGCCTTTTATCCTTACAGCGGCTGGAATTTCGGCGGAACTAGAAAATACTCCGGCGTCACCTTTGAAGCCAATTCTGACTGGAAAAACTTCTGGAATTCCTTTTTGGGTTTGGAATTGAGCGCGCGGGGTTTGAGCGACGATTTGACTCGCGGCGGGCCGCTTGCGAAAACCGCCTTTAACCAGGAAATTTGGGGCGGGCTCAACAGCAACTTTGCTTCGCGTGTCAACTGGCGGATTTTTGCCTCCCATGGCCGCAACGATTTTGGCCACTTCAGCAACTATTTTGAGGGGAGTTTGTCGTTTCGTTCCAACAGCCGCTGGGAGTTTTCGGTTTTTCCTTATTACCAGCGGTCGGTGAACGCGCGGCAATATATTGATGAACTTCCCAACGGTCGGCCAGAGACCTACGGCAACCGCTACATCTTTTCCTTTATCGACCAGAGCACGCTGGCCACCAAGTTTCGGGCCAGCTACGCCTTCACTCCCGATTTGACCCTGGAGCTGTATGCCGAGCCTTTCGCCGCCAGCGGGCATTACTATAACTTTGGCGAGTTGTTGTATCCCAGCAGCCGCCATATCCGGACTTACGGCACGGATGGCACCACCATCAACTATATTGATTCCACCCGCTCATACACGGTCACCGACGGCTCGAGCACGTTCACGTTGGGAAATCGCGACTTCAATGTTATTTCCTTTCGCAGCAACCTGGTTTTGCGTTGGGAGTGGCGCCCGGGCAGCACTTTATATGTAGTCTGGCAGCAGGATCGCTCCGGCTTTGAGCCGAAGGGCGATTTGATACGCCCCTCGCGCCTTTTCGACTCCTTCACCGCCACCGGCAACAACTTTTTCGCCCTAAAAATCAGCTACTGGATACCGGTGAGCTAAGACCACAGCTTCCAACCTCCAATCTTCCTGTTTTTGTAGGGGCACAATATATTGTGCCCGTTTTCCTTGGTTTACTTGCGTTGGAAGGGAGCTTTGCTCCCGACCAAATTATATGCGTTTTAATTGTACTTTTCTTCTGCGCGGCGGCCTGTGCTGCGCAGGCCGTCTTGACTTTGACTCTTCATCGGATATTTTTCTTCCGTGTTTCCGGAAGAATATCAAACCTACGTCAACGAACTGGGCGAAATTCTCCGAACCAAGGATTTGTCGCAAATAAAAGAGTTGCACCTCAAGTGGAAGGAGAAAATGGAACTGGCTCCGCTTCCCCCGGACGATCAATTGGAGGCGCACATCCATCAACTTATCTGTGAATTTCCCTCCCTTTCCGATTTGCACGCCGAAAGCAGGAAATGGCTTTTGGAGCATGGATATGCCATTTCCATTGAGGGTTCTGACGAAATGTCATCGGAACCGAAAACCTGATGGGAAAACCGGTGGCCATCTTCGATGTTGACCGAACCATTTTGGCTCGGACATCTACGGAGAGATTGTTCTTCCGCTACCTTCTATCGAAGGGCAAGCTGAAGCTTTCCGGGCTTCTTTTTTTCTTCTATCAGTTTCTTTTGCACATCCGCCGGCCGGAGTGGCGGATTATCAAATCAAACAAAGGTTATTTGAAAAACCTTTCGGTTGAAAAGATAGTAGCGTTGATTCCCGGTTTTTTCAATTTGGTTTTGAAGCCGCGTTTGGTGCCGGAAGTATTGGCGCGGGTTGAAAGACATAAGCAAGAGGGTGAGGAAGTCTTTCTGCTCTCCGGTATGCCGGAATTTCTTTTGGCGCACTATGCCAAGATATTAGGCTTTTCCGGCTTTTGGGGTACTAAAGTCGTTATAAAAGACGGTTTTTTTACCGGACGGTTTGAAGGCCGATTCCCTTTTGGACCAGCCAAGGCGGAAATCGTCAAAAAATTGGCCTTTGAAAAACATTGGGATTTGGCGCACTCGTATGGATATGCCGACCATTACAGCGATGTTCACTTTTTGGAACTGGTCGGCCACCCGGTGGCGGTCAACCCCGATGACAAGTTGCGCCGTGTAGCAAAAGAGCGCGGCTGGGAAATCATAAATTAGACGTATCGATTCCAAATCGGACGTAGGGGCGAACCCTTGGCCGAGCCCTGAGCTCGTCTCGGGCAGGCTTGTGTTCGCCCTCTAAACGGCAGGAAGAAAATTTCTAATCAGGAGAAAAAATGAAATCACACACCGAATATCTCTGGTTTGCCACCGCCAAGCATCGCGAATTTATCAATATCACCCCCAAAGTCGAGGAGGCCGTCACCAAATCAAAAGTGCAGGAAGGGCTCGTTCTGGTCTCGGCGATGCACATTACCGCCTCGGTTTACGTCAACGACGCCGAGTCGGGCTTGATTGCCGATATCGAAGAATGGCTGGAAAAACTCTGCCCCTCCGGTGTTAACTACCGGCATCACCGCACCGGCGAAACCAACGGCGATGCCCACTTGAAAAATTTGTTAATGCACCACGAAGTCACTCTCCCCATTACCAAAGGCCACCTCGATTTAGGCCCCTGGCAGCAGGTCTATTACGCCGAGTTCGACGGCCAGCGCCGCAAACGGGTAATCATCAAAATCATCGGGGAATAGGCTGTAGGGGCGTTGGGATAAAATCACCCCCTATGGTCCCCCTTAAATACCCAGACGGGCAGGCAGGGGGACAAAATATCCGATTTGTTTTTTTTGTCCCCCTTGGCAAGGGGGACGAGGCGCAAAGCGCCGGAGGGGGTGTTTTGTAGGGGTGAACCTTCAGGTTCACCCGGGCGAATCTAAAGATTCGCCCCTACATTTTCCCCTCTCCATTTTATGGAGAGGGGTTAGGGGTGAGCCCGGCGGGGGGAAGGGCGGGGAAATCTTCTTCTCCTTCTCCGCCTGCAGCCTTCTCTCTTTCATCTCCTTCATCATTTCCGGCCGGTGCGCCCACTCGGTGCCTTTCTCTTCCGGCTGGCCGAAAAGGTCGGGGTGCAAATAATACCCCCGCTCCTTATCCGCCTTCATTTCCTCCACCGGAATTCTGTGGGCGTTGGCGTAGGCATCCTGCCGTATGCCGGTCACCTGCCAGGAGATCTCCATTCCCGCAGTTCCACCGGCGATGCGGAATTGGTTGTTAGAGACCTTTTGCGCTATGTAGAGGTTGGGCCCGGGTGCACCGATGGCGGTGAGTTGATAGCGGAAGTCCTTGTTCAGCGCTCCGAACCAGTCCGGTAAGGCAATCACCGCTTCACCCTTGGAATCCAGGGTAACATTGCCGTTGTAGATATTCATCATATCCGGGCTTTCTACGCCGGAGTGATGGAGATATTTGTTGGAGGGATCAAGCGGGTGGTCAATTTTGAAGCCAACAGCCCCCTTGTTTATTGTGCCGCTTACGTACACGTTTCCAGAGAAAAAACCAGCATAGTCAGACGGGCCGTATTTGACGGCATAAACGCTATAGCCAGACGTGCTAACGCCTACGACGCCATCCCTAGACGTGCTAATGCCGTAGACGCCATAGCCAGACGAGCTACTGCCGAAAACGCCAGCTGCAGACGGTCCATTATTCGCCTCGCCTACCACCCCGTGGCTGTTAGTGCCCGTAGCATAACCATATACGGCTTCGCCATCGGGAGAGCCATCATCCTGTACGGATAGCCTAGTATTAGCATAGAAGGGCACCGCCGTCCCGATAGCAACGTTGCCGGCGCCATTCACAGTTAGAAGATTGGTTCCTGCCTGGTTCCGCGCGTTGAATGAAACGTCGCTGGCACTTGTCCCCGCGCTCACCACGAGTCCGTAGGAGCTTGCCAGCCCCGAGGTTTGGATATGGGCTGCGTAGTTTCCTTCGGTGGTTTGATTGACTACGAACTTGTTATCTGGTGCGTTCGTCCCGATGCCGACGTTGCCATTCAGCCGGAAAAGATCCTGCCCGGTGGAAGTCCACTGGGCAGATTCATAGGCATACCCAACTGACCCCAGCCGCTGGCGGGGGCTCATTTCCCCATCCGGAAACACGCTTATTCCCAAATACCGCACCGTGTCGTTAAATACCGTGTCGGGCACTGAGGCACCCCTTCCAATAATGGCGTTGAAAAGACCATTACTGGTGGCCACCGTTTGAGTGTCCCCATACAACACCGTCCCGCCACTTGGGACACCATAGATTCTGAAAGTGACAAAGTACGGCCCATTCGCCACCGGATTGCCGGAGCCGTTTTTCAAAATCCCCTGAAAGTTGATGAGCCGGGGGACGGCTGCCTCGGCTGTGCTCGGCATAAAGTCCAGAGCGGCTATCGTCCACAGCGCCAAAAGCGCTGTCAGCGTTGTTAAAATTGTTCCGCGTTTCATCACGCACCTCCTGTTTGGTTTTGTTTTTTTGTTTCGACACACCTTTCCCTTTTCGGCAAATCCCTCCGTCTGCCGCTAATGCTAACACCTGTATGCAGGTAAAAGATAACTAACCGTTTTGGGTAGGCAAGGGGAAACGTAGGGGCACGGCGTGCCGTGCCCGTTGCGTCAGGAATAATTCCTGACGCAACCGTAGGGGCGAGGTGCCCTCGCCCGGTGGGTGAAGGGCGGACGGACGAAACCCCAATCCCCGTCTTTCTCGTAGGGGCAATCCTCTGTGGTTGCCCTTTCTCTCTGAGTGCCGGAGAGGGCCCGCCTGCCCGTCCTCCCCGCTCCACTCCCCGGCCAGGGAGACGTCCGTACGGACGACCAGGGATTAAGGGTGTGGTGGTTTTTGTAGGGGCACCCGTACGGGTGCCCGCTCCCACCCCGTCTGCGCAATAAAAAATGACCGGCCGCCATTAGGCGGCCGGTCTGAAATTCTCTGCTTCTTGTCGAACGGTTTTACTTCATCGCCACGCCGTGCGGGCGCGCCGGACCGGTCGGAAAGGCGCTGTTAAAATCCAGATTGAACTTGGCGTCCAAAACCAAGTCGTTGCCGGTGACTTTGGCCACATGCACCTTGTGATCTCCCTCGGCATGCACTTTTCCGGCGTCATCTTCATTCAAAAAATAATCGGTAATCACCAGCCGTTTTTCGTCCGCCGTCAAGGCGATGTAGTGCGGCCCGGAATCCTTGCCCAAATCCAAAACCTTCAAAACCTTCGGTTTTTCGGGATTGGAGGTGTCGAACATCACCACCTTGCCAGCTAGGTTCATAGAAATGAAAAGCCTTTTCCCGTCGTTAGTCATCCGCATCAGCTGCGGCCAGCCCCCTTTGGAAATGGTGGAAAAGTCAAAAACCGATTTGGCTGTCCCGTTTTTGGTATCCAACAAATAGAGCAGGTCGGCCCCCATTCCGGCGGTGTAGCCGCGCATTTTTTTATCTCCCGGAATCAGTTTCACGTCAATGGTTCCGCCGGCGTTGGGAATGTCGATGGTTTTTAAAATCTTTCTTTGTTTAAAATCCCAGACCCGCACGCTGCCGCGCAGGGCTAAATCCCCCGGCACGGCATGCAAGGTGGTAGAAGGGCAGATGAAATCGCTGGTGACCATCAAATTCGCCTCCGTCCGCACCGCAATCCCGTGCGGGTTAAAGCCGTCCTCGGGCGGTGCTTGCGGATATTCCGCCAGCAAGGTCAGGTCTTTGTTAAACTCCGCCACTCGGCCGGGATGGTGCCCTTCCGCTCCTCCCATCATCGTCACCAAAAAGCCGCCGTTATCCAAAGGATAGAACTCATCCGTAATGGCCGACTGGGGCGGGTCGGCCTCGGAAATGAATTTCGGCTCGGTCGGATTGGAAACGTCAAAGAAAAAGACCTCTTTTTGTCCCTTCAGAACGCTCAAAAGCCCCCCGCATCCCAAAATCTTTCCATCTTTGGAAAGCCCCACATGGTGGGGTTCGTTTCCGGCGCTCCCCGGTTCGGGAAGGGGAAGGGTGGTTATTACCTTACCGTAGTCCGCCGAGCTTTCGTCAAAATTCACCACGCTTAGAAAATCCGCCGCTTTGCGGGCCTGGTCGCCGGCCCAAATAAACAGGTATTTTTCGGGCTCCGGCCCGGCCATTTTAGCTCCCATTGTAAAAAGCCCGCCAAGCAGCAAGCCGATTGCTAACCTAAACCGGGGCCTCTCCTTAGATTTCAACCACGTCATTTTTATTTTCCTTTCTTTTCATTTTTGGAGAGTATAGTAGCTACTAAAAAATTTGTCAAGATTTCTGCCGAGCTGTCGTGTACGGTTTCCAGACGTGGGTAACCCGCCACGGCGGGTTCAAAAAGAGAACCAGAAAGAAAAGCCCAGGCACCAATGCCGCCTAAAACCAGCTCCTTCTCCGGCGCACTCTTCAGAGTGCGAGGGGACTTCCGCCCAGCGGTCGGGTCCCCAACCAATGCGCACCTTTATAAGTTTAAGTTTTGCAAGTGCTTATGGCAACGGGAAAACTAATAATTTTTGGAACTTTCTTTTTGGTTTTGGGGTATTATATTATGAGGAGAGAAAGGCAGGTTATGCAGATTGCGTTTGATCCGGCCGTAAAGGCAAAAGACTTTGAACTTTTGCAACAAGTTCGTGCCGGCAGTCAGGAAGCATTTACCCAGCTGGTTGAGCGTTACAAAAACCGGCTCTTTAATATCGTAGTCCGGATGATTCCGACCCGCGAGGAAGCGGAAGACGTGGTGCAGGAAACCTTCCTGCGCGTTTATCAGCACCGCAATAATTTTGACCCAAAATATTGTTTTTCCACCTGGATTTATACCATCGCTTTAAACTTGGCCAAAAATCAGCTGCGTAGGAAAAAGAAGGTCAAATTTTTGGAGCTGTTTGACCTGGAAGATACCAGCGAGGAACCGGCTTGCGAGCCGGCGCGTATGGCTTTGGGCCCCTGGATTGAAAAGGAGATAGAAAAACTTCCCGCCAAATACAAGGAGGCGTTTTTATTGCGGGAAGTGGACGAACTGCCGTATGAAGAAATCGCCGAAATCACTGGTGTGCCAACCGGCACGGTAAAGTCGCGGGTGAACCGCGCAAGGATGATTTTGGCGGAGAACTTGCGTCCAAAAAAAGAAAAAATTTATGCTCTGTCGAGACGTTCGCCAAATTTTGGCCAGGTGTTCTGATTCACCCCCGGTTGAAATAGAAAAAGAAATAGAAGAAGTAAATACTCATCTGCAATCCTGCGCGGAATGCCGCCGCGACGAATTTTATTTTAAGCAGCTCTCCCACGCGGGCGATCTTTTAATGCCGTATCAGGTTTCCTCCAATTTTAATTTTCGGCTGGAGACGCGCCTGGCCAATGCCCCGGCGCCGCTTCCGCTTGACGTTCGGCCGGGCATGCGGAAAAATCACAGCTGGTATTTCACTTTGGCCAGCGGGGCAGCTTTGGCGGTTTTGGCCTTGTTTTTTAGTCCTATTTTAAGCCAGAAACAAATTAAACAATCGCCTCCGGCAGTTACCGAGCAAACAATCGTTTCGGCCCCATTGCCGAAAGTTTCTACCCCCTTTTCGCTTTTGGATGGAGTGGCCCAGGCTTCCGAGCGGCCGGAGCTTCGATTGAAACCGGAGTTTCCTCTGGCGGCGCAATTTGCCTCCGCCCAGAGCGAGCCGGTTCGTCCCGGCGTGGATGGGGAGGAGACCAGCGGCTGGCAGGATGAGTATTACTGGGTCGGCAGTTCCGACCGCGGTCTTTTAATGCCCGCCCGCCACTACGGCCAGCCGGTTGCTTCCAATCAATCCGTTCTCGTTTTGCCGACTTCCGGTAGCAGTGAGAACGTAAATATCGTTTATTAGTTTTCCTAATTCCAAATGCCTTTGTAGGGGCAGGTCCCTGCTTGCCCCGAGCGCAGTCGAGGGAAGCCGAGGGGTGCCTGCCCTTTTTTGTTTTGGTTTTTTGTGGAGGCGATTCACGAATCGCCAGTCCCTCTCCGTTTCGGAGAGGGACCATAGGGTGAGGCCGTAGGGGCGAATCTCGTGTTCGCCCTTATTTGTTTTTGATTTTTTGTAGGGGCAATCCCTCTGGGGTTGCCCTTCTTGTTTTTTCTAATCCCCAATCCCCGTTTTTGTTGTAGGGGCGATTCGCGAACTTGTGGTGAGCGAAGCCGAATCCATCGCCCTCCCCCTTCCCGTTTCGGGCTTGTCCCGAGCGTAGTCGAGGGGAAGGGGGTTAGGGGGTTAGGTGTTTTCGCCCATCTCGTCCTTGACAACCAACTGCCCATAGTCTATATTGCCACCTGACGAAAATGTAAATGGACAAGCCGTAAAAAAGGAGGATCAATGTTCGACCGCTTTGATTTTGCACCCCGGCTCCACCCGACAAAAGTATTTGCCTCTATTCTTTGTTCCGTATTCTCTTTTCTGTATTTTTTTTCTTCCCCCGTGTCAGCCCAATTTCAACTGCTTTACCAAATGGACGGCGCCGCTGCCGGTGATGGACTGGGCTTCTCTGTTGCCGGGGCCGGCGACGTAAATGCGGATGGGAAGGCCGATTTCATCGTTGGCGCCCCGTATGCCAGCCCGGGCGGGATGGACAGCGCCGGCTCGGCTTACGTCTATTCCGGCGCCGACGGCTCCCTGCTTTACCAAAAAGACGGCGCGGCTGCCCTTGATTTTCTGGGCTTCTCCGTTGCGGGGGCCGGAGATGTAAATGGGGATGGGAAGGCCGATTTCATTATTGGCGCTCCTCATGCCGACCCGGGCGGGATGGGCGATGCCGGCTCGGCCTATGTCTATTCCGGCGCCACGGGCTCCCTTTTATTCCAGAAAAACGGCGCCGCTACTGGTGACTCATTGGGCTTCTCTGTCGCCGGAGCTGGAGACGTGAATCAAGATGGGAAGGCCGATTTCATTATTGGCGCTCCTTTTGCCGACCCGGGCGGGATTGGCGATGCCGGCTCGGCTTTTGTCTATTCCGGCGCCAATGGCGCCCTTTTATTCCAGAAACACGGCCCCACTGTGAATGGCGTATTTGGCTGGTCTGTTGGCGGGGCTGGACACGTGAATGCGGATGGGAAGGCCGATTTCATTATTGGCGGCCCTTATGTGCAGTTTGCATGCGGGAATTGCGGTAGGGGTAGCGCTTTTGTTTATTCCGGCGCTTTAGGCACCCTTTTATTCCAGCAGGATGCAAGCAACGCGGGCTGGTCCGTCTCCGGGGCCGGAGATGTGAATAAGGATGGAAGGGACGATTTCCTTGTTGGCATTCCTAATTGTACCGTAAACGGTTTTGGCGTTACCGGCTGCGCTTATGTCTTTTCCGGCGCTGATAAAACCCTGTTAATCCTCGCAGGAGGCCATTTTGATTCCCAATTTGGTTACTCCGTTGCCGGGGCCGGAGATGTTGACGGGGATGGCAAACCCGATTACATCGCTGGCGGTCCTTTTGCTCACGAAGGTGGGCTTGACAGTGCTGGCGAGATTCGGGTTGTTGATGGGGCGCCTTCCCTTTTATTCGAGAGATCCGGTATGAAAGGTGACCAATTGGGCTACTCCGTCGGCGGAGCCGGGGATGTGAACGGAGATGGGAATACCGACGTCATAATGGGCGCTCCTTTTGCCGACCCGGGGGGGCGCAGTGGCGCCGGTTCGGCTTATGTTTATGGCATTCTTTGTCCGGGCGTCAAAGGGGATATGAACGCCGATGCCGCTTTAACCTCTGCCGATGTGGTATTGCTGCTAAATTGCACCTTTCTGGGCACCGGCAGCTGCAACCTCTGTTTTGCAGACGTCAACTGCGACGGCTCGCTGACCTCTGCGGACGTGGTGCTGGAATTAAACGCCGCCTTTTTAGGTCAAACCGACCCCCCCTGGTGTGGAATGTAGATAGCCAACTCCGACTCGAAGCCTCGATTGAACCAAAAAGTTTTTGTGAATTTGTAGGGGCAACCCCCTGTGGTTGCCCTTCTTTTTGCGTTTTAAAACGTAGGGGCGAACCTTGCTTGTCCCGACTTGTCCCGAGCGACTTGTCCCGACTGGAATGGAGGGAAGTCGAGGAAAGCCGAGGGAGCGAAGCCAAGGGATGTTCGCCCTCCTTCCTTTTCAATAACTCAATCGTCAATCTCACAATGATTCAATGAATCAATCCTCCTTTTGCGGAACTTCCCATCTTTGACAGGGTATAATCTTGCAGTGAATGCAAAGGAGAAATCAATTGTCCGATGGAAGAAAAATGAGGGAAGGAGCCGCGATGAAGCGTTTTTTTATCGTTTTTTTATTTTTTTGTTTCCCAGCGTTAAGCTTTGCCCAGTCCGGGTCGTTGGAAGAAAAAGTCGCCCAGTTAGCCGAAAAGCTTAAGCCGTCTATCGTAACCATCAAAAGCGAAGGGGGGACTTTTGGCAAGGATGTAAAGATGGTTGGTTCCACCGTCGCCGCGGGGGTGGTTTTTGACCCGGATTATGTCGTCACCACGGCGGACGTGAGACATATCCGTTTTTTGGGCCCGCTCAATTCCTCCGATATACGCACTCTTTCCTTGGCGAACGATGAAGTAAATCTTGTGGTTCAAACCGCTGACGGGAGAGAACTGAAAGCCAGTATGATCGCTTTTGACGGGAGTTCCAATTTGGGGGTTTTGAAGGTGGAGGGGGGAGGGCTTACCCCGGCTCTCTTCGGTAACTCCGATCTGGTTAAGCAAGGCTTTTTGGTTATCCTTCCTTCTTCCCTTTTGCGCAAAGGTTCAACCGTCTCTTTCGTCCCGGTGGAGGCCGTTCGCAAGGATGGTTCTTTGATTTTGAATTTTTCTTCTTTACCCGGAGCGGTGGGGGGGCCGGTGGTGAATTCTAAAGGGGAGGTGGTCGGCGTTGTGACCGGCCACACCGGCGAGAACTTAGCTTTGCACGGCCTGCGATTTGAAAACAATGATGGAACTCAACGCGTAGCCCAGCCGGTTGAGCTACCCTTTTCCGGCAAGGCGATAGCCATACCTTCGAATCAGGTGCGCAAGGTGGCCGCCGATTTGATTACAAGCAAAAGAGTCAGCCGCTCTTTTATGGGGGTCTATCCGCAAAACCTGGATGAGGAATTGAAAGATTACCTGAAAACGGATTATGGCGTTCTGATAACCGAGATAGCTTCCGGCGGGCCGGCGGAGAAAGCCGGTTTGAAGCCGGAAGATGTTATTCTTTCCCTTGACGGTAGAAAAATGGAGGAGGAGTCCCAGTTTCGGCAGTTTTTGAGTGTCAAAAGGCCGGACGAGGTTATCAAAGTGGAAGTTTTGCGCAAAGGGCGGCACCGCACCTTTTCGGTTACGCTCGGCGACCGCAGTGATTTTGAAGTTGCCGCGCCCACGCCCGCCCCTCCTTCCTTCCAGTTCCGGACGCCAAGAGCTGCGAGCAGAGCGAATCGCGACGAAAAGCAAGAGGGATATTTAGGGATTGGTCTGTCGGATTTGTCCGATGAACAGAAGGAGAAGCATAGTATAAGCGAAGGGGCTTATATTGCAAATATAAGTGAAGGCAGCCCCGCCGATAAAGCTGGATTGAAAGAAGGGGATATCGTCACCGCCTTCGATGGAAAGCCGGTAGCGGATGCCGCCGGCTTGCAGGAACGGGTTCGCAAGACCGAGCCAGGGAAGGAAGTTCCGGTAGAAGTTTTGCGCAAAGGGGGCTTGGAGACGGTCAACGTCAAGTTAGCCGAACGGGAAGAATCCGAAGAGCTTTTTGGAAACTTTCCACAAACGCAAGAGCCTTTTCAGATGTATCGATGGAATAATGAACGTTCCGCCTTTCTGGGGGTTTCCGCTGAACCGCTTAGCCGCCGGGCCGCCGATAGCCTGAAAACCGATGGCGGCGCGCGGATAGTTACTGTTGAGCGCAATTCTCCGGCTTACAAAGCGGGCTTGCGCAAAGGGGACATCATTACCTCCGTGGATGGAGAGGAAATTAGAACTCCCAATGATTTAAGCAAAATAGTTGAAGGAAAAAAGCCGGGGGATGCGGTCGAAATACAGTTTTTGCATCGGGGAACAAAGCGAACTGCCACGGCCGAACTGGCCGGCCGTTCCGCGACGGAGCGGCTGTTTGGCGGGGGTTTGAATATGCGCCCCGTTCCAACGCCCTTTAACGGCCGCGACCGTCAGGTGGAGGAGCTGCAAAAGCAGATTGAAGACTTAAAAAGGGAGCTGGACTCCTTGCGCCAGGAAAAAGAGTAGTACAGCTTTTTCCGGGTGAAAATGGAGCGCTGCAGCAATAAACAGAAGACGAGCATCCAGACGCTTGTCTTCTGTTTTTTTATTTCCTTTTGGGGAGTCCTCGCCCAAGCGGAAACGCCCCTTCCGGTAAGCGAGCGCATCCGTCTGGCCGAGGTTTTCCGAATCGCAAAGAAATTTCAGGATAAGGTATGGGAAAATTGGAGCCGGGCTCCCTTTGCGGTTCTTCTGGTTACCCCGCAAAGAGAGTATCTTGCGCGTCACCCCGGCCCTTCGGATGATTTCGGGGTTCCGGTTTACGACAGCATTCTTACCGCCGGCATCTATTCCCGTCCGCCGCACTTTCCTCCAAATCTTTTGGCCACTTTTCCGGCGGTGAAGGGGGTGCCGACTGTCGTGGTCGGCCAGCCGGAGAATGTTTCCAAATCCTCGGCGGAATGGGTGCTGACCCTTTTGCACGAGCATTTTCATCAACTGCAAATGTCGCTACCCAACTATTTTGCCGCGGTTGAATCGCTCGGCCTTTCCGGCGGCGACCAAAGCGGGCGCTGGATGCTGGATTATCCTTTTCCATACGATTCTCTGGTTGTGAACGAATCCTTTTCCGGTTTATGCCGGTTGCTTTCGGAAATGCTTAAAGCCAAAAAAGGAGAGATGTCGCAAAAATTACATACCTATTTGGAAGCTCGCAAACGATTCCAGGATTTGCTCGGCGCCAACGATTACAAGTATTTCTCCTTTCAATCCTGGCAGGAAGGGGTGGCACGTTACACCGAGCTCGTGATAGCCAGGCTTTTGGCTCTTCAATACCAGCCCTCCGACCGGTTCCGAATGCTATTGGATTTCACCACGTTCAAATCCGTTGCCGACTCTCTTGAAAACGAAATTCTTTCCACGCTGCCCGAGCTTTCTTTGACCAAGCAGCACCGAATCGCCTTTTATTATTTTGGGGCGGCGGAAGCCTTGCTCTTGGATAAAGTCGCTCCCGGCTGGCAAAAAAATTACTTCAAATTTAAGTTTTCACTCGACAAACATTTCGGTTCACTATAGATTTCCGTGTCTTTAGGTAAATGTTTTAAGCCGTTCTTTCAGGAGTTTTCGGGGTTGCGGCTTCTTGGGCCAAGAAAAGGAAACAAGCGCTCTTCTTCCGGCGCCCCGCTTGGCGGGGCGAGCCTTTTTTCGCACTCTTCAGAGCGCGCCGGAGAGGGGCTGGTTTTAAGCGGCCTCGATGCCGGGCTTTTCTTGCTGGTTATCTCTTTGAAACAGCTTTATCCAGATCTGGAAACTGTACACCCCATGGATTTCCACTGATAGCGTTTTTTCCATAGTTCTTTGTTTTGCCTAAGAAGAAAGTGAAACCTATATTCCCTTTCAGTGAAAAGAGAAAAAATTCTGTGGATAGCCCGTTTTGCTGCCGCTTTCGCCCGTTCGGATTGGAAAAAAATGAAAAAGTTGACTGGTCAAGCTAAAACCGTCGGCGTCACTTCTAAGCAGTTGTACGAATTGGTCTTGCAGGGGCATCTATTTTTGGGATTTCCAGCCGCCATCGAGGCCTTTACCGCTCTGGATGGTACTTTTAAGACTCGCAAAAAAACTGGGGAACGGTCGCTGGTTTGGAGAGTAAAGAAAGGTGAGGTCCTCTGTCGAAGAATATACAGGGAGAAATTCCCGGTTCTTATGCAAAGTTTGAAGAAAAAAAGCCCGGAGTTGGCTAACTGGATAATTGAGGAGGGATACGGCAAGGTATTATCCCGCCGGGGAGCATCCCTCTGCCTTCGGGAGTTTTTCTCTGCCGCGCTTTTAGCGGCCAGCGGTTTTCCCAAACAGCTTTTCGCCCACCTGCGGGCGTTGGTCGAAATGGGAGAAAATGTAGAACATTTAGCTCTTCTCGTTCGACAGGCTTCCAGGGGATTGCCAAAGAAGACCCGAAGCGATGTTCGGAAAATGGTTTCACTCTTATTAGCAAATAGAAATTCGGTATGGAAAGTGCCGGTGTCCTCATTGTAATATGCGCAAACGCTACAAAATACCTTTAGCCGCCATACTTGCCTTTTTTGGCATTATCACCGCCGGGGTTTTGATTTTCACCCAGACGCCGCTTTTGCGGCTGGAAGTCAACCGCTCACTCAAGAAATACTTGAAAGACAAATATCATCTCGACGTTAAAATCGGCGGGCTTTCCGGCAACGGTTTTTCGGAGCTTTTGTTGACCGATGTTACCGTTAATTACGAAGACTCCCTGCGGCCCTACCGGTTGTTGAAAATCGACACCCTTTTTGCCCGTTACAAAGCTTCCGACTTTTTCCGGCGGCGCTGGCTGGTTGATTCGCTCTCCGTCCACGGAGCGGAGGGGGTGATTTTGTCGGACGCTTCCGGCAAGCTGCTTTTGCCCTCGCTGGCGGGGGAAGAGGGTTCGCAAAAGAAACTGCCTTTTGAAATTTCCCATTTCGAAATAAAGCGGCTCGGTTTTAAGCTCTTTTTGCCTTCCCGTTCCTGGGAAGTGTCCGACTACAATGCGCGCGGGCGCTTGATGTCGGACGGCGACCGATTCACTTTCGCACTTTCCCAAGTGGGTTTCAAGCTTCCCTTAGAGAGTTTACAAGTCGAACGCGCCCGGCTGGGGGGGGAAGAGTTCGAGAACCGGATACGGCTGGATTCTTTTTTTGTTGCCAGTGATTCTTCGGAGGTGAGCGGAAAAGGAGCTTTGCAGCTTTTGCCCAAGCCGGAGTTTGAGTTAAAGTTTCAAAGCAGGGCTTTCTCTTTTTCGGAGCTTAGGCGGCTGACCGGCCTGTCGCTCTCCGGCGATTTGGCCCTAGCGGCCAATTTAAAGGGAGATTTTTCCTCGGTTTTTGGCTCCCTCGGGACTTCGGGAGTTTTTTTGGAGCGCTCCGTGGAGGATTTGAAAGTCGAAATGAGTTTTCGGAACAAAGCGTTTGACTTCAGCTCCATCTCCGGCCAAGTTGCCGGCGCGGCCTGGAAGGGAACGGGAAAGTTGGATTTGAAAGCTTCCCCTCCCAGGTGGGAATATGCCGGCGCGGTCGAAAATTTTGACTTGAACAAAATGGTGCCGCAAACTCTGCCTTCCTCCCTTTCCGGGGAAGTTAACGCGCAGGGTCAGGGTCTTTCGGGCAAGGATTTACAGGTTGATCTAACTCTGAATTTGGGTGCGGGTTCGTTTGACGAATTCCCGTTTTCATCGGCGGCTGGCAAAGTCAGCGTGAATGTCAACGAAGCGGTTTTCGCGGCCGGTTTTTCGGTAAACTATTTGAACTCCGCTTACCAATTTTCCGGCCGAATAGATTACAACGACTCCGCTTCCGTTTCCGGCACGGCCCAATTTGCGGACTTAAAGGATTTTTGGGGGAAGCTTTTCGTCAAGAAATTGGCCGGGCGGGGGGCGGCCGATTTTGCCTTTTCCGGAAAAACCAAGGATTTTGACGTGCGCGGAACTTTCCGCTCCGATTCGCTTTTCATCTACGATATTTTTTCGAAAAACTTTTCGGCCCAATTCAACCTCGCCCGCTTCTTGACCCGCCGCAAAGGGGAGACCGCCGTTCACTTTGGCCAGGGACGGGCTTACGCTGTCCCTTTGGATTCGGCCGGAATCAAGTTTGAGTTAGATTCAAATTTAGTCAACTGGGACAGCGGCTGGGCCTCCGGCCCCAACTGGCAGCTTAACGCATCGGGGCGCTTAAAGCTGGTTGACTCCCTCCACCAGGAAGTGGTTCTGCCGGAAGGAAAGTTGGTCTGGAACCAGACTCCGATTGCGTTGAAATCCCCGGCCCTTTTAGCTTTGGACAGCTCCGGGGTAACCATTAAAAACGCCCTTTTACAATTGGCCGATGGCACGGGCTCGGTTACCGGTTTTCTGGGCTACAACGAGACTTTAAATCTCGATTTTTCTACCACCAAGGTTTCGCTTCCAGCCTACTATACTTTTTTGCAACGCAACGAGGAAACCCTGAAAGGGTGGGTTAGCTTGAGCGGCCATCTTTCCGGCCCTTTTGAAAATCCGGAGATGAATTTTTCGGTTCGGATTGACTCTTTGAAACGAAGGAAGCTCCTCTTCGGGGATTTGACCGGCAAACTGCACTACGCCAACCGGCAACTCGGTTTTCAGGATTTCATCTTTGAAAGCCCCTACGGCAGCTCCCGGTTATCCGGCCAATTTCCCGTTGACCTCTCTTTGGCTCGCCGGGAGGAACGGGTGTTGGAAGAGCAGATGAATTTTTCGGTTAGCGCCTCCGGCCAGCGCTTTGACCTTTTGAATCTGGTGCTCTCCGACGTGGAGAACCTGTCCGGCGATTTCAAGCTCAATTTGTCCATTACCGGCACACCCAACCGCCCTCAATTTGGAGGCGAAGTGGAGTTGAAAAAGGGGCGGCTAAAGCTTCTCGAATTGGAAAACCCGATTGAGAACTTGGATGCCGACTTGGCTTTGGTAAACAACCGCTTGGTTTGCCGTTCGATGACGGGAACCACGCGCTGGAAAGGAAAAACCGGCAAAGTTTTGGTCGGAGGGGCGGTTGAATTCACCTCCCTCTCGGAATTCGGCTACGATTTGCGGCTGAAGGGGGAAAAATTCCCTTTCAGTTATGAATTTGACGAGTTGGAAGGTGTTGCCGACTTCGATTTAACGGTAACCGGCCAGACTCCTCCCGAAGTGGCGGGTAAAATCAATCTTTTAGCCCTGACCTATTCCGGCGATTTTGCCGAAGAAACGCGCACCACCTTTCCTTTCACCTCCTCTGAGCTTTCCTCCAAATGGGATTTCAATCTCTTGCTTTCCTCGCTTAACAACTGGTGGGTAAAAACCAGCGACGTGAATGCCGAGTTGAAAGGGGATATTTATGTCCTGCGCCGGGAGGGGGTGTACAACTTTCTGGGCAAGCTGGAAACCATCCGCGGGAGGTATTCGCTTTTGGGCAATTCCTTCCAAATCGAGCGGGGCTTGGTTACCTATGATGATATTGCCGAAGCGAACCCGAAATTGGATATTTCCGCCGTGAGCAAGCTGCGCCCTCCGCGAACGGCCAACCAGGTTGTCCGGCCGTCCGACATTGAGCTTAGAATTTTAATCGGCGGGACGCTCCGGCAGCCGGAAGTAAAACCGGATCCCTCCTCTCCCTATACCGAACAGGATGTGGTCTTTCTTTTGGCCACTTCGGGGCGCAGTTCCAATCCCGACTCCCTTTTAGCTGGAGGGGGCGGGTTTTCCCAACGGCTGACCATCGGCGGCCTGTCTCTGGCGGCGCAGGCTTTTCAGCGGGCCGCAGGGCGCGGCCTGGGAGTGGAAACCATCGAGCTTTCCTCGGAAGGAAACGGCAACCTGTTGGAGTCGCGCCTGACCATCGGCAAGTATGCCATCCCCGGGCTTTACATTTACGGCAGTTCGCCGCTTTCCACCTTTCGAGGGCAGGAGTTGGGGTTTGAATACTCCCTGGGGCGGCGGTTCTACCTGGAGGGACTAAAAGACCGCAGCAATCAGTATCGCTTCAACCTCAACTTGAGGTGGGAATACTGAAAATCAGAGCATATTTTTCAGGGGTGCTTTTTTTTCTTTTTTCTTTTTCTTTTTCCAATTCTGTCCGCTCTACTCCGGTATTGGACGCGTCACTTTCGGCCGCTGTTGCAACGGCTGAAGCTTCTGCCTCCCCAATCAACGCGGTGGAGTGGGAAGAGAGCTGGCATACCATGCCTGACCGGCCCCGTCCGGTAGTCGCTAAAATATTTTTTGTCGGCAATCGCGCTTTCGATTCCCGCACCTTAAAATCCAAACTGGCCACCCGCGGCGACAGTTTCTGGGGGAAACTGGGGCTTTCCTTTGGAGGCCATCGCCGGGCTTCCAAAGATTGGATGCTGAAAGATGTTGGGCTGTTAAATTCTTTTTACCGCAGCCGTGGCTTTTTGAACGCCGCCTGTTCCGAATCCTTTTTCCACGACACCCTCAAAAACGACCTCTGGGTGCGGCTCGACATCGTGGAAGGGAAACAAACCCTTTTGGGGCGGGTCTCTTTCACCGGCGACGTGGGGGAATTTGCCGGACCTTTGCAGAAAGCGGCGACTGATTTGAAATCGGATTCGGCCTTTAACCAATACCTTTTGGAAAACGTTTTGTTTCGTATGAAGGAGATTTATGCCAACGCCGGCCATCCCTACACCCGGATTTTTTTAGACACCGTGCGCGCCCTTGGCAATCCCAAACTCCCGCTGGTTTTTCGCATCGACCAGGACGGTTTGGTGCGCTTTGGCGGGGTTGAAATTTCCGGCCTTACCTACACGCACCCGAACGTGGTGCGGCGCGAACTGGCGTTCAAAACCGGTGAGGTGTACAGCCGCAAGAAAATCATCAAAAGCCAGCAGCAAATTTATGCCACCGGACTTTTTAATTTTCTTTCGCTCACCGCCAAATCGAAAACCGACTCTTCCGGCAACAAAACAGACACGCTGAATTTGCGCCCGGATTTTCTTTTGAAAATTGTGGAGCGCAAGCCGGCGGCAGTCAATTTTCACGTCGGCATCGGCCAGTATAAATTCCGCGAAGAGCAACAGGACCTTTCCCTGGATTTGGCCGCCGGGTGGGAAAATCAGAATTTAACCGGCAGGGGAAGACGGCTCGCTTTTTCCGTCACTTCCTCCTTTTTGCTTATCACCGACTACCGTTTCTTGCGCAACAAATTCACCGCCGACTATACCGAACCGTGGCTTTTTTCCAGCCGAAATTTTGCCACCCTTTCCGCCTCCTTCGAGCCGGGCGTGCGCGACGTTCTCTTGGGCTTTCGCATCCAGACCGCCACTTTGGGCCTCACTTTTTTCCGGCCCATCGATTTGACTTCGCGTTTCTCTTTGGGACTTTCGCTGGAAGAGATTAGCATTTTTGACATCGCTCCCGCCGATTTGCCGCGTTTTAAAGAAGAGCAGGGCATCAACGTCCGCCGCCAGACCTCGTTGGCTTTTGAAAAAGATGCCCGCGGCAACATCCTCTTGCCCACCGGCGGTTCCTACACCCGTCTGGACGGCCAGCTTTTGGGCGGGCCTTTGGGAGGCGACGCCCATTTCCTCAAATACAACTTCTACTGGAACCGCTACCAGAGCATAACGGGAGATAACATCCTGGCCACCCGTCTGCGCGTAGGGCAAGCCTTTTTGATTGGCGAAAGGGGCAATCTCCCTTCCATCGACCGCTACTATCTGGGCGGCGCCAACTCCTTGCGGGGGTACCCCGAAAACTCCATCGGCCCGGTCGATTCCTTGGGCAAGCCCATCGGCGGCAAATCGCTTTTTTTGGCCTCGCTGGAAATCCGCCGCCCGTTGTTCTGGCGCTTCTGGGGGGATTTGTTTTCCGATTTCGGCAACGTTTTCACCGTCAACAAAGATATTCTGCCCGACAACGTTCTGGTGACGGTGGGCGCGGGGCTGCAGTTTATCACCTTAATCGGCCCCCTGCGGGTGGAGTACGGCAAGCGGGTCATCCACGGCACGCAAAAGCCGGGCGAGCGCGTGCATTTTTCGATTCTGTTTGCGTTTTAAAACGATATCCAAAAATCCCGTTCGGTCTTATCCGGCCTGCCGTCAGGATTTTCCCGGTCAAATTCCCACCGCAACGGATTGCTGGCAATGTATTCCCTAATTTTATTCATCGATTTTTCACCCCGGATGATATGTTCGTAATAATTGCGTTGCCAGACAACAAAACCGATTGTTTGGCGAAACTGATTGATGCGTCTGGTTGCGGCAGATTTTAGCGAACCTATGATTGCTCCGACCGAACGCGGTTTCGGCCCTGTCGGTCGGCCGGACACCCGTTGCGGGTGTTTTTGTAGGGGCGAGGCATGCCTCGCCCGCCCCTCTGCTGTCAGTAAGGGCGACGCATGCGTCGCCCCTACATCCCCAACCACCAAGGCCCCGTGTATATGGTTGGGCATTATGATATACGTATCAAGCTCCACGTCGGGAAAATGACGCGGGATTTCTATCCAACACTCCTCCACGATTTTACCGATTTTTGACAACTGAACCGTTCCATCAACAACCTCCCCAAACAGATTTTCCCTGTCCTTGGCCAGAATCGTCACAAAATACGCCCCCTCCCGCGTATAATCATAATCCTTCAACCGTATCGAACGGCGGCGATGGATGTCCGGGTTATATTTCATTTTCCGAACGGATAATACAAAATCAAATTTGGTTTTTGTAGGGGCGACTCCCCGCTTGCCCTGAGCGTAGCCGAATGGGTGGTCGCCCTTTGTTTTTGGCTGCCTGTCCTTTTTTTGGGTTTGTTTTTGTAGGGGCGAGGCACGCCTCGCCCTCCTGTCCCCCTGTATTTAAGGGGGACAGGCCTTTGTCCCGAGCGTAGTCGAGGGAAAAGGCCGAGGGGGTCGTCTTCGTAGGAGCACGTTGCTACGTGCCCATCCCTCTCCATTCTATGGAGAGGGGCCAGGGGCTTGCCCTGAGCGTAGCCGAATGGGTGAGGCGTCTTTTTTCTCTTGCCTCCCCACCCCCCCAATGCTATCTTTCCTCCGAAACTTAGGTATATTTAACGGATGAATATGGAAAACCGGCCAATGAAAAAAATCGCCCTCGCAATCGCCTCCGCCTTGCTCTTTTTCGCTTTTCCCGTCTCCGCCGTCATAATTCACGTTCCCCAAGACCTGCCGACGATACAGTCGGGGATAAATGCGACGGTGAATGGAGATACGGTTTTGGTTCGTTCAGGCGGCTATTCGGAAAATATTACGATTACGAATAAAAACTTGGTGATAACGAGTGAAAAAGGCGCTGATAGCACATTTATCATTCCTCCAAGCCGGGGACTTGCCGTGACCTTCAACGGAACTGTGGATACTACAACAATTTTTTCCGGCTTTACAGTCGGGGGTGCAGATTATGGGATATGGTGCGGTTTGGGTGCAAGGCCGCGAATTTTGAACAATATCGTCACTAATAACTCAACCTACGGTATATACTGTCCAAATACAAGTCCCATTATCAGGTTTAACTTGATAACTAAAAATACAAGCGCAGGAATTTGGCTCATTACTTCCAATGCGTCTATTATTAACAACACAATCGTGGATAACTCCGGTTTCGGAATTCTCTGCGGAGACGCCTCTTTCCCTTTAATCAAGAACAATGTTCTCGCAAGAAGCACTTTTGGCGGTTTTGGTATTTACACTGTTCGGTCGATACCTACGCTCGTTTATAACGATGTTTGGAATCACGCGAATAATTATTTTTGTGCTGAAGGGCCGTGTCCAGTTGTAGGTACGGGAAGTATATCTGCTAATCCGGAATTTGTTGGTGGCACACCTTTTTCATACGAACTCAAAGTTAACTCTCCCTGCATTGATGCTGGCGACCCATCATCACCAGTTCCTCCCAACGGCGGCGTTCGTATTGATATGGGCGCATTTGAATTTCCCAAAAATAATTCTGCCCCAACTATTCCTCAACCTGTATTGCCCACAAACGGAGCGGAAGCAAATAGCACGACCTACTTAATATGGCAGCGCAGCCGTGACCAGGAAGGAAATACCATTCGCTACACTCTGCAAATCGATAACGATTCATCGTTTGCCACCCCAATTATTACGGCCGACTCGATACCGGACTCAAATACCTTGAACTTGTCATCTTTTGGCAATGCTTTTGTCTATGCTGCCGCATCGACAAATTTCATAGGCGTTCAACTAAACGGTTTGACTGGATTTAATCTTTTGCAAGACGACTCAACCTATTTTTGGCGGGTCAAGGCCACAGATATTTATGGCCAAGATTCCGGTTATTCCTCCGGTTCAAAAAATTTCGTCTTAAATCTGATCAATTCTCCTCCCCGGCCAGTTACGGCAGGGTTTTCTCCGGCAAACGGGTCTTATGAAAACGACCTCACACCGGAAATCAGCTGGTTTCCAGCTTCCGACCCCGACCCCAGCGACAATCCGAGCACCCTTCATTACAACCTTCAACTGGATGACGATGGAGAATTTAGCGTCGATGTAAGGTATCAATATGCCACCTCTGCCGGCCAAACCAGTTTCTTTGTCACGGATAGTTTAACCGATACCACGCAATGGTATTACCGGGTTCAAACCGTTGATGACGAGGGAGCAACGTCAAATTATTCGGCTATACAAAATTTCTTCACCAATAGCCGCAATAATCCTCCTTCATCTTTTTCGCTTGTTTCCCCTTCTACGGACAGCAAACTTTTTTCAAAAACTCCGACCTTGGACTGGGCTGACGCAATTGACCCTGACCCACTTGATACGGTGACTTATTCGGTAATCATCGACGCCGACAGTCTGTTTGGCAATCCGGTTACAATTTCACAACTGCCCGCAAGTTCTTACACCGTTGCATCAGGACTTTTAAGTCGAGGCAACAGATACTTCTGGAAGGTTAAAGCTACCGATTCCCGGGATAGTTCAACTTTCAGCACTGAAATTTTCAAATTCAGGATTCTGCAATTAGGTGACGCCAACGGCGATGGTTCTCTGACATCTGCGGATATTGTGTTGATACTAAATTATGTATTTCTCGGCATCCCCATCACCCCGCCCGAAATCGCCGATATGAACTGCGATGCAGTTGCCACTTCCAGCGATGTCGTTCTCGCCTTAAATAATATTTTCTTAGGCCAACCCCCACCCTGCGACCCATAAGGTTTTTCTAATCTCCAATCTCCAATCCCTGTATTTTTGTAGGGGCAGGTCCCCGTGCCTGCCCTTTTTTGGTTTTTGTAGGGGCGAACCAATCTGTTCACCCTATTTTTTATTTTGCATTTGTAGGGGCGATTCACGAATCGCCCTGTTTTGTTTTTCCGTAGGGGCAGACCGATGTGTCTGCCCTGGGGTTGTGCTGCGTGGCAAATTTCGATGAAAATTTGAGGCAAAAACCGATTCCCCGCTATTAGTAGAGGGACGTGTGTAACCCTCAAACAGAATTGTAGGGGCGATTCACGAATCGCCCCCCTTCTCCCAACGGAGAAGAGCAAAAAGATAGGAAAAACTGTTTCTTTAATGAATCAATCTATCAATGACTCAATGAACCAATCCCTTAAGATGACCTGACGTAACCCAACCCGGGAATCACCGACATCCGCCGAGCGATACCCTTTTGCCACGCTGCCCGATTCCCAGCCCGGTATCCAGTAGGCCCCATAAAGAAAAGACAATCCAGCCAAAACTCGACTTTGGCAAAAACTTTGTCAGCCCCTTGGCTCAATGAAAACCCTCCCACCTCTTTTTGTCCCCCTGTATTTAAGGGGGACCGGCCTTTATCCCGAGCGTAGTCGAGGGAAACGGCCGAGGGGGTTATCCGTAGGGGCGAACAGCTGTTCGCCCATCCCTCTCCATTCTATGGAGAGGGACACAGGGTGAGGCGTTTTCGCTGTCTTTGCTTGCCACCACTGGTAACCGGCCATAGGCCCTCAAAGGGCCATCCTAACAAACTCTGCTTTACCCAAGACCCAGTGGCCAAATCAAGCCTTCCAACCCCTTCTTTCCGAATCAAAGGTGACCCCTCTTGGGTGCCCCATTTGCAACCGGACAACAGTCCGCAGCAAAAGGGAATCGGCGGGGGCGGACCTAACCGGTCTCCCCCTCCAAAAACTAACCGGCCAAAACTATGACCTTTGCGGAAAAGTCCTACCCCAGCAACACCCGAGCATAAGTCATCATCCGATGTAATCCCACAAACCTTATGCCGGACTCAAATACGA
>CAZSIT010000006.1:0-117981 GCA_964607165.1 uncultured Ignavibacteria bacterium
ACAGGAAGATGAAACAGAACAGGACGGCGGGCTCGCCGTGGTTCTGAATCGGCCAAAAGCCGTTCGGCTGGTGAAACTGGAAGTACGCGACCGCCATCTCGCCGGACAGGATGAACGCGACCGGCCGGGTGAAAAGACCGAGCAGGATCAAAGTTCCGCCAAAAAACTCCAGCATCCCGCCAATTCCAATCTGGGACACCAAAGGCGCAGTGCCGCCCCCGGGCATTCCGCCAAACCAGCCGAAGAGCTTCATCCCACCGGGTTGGTAGAACAACAGACCCGCCACGATGCGCAGTAAAAAATACGTGATTTGTACGATTCGATCCCTGTTCATCGATTGTCTCCTTTTTGCTTCGCCAGATAATCTCCAAGGCGGTTCAAGGTTTGGGTCAACCCCTCGTCGGCCTTGTACTCTTTGACCACCCGGGCAAGTTCTTCGGCCGTTGGGAAAACCGCCCGCATATTAAGCTCGGTTTTGCCCCCTTTTTCGGCAAAGGTGACGGTCACGTGAAAATTTACAGGCTCGGTCTCTTCATCCCCGGCGTGCTTGTAGACCAAACGTTCCGGTTTGGCCACTTCGATGTAAACGATTTTGTTCTTGTAGTCGCGGCCATCCGGGCCGTGCATAACGAAGCGCCAGATGCCGTCCGGGCGCACATCCATAATATCCGAGGTGGTGGTAAAGCCATTCGGCCCCCACCACTGCGCTATGTGCTGTGGATCGGTCCAGGCCTTCCAGACAAGCTCCCGCGGCGCGTCAAAAACACGCGTGGCGGTCATTTCCCTCTCAGGAATTACCGTGGCCTCATCTTTTTTTGCGATCATTTTTTTTCTTTATTTTACCTCCATCAAATACGTGATCAACCGCTTGATTTTGCCGCCTTGCATAACGAATACATCGCAAAACACAGCGAAAAGAATGCCGCCGTCCCTTCGCTGGGCGCGCACGGAGCCTTCCGCCACTACGACATCGTTTTCTTCCGTCATTCGCGTGACGGTTATGGCGGGGCGGCCGACAAATGCCTCGTTTTCAATTTCACGGTCGAAGGCCTCCTTGCCAATCAAGTGAAATGCGCCGGGCATCTCCCATTCAATGGAATCCGTCAGGCAGGACAAAATCAGCTTGTGATCGCCTTTCCGGAAGCCCTCCATGTACTGTTCCACTGTTTTTTTGTTCTCGGTCATATCGGAACTCATCGCAGCCGTCTTATCGAGCCATCGCTGCTTGCTCTAAGATTTTTATGTCAATTTTCTTCATTTGAAGCATCGCCTGCATGACCTTTTTCGCTTTGATGGCATCCTTGTCCTGCAACAGCTCGACTAATATTGTAGGAACCACCTGCCACGACAGACCAAATTTGTCTTTGAGCCAGCCGCATTGACTTTCCTTCCCGCCTTCGGAGAGCTTCTCCCAAAAATAATCCACTTCCTCCTGCGTCTCGCAGTTCACCACAAACGATATGGCCTCGTTGAACTTGAACTGCGGGCCGGCGGACATCAGTACAAACTCCTGACCCATCAGCTCGATGGCGACAACATCAACCGCTCCCGACGGGGTATCGGAGAACGTGTCTGTGCCCTTTATTTTTGAATCCTTGAAAATGGAGGTGTAAAACTTCGCCGCTTGCCTGGCTTCCTTATCGAACCACAAAAACGGGGTGATTTTTTGCATAATCTCTCCTTTCCGTTATTTTAAACTTTCGGCAAGCTTGTCGAACGATTCGTTCCAGCCCTGATTGGCGCCCTGGTAATGCTCCCCGGCCGGGATGCCCACGTGCGTCAGGGTCATTTTGGTCTTGTTTCCTTCATATTTCTCGAACGTTACCGTCACGAGCATCTCGAGCGGGAAATCCGCCCCCATGCCATAGTGTGTAGCCGGTACTACATTGCCACGCTCGTCGGCAAAACAGTCCGTGCAGACGATCTTCTCCATTGGCACGATCTCTTTGTATACGCCGGTACTCCAGATGCCTTTTTGCCAAGCCTCCGGCCCGCTGTCGGATCGCATGCAGAAAAGATATTTACCGCCAACACGAAAATCAATCTTGCATGACGGGGACGTGAAGAGCTTAGGTCCCCACCAGCGCATGGCCTGCTCGGGGTCGGCCCAGGCCTTCCATACCAAGTCGCGGGAGGCGTTGAAGATCCGCGTGATGACGAGTTCCTGCTCCACGGCGTTCGTGGCGGGACTATTTTTTCCTGTGGTCATGTCTCTTCTCCTTTTTTTGAAGTTCAGATAAATACTCATCCAAGCGGTCGAAACTCTCTTCCCAGAAACGGCGATAGCGTTCAATCCACCGGGCGGCGTCCTGCAAGGGCTTGGCCGCCAGTTGACACCGGCGAATCCGTCCGTCCTTTTCCTGGGCCAAAAGCCCCGCTTCTTCCAGAACCCGAAGATGCCTGGAAATGGCGGGCAGGGAAACATCGAAGGGCCTCGCCAGTTCGGTTACCGTGCGTTCCCCGTTTGCCAGCCGCCTCAAAATCGCCCGGCGGGTCGGATCGGACAGGGCGGAAAAGGTTCTATCCAGAGTGTTTGTTGCCGCCATCTTATTTCCCGGAAAGCAAACTGAAATTACATCCAGGGCTCGTCGGCGGAAGGCCCATATATGGAGGGAACTTTTCCTCCGGCCAGACGAAGGTAAACGGAGAACTGTCCGCGGTGATGCACACCATCCATAACAATAAGCCAGAGTACATCTCCGCCTCGCAACTCGCCCATCTGCTTCGGACCGACTGGGAAGGTGATAGATTTATTGAAATCGGCTTCCGAGAAATTCTTCACTTTGCCCACCATCTCCCGGTGCGTTTTTTCATAGGCGCTCAAAATCTCCGAAAAAGCTGCCGGGGGCTTGGGCGAGCTCTGGAAATCGACCTCGCCTTTAACAACGCCGTTGACCAGAATAGTTTCTTCCTGTGCAAAACCCCAAGCCAGCTCTTTAGCCGACTGCGAGCGTTCGTGGGGCTTGAAGTCAAGCTTATTGGCCGGGTAGGCCTGTAACACCTTGAGGGTGGTTTGAAACTCCCGCTCCCAGGTTTTCAGAAACATATCCTTTTCATTCATAAAAAACTCCTTTCGGTTGATTCGGTTGACCATCGATACTTAACCATATGGTTAAATATATATCCGCATCCCAATTTGTCAAGCACTAAAGGGAAAAAAGTGGCGGCCAATTCACCAAAAACTTCGAACCCTTGCAATTTATTGCCGCAAAATGAGTTGTAGCGACAAGCTTTTGAGAATGCTGGTTACTCGCAAATCCGCCAATCCTAATTACGGGAAACTACAGTAAGCGGCCCATCACTTTTTGGGTGTTTTTAAAATGTAGCTTGGCCACTGCGCGCAGGCCAGCCTCCCCTTTTTCCTTATATACACCGCGGGCGATGGCATCGGTTGGCTCACCGGCTCCTTTGTGGAGTTTCCATCCGCATTCTTTGGACAAGTCTTCCAAAGCATAAAGGAAGGCAGCGCGAGCCAAAATGGAAGCGAAGGCGACGGCGGGGTACTCTTCCGCTTTGGGTAACTGTATCAATTTGACCTCCCGACCGGCGGACAACAGGGCTTTCTCCAAGCGCCACTCTTTGGCAAACTTGTCGGAGATGACCAGCTCCACCGGCTGTTTGGCTTCGGTTAGAACGTTTTCGAGCGCGCGCGAATGCCCCCAGGCCAAAAGTTTGTTCAGATTGCCGAATTTTTCGTACAACTCGTTGTATTTGAGAGGATTGATTTTTATTATGGAATGCGGGCAATGTTTTTTGATTTCAAGAGCCAGCGATTTGGCGCGATTATCGGATACTTTTTTTGATTCTTTTACCTCCAGTTCGACAAGAGCGGCAAAATTCTCTGGCGTGAGCAAACAGGCCCCAATAACCAGCGGGCCGAAGTAATCTCCTTTCCCCACTTCGTCAATTCCGATAACTGGAATGGCACCAAAGCGGGCTTTTTCCAGAAGGGCGGAATCCACCGGGCGCGGAACTACATCCTTTCGAGGTACTCGCCGGAGCGGGTATCCACTTTTACCATATCCCCTTCCTTGACAAAAAGAGGGACTTTGACGTCCAAGCCGGTGATTAACTTGGCCCCTTTGGTGAGATTGGAAACCGAATCCCCCTTCACCCCCGGCTCACACTCCACGACTTTTAAAATTGCGGCAGCAGGCAAGTCCAGGCTGATCGGATTGCCCTCGAAGAAAAGAATCTTATACTCCTCGTTTTCCACCAGATACCATTTATAATCTCCGACCTGTTTGGGGGAAAGCTCCACCTGCTCGTAGTTTTTCTGGTCCATAAAGTGGTATTCCGTGCCGGTGGTGTACATATATTGCATCTTTTTCTGCTCGAAGTTCGGCTCGTCGAACATCTCCCCGGCGGCAAAGCTGCGTTCCAGAATCGAGCCGGTCTTCAAATTTTTCATCCGGGTCCAGACGTTGGCCCGCCTTTGGGCGGTGCGGGCATGCTGAAAATCGACAATTTCATACAGCTCTCCATCCAAGGCCAATTTTCTCCCTTTTCTAAAATCCGAAGTGCTAAGCATTGCTTCCTTTCCTTTTTAAAATCACTGAACCTCAAGACTTACGCAAAAAAATAATATAAAAGAGAATTTGAGCAATGCAACCGATTTCCAGAAAGAAGAAGGGGAGGATTAGAACTCGTTTTTACGTCTTTTGGCTTGCGAGTTTTTTACGGCCCACAGGCCCTAAATACAAATACTTACGGGCAGGGAAACGGGATGTTCAAAAAGACCTTGTTCAGTTCCAGCACCACATCCGAAGCAGTCAAAATTCCATCGCAGTTGACATCGGCAAAAGAGAGACTGCAATCTCCTTCTCCAAGAAAGGTGCAATTCAGCAACAAAACCACATCCTCGAGCTTTAGAATCCCATCGCAGTCCATATCTCCTTTGGCGGGAACGCAGGCGGGCAAACCATAAACGTAGGCCGCCGTCCCACAGGAATAAGGAGCGCCAATAATAAAATCGGCTTTTCCATCCCCGTTGACATCCCCGGCCCCGGCGACAGAGTAGCCCAGATTGTCACTGGCTGCGGTGCCGTTTTTCTGGAAAAATAGAGAACCATCGGCACCCGAATAAACATAAGCCGAGCCTGCACCACTAAGCCCTCCCGGGTCGGCACCAAAGGCGCCGACTATAAAATCGGCTTTTCCATCTCCGTTGACATCCCCGGCCCCGGCAACGGAGAAACCCATCACACCCCCGGCGCCATCTTTTTGGAAAAGTAAGGAGCCGTCGGCGCCGGAATAAACAAAAGCTGCGCCTTGGCTGTTAAGCCAAGGTTGGATGGCGTAAGGAGCACCAATGATAAAATCGTCAAAGCCGTCGCCGTTCACATCCCCGGCTCCCGCCACAGAGTTGCCTAGATAGCCATCATCTCCGTCTTTCTGGAAAAGGAGGTGTCCGTCGGCGCCGGAATAGACAAAAGCCGAACCGGCAAAGTAAAGCCCGCCTGGGTCAGCCTCGGGAGCACCGATAATAAAATCATCTTTTCCATCCGCGTTGACATCCCCGCATCCAGCAACAGAGGTACCTAATCGGTCATCGGCGGCGGTAGCGTCTTTCTGAAAAAGGAGGGAGCCGTCGGCACCCGAATAGACGAAAGCAGAGCCGGCATCGGTAAACCCTCCCGGGTCAGCAAAGGGAGCGCCGACTATAAAATCGGCTTTCCCATCCGCATTGGCATCCCCTGCTCCGGCGACAGAGAAACCCAGCTGGTCACTGGCGGCGGCGCCGTTTTTCTGGAAAAGGAGAGAACCATCGGCACCCGAATAGACATAAACCGAGCCGACGTAGTTATTGGCCCCACGAGCACCGATAATAAAATCAGCATTTACGTCTCCATTGACGTCCCCCGTCCCAGCAACAGACCAACCCAACTCGTCACCGGCGTTACCATTTTTCTGAAAAAGGAGAACACCGGTGGCGCCGGAATAGAGATACGCGGAGCCGGCATCAGTAAGCCCTCCCGGGTCAGCAAAGGGAGAGCCGACTATAAAATCTGCTTTCCCATCTCCGTTCATATCCCCGGCCCCGGCGACAGAGTAGCCCAGAAGGGTAAAGATGGAATCCCCGTTTATCTGGTAAAGGGCTAATAGGCCCGCTAGGGTGTCGACTGTGACAGTGAAAGTGACGTTTTGCGTGTCGGCATGTAACCCATCTGAGGCAATCAAGCGAATAACGTAGCTACCAGCCTGGGCGAGTGCGGGTATCCAGAAAAAGTGGCCGCGGCCGTTTAGAGAATCAACAAAAACTGCTCCGGCTGGCAGCAGTTCGGCAAAAAGAAAGACAATCCCGTCGGGGTCAGAGGCCTGAATGTTAAATTCCGTTGAATTTCCCAGCAGTAGGTCTTGGTCGGCCACGGGTTCAAGCGATGGTGCGGCTGTATTGGAAGGAAGAGTGTAGATAAGAGCCGTGCCGGCATCGATAAGTCCGGCTGGGTCGGAACCAGGAGCCCCAATCATAAAGTCCGCTCTCCCATCACCGTTAATATCGCCTGTTCCGGCTACCGAGAATCCCAAGCCGTCACCGGGAGAGCCGTTTTTACGGAACAGTAGGGCCCCATCAGCACCAGAATAGACAAAAGCCGAACCGTCGCCGCCAGAAAAGGCGAGACGAAGGGCGCCAATAAGAAAATCGTCTTTGCCGTCTCCGCTAACATCCCCTGCTCCGGCGACAGAGTAACCCAAGTTGGCACATTCAGTGGTACCATCTTTTTGAAAAAGAAGAGAGCCATCAGTGCCGGAATAGACGAAAGCAGAACCGGCGCCTCTAAGCCCGCCAGGGTCGGTATAGGGAGCACCGACGATGAAATCAACCATTCCATCTTTGTTCACATCCCCCGCCCCGGCCACCGAAGAGCCCAGATTCTCATTTGCGGCGATGCCGCTTTTCTGGAAAAGGAGGGTGCCTGTGGCGCCGGAATAGACAAAGGCCTTGCCCTCAGCAAAACCCCCAGCATAAGGAGCGCCGACGATAAAATCGTCCCGTGCATCACCATTAAGATCTCCTAGTCTGGCTACCGCGAACCCAAAATCAACAAAAACAAAGGTACCATCTTTCTGGTAAATCAAAGCACCGGTAGCCCCGGAGTAAATGTAAGTCGAGCCGGCGTCTTCAAGTCCGCCCGGGTCGGCCCATTTGGCGCCAATAATAAAGTCGCAGTATCCATCCCCGTTGACATCCCCTGCCCCGGCAACGGAGTTGCCCAGAACGTCACCGGCGGCGGCGCCGTCTTTCTGGTAGAGTATGGAGCCGTCAGCACCGGAATAGACGTAAGCCGAGCCGGCACTGAAAATCCCGCTTGGGCTAGCACCGGGAGCGCCGATGATAAAATCGGCTTTACCATCGCCGTTGACATCTCCGGCACCGGCAACAGAGACGCCCAGCCCGTCACCGGCGGCGCTGCCGTCTTTCTGGTAGAGTATGAAGCCGTCAGCGCCGGAATAAACATAGGCTGAGCCGGCACCGATTAGCCCACCAGGGTCAGCAGAGGGAGAGCCGACGATGAAATCTGGAATGCTATCACCGTCAACATCCCCAGCACTGGCTACCGACCAGCCAAAGTTTTCACCACCTGAGGTACCGTTTCTCTGGTAAAGCAAATTGCCGGTAGCGCCGGAATAAACATAAGCTAAGCCCACGCCCGAATCCGCTATGGGAGCGCCGACGATAAATTCAGCATTGGCGTCTCCGTCGGCATCAGCCATAATGCCCACCGAACCACCCACCCGGTCACCGGCGGAAAAGCCATTCTTTTGGTAGAGCAGTGAACCATTCAGGCCAGAATAGACAAAAATAGAACCGGCATCGAGCAATCCACCTGGGTCGGCCTGGGGTGCACCGATGATGAAGTCCGATTTGCCATCAGCATTTACATCGCCTTGAATCCCCACCGAGCCGCCTACCCGGTCGCCGGGGGCACCACCGTTTTTCTGGTAAAGCAGCGAGCCATCCAATCCGGAATAGACATAGGCGGAACCGGCATCGGTAAGGCCGCCCGGGTCGGCATCGGGAGCGCCGACAATGAAGTCGCCATGGCCATCGGCGTTTACGTCACCATAAATTCCTACCGAGCCACCCACCCGGTCACCGGCATTTAAACCGTCTTTTTGATAGATAAGAGAACCATCCAGACCGGAATAGACATAAGCCGAGCCGGTGGAGTTATTAGTCCCAGGAGCGCCGACTATGAAGTCGGCCCGGCCATCGGCGTTGACATCGCCATAGATGCCAACCGAGCCACCTACCCGGTCGCCGATTACTCCCCCAATTTTCTGATAAATCAAAAGCCCGGTCGCCCCGGAATAAACATAGGCAGCGCCGGTGGAATTGTTAAACCCTGGAGCTCCTACGATGAAATCACCTTTGCCGTCACCATCCACGTCGCCGTAAATGCCGACCGAGCCGCCTACTCGTTCACCGGGGGAAGAACCGGTTATTTGATACATCAGAAGACCAGTAGCTCCGGAATAGACATAGGCCGCTCCGGCTAAGTTATTAACCCCCGGTGCTCCAACTATGTAGTCACCCTTGCCATCCCCATCTATATCCCCTTGCAACCCGACCGAGCCACCCACCCGGTCTCCGGGAGAAGTGCCGTGAACCGAATCAAGCAGTGAACCATCGAAACCGGAATAGATAAAGGCCGAACCGGCGTTGATTATGCCGTTGGGATTGGCGAAGGGAACACCAATAATGAAATCGGCCCGGCCGTCGCCGTTTACATCGCCGCCACCGCCAACCGAATACCCCAAGGCATCGGCAGCGTCCGTGCCGTTAAGCTCGTAGAGCAGATTGGGGTCGGAACCGGCAAAAAGAACGCCAGCCGTTCCAAGCAAAACTACCCAAATTGAAGCGAAAACCTTTATCTTTTCTCTCGTATTACCTCCCTCTCAAAAAGAACCTAATATTCAACCGGCTTTTTGTCAAGCTAATATTGGGTTTTATTGCAAAAAAACGCTATATTTAAGGATATGGACAAGGAAGCCGCCTATCAAGCATTTTTCAAACAAGCTTTTGGGCAGATTCGGGAGCAGTTTGAAAAGGAGCATTTGGGAAAAACTGCCGAGGTGCCAATCGTTTCCGAGTCGCTTTCAAAAGAAAGCCTGGAAGCTCTAAGTAAAATCTCATCCCAGCTTCCCCAAAATAAGCCCGCTTTAAATCTGGATGAGATGAAAAAGGCGCAAGACAAGATTTTGGCCTTATCCAATCTATCCGTAGATGTTTTTGAACTGCAAACCGAAAAGCGGGGGGTATGGACCCTGGTTAAATATGGCTGGTCTCTGAATACCCAACCCCAAATCCGGTTCAGGGGGGAAGCCCGGGTTTCCCGACTAAACCGAGGGCACCCGACGTTGAAAAATACCTTTAACCTTAGTAACGAACAGTTTCTGGACTTTAAAAGACTAAAGCTGATAAGTTGGGGGGAGCGATTCAATTTTTCCGACCCCTTTCAGGTAAGCTGGTGGGTGATTTTTTACCCTTATCATTTGTTAGGCCAGAACTGGCCGGAAAGATATCTAAGGGAAACATACAAGGAGCTAATTAAAGGCTCTCCCCCGACACCCGAAACGGCGCCTATTGAACGGCTGAATTTTCAAACCCTTTATCAAATTAAGCCAGAGCTCCAAACCGATGGACTAAAAGCTGACCCCGCGATGCAGCTTTTTCCGGGACTAAACCCTGAAGATTTGGCGGCAAAAGCGGTCGAAGCAATCCTGATTCCTCCCGTTCCGGAAGAAATAAAGCAGGTGTTTCAAACCGCCAAAAAGGCAGTTCAGTTTGGGTATTACTACTACCCCTTTTTTACGGTAGCAATCCACTACTCCGCCTTGGCCTTGGAATCTTCAATTGTCCAGCGATATAATGTGGAACTAACTAAACCGGAAAAAGTGACTTTAAAAGGCCCTACTTTTGAAAGGGAGTTGGCGAAACCGACCCACAAACGGATTGAGGAAATAAGCCGGGCCAATAACACCCTTTTAAAAGAGCTTACCATTCAGCCCCGGGAGGTGGCGGTTAAAGGGAAGCTTTTCCCCCACTCCCGTTCCCTGCTTTCGGACTGGTTGGCGGAACGGAAAATTACCAGCCGCTGGGAGGTGGAGGAAATCCTAAAGTTTGCCTTAAAACTGCGCAACACCCTATCCCATCGGGAAGCCGAAACCAACCTCTTGCCGGAACAGGCCATCTCCTTTCTAAAGTCGGCGGCCTACCAGATTAACAAGATTTTTCATAATATTTAGATATTTCCGACCTAATGGCTCGGAAATACCCCCCTGCCAAAAAATCTTAAAAAAAGTCCAAATAGTGCTTGACAAAACGATGGCAGGGTTTATATTAGGGGTGCGTTTAAGAAAAGTTAGATAGATAAAGACCCACCGAAAAGATAGCAAAGGCTGTCGTTTTTCCCTTTATATAAGGTTCAGTAAAGAAAACTAAGCTCAAGTCCTACATAGGCTTGGGCCCATAAAACGGCAGCCAACCGTAAACCGAACAATTTGATTTTGACAGTTCATCGAAGGCGAAAACTGTGGAGAAAGTGAAGCAACAGGAGAACGTGAAAAACAGAAACCGAGAGGTTCTTAAAATGAAGGAGGGCTTATGCGGGCAAGGCTAATGCTGGCAAAGCGAACTAAATCGTGTTTTACCCTAATCTTTAAAAAATGTAGTTCCCGACAGGACAAGTCGGGACGTTACCTTTACCGAAGAGCCCTCCTTGCCATATTGCTTATACTTTTTGTTGGGTCTATAGGTGCGCCCAATTTAGCCTTGGGCTATATAACTCCTGAACCTACCGCCCCACCGAAGGCAAATTTAGACCAGGCCAAAAACGGCACCGCTGCTTCTCCCACCAGCCCGGTTGATTGGGTAAACGGTAACTTGGGTTCTTCCAATACTCATTACCGGGAAGGACATTCCGTCCCCTACCGGATGGTTTTCACCGACGTTGCTACGGGGTCGCATTACGTAACAATTGAATGGGACATTAAGCACAGCGGTGCAAATGCCATTGACTATATAACCCACTTCAATCGGCTTTTGCCGCACACTTATGCTGGGCACGCTGCCATCCCTGCTATCGAAACCATCGACCCGCTTTTAGGGCTGGGGATTGGGAGCCCAACGCCTACCACCTTCCCCATTCCCCCACCCAGTTCCGCCGGTTCATCAGTGCCGTTACCACTGCCGGGGCAGCCGCGCATTAGTTTCGATGCGCTGCCGGCTGGCGAAAAACTGATGACCATATATAACGGCACCATCACCGGCATAACCTACTTGAGCCAAGGGAACCTTCTCGCTGCCACAGCATCGACTCGCTGTTCAATCAGTTTCATTGCCGACAGCCCGACGGTGGTCCTGGCCTGGGGCGGCCATATTGGCAGTGCCGCGGATTGGGGTTCCGGCAATTCGGCGGGCGGAATTAGCGGCTCTCCGTACCACACTCGTTTGATAGAATTTGACGGCGGCGGTGGCAATCAGGACCGCTCACTTTCTGCGCAGGCGGTCGTCCTGCCACCAACCTGCTCTATTTCCGGGCTGATCTCGGTTTGTTCGGGAACCTCTAATACCTATACGGCTATAACCAACGGCTGCAGTCCGACTTTCAGTTGGTCTTTTACCTCAAATACCTCCGGCGCCTCATTCTGTTCCGGAACTACCAGTTCGACGGTCTGCGTGAGCTCCGGCACGGGCGGTTCTTATACCCTTAGAGTAGATATTACAGCCTGCGATGGCGGAGCCACTTTCTGCGACACCACGGTAACCGTGAACGCGTTGCCCGGCTGTTCGGTTAACGGGCCGGATTCAGTTTGCCCCGGTTCCACCAATAATCATTGTGCCCCGGCGGGCCTCGGCTCCTACAGCTGGACTATTAGTGGTGGCGGCGGCACCATAATAGGCTCCTCGACCGGCCAATGTGTTACCGTTCAAGCAAGCGGAACCTGCGGAACTTCTTATACCTTAAATTTAACGGTCACCGGCGCCTGCGCCAGCAGCTGCAGCAAAACGGTTCTGGTTAAAGACAACATTAAGCCGACTATTGTCTGTCCGGCCGATATCGTCGCCAGCAACGGCAACTGTTGCGCTAACGTCAGCTTTGCTCCCACCGTTAACGATAATTGCTCGGCAACCTTTGTCTGCACGCCTCCCTCCGGCTTCTGCTTCCCGGTGGGAATGACCACCGTCAAGTGCGTGGCAACGGATGTTTGCGGCAACAAAGATAGCTGCACCTTCAAGATTACGGTCACCGATACGACCAAACCGACTATCGTCTGTCCGGCTAATATTGTTAAGAACACCGATCCGGGTCTGTGCTGTGCGGCGGCGACTTTTGCGCCCACCACCGGCGACAACTGCCCGGGACAAACCTTTACTTGTACTCCCCCTTCGGGCACCTGCTTCCCGGTCGGCGTGAATCCGGTAAAGTGTGTGGTGACCGATGCGGCGGGTAACAAGGATAGCTGCAGCTTTACGGTTACGGTTACCGACAATTCCAAACCGACCATTGTCTGCCCGTCCAACATCAGCAAGAGTAACGATCCCGGTCAGTGCTGCGCGGCGGCGACCTTTGCGCCCACCACCGGTGACAACTGCCCCGGAGAGACCTTTAGTTGCACGCCCCCTTCCGGCACCTGCTTCGGCATTGGGACGACTCCGGTCAAGTGCGTGGTGACTGATGCGGCGGGTAACAAGGACAGCTGCACTTTCACGGTGACGGTCAGCGACACCGAGCCGCCTTCCATAGTTTGTCCGGCCGACATCGTGGCCAGCAACGGCGGTTGCTGTGACGTCGTCAACTTTGCACCCACCGTTTCCGACAACTGCCCGGGAGAGACCTTTGCCTGTGTTCCGCCCTCCGGCTTCTGCTTCCCGGTCGGGATGACCACGGTAACCTGTACGGCCACCGATGCCGCAGGCAATCAAACTCCCTGCAACTTCAAGATTACGGTCACCGATACGTCCAAACCGACTATCGTCTGCCCGGCTAATATTGTTAAGAACACCGATCCGGGCCTCTGCTGTGCGGTGGCGACCTTTGCACCTACCACCGGCGACAACTGCCCGGGAGAGACCTTTGTCTGCACGCCTCCTTCCGGCTTCTGCTTCCCAGTCGGCGTGAATCCGGTCAAGTGCGTGGTGACCGATGCGGCGGGTAACAAGGACAGCTGCACCTTCACAGTGACGGTCAGCGACAATTCCAAACCGACCATTGTTTGCCCGGCCAACATAACCAAAGGCACCGACCCCGGTCTGTGCTGTGCCGTGGCGACTTTTGCGCCTACCACCGGCGACAATTGCCCGGGAGAGATTTTTACCTGCACCCCGCCTTCCGGCACCTGCTTCGGCATTGGGACGACTCCGGTCAAATGCGTGGTGACTGATGCTTCCGGCAACAAGGACAGCTGCACTTTCACGGTGACGGTCAGCGACAACTCCAAACCGACCATTGTTTGCCCGGCCAACATTACCAAAGGTACCGACCCCGGTCTCTGCTGCGCGGTGGCGACCTTTGCGCCAACGGTTGGTGATAATTGCCCCAATCCAACCTTCGTTTGCACGCCGCCTTCCGGCACCTGCTTCAACAAGGGAACGAATACTGTTAAATGTGTGGTGACCGATGCTTCCGGCAACAAAGACAGCTGCACGTTTACGGTAACGGTCAATGACAATACCAAGCCGACCATCACCTGCCCGGCCAATATCACCAAGGGCACCGACCCCGGTTTGTGCTGTGCGGTGGCGACCTTTGTACCTACGGTTGGTGACAATTGTCCCGGCCAGACTTTCACCTGCACGCCACCTTCCGGCACCTGCTTTAACGTCGGAACAAACACCGTTAAGTGCGTGGTGACCGACGCCGCCGGCAACAAGGACAGCTGCACCTTTACCGTAACGGTTACTGACAATACCAAGCCGAACATCGCCTGCCCGGCTAACATCACCAAGGGCACCGACCCCGGTCTCTGCTGCGCGGTGGCGACCTTTGCGCCAACGGTTGGTGACAATTGTCCCGGCCAGACTTTCACCTGCACGCCGCCTTCGGGAACTTGCTTTGCGATCGGGACAACCACGGTTAAGTGTGTGGTAACCGACGCCGCAGGCAACAAGGACAGCTGCACCTTCACGGTGACGGTCAATGACAATACCAAGCCAAGCATAGTTTGCCCGGCCAACATCACCAAAGGCAACGACCCCGGCCAGTGCTGTGCGGTGGCGACCTTTGCGCCGACGGTTGGCGACAACTGCCCTGGCCAGACTTTCAGCTGTACGCCACCTTCCGGTACCTGCTATCCGCTCGGCGTGAATACGGTCAAGTGCGTGGCAACCGACGCCGCCGGCAATAAAGACAGCTGCACCTTTACGGTCACCGTCAACGATACGACCAAGCCCTCCATCGCCTGCCCGCCTGATAAAATAACGCCTCCAAGACAACCCGGAGTCTGTCCGGGCCCGGTGGTGACCTATGAAGTACCGGCCACAGACAATTGCCCCGGTCCAATTACTGTAAATTGTATACCTCCATCGGGTTCGGCTTTCCCAGTTGGCATGACTACAGTTAACTGCACCGCTACCGATGCCGCTGGCAATCAGAGCTCTTGCAGCTTCAAAGTAACCGTGCCGGCAACAGACCCGACATTCTTTGAATGTAAGGATACCGCCAGCAGCGCGAGTGTAAACGCCGTGGTGCAGATTCCGATACAAATTACTAATCCAAACCCGGCCTTTATTCTAAGCATCTGCGGCGCCACCCGGAATGGGTCGCCGGCCGTTCCCACCAATCCGCCGGCCATTCAGAACAACAATACTTTGGTTTGGGCGGTAAATGGGGACACCGGTTTCTGGTGCTTCTGCTTGAAACTTTCCGACGGATGCGATTCCGGCTTCTGCCAGGCATGCATCCAAGTCAACCCGCAGCAGTGTTTCCGGCTCTGCATTGAGACGGTTCATCCGCGGGTTCTGGGCGGAGATGTGAATGTATATATCAACAACTTGGTTGAAGCTTTCGACCCGGATGTTTTGCCTTACGGCGGGACCGTGGGCGGCTTTTCCTTCCTGCTCTCCTACGACTGTTCCTGCCTGCAGTTCATCAGCGCGGCAAAGGGAAGTCTGTTGGTTGAGCAGAGATGGGAGTTCTTCACCTACCGCTTTGGCGCATTGGGCAATGGCAACTGCGGTTCCGGCTGTCCAACCTGTCTGATTCGGATTGTGGCGATTGCGGACATCAACAACTCCAATATTCATCCGCCGCCTCCGCCGCGCAAGAACAAGGGACAGTGGGTTTGCTTGAAGTTCCGCACCTCCTCTGACCTGCGCTTGGCCGGGCTCTGCTGCCCGATTAACTGGTGGTGGTTCGATTGCTCCGACAACACCATCTCCGACTGGAGCGGCAACACGCTCTGGATAGTGGACTCTTTGTATACGCCGGAGGGCAATCCGATTGACTTGGCGACCACCTTCCCGACGGTCAATGTAGAGGCCTGCAGCACCCTCACCGGAGGACCGGGAAAGCCGACTCCGAAACCGTGCATCATCTTCTGCAACGGCAAGATTTGCCTGCCGCCGATAGAGTCTTTGGACGACCGGGGTGATATCAACCTGAACGGGCTTTCCAACGAGATTGCCGATGCGGTCTTGTTTGAAACCTACTTCATCTTTGGAACCAGCGTGTTCACCATCAGCGTGCCAGGCCAGACCGCCGCTACCGACATCAACGGCGACGGCCGCCCCTTGACGATAGCCGACCTGGTGGCTTTAACCCGCATCATCACCGGTGACGCCAACCCGCTGCCCAAGGCCAATGCCGGCTTGGCTTCGGTTGACTTGAACTGGAGCTCGGACGGCAAGGAGTTGAAGTTTACCACTTCCAGCACTTCCGAGATAGGCGGCCTCTTCGTACGCTTTAAATACAGCGGCGACGCCTCCGAACAAAACCTGTCGGCTCTGGCAAACTCTATGAACCTTAAAGCCAACGTGGCTGAAGGCGAATTAAGAGTATTGATTAACTCCGACATCAAGGGAGCGATGATTCCGGCCGGCAAGGCGACCTTTACGGTGCCGATAGATGGAGAAGTTGAGTTCGTAGAAGCTCAAGCTTCCAACTATTTTGGCCAGAGCCTGCCGGTGGTGAACAAGGCGACGCCGATACCGACCGCTTTTGGATTGAGCCAGAACTATCCCAATCCGTTCAATCCAAAAACCAACTTTGTGCTCGCCTTGCCGGTGGCCAGCCACTACAATGTGACCATCTACAACCTGCTGGGCGAAGCGGTGCGCACCTTTGAGGGTGATGCTGCAGCCGGCAACAAGGTCATTACCTGGGATGCCACCGACCGCAACGGCAACGCGGTTTCTTCGGGACTTTACTTCTACAAAGCGGTCGCCGGACAGTTTGTGGCCAAAAAGAAAATGATTTTGATGAGGTAACTCGATGCGGCATCCGGCCGCTTCTAACAACAACTCCCGACGAAACTTGTTCCAAAGGGTGGTTTGGGAGGCTCAGGATATAACAGCCCGCCGCAAGGTGGGCTGTTATATTTTTGGAGGTTTTTGCAGAAGAACAAAAAAATGACATCGAAAGCGTCTTTAATTCTCTTTTCTGCTCTGGTTTGGGTAATTCCTGCCTTCACCCAAGCCGCCATTCCCGACCCAAGAGATTCGGTTATCGTCGAGCAGAAAGTCGTGGCTCCGGTTTTTGGCGCTTGCGCTTCTGCGCCGATAAAGGTGCGCGTTTGGGTCACGAACAAAGACAGCCTGGCTAATGTTACTTTTCCTTTAGAGGAAAAAAGCATTTCCGGCGGTGCTTACGCTATCATATCCCGTCCAGCTAATTGCTCGTCTGCTCGAACCAGTTCGACGGTGTTTGACTTTCTTTACCCGCCTGGACCCGGGACTGCACGCTTTCCTACCCGGGTCCCCAGTTTCAGTGGTTACCACAGCAACTCGCCAGATACATTTATGTTCACAGGCACTTGCGACCCTACAGATGACGATACCAAATTGCCACCTAACTTAACCCGCGCAGCACTGTTGGATATCAAATTTGATAGTGTTACCGGTTTAGGCCAATTCCAAATCGACTCAACCAAGGTCCTGGGGAACACCTTACAGTTCGTAAGCACGTCGGGGAACGCAATTTTTGTCAACTTCGTCACAGGGATTATCGCCAGCTGTGTTCCACATCAGCCCTTTAATAATTGTCAAGGTGCTAGTTCCAGTGTGTTATATGGACGGCCCTTCAATTACGTTTTCGCTTTGGGGGATGTGCCAGGGACATATTCAGTAGTCTCCGGCCCAGGAACGATTGATGTCACCGGCTACTATACTTTTGCCGGTCAGTGCCCCCTGGATTTGGGCGGCATTCCGGTAACGGTTCGGTTTACCAGTAATACCCCACCCGGAGAGTGTGGTAGCGGGTCCGGCGATTGTCAATTCACAATCAAAGTGGTCGACAACCCGCCAGTCTGTTCACCCAACCAACCAAATATCACCGTTCCTCACGGTACTTTGGCCCAAAACATCATTACCGCTACAGACCCAGACTCGGGAGATGGGACAATAATCTCTCAATCAAGTGGCCCGGGGGCGGTCGTGGATAATGTGAATGGAACCGCTGACTGGAACTATCAGACTTCCTGCGAGGACGTGGGGCGCTCTCCACAAGAAGTGAATTTTTTGGTCAGGGATAAATTTGGCTCCTGCAATCCCGGCCCTTCTACCGCCGCCTGTCTTTTCTTTTTGGTTGTTACTAACGCTTCGCCGAGTATAACCAACTGCCCTTCAGAAACGATTTCTTTGCGGGGCGGTGAGCCGTTTAGTTTGGATTTGAACGCAACCGACACCGACCCGGGTGACAGCGATATAGATAATCATTTCTTTTTGAAAAGCGGCCCGGCCGGGTTAACCGTTTCACCATCCGGCGTAGTAAATTGGACACCAGATCTCACTCAAACCGATACCTGCGCGGTCATTGGCGTAAGCGATGCCTGTGGAGCCGCCGACAGCTGTGTAGTCTGCTTCGACGTCGTTTCCGGCCAGAAATTCCGTCTGTGCATTGACGTGGTTCATCCGCGTTTCCAGGGTGGTGATGTTAACGTTTACATCAACAACCTGGTGGAAGCCTTCGACCCGGACTGCGACACCGCCCACGGCGGCAGCGGCTGTGTGGGCGGCTTCTCCTTCCTGCTTACCTACGACTGTTCCTGCCTGCAGTTTATCAGCGCGTCCAAGGGACAGTTGTTGATCGACCAGCGCTGGGAGTTCTTCACCTACCGCTTCGGCGCTTTGGGCAACGGCAACTGCGGTTCCGGCTGTCCAACCTGTCTGATTCGGATTGTGGCGATTGCCGATATCAACAACAGCAATATTCATCCGGTACCTTGCCCGCGCCCGAACCAGGGTCAGTGGGTGTGCTTGAAGTTCCGCACCTCCTCTGATTTGCGGTTGGCCGGGCTCTGCTGCCCGATTAACTGGTACTGGCTGGATTGCACGGACAACACTGTTTCGGATGCCACCGGCAATTGCCTCTGGATTGCCTGCGCGATTTTGAACACGGACGGGGATACCTTACCCCTGCCGACCGAACCGGTCAACGTGTACAACTGCAGATTCAATTCGGGTGGCGAAAACAAGCCGACTCCGAAGCCGTTCATCATCTTCTGCAACGGCCAGATTTGTCTGCCGCCTTTGGAGTCCTTGGACGACCGCGGAGACATCAACCTGAACGGTTTGGCCAACGAGATTGCCGACGCGGTCTTGTTTGAAAGCTACTTCACCTATGGTACCAGCGTGTTTGTAATCAACGTGGCCGGCCAGACCGCCGCTACCGACATCAACAGCGACGGCCGTCCTTTGACGATAGCCGACCTGGTGGCTCTGACTCGCATCATCACCGGCGACGCCAACCCGCTGCCCAAAGCCAACGCCGGTGCTGCTTCTGTTGACCTAAACTGGAGTTCAGACGGCAAGGAGTTGAAGTTTACCACTTCCAGCACTTCCGAGATAGGCGGCCTCTTCGTACGCTTTAAATACAGCGGCGACGCCTCCGAACAAAACCAATCGGCTTTGGACAATTCTATGAAGCTTAAGGCCGGCGTGGCGGAAGGCGAATTAAGAGTATTGATTAACTCCGATGTCAGGGGAGGTATGATTCCGGCCGGAAAAGCCACCTTTACTGTGGCGATAGAAGGAGAAGTGGAGTTTGTAGAAGCTCAAGCTTCCAACTATCAAGGCCAGAGCCTGCCGGTGGTAAACAAAAAGGCGGCTTTGCCCACTTCATTCGCTTTAAGCCAGAACTATCCTAATCCGTTCAATCCGAAGACCAACTTTGTGCTCTCCTTGCCGGTGGCCAGCCGTTACAAGGTAACCATTTACAACCTGCTGGGCGAAGCGGTGCGCACCTTCGAAGGTGATGCTGCGGCCGGCAACAAGGTCATTACCTGGGATGCCACCGACCGCAACGGAAACACGGTTTCTTCGGGAATTTACTTCTACAAGGCGGTAGCCGGACAGTTTGTCGACAAGAAGAAAATGATTTTGATGAGGTAACATTAGGAATAGTATGAGGTTAGAAAATATTCTGTTTAAAGCCGCTTTTTTATTGACATTTAATTGGGCAGGCAGTATACTTAGGGTGGCATCCAGAGGGTGGGAGGCCGGTAAGGAAGTTGGAGGTTGATATGAAATTGTCTTATCTTCGCCAAACCGCCCTAAAAATCGCCAAAAAAATCTCATTCTTAATTTTTGCTATCCTTTTGCCTGCTTTGGCTTCCGCCCAGCCACCCCCATCGCTGACCGATTCGCTGATTCTCGACTGGTGGATATTCGTTCCTGCCGGTCAAACGACCGTCTCGGTCCAAATTTCTTTGACCAATTCCGTGCCGATTTCCGGCATAACCGGACGAATGGTTTTTGACAACGGTATTTTATCCCCGATAATCGATTCCATTTCCGGCTTTGTTTCGGCAGAACGGGTTGGGCGAGGGATGGCACTCTCAAATTTCGCTGCCAGGTCACCCCAGCCGGGTGTAATTACTTTCCTTATGCTCACCAATTTTTTCCCAATAGAGAAAATCGAGCCGGGCAGTGGCCCCGTCTGCCGGATTAATTTCAACGTCCTCACCGCCAGCGATACCACTACCTGCGTGTATTTTGAAAATGATCCCGATCCGATTGGCATCAGAAACCAGCTTTCTGACGCCAACGGCTATATCGTTATCCCCTCCCTCCAACCGGGAAGTTTGGTAATCGGGATAGGTAGTCCGACCGGCAGTTGCTTTCCAGTCGAACCAATTGACAACACCGGCGATTTGAACTTGAATGGATTGCCATACGAAATCGGCGATTTTGTAACGTTTGAAAATTACTTTATATATGGGGATGCAGTTTTTAACATAAACCCAACCGAGCAAGCTCTTGCTTCCGACGTTAACCGGGACGGCCTACTGCTGCGCGTTGCCGACCTGGTCTTTTTGGAACGAGTCATTCTCGGCGAGATTAATCCCCTCCCGGCACAAACTATTGCATCGGTTTCGGACACGGCTCAATTCGAAATAGTCCAAACCTCCGACCAATTGGTTCTTTCCTACGCCTCCCCAATCGATTTGAGCGGCTTTTTCCTGCGCCTGACGTTCCTTGGCACGGCTGGAGACCCAATCCGCCTGGACTCGTCTCCCAATATGGATTTTGGCAGCCAAATATATCCCGGCGAACTGCGCTTCCTTTTGGTTTCTTCCCTTCAAACCCCTTTGGGGAAAATTCCCGCGGGCAGCGGGCCTTTGCTTTCCATCCCGTTTAACGGCAATTTAAGAGGCGTTGAAATACAAGCTTCGACCACGGAAGGGGAGGAAGTGGCAACCACCGGCTCCTATCCCATCGACAGCCGCGGGGACCTGAATGCCGACGGGCTTCTTACCCCCTCCGACGTCGTATCGGAGCTTAATTGTGCACTTGTATCCGCTTTGAATTGTCCTCTTTCCCTGACGGATTTGACCTGTGATGGAATGCTCACCACCTCTGATGTAGTCCTTATCTTGAACGCGACATTCTTAGGAGAAACTCTACCTCAATGTCCTTGATTTCGGTTTAGAGAAAAACCAGCAAAAGCGGAAAACGCAATCTCTGCGAGCCGCTCTTCGTTGTTGGCCAAACAGTTAACCCTTTTTCGACTTTGACTAAAATAATCCTTCGCAATTGTTGCGAAAATTCTTAACGATTAACAAAATCCGCCTTTGGAGAACCTATTGTAATTCAATAGGTTAAATTAAATTTGTTCAGGCGGTAAAATCGGCACACTTCTTGATGTTTTATTCAGTTGGCCAACCAGCTTCCTTCACCAAGGTTTTGGTTTGCGCTAGTAAAAGGGGTTTTTGTAATAAAAGTCCCGCCAAAAAGCGGGACTTTTTTATTGACAAAAAACTTAAAATCGAATAGATTGACGGTTGCAAAAGTTTCGGCGCTCGTCGAGCTTAATAGGGAAGGCGGTTAAAATCCGCCGCAGCCCCGCTACTGTAAGCAGCCGAGCCCGCCGCAAAAAGCCACTGTCCGCCGGAGGCGGATGGGAAGGCGCGGCGGGTTGCTGTAAGCCAGGAGACCTGCCGGAACAAGAACCATAAACCTTCGCGGGAAGGAGAATGGAAAGTCTATTCTCGCCCAAGGCGGGAATTTTTTTTCGCCTTCGGGAAACAGTCAAACTCCTCGTCGCCCTATTGGTGGGGACATCTGTTCCTTTATGGGCGGAATCTAACCTTAAAATCTCCGGTCAAATTTTTGATCGTAACACTGGGCAGCCCTTAGGCAGTGTTACCGTCAGAATCATTGAAAGCGGAAATCAAACAAGCACCGATATGCAAGGGAGGTTTACCTTTTACGATTTGCCAGAAGGAAAGTATCGCCTTGTTTCTAATCCTCCCTCCTATCGTGCTGAAACACTCACTGTAAAAGTTTCCACCGCCGGAACAGCTGAAATAGCGTTTTGGCTCGAACCGGAGCCAATAACCGGCCCACCCACAATAGTGACGGCTGACATTACAACCGAGGCAGCTTTGGAACCGAGCTTAGTTTTCACGCGCTCGGATATGGAGAAATCGAAAAATCTTTCGATTGCACAATTTCTTTCACATCAGCCCGGGTTGGACATAAAAACGGGCGGAGTTTACGGCTCGACGGAAGAGGTGACCATTCGAGGCGGCGCCGCCAATCAGACGCTGGTGCTTTTCGATGGCCGGCCTTTAAACTCCAATCTGGGCGGAACGGCCGATTTAAGCTTCGTCAGACTGGCTAATCTCGAAAGAATCGAGGTGTACAAAGGAAGCCAAACGGCGCGTTTTGGGCCGGATGCAGTCGCCGGTGTTGTTATTTTAACTTCCAGAAAGCCGAATCCCCAAGAGCATTTGACTCCACAAATTTCCTATGAAAAAGGAAGTTTTGGATACCAATCAACAAACTTTGAATCGAATCTTGCTTTCGTACCAAACGCATCCGCCAACATCTTTTATCAAAATCTTTCTAACCGAGGCGATTTTACTTATGCAGATAAAAACGGTGATTATGAGAGGGTGAACAGCTACGTTTGGACCAACCGGGCAAATGGAAAATTAAGCTATGGAAATTTTGAAACCGCTTTTTTCTGGGCTAAAGCCCGGCGCGGGCTTCCGGGAGCGCTGCTCCAGCTTACGCCAAACGCCCAAGAAAAAGATGAACGATTTGGAATAACCTTAAACCGGAAGCTGTATTCAAACAGGGGGTGGTTTTTTGAGCCTTCAGCGAGCTGGGATAAACTTACCCAAAGCTTCAAATTACCTGATGGATTTGTAAAAACTGACACTCGTTATAAAACTGAAAAAAGAAAGCTGGAGACGGGTGCGGGAAAACGTTTGACAAACCAAAAGTATCAAATCAGTTTTGATTTTCTCGAAAGCTCTTTAAAAGGAGAGGATTTTATCCGACCCAGTCAAAGCCTGGGAAAGACCATTCGTCGTTCGGGTGGCCTTTCCGCGGCCTTCGACCGGCAAGTGCCGTTCAAAGGCCATTTGTCGGCCAGCGCCTCGGGCGCGTCGAGAATGGATTGGACCGACTTCACAAAGCCGGCTTACTCTCCCCTTCTTTCGGCCGCTTTGAATTATGACAAGAAAATCAAAACGAGAGTTTTTGGCTCCTGGGGTAAAAGCTTCCGGCTGCCGACTTTAGACGCGCTATTCTGGAAAGAGGATGTTTTTGCCGCCGGCAACCCGGCCCTTCTTCCCGAGCGCGCAGAAAGCCGGGAAACGGGTTATCGAATTACTTTCCCAATCCTTGGAAAATTGAACTGGGAACAAAATTTCTTTCATAACGACCTGAAGAATCTAATTATCTGGCAAAGACGGTTTGACGGGAAGTTCATCCCTCAAAACATTTCCAAGGCCAAAATTTTTGGCCGGGAGGAAAAGGCGCTCTGGCAGCTCTCCAAAATTCTTGAACTGGAATTCAACCATACCCAAACCGAGCCAATAAACGAGGAGGATTTTGTTCTGCATCAAGGAAAACAATTGGTGTTTCGACCGCGACATATTTACAATGCGCGTATTGCCGCCAGCTACAAAATTGCCACTTTAAATCTAACTGGCCGTTGGGTAAGCAAGCGATTCACCCGGGCTGAAAACACAAAATATTTGCCACCTTATGAAACCTACGACGCCTTCTTTGCATTAGCTCCAAAACTCCGGAAATTCAACTGGAACTTTTCTTTAGCCATCGAAAACTTTACAGGCAGACAGTATGAAATTTTAGAACGTTACCCGGTGCCGTGGCGCAGTTTCAAATTTTCGCTGGAAATCAAATGGAGGGATTAAAACCGTGAGAAGATTTTTATCATTGTTTCTATTTATCTTCGTGTTCTTCTGCTATCACCTAATCTCTGCTCAAAGCGCTCGATTGTGGGTGGTGAATGGTTTGGCAGAAACCGCCAGCCGCGTCATTTTAGATAGCGGAAATGTATCTAACCATATAATTACGCTCGGTTTGATACCCAACCAAATAGTTTCGGAAGGCAATTTTCTCTTGGCCGTAAACTCCGGCTCCAATAATATTCAGATTTTCAACCGCCACACGCTGGCCGAAATCGGAACCGTCGAGCTTGGGGCTAACCGAAATCCCTGGAATTTGGTTATGGCCGATTCGACAATCGGCTATGTGACTAATCTGGTAACCGGAACGGTGTCTAAGTTCAACCGGTTGAGTAGAACAGTACTGAAAGAGTTTTCGGCGGGTCAATCTCCAGAAGGTATTACTTATGCCAAAGGGAAAATTTGGGTTTGCAATACGGCATTTAATCCCAACAATTTTTCATACGGCCAAGGCGAAATAGCGGTAATTGACCCGGTAGCCGATTCTGTCGTGAAGAAAATAAACGTGGGAACCAATCCACAGGCCATTAAGCAGGCGCCGGATGGAAAACTCATCGCTGTCTGTACGGGAGACTTCGGTTCGGTCAGCGGTACGCTCTATGTTATTGACCCAATTACGGAAACCGTAACGGATAGCATTCTGACCGGAGGCACCCCCTCCACCGCTGCGGTCACCCACACCAACATCGCCTATCTGCCGGCGGGCGGTTTTGTGGGCAGCGGTCTGCTGTTCAAGGTGAACCTGAATACAAAAACGGTTGAACGCGGCCCGGGAAATCCAATTTTGGTGGGAACGGGAGCGACGGATGCCATCTACGATATTGACAGCAATTATGTTTATGTAGCCTGTTTTTCGGACGGAACGGTAAGAAAAATAAACTCCGCCGACTCGGTGGTAACCAGTTTTTTGGCAGGCGATGGCCCGGTTTCACTGGATATCGCCTATCCTTTTCCGCTGGGAGACTTGAATGGAGATGGCCTGTCAACCTCCGCCGATGCCGTGATTTTGCTCAACTGCGTCTTTTTGGGATGCGCGCCGCCCCCCCGAAATTCCCAAGCCGATGCCAACCGGGACGGCCTTTGGACCTCCGCCGACGTGGTGTGCGAACTAAATCACGTTTTTCTGGGAAGCCGATTGCCCTGCCGTTGAGAAAGGAGCGATATGAAAAAACTTTTCCTTATAATTACGATTCTGACCCTAACGATTAGCTGTGGAACAAAGGAAAAAACAGATACATCCGCGCAGCTTGACACCACCCTGACCGTGAGCTATTTTGGCGCCCAGGGTAAAACGGTGCTCAAACTTCTGGAAACTTCTCACAGAATAGAAAAGAAATCTTCCTCTATTGGAAGTTTTGTGGAATCGATAGATGGCGTGAAAAATCGTTCCAATCGTTTTTGGCTCTACTATGTGAATGGGAAAAAACCGGATGTGGCTTCGGATCGATATACGACTCACACAAACGACACCGTTGAATGGCGTTTTGAAGCCGCGATAAAGGAGGAAAAATGATTTATCTATTCGCTTTGCTTGCCGTAGTCTTGAGGCTTTTGCCCCACGCCCCCAATTTTGCCCCGATGGGAGCTTTGGCGCTTTGGGCCGGAATGTCGGGCGACAAAAGAAAAGTTTGGATTCCCTTGCTGGCAGTTTTCTTCAGCGACTTATTCCTGGGTGGCTACCCCGGTTTTGTTTGGGTTTATGCCTCATATTTTTGCATATTTTTCAGCGGATATTTAACCAAGCAAACTTCCGGCTTGGCCCGATACCTCGGAGCGCCAATAGCCGGCGCCTCCATTTTTTATTTGGTTTCCAATTTTGGGGTCTGGGCCGGCGGCTCGATGTATCCGGCGACCCCGGGCGGCTTGGCCCAATGCTATGTGGCCGCCCTGCCGTTTTTTCGCAATACCCTGGCGTCGGATGCCTTGTATTTCAACGCTTTCATCCTCCTTAACAAAATCTTTGCAACGCTAAAAAATTATCAATTGGCGTTAAGGTTTCGTTAAAAAAATAAAAAAGTAAAAAGCCCTTCTCTTTGGAGAGAAGGGCTTTTTTACTTCGAACGAAGTTTTCGAAAAATTACAGCATGCGCTAAACGAACCCGTCAGTTGCGAACCGAGGTTGAATCACCGGTTTTAGGTGAACCCAGAAATTTCCAATCTGCAAAAGCCGGCATCGTATCTTTGAAGTTGCTTTCCAGGAAAAACTCGGAGGAGAAAAGAACGGCGACAAACAAATGATTATTCTTTCGAAATACGGTGACAATTTCCGCCCGGAATTCCGAACCGGTAATCGGGCCGGCTTTTTGTTCGGAGAAATACTCGGTCATATTCCGTAAAAGGGTCAGCTGCACGCCCGGCTGCCCCGCCACGCTAACCCGGCTGCGCTTAATTTCCTTGTCGCTGGGGCGCCAGTCCAAAACCTTCAAATATTCTCCTTTGCCTTTCCAGCTCGTTTCCCCAAAAAGACGGTCCAAGAATTGATCGGGGGAAAAAGAAAGCGTGTCGGCCAGAATCAAAAACCTTGGGCGGGTTCCCGCATTGGAACGTTCGTTGGAAAACCTTGGATTAATTTGAACGTCGCTTTTTTCCATTGCCACTCGAATTAAGGAAGGCTCATCTTTCACGCGTGCCTTCCATGTTTTCGGCACCGAGGTGGAATAACCAATAAGCGAGTCGCTGAAGGTATTCTTCTCCAGAACGCCGGTTTTAATCTTATCCTTTGAGAAAGTAATTGGGCTGAAAGCAAACAGGCCAAGCAGGCCCATCAAGAAAATAGACGTTGAACGCCGCATACACTCCCCTTTGCTCAAGGTAATCGCTTCTTCATTTGTGAATAGGTTTCTTTCCCGGATTTTCCACCGGCTGGCAATTTTTTGATTTCCATTTCCAATTTAGCTATTCGCTCTTGGGTCTGCGGATGGGTGGCGGTCAGCTTTTCAAAAGTCGAACGCTCTCCTTTTTCACCGGCGCCCAGTTTGTTAAACATCCGGAGCGTCCCTTCCGGATTATACCCGGCTCGCTGCATATAAACGAGCCCAAAACGGTCAGCCTCCAGCTCGTGGCTGCGGCTGTAACCGGTGAGAGCGATGCCTAAAACAACGTTTAGCGCCTGCTGCGCGGCCGGGCTTTTGTCGCCAAAAGCCAATGCTTCCACGGCGGAAATGCCGACCACCGGCTGCATCTGACGGACGGCATGGCGGCCATCCACATGCCCGATTTCGTGGCCCAAAACGGCCGCCAGCTCGGCTTCATCATCCATCAATTTTAAAAGGCCTGTGTATATGAAAAGCGGCCCGCCCGGAAGCGCAAAGGCGTTGATTTCTTTTGAATCAAGAACCGTGAAACTATAGCGGACGTCTTTTCTTTCCGAGAACTGTGCCAAAGATTGGCCGATTGCGTCAACATAATTTTGCCAGGCGCTGTCGGCCAATACTTTGGACTGTGATAAGACCTGTTGTTGGGCCTGTTTGCCCATTGAGGTTTCCGTGCCGCTTCCAATAAAGACCAAACTTTTCTTGCCCCCCGGCCCGGTTGTGGCGCAAGAAAGAGAAATCAAAGCTATCGCATTGAAAAAAACGGAAAGCCGCTGGCAGCTTACGCTGGGTAAGTAAGCCTTCATTCTTATTTTAAGATATAGTTTTTTATCGAGCGGTCAAATAAAAAAGCCCCCGCCTCGGCGGGGGCTTGTCCTCAAAAAAGGGTCCTATTTAACTTCCTCGACAGCTTTAACGGCAATAGCCATACTGTCGCCAAAGCTATGCACGGTACCGGTAACCCTAAGTAGCTTAAAAAACTACAGCTTAATCTTTTCGGCCAAATCTCCCAAAAAAGGAACTTTCCAATCACGGCCCTGGAGCACTTGCAGGACGCCGTAAAACGACGCCAGCAGAGCCAAAATCAAAACAAATGCCCAAAAATGCTGGGAGATAAAAGGCAAATAAAAAATTAAAGCCAGCATCTCCACCATAAAAAGGACCAGCCCCTGTTTGCCGTGGCGCAGGGCAAAACTATTATGCCGCATCTTTAAAAGGGGAACGAAACACATAAAAGGGATGTAGGCTAAAAGCGCCGCCGCTTTCCCCTCTTCTATTTCCTGCGCTTCGGATAAGTTCTCTTTTTTTATGAGCTCTTCAGTACCCACTTAAACCTGCCAGTTGCTTTTTTCAATCAGATCGTCCAGCGTCATCTGGAGTATCGAAAGCATTCGATAAATATACTCAGGTTCTTTGCTCCGGTATGTAAAATTAAAATACAGCACCCGGTCTTTCAAGTATTTCTCCATCCATTTTCTTTCCAGGGAAAATTCCAGAGCTTTTGCAAAATAAAATTGTACGGGCACCTTCTCATCCAAAGGTTGAATCACGGTACCATCCAGACGAATAACCAAACTCAACAGATTTTCCTTCCCAAATAGAATTTCCAGCGAATCCTCTGTTTGAGGAACGAATCCATTCTGAAAATTTAAGCGGAAAAAAAGCTTTTCCTTATTATATCCATACCACACTTTATCCAGGGGCTGTTTTTGGAACATTGCCCCCCCGCCAGTGGAAAACGAATAACAACCCGCCTCGGACCATTCATAAAAATCGGTTTCCAGACCATCTATTACGGGATGAATATATCCGCCAGGTAATGTTCCCGAGGAACTATTTTCGGAAATGGGGAAACCGAGTTCTGTCGGCGGCGGCTCATCCAAAAGTTCATAGACATAGCGCAAATTTTCTCGAAAAAGCAGGTCGAAAACTGGCCGCTCGGCTGAAAAGTTTTCATCTCCATACCACCAGAACCAGTCGCTTCCTTCGGCAATTAAAATATGACGATAGGCCTCCTCTGACTGCTCGGGCGTCAATGACAACTTTTTCTTCTCCCACAGCTGGCGGGCATCGCGCAAAAGAGACCACGCCCGATTGTCCTCCGGATGCCCGATCCAAATTCTGAAGTTTTTATTTATCCAGCTGCCCGGCCAAATGCCGGTTAAAACCGGCAGACTGGGGGCCGAATCGAAGTACTCCTTCAAAGTCACGGTCTCCAGGTGAGGATTGTCCGACAATTTTGAGTATAATCCTTCAAGAAAAAAATGCCCGTCTTTTGGATAAAACTCCCAGGCATTTTCGCCGTCCAGAATTATCGTAACTAAACCATTTTCCAGTTGCCCGGCAGAATCAAGCATACTGCGGATTCGATAGAGCTCGCCCAAGAAATAGTCAACCGCTTTCTCGGCTTCCCAATTACGAAAGGTAAAACCAATCAAATCCGACAGAAAACGATTTCTAAAAACCATTCCTATTGAGCCGGAAGGGCCGGAAAAGCGATAGCCGGTGGAAAGAGCCAAAATCTTTTCCTCCGGCGAGGCCGGATTTTGCGGCAGGGAGGCAAATAGAATCTCTTCATCGGTGGCCGTCCAGCTGAAGTTAGATGAAGCAAACAAACCCAAAGTTTCGTTAGAAACGGCTCCTTCCGCCGGCCAAACTCCGTCCGGCTTTTTGCCGAATCTCTTCCAATGTGATTCAAGCGCAAGCTTCAGTTGGGCCCTGGCGTCTTCCGCAAAGCGAAAGGGAGAAGTTGCAAAAGAAGAATTAGGGTCGGAAACCTTTGCCACCTCGCTGTCAAAAAGCAGGGGGAGAATCGGATGAAAATAAGGAGTCGTGGAAAGTTCAATTCTTCCCTCTTCAACGAGCTTTTTATACGTCGGAATTATCTTGGAAAGATGCGCCCTTTGCCACACTGCTAAGTCTTTTTTATCCTTCTCGGAGAATCCTCCGCTTTTATTAATCAAACCAGATATAAGTGGATCGCTCCAAAATTCCGGGTCCACCCAGGCCAGGTTGGTCCAAACTTGTAAATCGACCCAATCGGCAGGCTCCCAGTTTTTCCAGTTCCGACTTTGGGATTTTTGATGCAGTTCGAAAAAGCGTCGATGGGGCCGGATGGCCGTTTCCAAAGGCAAGACAAAAGCACGGTTTATCAAAAATTCCTTTTCCTGTTCGTTTAACCGGTCGGCGGGTTTTAAGGCGAGTTCGAATTCGTGGTCCGGTTCTCCCGTTTTTGAACATACCTCCAGCTGCTCTAAAAGTGAAGGAACCAGGTTAAAATTCAGGCGAAGATTCCCAAACCGCGCCGCCAAAAGCGGCATATCCAGATAATCTTTTAACCCATGCAGGCGCACCCAGGGGAGCCGGGCCGTTTTTTCCCGCGGCATAAAATACCACGGCTGGTGCATATGCCAGAGAAAGGCTACTTTTAATTTCATTCGAGCGGCCGGGGCTACTCCCGCCGATCGAAAATCCCCTGACGCGCCATATAGAGGAGGGCCTGGTTATGCTGCTCCCGGTAGATGGGAAAATCTTTGCGCAGTTGGGCCAAAAGCTTTCGCGCCTCTACGGAGTCTCCCAAAATGCTGTAGTTGCGGATGGCCCCGACCAAATAATCCGGGGTTTGAAAATTATTCTTGGAAGTCTTGATGGCTTTCATAAAGGCATCCGCCGCTTCTTTATTTTTGCCTTTCTTTTCGTAACAAACGCCCAAACCGGCGGATGCGGAGGATTTTGAAATTTCGTTGCCGTCCCCGCTGCTTAAAAATTTTCCGTAGTACAGCTCGGCCTGATTGTAGTCGCCGCTTTCAAAATAAGCATTGGCGAGATAATACGACCCTTTGCTGCCCGCCGACGTTCCGGCATGCTTTTCCACCAGCTGCCGAAGGTCCTGCAGGGCTAAGGGAACTTGTCCGCTTTGCAATTCCAGGTTGGCGCGGGTCAAAAGCGCCTCGGCTTTGACATCTTTTTCGCGCCGGCCGTTAATAAACCAAATGCCCGCCAGAATAATAACGGCAAGAATTCCTGCGCCCCACAAAAACCGCTCCCGGTTTTCATTTATATAGGTGCGCGCTTTAAATGCCCCGGTAACCAAGGGGTCATCTTTTAACTCGTGCTTGGTCAGTCTTTTCTCGGCCATAACCTCACTTCATCCAAAATATTTACACTTTCAAATCATTCGCAAAAAAACTCTACAGGCGGGTAAAGTATCCCGTAAATCCGACGAAAACACGATGCTGCCGTAACCGGTGGAACAAAGTCGCGCTCGAAGCGCGGCTGGCTCGAAGATAGGTGGTATAATCGTAGGCCACGTCTAACACCACCTGATTCCAACGGACGCCCAGACCCGCGGAAGCGCCAAAACCTTTGGCAGACCGGTCCTCGTCGAAGTTATCATACACCAGTTTTACGGTCGAAATGGTGTCAATATCGTTTCCTTGGGCATCCTTTATCACCGAATCCTCATAGGTAGGAAAATAAGCAGAGGAAAACGGGAAAAGACTGGTAAGCGTTCGAATCGGGAGGTTCCTAACGCCCCCTCGTACCGCCACCTGCCCAAAACCGGGGTTAAAGTTGTACTCCCAGCCCAACCGCACCTGATGGGTGGAAGTCATACCTACCGATGCGCTGCCCAACTGAAGTGTGGCAAAATTGGAAAATGGAAACACAAAAAATCGACGAGTTTTTAATTCAGCCGCCCCCCAGTTGGTGTAGGTATAATCAAAATCGACCAAAAGCGATTTCCCGAATGTGTATGACAAACCCACCGAGGCCGAAAGAGGCAGCTTTAGATAAGAATCGGTGAAAAATAACAGGCCCGGCAGAACGGAGACGTCCGGAAGGCCGGAAACCAAGACCGTATCGTATAAGCCGATATCCATATTGGACTTTAAGGCAAAAACATTTTTACGGCCCGAACCGAAGCTGGGAACCCTGCCGGCAACACCCAGGCGGGCTTTTTTGTATTCCACCTGGGCTCCCAAAAGCAGGCTGGAGCCGCGGTAATCAACCTTATTGGCCAAACGCTGCTTGAACACAGCCGTTTCTTCCCCATTCTCCTTGTTGACCGTAAAAGGCCCGATAAAAAGGTTGAGGGTGTCGGAAGACCCGCCCTGATAAATCTGAAAATTGGCCCCAAAAGAAAATTTCCCATATCGAGTGGCGGCGGCAAAGTTGAAAGCGCCCAATTTTCCACTCGACTGGCGGTCAAAAGCAGCGTTGGCTATACTTATAACCCCGTTAAGTTCTAATGGTATAAAGCCATCAGCTCGATCCGCGTAGAATTGATCGGCCACGGTAGAATAAGCAAAAGCACCTACGAAAGTATGCCCGACAATCTTTCCGGTAGAAGCCACCGCTCCAAAATCAAGCCCGTCGAAGGAATCTATATTTTTCTGGTCTATGACCGGATTTTGTACCCCGGGATTAGCTTGCTGGGTACGAATGCCCGGCCGGTTGTAACGATAAACAATCGAAGTCTGCGTGCGGTTCAAAGTGGACAAACCGGCCGGGTTGTAGCCTATTGAGGATAAATCTCCGCTAACTCCCAGATACGCTCCGCCCATTCCCCGCGCCGCCACGCCCGCCCCGGAAAAATTCAGGTCCAAGCCCGGCAATTGAAAGGGCAGAGCGGCCGGCTGCAAAAAATCCCCTGGGGTGGGAATATAATTCTGCGCCCGGGCCGGCAATGCCAACAAGATAAAAATCGATACTAATCCCAAAAATCTTCGCATACTGCACCTCGTTTCTTTCATACAAAAACTCGAATTTAGAGCTTAATTTCCTTATGTCAAACGCTTTCTGACATATTCTAAACGAGCTTCCCCCTAAATCCTTACCTCTATCAACACCTACGCACCACTAAGTTAAACAAGGCCGCCCCGAAGGTCAAGTGCTACGTGGCTGCAAAAGGCAACAAGGACAACCTACAAAGAAGGGCTTGGCAAGTTTTTCAAACAACTCGAAAACCATAAATTCCCTACCTCAACAAACTTATTTTCTTTACTTTCCACAAAATGAAAATGTTTAGAAAGATAAAAAGAGAAGAAAAGTATGAAGGCGTCAAAGAATAATAGGACCCAACCGCAAATCTTCAATAAGGCAAAAGCTTGGGCGCTGGGACTTGTTTTGCTATTCAGCCTGTCCATTGCCTTGCGGCTGGCGGTCTTGGCGCAAAGCCGGGGGACGGTCGCGTTTGAAACTCCGGTTCTGGACTCACGATTTTACCTGGAGGCCGGCCAACAAATCGCCCAGGGTAGTAACCCGTCTAACCGGCCCTATTTCATGAATCCCGGCTATATCTGGACGGTGGCTTTATTCAGCAGGATTTTTGACGACCCCAAACTTCCACTCCTTATTTTTCAGATTATAATCGACTCTCTTACCTGTTTATTAACGGCGGTTTTAACCCGCCGGCTCTTTGGCCAATTAGCCGGGTTGGCGGCCGGAACGCTATTGGCTGCCAACGGTTATCAGATTCTTTCCGCCACACGAATCCTGCCGGAAACCATCGCCGCTTTTTTACTGGTGGTTTTTGTCATCATACTTGTCCGAACCACAGAAAAACCGGCGGGCATGCGGCTATTTTTCTCCGGCACGCTCCTGGGGCTCTTATCGTTGCTTCGAACCAACGCCCTGCTAATTATTTTATTTGCTTTCGCTTTCTTTGCCATTACCTGGAGAAAAGACCGGTTGGCGAAAACGGCACAAAGAATTTTGCTGTTCGCAACTGGAGTCGCAATCATTATTGCGCCGGTGACTATTAGAAACGTAACCGCAGGAAAAGACCGGGTTTTAATAGCTTCAAGCGGCGGGGTGAACTTCTATTTAGGTAACGTCACGGAAAGTGACGGGCGCTTTATATCTTTGAATCAACTTCCCCTTGCCCCCGGCCAATTCGACGACGACCCCAGCGGCGGACGATTCGAGAGAACCATTCAGGCCTTTGCCGAAAAACAGGAAGGCCGTCCGCTGAAACCTTCGGAAGTGTCGGCTTTCTGGATGCGTAGGGGATTAAAGGAGATATTCGATCATCCAACGGACTGGATTTTTCTCCTGTTTCGAAAAACTTTTCTCTTCTTCAATTCTTTTGAAATTCCGCAGATTGACAACCTGTATTTCCTCAAACAATACGTCCCCATTCTCAAACCCTTGAGCTTCATTTCAAGGATACTTTGGCCCTTAACGTTATTCGGTTTTCTTTTCCTGCTTAAAAAACCAAGCCATTCAAGCGCGCTTTTATTGGTGTTTATCGGTTATGCGATTTCGGTGATTCTCTTTTTTGTTACCGCCCGCCACCGGCTTCCGGTGGTGCCGCTGGCTGCCTGTTTTGCCGGCTGGGCGATATCCTTATTTGTCGTCCAAATACGAAAGTGGGAGTCAAAGCCACTTTTCCTAAAGGGCACGGTTCTGGCTGTATGCGGCATTGTTGCCAACCTAAATCCGGCCGTTGGCCAGTGGGTGCCGCTCGAATCGGAGGCATCTGCCCAAAGCTGGTTTAGCCCAAGCGCCGAGTATTTGGACTTTCCCAGTCAATACAACAACATGGCGGCTCTGCTTTTGGAGAAAGGGGAATTTGTTGGCGCAGAAACTGAATGCCGTCGAGGTTTAGCGTTCAAGCCTTACCACCCTACCCTGCTTTACAATTTAGGGCGGGCCTTGGTGGCCGAGCAAAAATACTCCGAGGCCGGGCAGGTATTGGAGCAAAGTCTAAATTTTCAACCCAACAACGCCGAAGTTGCAGCCCTTTTAGGAGAAACCCGCTACAAAGCCGGCGACTTAAAAGGGGCGCGCGATGCGCTGGAACGGGCGGTGAGCCTCTCACCGGCTTTGGCCGGCGCCTGGAACACACTGGGGCCAACTCGTTTCCAATCGGGGGACACCGTGGGAGCGCTCCAAGCTCTGCAAGAAGCTGAACGCTTAGCTCCCGGATGGTACCAACCCTGCTATAACAAGGCAATACTGCTAACGCGTCTTAAACGTTATAGGGAGGCTCTTGCCGTTCTCGATTCGCTCTCCTTGCTCTATCCGGCGAACCGCGAAGTAACCCTGGCGTTGGCCAATTCTTTAGTCGGCGCCGGGCAATTCAGCCGGGCCGATAAAATTCTTAACGACCTGATTGCCAAACATCCGGATGATCTCGGCGCCCTGCTAACTTTGGCTGAACTGAACTTAAACCGGGGAGAGAAAACTCAAGCGCGAGTCTTCGTTTTGCGCGCGCTTTCGATTAATCCCCAGAGCCGGCGCGCATTGGATTTGCTAAGGGAGACGACTAAATAAAATCGGGATTTCAAAACGCTATGTAGTTTTGACGTCGAAGATTTAATTTTATCCGCTCAAGGTTTTACTTTTTACTTCAAGCAACCACTTTTGAAATTCCGTCTCTTTCCGGATTTCATCCAGGAACGGGTTGTATTCCAAAAAGACCCATAAAATTTTGTTTTCTTTTATTCCCCTTTTTATCCATTCAAAAGCCTTAGCTTGGTCTTGCAGAAGAACGTAGGTCAAAATCAAGTTTTCTACGACATCTTCATCCAACGACATCTCTTTCAACGCTTTCTTCAACTCTGCTTTTGCCTCGGACACTTTTCCCAGCCCGGCATGGATAGCCGCCAGGCCCGAAACTCCCGCCGGATCGCCGCCGTGGACGCTAACGTACTTGTGCATACATTCCAAAGCCGCGGCGTAATTTCCTTGAAAAAAATAAATTCTGGAAAGTATGAAATTTCCAATTTCCTGATGGGCCGGTTCTTTGGATTGCAAAACGCGCTGAATACTCGCTTCCGCCTGAAGGAAATTATTTAAGCCCAGATAGAAGCGGGCCAAAAGCCACAAGGCCAGATACAGGGTGGGGTCGTTTTCGTAGGCCAACCGATACTCTTGCTCGGCTTTCTCAAATTCTCCCAGATAGAGATAGGTTGTACCTAAATTAGCCCGAGCCACCGCCAGCGTTGTATTAAGTTGCAAGGCCCTGCGGAGATGCTCTTTCGCCTTTTTAAATTGCCAGACCTTATAGTAATACGTGCCTAACGCTTTGTGGGCTTCGGCACTATAAGGATCTTTATCCACCGCTTGCAGGGCGGCAATTTCCGCATCTTTAAGAATTTGCTTGTCGCTTTCAAAACCCCGATCAATCAATTGAATGTAGCTGTCCGCCAAACCCGCATACGCCAGCACGTAATCCGGGTCAATCGTCAGAGCCTGCCTGAAAAACTGAACGGCTCTCCATAAGTCTTCTTTGTCGTACTTATGATACAAACTTCTCCCTTTAAGGTATAATTCGTATGCCTCCAAGCTGCCCCGATACCGCTGGCCAATATCTTCTTCTTCCTTTTTGGAAACTTTTCCCTTTATCGCCCGGGCAATATCCTTGGCTAATTCTTCCTGAAGTTCAAAAACCTGCTTAAACTCACGGATGTACGTATCGCCCCACAAGTTAGCCAGCGTTTTGGGATCTACCAACTGGGCCGTAATTCTTATGCGCTCCCCTTGCTTCCATACCGATCCCCGTAAGATATGGTCAACTTTCAATCGTTCCGCAAGAAAGGGAATATCGACTGGTTTATCTTTAAAAGGCCGAACCACATCGCGCGCTCGTACTTGAACACCCTCAATTTTGGTTAAATCGTTGATTATTTCTTCGGTAATTCCGTCCGAGAAGTATTCGGTCTCTCGGTCTTCGCTTTTATTTTCGAAAAACAGAACCGCGATAGACTTTTGGGCCGGTGGTTCCAGCTCTCTTTGTTCCGTCGTCCGCCCTTTGGTTTTATCCTTGAATCCTTTTAGTTCGGCCAATAAATCTTCGGTGTCTTTAAACCGATCCTCTTTTTTCTTTGCCAGGGCTCGGTCGACAATCTTCTGAAGCTCAACCGAAGCCTGCTGATTGTATCGACTTAGCGGAAGGGGATCGTCAAATTGAATGGCGTAATAAATGGCCGCCTTGTGTTCCCCATCAAAGGGAAGGCGGCCGGTAATCATTTCGTACAAAACTACCCCAAAGGAGAAAATATCGGTTCTGGCGTCAATCTCCTTATCGCCACGGGCTTGCTCGGGAGAAGTATATCCCTCCGTTCCCATCGTCACACCGCTTTGGGTCAACCGGGAAGCATCCTTGAGCCGGGCCAACCCAAAATCGATTAACTTTACTTGGTCGTCCCGATAAAGCAGAATATTCTTTGGGGTGATATCGCGATGAGTCACTCCGACTCGGTGAGCGGCGTTCAATCCTTCGCAAATTTTAATCCCAATATCAACGGCCCGGCCTATTGGAACGCCTGAATGACCAATTGATTCTTTTAAAGATTTTCCGTCAATATACTGCATGGAAATGTAGTACCGGCCGTCAAATTCGCCGACGTCATAAACGGTTATAATATTTTGATGGTCCACAGCGGCAATGGATACCGCCTCCCGTCGAAATCGGCTCTTGGCCTCTTCATCGGAACTGTATTCTGAATTTAAAACCTTGAGCGCCACTTTACGGGGCAAATTAAGGTCTTCGGCCAACCAGACCACTCCAAAGCCGCCCCGGCCCAGCTCTTTAAGTATTTTGAAATGGGAGAAGGTTTGGCCTATCATCGGGCCCATTATCTTGCGGGCTCTATCAAAAAAATCATCCGGCAAACTTCGACAGTTCAATAATTTTACACAAAAATGAATAATAACAAATTGGGCAATGTTAAACAACCGAATAAAGCTTAACGGTCAATCTGAAAGGGCCGCCAACCCGTCGGGAAAGCCCCAAACCAATTGGAGAAAAATGAAGAACCGGATAAATGCGATGAAAACAATAGCCCCGGCCCGATTCGAACGGGCGACCAACGGTTTAGGAAACCGCTGCTCTATCCAATCTGAGCTACGGGGCCCTAAACCAAAAGTAGAAAATGGCCGCCGGAAAAACAAGCGGCGCTTAGATCTCCGTGCAGACAGGCCCCAAGGGGATTCCTAAAAACGCGTAGTTTAAAAGGATGATTACGTCAGCCGAGGTTAATAGACAATCGCCGTTAAAATCTCCCTGCGCGGGGGTGAGCACCGGGGAACCGAGGAACACGGCATTCATATAAATGACCACGTCGGCAGCATTCACGTTGCCGTCGGTATTGAAATCCCCCCGGATGGGGGCGCCCGAAACGGCAAAGTCATCTATTCCCCCTTCGACATTGGAGTCTCCCTGCCGGTCGGAAACGACCGCCCGGAAACGCATATTATTGGTCACCGGCAGAAGGCCGCTAAGGGTAAACTGCTTTAAAGCCCAGGTGTTTTGGGTAAAACGATATTTTTCCAAAGAGACCCAGGTCGAGCCGCCGTTGTTGGAAATCTCGGTTCGAATGGTGTCCTGGGTGGGATTGGCACCCCCGTTGTTGGAAAACCAGCGCCAGTAGGATAAAACCGGGTTTAGGTACCCGGAAAGGTCCATAATCGGTGAATACAAGGTCGTTTTGCCGGCATCCACATCGTGGTCTTGAAAGGCCTGGTTAGGTTTAAGCTGGCCGGTGATATAGCACATTTGCCCGGGAATGGCGCTATGGTCTGCGCCTGGCTGCGTTTGGAAATTGACGTCATTATAATCGGCAAGCGGTATAACCCGCTCCCAGATGCCGGCCGTCGCATCATCGGCTGAATCGCCTATTGTCCAGCCCTGGTCAAATTCGAGCAGGTCGTTATATCCGGGCGCAAGCTGGTAATTGCGGCTAACCACTCCGCTGGGTGGGACCGTCAAAGTTTCCGCCTTGGTCACCAATCCCCACTTGCCCGCAAAAATTGCCAAAGACACTCCCGCCGGGACCGTGAGCGAAAAATTGCCGGAAGCATCGGTAGTATCTTCAAACAAGATGTCGTCGGCAACCCCCACCCGGACGCCGGAGGGAGAAAGAGAAGAAGCCGCCAAGCCCAAAACCGCCGCCGTTCCGGAAAAAGTGCCAGTGGGCAAAGGAGTTAAAGCAACATTTAAAGTTACGCTATCCGACAAAACGGCATTGACCACAACTGTGTCGGTTACGAAGCCGAACCGATTTACTTCTATTTGCCTTGGGCCATCCACGGTACGGATGGAGAAATGCCCGTTGGCTTCACTCAAAACCGACTTATCCACGTCGATTAAGCGGACTTGCGCGCCGGGAATCGGCATTCCGCTGCCCATTTCTGTGACCTGGCCCACAATTTTCCCGGCTTTGGCATTGTTAAAGCTAAAAACAAATAGGCCGTACTTTCTATCATAAGCAGTGATGACACCGGAATTGAAGTACGGGTAAACGTCCCAGCAACCGTCAAACCCGCCCGCGTCGAAGTCTGAAAAAGTATCATAACTCCCAACTTCGACAGGGTAGGTCGGGTCCTCAATGTCAAGAATCCTGATTCCCTCCGAATAATAAGCAAGATAGGCATAGTTACCTTTTACAAAAACATTGTGCACGGTGCGGTTGGGTGCCGCTTCGTACGAACCCACCTGGGTGATGGAGGCAGGGAAACGCACATCCCAGACCAAGAGGTGGCCGCCGGGATTAACCTCGTCGGTTGTAAAAAGATATTTCCCGTCTTCGGTAGTCCAGGTATTGTGCGTAAACGCACCCGGATACAATACATCTGCGAGACGAACTGGAGCGGATTTATTGGCGATGTTTACGGCCGAAAACCCGCCGCCCAACCAGGCAACGTAGGCGGTGTCCCCTTTGACAAAACTGTCGTGAGATTGCTTAAGCCCCCCTCCTCCAGCGGGAGGAGCCAAATGCGAAACCTGCAACGGGGCGGTTGGATTGGCCAGGCTCACAATCCACCAATCGTCGGAGGCCCCGTTCATTCCCAAGTAGGCGTAGTCCCCGTCAATATGAACGGTATGCGCTCCGTTGGGCGCTGTGGAATTCGCCGCCAGCGAACCGGGATATTGACCGACCGTAGAAGCGGTATATGGATTTGAAAGATTGATAATCTGCAGAGCGGCCCGCGTACTTCCTCCCCCTTGATTAACGGCATAGGCCCAGCGTTGATAGGTTCGCACCTGCTTTAAATCAGAAGCACCAGACGCTATGGAGATTGTCTTCGCCAAAACCGGAACGCTCGGGTTAGTTATGTCAACAATGTCAAGTTGAATCCCGTTAGCCTCTGGCGCCGACGCCCGGCAGACTAAAGCAAATTCCCGGCCGATTGAATCGGTGTATCCCCAGCCTCCTCTGGTAGGGCCCGGCCTATTGGAAAGGAGAGTTATATTCTTAATCTGAGCCGACGCCGGGAAAGAAAATAGAAAAACGGAAGTCAAAACTGTAAGGCTAAAAAAAGCTCTCTTAAGGCGGTACATAAATAAGCTCCTCTTTTTAACTTCCAAACAAATCACCAACTCACCGGCAAGAACCGGCACTGCCCAACACCCTCAAAAGTAGTATAAGTCCTAAGACCTTATCTGTCAATCACTTTTTCGGGTTCAACCAGGTCTGAAAGAGGAGGAGCCCCCCCGTAAAAAAAGCTCCGAATAAGTTAGCTGGGCCCTAAATTTTCGGAGTTGCGCTTGAATCCAAGGCTGTAAAATTATGTTTTGAAACGGTCTTTTGAATTAAGGGAAATGTGACCATAAAAGTAGTTCCTTTCCCGACCTCGCTGGTCACCTCAATGTCCCCACTGTGAGCTTTAATTACGTTATAGCTGACGGTAAGGCCCAAACCTGGGCCGGAATACCGAGTATCTCCATAAATCCCTTTGGTGGAAAAGAAAGGGTCAAATATCCTGGGCAGGTTTTCGGGCGAAATGCCGCAGCCGGTATCCGCCACCAAAACCTGTAATCCCTTAATAGAGGGCTTGACCGTAATCGTTATGTTTCCATCTTTTTCAATAGCATGGGCGGCGTTCACCAAAAGGTTTAAAAAGACCTGCACCAGCTGATTGGGCTGGCCTATAAACGGCGGCACTTGCTCGATTTTCCATTCGAGCCGTAAGTTTTTATCTTTAATTTCCTGCGCCGCCAAGCCGGCCGCCTCCCGCAAAACTTTTTCGATGTCTATCGGCAGCCAGCTCTCTTCTGCGCTCTTGTTGGAAAAGGTTAACAGGTTCCGAACCAATTTTCTGGCCCGCTCGGTAATCCGGACAATTTGGTCCAAATCCTTCTCAATGTGGTCGTACTGTCCAACTTCCCGCGCCAGACTGGCGTATCCCATTATCCCGCCCAGCAAATTGTTGAATTCATGGGCAAATCCGGCCGCCAGAGTGCCGACTGAATCCATTTTTTGGCTGTACAAAAGCTGCCGTTCCAACTTTCTCTTTTCGGTGACATCTCGAAGTACCGAACGCACGAACATTCCCCCCTCGCTGGATAAAAACCGCCGCGAGTGAATCTCCACGTCCAAAACCTTACGGTTTGGGAGAACGAGCTGGATGGGGCATCCGGACTCTTCTTCGGAATGCAAAACTTTCCGCAAATGATACTGCCAAATCTCCTGTGAATCGGAATGAACCCAATCCGCAAAAGGCCGTCCAAGCATATCGGTTTTGGAAACCTCCAAAATCCTTTCTTGCGTCCGGTTACAGACAACCACCACCCCCGAAGAATCCAGGGTCTGGTACATATCCGGCGCATTTTCATACAGGTCGGCCAATTTCGCTTCCGATTGCTGTACTTCTTCAAAAAGATGTGCATTTTCCAAAGCCGTCGAGCTCTGATAAGCAAAAGCTCGCACCAAGCTCAAAAAATTTCCAGGGTCTTCGTGGGTGTTTTCAGCCGAAATTAAAAGCCGGCCAAAAACCTGCCCTCGGCGGGAAACCAAAGGGGCGATAAAAAAGCGGACCAGCCCCAGGTCAGTTAAACTTTCTTTCAAGGGCAGGGGCCAATTTCTCGAATGGGTTATGTTGTAATAACGGCATTCCTTCTCTTCCAACCACTCGCTTTTCACTTGGTCGTCAACGGCCGCCAAAAGGGAGGCTAATTTTCGTGCCGGGACAAGCAAATTATTGCTCAATCCCCTTTCAAAAACAGACGGAGTCCTTTCGTAAAAAGTCAAAAGTAAAGCCCGGGAACCGCTCAAAAGCTTGCGCGCCGACTCCACAATTAAAGTCATTACCTCCTCCTGCTGGCGCGAGGAGGAGATTTCCACCGCCAGACGATTCAAGACCGAAAGCCGCAGGTTTTGCTTCCGGCTTTTCTCAAAGAGGCGGGAATTGGTAATGGCGACTCCAAGTTGGTCGGCGATGATTTGCAGAGTCAAAACGTCCGCCGGTGAAAAGGCGTTCAGCTCGGAGCTTTGCACATCCAGAGTTCCCAGAAGCTCTCCTTCCACTTTGACCGGCACGGTAAGTTCCGAACGCGTGTCCGACAGCTCTTCTACGTAAGAAAAAACAGGGTCTTTGGAGACGTCATTGGACAAATGCGGTTGGCCGGTCCGGGCTACCTGCCCGTTGATACCTTTCTCCAAAGACAGGCGCCGCCCAACGGTAGAGCGAACCCCTTTATAATCCCCTTTTCCTGCTCCAACTACTAACTCATCCGTCTCCTCGTCTAACAAAAATATATGCACTTGGTAGTAACCAAAATGGTCATGCAGAAGCTCCGCTACATACGGCAGCAACTCCTCCAGAGAAAGAAAGCCGGCTATCCGCGCCGCCACTTTGCTGAGAGTTTCTAACGATTTTGACCCGCCGGCTTCTCTATGCGTTTGGGAATGATCTTCCATAGATAATGGGAAATCTCTTTCTAAATTTCGAAAATCTCCTTCTAAAAAATACCTCCTGCCCATAATTTGGGCAAACGCCCTTTCCCAAAGGAAAAGAGCCCGCTACAAACATATATCGGCTAAAAACGGCTAACCTGAAATTGTTCAAGCAGTTGAAACTCGATAAGGTTCTTTTCACGCCGATATACGAATTGAGGTGGAACGGCAGCACACTATTTGCTGTTAAAATTAACGGGAGGAGCAATGCCGAAAGAGACTACCGAACCTAACTTTGCCATACCGCACGAGCTGCCAGTAGTGCCTTTAATATCGGCGGTAATCTTTCCGCACGGCGTCACCTCTCTTCACGTACGCCTCGAAAAAAACATTCGCCTTTTAGAGGAGAATCCCCAGGAAGACAGTCTGGTCTGCGTGGTTGCCCAGAAGGATAAAGCCGCCTCCATCGAAAAACTGGACGATTTATACCGAATCGGAGTGGCCGCCCGTATCATCCAGCGAATGAATATGCCCAATCACACCATTCAGGCCGTTTTTCACGGTCTCAACCGGGTGGAGCTGGAAAGTTTGACCAAAACCAATCCGTACTTGATGGCCCGCCTCCATCCCGTGCATTCGCGGGAGGCCCAGTCGGTTGAAACCGACTTATTGATTGCCGAGGCTTTAAGTCTTTTCGAACAACTCGTATCTCTGGATTCCCATTATTCGTCTGAATTGGTCAACGTTCTCAAATTGAATCTCTCAACCACCGGCCACTTCGCCGATTTAATGGCCGGCTATCTGCAGCTTCCTCTCCCGGAGAAGCAATCCATAATGGAAGCGTTGGATACCAAAGAAAGGCTTCACCGCCTGTTGGAGTCGCTGAATCGCGAAGTCAACAAAAGAAAAGTGGAAACGGACGTTCAGACAAAAGTTCAAAAGGAACTGGAAAAAAACCAACGCGAATATTTTCTGCGCCAGGAACTGGCCACCATCCAAAAAGAACTGGGGGAAAACCAAACCGAAAAAAGCGAAGCCGCCCGAATGCGCCGGCTGTTAAAAAAAGCCGGCCTCCCCCGCGAAGTCAAAAAGGAAGCAAACGAAGAGTTGGCCAAACTGACTAAACTTTCAAGCGCTTCTCCCGAATATTATGTCGCTTACAATTATCTCGACTGGGTAATTCATCTCCCCTGGAACGACAGCGCCAATGAAAACAAGGACCTAAGCTACGCCGAGGAGGTTCTGAATAACGACCACTACGGTTTGGCTAAAGTGAATGAGAGAATTTCGGAGTTTCTGGCCGTTCGCAGCCTGAAAAAAGATGCCTCCGGCCCCATTCTCTGCCTGGCCGGCCCGCCCGGCGTCGGAAAAACTTCTTTGGGCCGCTCGATTGCCAAAGCCACCAACCGGCCTTTCGTCCGCGTTTCGGTCGGCGGAATGAAGGACGAGGCGGAAATTAAAGGCCACCGCCGAACCTACATAGGGGCAATGCCCGGAAAAATCATCCAGGGGCTGCGCCGAGCCGGAAGCAAAAACCCGGTTTTCCTGTTGGATGAAATCGACAAACTGGGCGCCGATTATCGCGGCGACCCTTCCTCTGCCCTTATGGAAGCCTTGGACCCGGAGCAAAACCGGCAATTTCGGGATTACTTCATTGATTTGCCCTTTGACCTTTCGCAGGTGATGTTTCTAACCACCGCCAACGTTCTGGATACCATCCCGGCGGCCCTGCGCGACCGGCTGGAAGTAATCGAACTTCCCGGATATACCAATGAAGAGAAGCTGGAAATTGCCACAGGTTACCTTCTCCCCGCGGCCCTGGAAGCAAACGGCATTTCATCCAAAAATCTGGCTTTGCAGCCGAAGGTGCTGGAAAAACTGCTGACGGAATACACGCGCGAAGCCGGCGTCCGTCAGTTTTCCCGGCTCATCTCCTTATTGGCTCGCAAAGCGGCTACTCAAGTAGCCAAAAAAAATGCGGCCAAAATAACCGTCACTCCCGAACGCCTGGAGGAGTTGCTCGGTCCACCGCCCTTTACGCCCGAAACCTGCTTAAAAAGGTCAGAAGTTGGAGTAGCCGCCGGTTTGGCCTGGACTCCCGCAGGCGGAGAGCTTTTGTTCATTGAGGCGGCCCGAATGAGGGGTAAAAACAAGCTGATTGTAACCGGACACTTAGGTGAAGTGATGACCGAATCGGTGCAGGCAGCCCTGTCGTTCGTCCGTTCGCATGCCGCCGAGTTGGGAATCAACTCTCCCAACTTTGATCGCTACGACCTGCACATTCACTTTCCGGAAGGAGCTATACCCAAAGACGGGCCCTCGGCCGGACTGGCCGTCGTAGTAGCGCTATCTTCCCTTTTTTCCGAGCGCCCGGTTCGTCACGATTTGGCGATGACGGGAGAAATCACCTTGAGGGGCAAAGTGCTGCCGGTGGGAGGAATTAAAGAGAAGGTCCTGGCCGCCTATAGGGCCCAAATAACCGAAGTAATACTCCCCGAGGGAAATCGTAAGAACTTACCCGATATACCCAGGGAAATCCAATCCAAGCTTACCCTTACTTTCGTTTCCGAAGCTTCCCAAGCCATCGAACGCGCCTTGATTAACATCATTCTGCCAAAAGCGGAAGATTCGGAAACCTTAAAGGCCCTGAAAAAGCCCGGCCCAAAAAACTAAGCTTAATAAAATGCACAGTCTCCAGACCTAGGCAACTCTTGTTCAAACAAATGACCGGAAAGTAAAAGCCCAAACGCATACGCCGTCAAAAACCAGCTCCCCTTCTGGCGCACTCTTCAGAGTGCGAATAGAGGTTCGCCCCGCCAAGCGGGGCGCCGGAAAAAGTTGGTTTCCTTCCCTTCTCCAAGGGAGCCACGACCACCTAAACCCCAACAAAAGAAGCGTAAACCCTCTAGCCAACGACATTGAAAATTATTAACTATATTTAGAAACAATACACTAAGCTTCATAAAAGTTTTTTGCGTTTGGTTTTGAAGACCGGAATTTACCTGAACGGCGAGGTCTTTTGAAAATCGGGTCGGCCGTTTCGCAAAAGAAAATGGCGCGTGGAATAGGGGCTTTTTGAAAGAACCACCTGCTTGGCCAAATGATTCTCCTCATTTAACACAACCGGCCCCATCAAATCCACGGCCGCATCCTGCGGGCAGCCGGAAGGAACGCTGACTAATACAAAAACCTTCAGCTTTTTTGCGTCAACAATTTTCAGTTCCCCCAGTTCCCGCGGATCGACTTCGATTCGATAATCGGCAAAGAAGTGCGCAGGATCAACCAGTGGAAAAGCAACGCTCGGATCTTCGGCCGATTGGAACCAAACAAACGGGGCGGTATGGGATGGCTCGACCAGATAATACTCCTTTAGCCCCTCAAACCCCAGAATTCCTTTGGGGATTACGATAGTATCGTTCTTATCAACTTCCAATTTTCCAAACCGGTTGGTCACGATTTCCATATTGTAGGCTCTTCCACCGGTAAGGCTATACGCTTTTTTGGTTCTTCGAAGTCATCCAATTCTTCTCCTACTCGTATTGCTAATATCGGCAGCTTCCGGGAATTTGGACACCGTTCTTAAGCGGCATGATTTTAGATTATAAGAAACCATCATCCCCTGGCCTTTTCATTTCCGACTATACGGCCAATCGCTTCGCCCAGTTCGCGGATCTTGTAGGGCTTGGCAATAACTCCGGCAAAACCATACTTTTCAAACTCGGACATAACCGGATCATTGGAATAACCGCTCGATACCACCGCCTTTAGTTCGGGGTGGATTTCCCGAAGACGGGCAAGGGTCTCCCTGCCGCCCAATCCGCCCGGAACGGTCAAATCCAGTATCACCGCGTCGAAGGGCTGTCCGGCTTCCATAGCCTGTGAATAGAGTTCGACCGCGCGATTCCCATCTTCAGCCAGAACCACCTCGTAACCAACGTAATTCAACATCTTGGCGCAAACGTTGCGAATGATTTCCTCGTCATCCATTACCAAAATCTTTCCCTTTTCGGTCACCACTTTATCCTCCGTCTCCAATCTCAGTCAACGCGGTTTTCCAAAAGGGGTCAGGCAGAAAACCGGCTACCCGGCATAATTTCCAATTGAACACAACGGTCCCGATCAGTCTTCATAATAGACAAACCCGCTGTCCGGGCCGTCGGGCAATTTTCTTGGATCGAACGGACGATCGGGGTAAGAGTTGCGATCCGAAGAATTCTTATGGTCTATATTTGAATGTTTGTTCCCAAATTCATTTTTTTCGCTCTCGGATGTCTTCGACTTTCTGCTAAATATCCCCATTTTTCCTCTCCCTCGTATGGTTTTCCTTTGCTTTGCGAAAATGGATCTCGGCCGGTTTATTTTTCTTCAGCTCTCCCGTTTTCTCCAACATCGATTTTACCTCCCGCAAATCGGAATCGGAAACCTTTGCCGCTTCGCGGTTTTCGTCCTGAATTTTCAGATATACTTCCTCGCGATGCACCATCACCTCCGGCGGCGCATCCACGCCCAAGCGAACCTGGCGCCCAAAAACGCCCAGAATGGTGACTTTGATGTGCTCCCCGATGGTGATGGACTCTCCCAGCTTGCGTGTCAGAATCAGCATAAGCCCTCCTTGGCATTAGATTTATCGGCTGTTTATCGTCAAGCCATAAGCGCAAAACAGCGCCAAGAGCATTGGCAAGAATTCCGCCGTGCTTTAAACAAGAAAACCCGGTTTTGATAAACGGGTATTTTGATTACAAAACAGCCGACTTCACGGCCAAAGGCAAGATTAAGAGTATTAAAATCACCAGCCAAAACAAAAGTTTCTTCATCTTTTCCTTCCTAAGAAAAAAAATTCAAGTCGTTCATTCCTCCACTCATCTTTTCATAAGGCAACCCAAATGCCATATTCCAAGTCGCTTCGATTATTTCTAAATCGTTGGGCGATTTGGTCTTGACGCCAAAACAGGGGACACGTGAAAATAAAACCCGGACAAAAAGCAACTTTTTCCAAACCACCCAGGAACATTTTTCCGTGCTTGTTGCTCTATCTATCTTAGGTATATTTATTGTATGAACGGGAGCCACTGTGTCCCAAAAACAATCTTAGGTCTTCTATTTTTGATTTCTACGGCAATTGCCCAACCGAAAGTGGAGATTAAATATCGATTGAACGGCCCCGCCGGTTCTCACTTCGGCTGGAGCGTTTCAAAAATAGGAGACGTCGATGGCGACTACGCGCCCGATATCATAATCGGTGCGCCCCAGGCCTCTCCAAACGGTAAAACCGCCGCCGGCTCAATTTTCATCTACTCCGGCAAAACCGGGAAACTAATTTCCAGAAAGGATGGAGCCAACGCTGCCGACCGCTTCGGACAAATCCTTTGCGGTTTTGCCGACCTGAATGGCGACCCAAAAGGAGATTTTGCCGTAGGCCTTCCGGAAGCGGATCCGGATGGAAAAATCCAGGCCGGTTCGGTATTGGCTTTTTCCGGAACAAACGGCCGGCTGCTTTATCAAGTAAACGGGCGCGCGCCGTTTGAGCTTTTTGGCCAGACACTATGTAACGCGGGTGATGTAAACCGGGATGGCCACGAAGACTTTGCCGCCGGCGCTCCAAATGCAAGTTCGGGAGCGAATGCGGCGACCGGAGCAATACGGGTTTTTTCCGGGCAGGACGGCCGGCTTATTTTCGAAGTCCCGGGCCAACAACCCGGCGAACTATTAAGTGTTTGTGCCGCCGCCGAAGACGTGAACGGTGATGGATTTGCCGATTTACTCATCGGCCATCCCAATGCCGATTGGAAGGGAATAAAACAAGCCGGCATCGTTCAAATCTTTTCCGGCGCGCTAAACGGCGCTAACCGATTGCTGTTTGAATTGGGCGGCAACAAGGAAAGACAGAACTTCGGCCAATATCTCGCCGGAGCGGGCGACCTGAACGGCGATAAAAGAGCCGACTTTATCGTCGGCGCGCCGATTGATTGCCACAATGGCGAAGCCTTCGTTTACTCTGGAGGTACCAAAAATCTTCTTTTTCATTTGTCCCATCCTCCCGGCCAATTCTGTCATTTCGGAGAGACCGTAACCGCCGCAGGAGATTTGGATGGAGACGGAATTCAAGATTTGGCGGTCGGAAGCGCTACCGACTCACCCGAGGGAAAAAGTTTGGCCGGCCATTTGAAACTCTTTTCCGGCGCCACCGGTAAAGAATTTTTTGACCTCAAAGGCACCGAACCCGAAAGCCGCCTTGGTTTTTCGGTTGCCGCTCTGGGAGACGTTGACGCTGATGGAGCCACTGAATTTGCGGTTGGCGTTCCCTATGCCACTTCGACCAAAGGGCCGCAAGGGGGGCAGGTTTTAATTTTCACATTGCAGGCCAAAACCCGCTCAAAAACGACTGAAAAATGAGCCGGCAAAAATTCCGCCGCCCTTGAAAAAACAAGTTTGCAAGGCCGTCTTGTTTCCAACCCGCTTCAGTATATCTTAAGCGCATGTCTCCGGTCTTTGAATTGGAAAAACTTTCTTATCCTGAAATTGATGCTTTGGAACGGGACAAAACTCTCGTATTCCTACCCCTCTCTCCGCTCGAGGAGCACGGCACCCATCTGCCGGTTGGAGTGGATTTCTTTAATGCCGCTTTCTTTGCCCGCCAAGCGGCGGAAAACTTGGTCGCCGAGCGGCCCGACCTAAACGTTCTTTTGTACCCCTGCATTCCAATTGGAACCAATACCTTTCAAATGGTCGGTTCCATCTGGGTAACGGCGAAAACATTAAAGCGCTTGATTGTTGAAATTGCGAGTTCTTTGGCCAAGTTCGGTTTCCGTAAAATTGCGCTTTTCTCGGCCCACGGCGGTCCCTTGCACCTCCTCGCTTTGGAGGAGGCTTGCTTTCACGCCCGCCGCAAGCTGCGCGCAGAAATCATCCTCCCCGGACAGGCCCCGACCATAAAATTCTTGCGCGGCCAATACACTTCCCAAGTCGAAAACGCCCTGGGCCGCAAGCTGACCGAAGAAGAAAAAAAAGCCCTGCCCCACGATTTTCACGCCGGTTGGTGGGAAACTTCGATGATGTTATTCCTCTTTCCCCAACTGGTCAAGCCGGAATACAAAAAATTAGACCCGGTTTTAGCCGGCTTGAAAGACTTGCGAACGTCAGCTATTCCAAAATTGGGAAAAGGTGAAGGGTATATGGGCTCGCCGGCTTTGGCTTCGAGAGAATTTGGCCAGGCTACCGCCGACCTTTTCTGCCGTATTGGTCATTCAACTCTTCTAAAGTTAGCCAAAGGCGAGGACACATCGGAGGAGACCGAGACCATTTTGACCCAAATCGTTCGCTGGAAATTCTGGCTTAGCCGGGCACTGGTTCTCTCCGGTATTATCCTAATCCTCTTTCTCTTTTTCAAAGGCGTTCTGCATTGAGAAAACTTAGAAACTCTCCATTTGACAGAGCGGAAGAACACTCGTAACTTAAAGCTTTAATATTTTTGTTTGGTTTTAGAGATTAGCAATTCTATGCAAGCGCTTTCAATGGGATGATTCCCACACTCAAAACCGGGTGATAACAAAAAGGCTGACAAACAGTTACTGCTCTAATTTTCTGGTAGTCTTCGGGCACAAAGGTTGCGTGGTTAAAGCACGGGAAAAGCCCCGCAAGCCTGGGGCCGAAAAAAGGAGAAAACGGATGAAAAATGTTCTAAGGTTTATTCTTATTTTACATCTAATCGCCGCAACAACCGTTCTTGCCCACGATGGCAAAGACCATCCCAAACTGGTTGTTGTTGCCAACAACTTGAACTTTTGTACACACGCCATCGTAGGTGGTCAGACGCCCGCGCCGGGACCAAAGATTTTGAGGGTTCGCGGCGCCAACAACGAAGATTTGGATGAAGAAAAACCGGCGACCTTGCTCTGGAAAGCCACAGCGTCAGAAGGTTGGATAAAAATTAGCCCTGACTCCGGTTTGACCCCTTCGGAAGCCACGGTTTGGGTTGACCCGGCGGGGTTGGAATTGGGCGAACACGATGGAGAAATTCGTTTCGATACCCCTGGACAACTAAAACCGCGTTTCGTCCAAGTAAAATTCAGGATACACGCGCCGCTGCCTGGTTTAGTTCTCGAACCGAACGAGATTCACTTTTTCGGAACCGCCTTTTCCAATCAAATCCTAACCGACAGCGTTCGGGTAACGGCTTCCGGAAACACCGAAGTCGAATTTGAAGTTTCTAACTCCCAGCGTTGGCTTGCTGTAATTCCTAATGAAGGTGAAATTCCTGCTGTTGTTAAGCTTAAAGCCTTCGTCGATTCCCTAATTCCTGGAACATACTACGATACCGTAATCTTTCGCGCCGCCAGCGGAGAAAATGCCCAAGAACCAGATAACCACGGCTGCGGCAAAGACGATGAGCTTTCGGCCCTGCTGCCGGTCACACTTTCTATTACATCAAACGGGCCGGGAGCTTTGGAGGTTGTTCCCAGACAGCTCGGCTTTGCCGCCACCTTTGGGGGCCCGAACCCCCAGTCGCAACAGCTGTTCATTTCCGTGCGTGAATCATTGCAGGCGCCCTGGGAAGCCCATCATAACCAAAGCTGGCTTTCTTTAGACCCCGCTTCCGGCACGGCAACCGGCGATCCCTCGGAAATTACGGTGGATGTTGCGGTGGACAGCCTTCCGCCCGGCCCCTACGTCGATTCAATATTTTTCATCTCTCCAAATGCCGGCATCGACGGCGCTCTGGTAATAGTTTTCCTGCAAATATTCCCTTCTTCGGGACTATCCGACAGCGTCGCCATAGCCGATTTGACCATTCCCCTTACAAGTCCCATAACCAAATTTTCCGTTCCGATTTTCGCATCAAACACTCAAGCCGTCCGTTCTATCATCCTTCCGCTGCGTTTCGAAGACGGGCAAACGGTTTTGGACTCGGTAACCTTTTTGGGCGGGCGGGCGGAATTCGCCGATTTGAAGTTCTTTCTGCGTTTAGCCGACCCCAAAGAGTTTCTATTGCTTATCGGTTTTATCGCAACGCCGGCTCTGCCCCCCGGTTCAGGCACCATCGGCTGGCTGCACTTCACCACCACCGGATTTCCACCGCAAGGAATCGATACGTTGATTATTGACTCCACCAGCGTCTCCAATCCGATTTCATCCTCAATGGGAAATGTGACCTTGCAGCAAAGTCTTTCGATCTCTTACATTGTCACTATCGGGGGCAATCTTTTCATTCTAAATCCGGCTTTCAAGAAGGGAACCGTAATTCTCGCCGTCCCTTCGGCGGCCGAAGACCGGGACGGCAACCGGCCCAAAAAATTCAGCCTGGCGCAAAATTATCCCAACCCGTTCAATCCGCAAACCTCGATCGCCTACACTTTGCCCAAAGCGGCCACCGTTCGGCTTGATGTTTTTGATATCTTGGGACGAGCAGTTACGACCCTATTGGACAAGGAACAGTCCGCTGGCACCTACAACGTTATTTGGGATGGGCGCGACCGAGAAGGCAACGTGGTTTCCACTGGAATCTATTTCTACCGGTTCAAAACCGACGAATATTCGGAAACCAAAAAAATGCTCTTCGTGAAGTAATCTCGAGTAAAGGCAAAACCGCCTAAACCGGCTCCCCTCCGGCCGGCCTTAGGCGGTTTTTTGTTTGGAGAAAATCTGGCGGGACAACAGCTCGCGCAGCTTTTCGTCAAAAATCCCGGCGCCGGCAGGTAAAAAGCCGTCCGGCAAATCCGACTGCAAATGCTGCATCATCTCGCGGGTCAAAAACTCAATTCCAACCAAGCATTTCCCATCCCCGCAGTTTTCCGAACGCTTCACCCGCCCCGCCACGTTTTCCAGATGACAATTTTCAAATAGGCCGATTTTCAAAAGCATATAATCGGAGGGCTCCACCCAGGTATCGGTCTCTAATAGAATCCCGCCTCCGGAGAGGTTCAAAATCTTGCCCGTCCAGGCGCCCTCCGCCGGGGCGCCCAAAGGCCGGGTCAGGGGGAGCCGAAAGGGAACAAACGTTACCGGTGAAGAAATTTCGATGCGCACGAACCGCCGCGGGTGGCGCGCGGCAGGCGCCTGCCGGCGTACTTTTGTCGGGCTTGCCATGGCCACTTTTTTTTGCGTTTTCCTATGCTCTTTCTTTTCGATAGCTTTCCGCATTCTTCCTCCTATTGCCGGCTACTCGTGGGCAAACTTATCTTCAATCATCCCGCGCAGTTTCAAAACCGACTTGGTGTGAATCTGCGAAACGCGCGATTCTGAAATTTTCATCACTTCGCCGATTTCCTTTAGCGTCAATTCTTCGTAGTAATACAGGGCGACCACTAACTTCTCCTGCTCCGAAAGCCGGGTTATGGAATTGGTCAGAAAAGCTTTTAATTCATCCTTTTCCAAATCTCCCAGAATATTATCTTTGGTCGAGGCCCCGACCGTTTCCACCCGCGGCACCTGCCGGTTGTCCTCTTCGCGATACACCAGCTCGTCCAAAGACAAAATCGTGGTGCCGGAAACATCGTCCAAATCCCAGAGCAGGTCTTTGACCGAAATCCTAAGCGCCTTGGCCAGTTCGGTATCATTGGGTATGCGCCCCAATTTGTTTTCTAACTTGGCGACGGTGCGCTCGATGGCCCGCGACTTGGCGCGCGTGGAACGCGGCACCCAGTCCAGGGCGCGCAGTTCGTCCAAAATGGCTCCGCGGATGCGCGGCACGGCGTAGGTCTCGAACTTTACCCCCCTTTTCGGGTCAAAATTTTTCAAAGCTTCTATTAAACCTATCACGCCGGTAGAGACCAGATCGTCCAGTTCCACCGAACGCGGAAACCCAATCGCCATTCGCCCCGCCACGCCTTTTACCAGCGGCAGATACTGCACCAAAAGCTCTTCCCGCGCTTTCGGGTCATTAGTCTTCCGATAACTCTGCCACGATTTTTCTACGTTCATTTCCCCTTCCTTTTGCTTTTCAAATGAACCGGACTGCTTTTCTTCCTATCGCTTCGACGAACTCGAATGCTCTTTGCCACCGTCTCGGTTGACGGAATTTGATTTGGCTGCACAATCTCACCCACCATCACCAAAGCCGAGACCATTCCCTGCCGAGCCGCTGCGAAAAGCTCATTCGGGCAATCTTTCCAGAGAACCGCCCCTTGAACTTTGGTTACGGTCGGTTTCGGCTTTTCTTTTTTGGAGGCAACGCCGGTTTTTCTTGCCGGCGTTTTCAAGCTTTCTTTGGTAGTGGTGGGAAACTCAAACTTTTTGTAACCGCCATTGCCCGAATTGCCGGAAGGCGGAATGAAATCTTGGCGCACAAAACGGTTTTTCTTGGCATTTAGTGCGTGGCGAAGAATCTTTCTCTCCGCCTGCTCATTCTGCACAACTCGAAAAATCCCGCTCCCACTGTCATTCTGAACGAAGTGAAGAATCTGGGCTTGGGCGGGGTCTTCTTGTTTTATCCTTAAAGAAAGCCTTCCACTTGGGGCAAAAGCCATCTTTTCTGTCTGCTTGTGGTGAGCGGACTTGTCCCGACTTGTTCCGCTTGCGTTGAGCGCAGCGTGAACGAGCGCAGCCGAGGAAGCGTAGTCGAGGGAGTCGAACCGCCAAACTCCTATTTTGACCGGCATCTTTTCAATCACGGGGCTTAGTTAATCAAACCCCGTGCCCTTATGCCTGAATTTGGCAACTATCTAACCCTTTGATTTCTAAGGGGTTACAAACTCGACTTTAGGGTCAGCCGTGTATGTCGGAAAACTTTTCCAAAAAGGGGCGGAAAAAAGGGGCTTTTTCACAAGCAAGTATGGGAGTTACCCTATAGCAAAAAACAAGATTTTTGCATTTTGAAATCAGTTGAAAAAATGCATAAACAGAATCTTTGTTTCCCTGTTGCAAGCTAAACAAAAAATTGTGGGTTGATTTTTGAAGGTAAAAGGACGAGATTTTCTGTCGATGGCTCCCAAAGAAGTTCTCGAATTAGTCGAACAATTCGAGCGGAATATTGATTCCTATCGAAACCCGGCCTACAACGAAGCCCAGGTCCGTCAGGAATTCATAAACCCGTTATTTGAAGCGCTCGGTTGGGATATGGCCAACCGGCAGGGGTATGCCGAGGCGTACAAGGAAGTCATCCACGAAGCGGCGGTAAAAGTCGGAGCGGCAACCAAAGCCCCGGATTACGCCTTCCGCATCGGCGGAACCAAAAAATTCTTTTTGGAAGCCAAAAAGCCGGGGGTGGACCTAAAGAACAATTCCGAACCGGCCTATCAGCTTCGGCGCTACGCCTGGAGTGCCAGACTGCCGCTTTCCATTCTGACCGACTTCGAGGAATTCGCCGTCTATGATTGCCGGATAAAACCCTCTCCCAAAGACAAGGCCAGTGCGGGGCGGACTCTTTACTTAACCTATCGCGAATACGAATCCCGGTGGGCGGAGATTGCCGGGATTTTTGACAAACAGTCCATCCAGCAAGGTTCTTTTGACCGCTATGCCGAAGGGGCCAAAGGGAAGCGGGGCACTTCGCCGGTGGACGACGCTTTCCTGAAAGAGATTGAGGACTGGCGTTCCGAACTGGCCCACAACATCGCCCGGCGCAATCCCCGGCTGAAAGTGCGCGACCTGAACTTTGCCGTTCAGCGCACCATCGACCGCATCATCTTTTTGCGGATGTGCGAAGACCGGGGCATCGAATCCTACGGCCAGTTGCAGAGTTTGTTGAATGGAGTGAATGTCTATTCCCGACTCAGGCAAATCTATGATTTGGCGGACGACAAATACAATTCCGGGCTCTTTCATTTTCAGCCTGAAAAAGACCGTGCCGAACAACCAGATGAGCTAACACCAAAACTCAAAATAGATGACAAGGTTCTGAAAGACATTATCAGCCGCCTGTATTACCCCGAAAGCCCCTACGAATTCTCGGTTTTGAGCGGCGACATTCTGGGCAACGTCTATGAACAGTTTTTGGGCAAGGTCATTCACCTCACCAAAACCCATCAAGCCCGTATTGAAGAAAAGCCGGAGGTCAAAAAGGCGGGCGGGGTTTATTATACGCCCAAATACATTGTGGATTACATCGTCAAAAACACGGTCGGCAAGTTGTGCGAGAATAAAACTCCAAAGCAGATCGAAAAACTGAAAATCTTGGACCCGGCCTGCGGCTCCGGCTCGTTTTTAATCGGCGCTTACAGCTATCTTTTGGACTATCACCGTGAATGGTATGAAAAAAAACGTGGTGGAACGACCCCCTCCGACCCTTCGGGTCTCGTCCCCCTTCGTAAGGGGGACAGAAATGAGATTTTTCAGGGTTCGGGCGGGGAGTGGTATTTGACCACGCAAAAGAAAAAGGAAATCCTTTTGAACAACATCTACGGGGTGGACATCGACAGCCAGGCGGTGGAGGTAACCAAGCTGAATCTTTTGCTTAAAGTTTTGGAAAATGAAACGAAGGATACGCTGGAAAGCCAGATGAAGCTCTGGCGGCACCGGGCTTTGCCGGATTTGGGGAACAACATCAAATGCGGGAATTCGCTGATTGGGCCGGATTATTATCACGGGAAACAGTTGAGTTTGTTGGATGAAGAGGAACAGCTAAAGGTCAACCCTTTTGATTGGAAAGCAGAGTTTTCCGAGACCATTAAATCAGGCGGATTTGATGCGGTTATTGGGAATCCGCCGTATACACTCATAGGATCGGACCAACCTGATCAACAAGCCTATTTGAGGGTAGGGTTTAAACTAAGTGCGTATAAGATTAACACGTACCTGCTGTTCCTAGAACGAGGTTTAAGCCTCCTTGGTAAAGATGGAGCCATTCTCGGATACATCATCCCGAAATCACTGGTGTTTAATACATACTTTGAAGGCACTAGACGGAGCTTACTTTCGGATTTTGCTATTCCGGAAATTATTGAAATCCGAGACAAGGTTTTTGAAAACGCTGAAGTGGGAGATAGTATTCTATTCTTTGCTCAGTGTCACAGGGCTCCTCAGACGAATACGTTAGTTTACTCCAAGGTTCGAAACATTTATCCAGTATTTGAATTGCTTGAGAAATACCGCTCTCCACAAAAAAAATTGCTCTCTCAGAGTCATCCTTCGTTCTTTTTCAGCAGCTTTGCGATCAATGTTCCGACGAAGGAATTAGACCAACTAGCTGATGTTTCGAATGGCCTTAATCCAGGCAACGTCCGACAAATTCTTTTCAGTAAGAGAAAAGCAAGTTCGAAACATCAACGACTTCTTCTCGGTCGGGACATACAGCATTACATCCTTCACTGGTCTGGCACTTGGGTCAATTATGATCCTGCCCTGAAGAATCGACTAAAGCTCGCTGATACGAAATCAAAGAGGGGAATGACGGCACAAAAACGTGTAGATTTTGCATTACGCGATCCTGAGATTTACGCTAAAAACAAGATAATGATAAGGAAAACTGCAGATCATATCGTTGCCTCACTCGACACGATGGGATTCTACTTCGATTCTCTCTCCTATGGGGTACAAGTGCTTGAAAGTTGTGCCCTGTCCCCAAAATATTTGCTTGGCTTGCTCAATTCTCAGTTATTGAATTACATCCATGGCTCTTTCTCCATGAATAAGGAGAAGGTCTTTGCGAAGGTCCTGGCGGAAAATCTCAAACGGCTACCTATCCGGATCATAAACTTCTCGGATCCCACGGACAAACTCCGCCACGACCGCATGGTGCAATTTGTCGAGCAAATGCTAACGCTCCACAAGCAATTGGCGGTTGCAAAAACTCCCGATGACAAAACCCGCCTGCAGCGGCACATCGACGCCGCCGACCGGCAGATTGACCAGTTGGTGTATGAGCTGTATGGGCTGACGGAGGAGGAGATTGCGGTGGTGGAGGGGAAAGCAACCTAACCCCCTGCCCCTTCCCCTCGACTACGCTCGGGACAAGCCCGATGCGGGAAGGGGTGTCGGGCACGCGGCAGTGTGCCCCTACAAAATCACCCCCTGTATGTCCCCCCCATACGGGTTAGATTCAACTTAAATACAGGGGGACAAAATATCCGTTTTGTTTTTTCTGCCCCCCCTCTTTGATTTCTTTGTCCCCCTTTTTTCAAGGGGGACGAGGCTCGACCTGTCCCGAGCGAAGCCGAGGAAGCGTAGTCGAGGGAAGAGCCGGAGGGGGTGGCACTTTTTTCTGCCCCCCTCCTTGATTTCTCTGTCCCCCTTTCTTCAAGGGGGACGAGGCTCAAAGAGCCGGAGGGGGTAGTTTTTTCCTACCGCCTCTCCCCCAACTTAAAAACTTTTAGTTGAGCAGATATCGAGCCGATTAAAACCCGGCTTTTCATTAAGATGGGAACCCGCAGCCGGTCATCGGTCAGCCAGACTTTGATTTTTCCCTGATGCTCAAAAATGCCGGAGGTTTTCAAAAGCGGCTCGACTACGATGGTGCGAAAAGTGCCCGCCGGCACCGTTATCCTTTCTTTTTTAACCACCTTGACTTCGAGCGAATATTTCTTTCCATCCGAAAAAGTCTCCATAAAAATCGATTTTCCCACTTCCAGCCGAATCGTGCGCACGTAGTAAAGAGAACTTAAAGCATCTTGCACAAAATCGGCGGCATCGAGCGTATCCTTGGGAGTATAGATTTTATGCTTGACCTGGTCAAAATCCGCCAGCTTGAACGAAAGATACCCCCCCTCGTGCACGTTTTTTTGAAAATGCCAGGGAAAAAGCCCGTTGGCGTCCAAGATGGAATAGTTGTAATCCTCCACGTAGTACAACTTGGCCAAGGCGGAATACGATTTCGCCGTTGAAACCAGCTCGTAGGATTTATGCCCCTTATAATTCACCTTGCGGCGGACTTCCAGGGTGGCCGTGCCGGCTTTGATGAAACCGTAGCCGACTTCGTATTCCAGATATTCTCCCGGCCCGAAAGCTTCGTTGGGCAAAACCCGCAGAGGGAGAAGGTAATTGGTGTCCAACAAAATTCCGGCCGTATCCGCCGGTGGAGAGATTCGGGTGGTATCCGTCGCCGTTACTTCCGCTCCAGCCCGGAAGGTCAGTGCGGCAATTAAAAGCCCTGCCCCAACCAAATGTAGGGGCGAGGCGTGCCTCGCCCAGGGCGGGGAAACCCCGCCCCTACCAATCGTCAATCTTCAATCCTCAATCGTCAATGGTTTCACCGCTTTCCTGCCCGTTGCAAAATTGAAGAAAAAACCCGCCGCAGCGACTCTTCGATTTCAAAAAAAGAGCGCTGATAATCGGCCGGCCCCCCGCCAATTGGATCGCGCACGGAAAAAGAGGGGTCGGTCTTCACCGGCTCCGGAAAGCTTTTCAAGAGGAAGGTTTTGTTTCCGGCCGATGAATCGTGCAATAAAATCTCTTCCCGATGTTCCGGCGTCATTGTCAAAATCAAATCCGCTTTTTCGACCAACTCATCGGTCACCGACCGAGCGCGATGGCCGGAAAGGTCAATTCCCCATTCTGTCGAAGTTTTAACCGCCAGTTCCGTGGCGGGCATCCCCTCCAAGGCCGCCGTGCCGGCGGAGTCGACGTTGATGTCTGAAATTCCTCCCTCCGCCAGCATTTTATTCAAAATACCCGCTGCCATCGGGCTGCGGCAGGTATTTCCCGTGCAGACCAAAAGAATGCTGAAATTTTTATCCATTACGAATTGGAATTCTGATTTTTTTCAAAAACGTCTCTAATTTCTTATACCCTTCTCCCCGGCGTAAAATGACGGCTTCCGTCGCTCCGAACTCCACCACAGTCGAAACGCCCGATAAAGGTAGTAGGCCGGCGTCCAAAATCAAGTCAACTTTAAGGGCAAATTCTCGTACGACTTTTCGACCGGAACGAAGGGGGCGTTGGCCGCTTCGATTGGCCGAAGTGGCTACCAAAGGGGAGCCGACTCTGCGCACGAGCGCAGTTAAAAGCGGAGAATCGGGCCAGCGCAACCCAACTTTACCCTTCGAAACGCAAGCCCTCGGCAACCGGCCGTGAGCCGAGAGCACGAAGGTATACGGCCCCGGCAAAATTCTTTTTAGCTTAAAAAAATATTTTGGCCTGTTTTTTGAATGCTGCAGTATCTCGCTCCAACTTGAAACAAAAATCGAAAACGGCTGGGCAATCTTCCGTCCTTTAATCTTTGCTATTCGTTTAATCGCAAGAGGAAAAGTTATCGAAGCAGCCAGTCCATACACCGTATCGCTCGGCAACACAGCCACCCCGCCGGTTTTCAAAACTCTATCAGCCTGCAATAAAACCGGAGAAGCAACTCGGTTTGATTTAATTTGGAGAACGACAGCCGGCACAAAACCAGCTTAGAGGAATCTTTTTAAATTTGGGTCGGCGGCCAATTTTTCGGTGACTTCCTTCAAATCCGCCACCCGTGTTTTGTGCGCCACCAGAACTAAATCGTCCGCCTTCACCACCACCAAATCGGAAACGCCGAAGGTCACCACCAATCCTTCCCCCTCATTGACAACCGTGGTCTCGTACGAGGAAAAAAGCTTCCCCGGCCCTACACAGATGTTGTTTTGTCGGTCCGGCTTGCGAACCCGCTCCAAAGCCAAAAAACTCCCCACATCGTCCCACATAAAATTGGATTGGATGGTTAATACGTTGGAGGCTTTCTCCAGAACCGCAAAATCAACCGAAATCGCTTCCGCTTCAGTGAAAAGTTTCAGCCGCGCTTCCCACTCGTTTGGCTTCCCAATAGATTCCGAATAAGTTTTCAAAAGCGAAAACATCGTCGATTGATGTTGCCCCAACGCCTTCAAAAAACCTTCTGCCGACCAGATAAATATCCCCGAATTCCAAAGATGTTTTCTATCGAGATAATATTCGTGCGCCACGGTCCGGTTCGGCTTTTCCTTAAAGCGCGCCACTTTGAAAAGCTCCACGCCGTCAACGGAGGTCTCTTTCTCTCCCAGTTCAATGTAACCATAACCGGTTTCCGGCCTCGTTGGCACCACCCCAACCGTGATGAGGTAATCCCCCTGCTCGGCTGCAACCGCTGCCGCCCTTAAAGTCTGCGCCAGCCGTTCTTTCGGCTCGATGAAGTGGTCCGACGGCAAAACTACCATCATTGCCTGGGGATCTTTTTTGAGAAGATGAACAGCCGCCAGCCCAATGGCCAAACAGGTGTTTTTCCCCTCCGGCTCAAGCAAAAGATTTTTTTCCGAAAGTGCTTGAACCTTTTCCAAAATCGGTTGCTTTAAAAGCTGACCGGCGACAATTAAGGTTTGCTCCGGCGGCAAAAATGCGGAAACCCGTTCGATGGTGTCTTCCAAAAGCGTTTTATCGGAAAGAACTTTTAAAAATTGTTTCGGACTTCCGGCGCGGGATAAAGGCCAAAAACGCTCCCCCTTCCCCCCGGCCATCACTACCGCATAGTTCATTCGGAGGCCAATCTAACCGGCGTTTTTATCGCTGTCAAGCTGGCCCGCTTCCGAGGCCGCTTTCAGTGAAAGATGCTCTTTTTTCAGATGGTACAGTCCGGCCAAAGTTATGGGGAAATACTGCAGGGCGTGGGTAACGATGGAAACCGCCAGCGCAGTTTCTTTGCTGACCTGGAAAAGCGACAGCGACAAAACGGTGAAGGCCTGAAAAGTTCCGATAAACCCCGGCGCTGCCGGCAGCATTATCCCCAGCGAAACCACCACCAGCCAGGTGAACCAGGCCAAAGGCGCCAGATGCAGACCAAACGCCAAAAGCATAAAATAGCTGTTAAAAGCAGCAAGCGCCCAAACAAAGAGGGACAGAACGCTAAGATAGGCGACGCCCGCCGCGCTTCCCATCACCGAAAGCCCGGTAACAAACTTGCTGAAAACTTCCGCCCCTAAACCGGACATTTTCTTCGGGAAGAAGGCCAAAATCTTGGCCGCCGCTTTCTGACTTGCCGCCGGCCAGCGTTTCAAAGCCGCTAGAAAAAGCAAAAGCAAAAGGCTTATTCCCAGCGCCAAATAGCCGACGTTGTCCAACCATTCCACCTGCGCCAAAGCCGGCAGCGAAACCAAAACCCAGACTAAAAATATCAAGAGCGCAAACATATCGAAGACTCGCTCCAGGGCAATGGTCGCCATAGCCGCCGAGCGCGAAACTCCTCCTGTCGTGCCTATGGAATAAGGCCGCACAAATTCTCCCAACCGAAAGGGCAGAACGTTGTTGGCCATAAAACCGATCATTGTGGAAGCGTAAACTTTGGACAGCGGCACCTTGCCGACCGGATCCAACATCACTTTCCAGCGCACCGCCCGCAGCCACATCCCCAGAAAAGTCAAAACCAAATTTGGGAATAAATACCAATAATTCGCCCCCTTCATTGACAGCCAGACTTCGGCTAAATTCACCTTGCGGAAAGCCAGCCACAAAAAAAACGCCCCGATGAGAAAACCGATAAGGTAACGTTTCTTCAGCCTCTTTTTCACTTTTTCCCCGCCAGCTCTTCAATCAGCTTAATCATTTCTTCTGCCGAGCGGTCCCAGGAAAATCGTTGCGACCATTCCCAAGCCCCGACTTCCAGCTGCTGGCGTAAATTCGCATCGGACAAAACTTGCTTCAAAAGCCCCGCCAGCTGGTCAATTTCCCCATAACGATACAAAAGTCCGGATTTCCCTTGTGAAACCGAGTCTCTAAGCCCCGGAACGTCCGGGCAAATCACCGGCGTTCCACAGGCGTTCGCCTCGATATTGGTCAACCCCCACCCTTCCTTGAGCGAAGGGCAGACCACCACCCAGGCTTTCTGCAGCCAGGCCACTTTTTCATCCTTTGCAACAAAACCGGTGAAAGTTACCCGTGACTCGATTCCCAGCTGCCGAGTAATATCCAAAAGCCGTGGCTTGTCATCCCCTTCACCGACTATTATAAGGCGCGCTTTCGGAAAATCGGCGGCAACTTGTGCAAACGCTTTGAGCAAATGATCTACGCTTTTATATTTCTTTAGCCGTCCCAAATATACGACGAGTGGTTCTTTTTCTTTCACAACGTTAGGGGCTTTATTATAGAGTGAAAAATCCGTCCCGCAGTGCACAACTTTTATGTCATCCGGAAAAATCCCTCGCTCGATTAAATCTTTTTTTGTGCTTTCCGAAATCACACAGTACTTTTTCCCCTGATAAACCCGCCGAATCGGCTTTTCCGCCAGGTAAATGTATATCCCGACCAAAAAGTTAATTTCCTGAAATACCGCATCCGAAAAAAGATGCGGCACAATCACCAAAGTCGGCAATTTCTGAAAAAGGGGCGAATAAAATGGAATCTTGTTCACATCCTCCAGCACTACATCATAGCCGTTTTTCTTCAGTTCCTTTTTGAGCATAAAGGGAACAAACCAGTTGAAGGTAAAATCGTTTCCCTTTCTGACCATTCGGATGCCTTCTACAATCTCTTCGGAACTCCCGCCCGGAAAATTGGAAGTCAAAAGCGTGACCGAATGCCCCATTTTCACAAACCGCCGCAAATTTTCTTCCAGATGCACCTCCGCCCCTCCAGCCAAAGGATTTTTCAAATCCCGCCAGTTAATCGCCAGTATTTTCAAAGACATGAGAAATTAGAAGGGGGTAACCCCGGAGCCCCCGCTCCGGGGTTTTCTGAAATAAAGCGAAGGACACCAAAAAATCGGGGCAGTGGGTTGAAGGCGACACTCAATCGTCAATCTTCAATGATTCAATCGTCAATTCTAATCAATCCTCTCCCACAATTTTTTGAAATACTCCACCGCCTCACCAACCGGTGTGCTCGAACTTTCTTTGGTCTTGCGGACTTTGAACTCCAACTTCCCCTCCTTCAACCCCCGGTCGCCGATGACGATTTGAATCGGAATGCCGATTAAATCGGCATCTTTGAACTTCACTCCCGCCCGGTCGTTCCGGTCGTCCAGAAGCGGCTCAATTCCGGCTGCGCTGAATTCTTGATACAGCTTTTCCGCCACCTCCGCCTGCTTCGGGTCATCCATTTTGACCGGAATAATTTCAACCTGGAAAGGCGCCATCGTCTTCGGCCAGATAATGCCGTCCGCATCGTGGAACTTTTCCACTGCCGCCTGTGCCGTGCGGGTAATCCCGATGCCGTAGCTGCCCATAATGAAAGGCTTCTCTTCCCCTTTTTCATCCAGAAACGTTGCTTTCAAAGAGGCCGAGTATTTGGTGCCCAGAGAAAAAGTGTTGCCCACTTCAATTCCGCGTGAAGCTGCGAGCTTCCCTTTTCCGCAAGCCGCACAGCTTTCCCCTTCAACAGCCACCTTGATGTCGGCTACCCGTGACGGTTTGAAGTCCCTCCCAGCATTTATGTTTTTGATATGGTAATCTCCTTCGTTGGCGCCGGAGACGAAGTTCGGAAGAGCGGCAACTTCGGTGTCGGCGATGATTTCCACGCCCGAAAGTCCCACCGGCCCGGCAAACCCCACCGGCGCTTTCGTAATCCGCCGAACATCCTCCGCCCCTGCCAGCTCCAGCTCATTACTGCCAACTAAATTTTTGAGCTTGACGAAACTAATTTCCCGATCGCCGCGAACCAGCGCCGCCACAAAGCCGTTATCCGTTTTGAAAATTAGTGTTTTGACGAACTTCTGCACTGGCAGCTTCAAAAAAGTGGCTACATCTTCCACTGTCATCACGTTCGGTGTGTCCACTTTTTCAGCCGGCAGTTCCTTTTCCGTTGCCGGAGGGGTCTCATTGAAGCTGGCCCGGTCGGAATGCACGGCGTAGTCGCAGTTGGTGCAGGTGAAAATAACGCTCTCCCCTCCTTCGGTATCGACCAAAACAATAAACTCGTGCGCCGATTTGCCTCCCATCGCGCCGGTGTCGGATTCGACTTTCACCGTCTCCAGCCCGCAGCGTTGAAAAGTGGCAAAGTAAGCATCAATCATCTTTTGATAGCTTTTCTTAAAGCTTTCCTCCGTGGCATCGAAACTGTAAGCGTCTTTCATTATAAATTCGCGCCCGCGCATTAAGCCGAAGCGGGGCCGTATTTCATCCCGAAACTTCACCTGAATCTGATACAGGTTAATCGGCAGTTGGCGGTAGGAGCGCAACTCCCCTTTGACCAAGGAGGTGACAATTTCCTCGTGCGTCGGGCCCAAAACCAAATCTCTGCCGTGCCGGTCTTTCAGCCGTATCAGTTCCTTGCCGATCGTATTCCACCTTCCGCTCTCCTGCCAGATTTCTGCCGGGTGCAAAACCGGCATCGTAATTTCCACCGCCCCCTGCCGGTTCATCTCTTCCCGAACGATTTGGGAGATTTTCAAAAGCGTGCGTTGAAAAAGCGGCAGGTAGATGTAAACTCCGGACGAAAGCTTCCTTATCATCCCCGCCCGCAAGAGAAGCTGATGCGAAATCAGCTCCGCCTCGGTCGGCACCTCCCGCAATGTCGGTATAAAAGTCTCGCTCCAGCGCATAGATTCTTAATTTAACATCCAAGTGAAAAGTTTCAACAATTTTATATGAGAGAGTTACCGGCCTTCCTAAGTCTCAAAATGTTTCCACTCCTCTTTGGCCCGTTCCAAAATCTGCTGGCAGCGTTTTTCCCCACGCAACTTTTGAAGAAAGGGATCGTATTGGGCCAGCATGGGATAGTTGATGAGACCCAAGTTCACCGCATTTTCCAGCCACTCCAACGCCTTCTCTTTTTCGTCATTCGCGGCATAACCCGCCGCCAGATGCCACGACCACTGGCCATCGCGCTTGGCCGTGGTGCGCACCTCCTCGGTCACCTGCTCCAAAGCCAGCTGTTTTTCCCCTTTTAATCCATACAGCAACAAAAGAACTATCCGGTCGAAAAACGTGGGCGGCTCAATTCTTTGCAAAACGTCAACGAACCGAACCGCTTCCTGGACGCGGCCGGAATAGGCTAGGGCCAAGCCAAACGCAAAGCGGTGAAGCGGGCTGGCCGGATCCGTCTGGTAGGCTTTTTCGAGCGGGGCGAAGGCCTCGTCAAAGTGACCGTCTTGAAAGTGTATCCATCCGTGCAGCAATTGGCCGACTACGTTCAGCGGGTCAATTCTCAAAAAGCGGTCGACAAAGTTTCTGGATTCTTCGATCTTGCCATAATTCGCATACGTGATGGCGAGCCAATACAGGCTTTCCGCGTCAAAGGGATCTTCGGCCAAAACCTGCTTGAGATGACGGTATCCGGACCGTTGATCCCCCCTAAAGGAGCTATCTATGACGCCGCGCAGGCGGTGGGCATGCACGGAATGGGGGTCAAGGGCCAACGCCTTCTTGGCCGACTCCTCGGCTTTGGCAATGTACTCCTCCTGCCGGTAGCCGGCGTTAACCAGTTGAAAATAGACGTACCCCTGCGAGGCGTACAAAAGGGGGTTCTCCCCCACCTGCTCGAGCGCCCGGTTCAAAAGCTCGAGCGCCTGCTCCAGCTCCTCCTCTTTCCAACTGTGAATGGCATAGCGGGCGCGCAGGTAGCAGTCGTACGCCTGGACATTGGTGATGGGATGTTGCGCAAGCTTGGCTTTTTCTTCCGAGGTGAGCTTGAGTTTCAAGGCCTCGGCAATGGAGTGCGACACTTTTTCCTGAATTTCAAAGATGTCCTCCACCGTTCCACTGTATTTTTCCGCCCACAGGTGCGCGTCGCTGGCCGCGTCAATCAACTGCGCCGTGATGCGCAGCTGGCTGCCGGATTTTCGCACGCTCCCTTCCAATACGTAGCGCACGTTCAGCTCTTTGCCGATGGTTCTGACGGTCTTGCGGGTACCCTTAAGCGTCATGGCCGACGAACGGGAAATTACCCGCAAGGAGTGTATATTCGACAGATCGGCGATTACCTCTTCAGTCAGGCCGTCGCTGAAATATTCGTTGTCTTTATCCGGGCTGATGTTCTCAAAGGGGAGCACCACGATGGACTTCTCTCCCGGCGATGAGGGGGCCACCTCGGCAGAGACTCTAAACGCTTTCAAATCCGCCGCCAAATCGTCCGCCGACTGATACCGCATGGCGCGGTCTTTTTGCAAAGTTTTGTCAACCACTCTTTGCAGTTCCGCTGGGACATCGCTTTTGTAGCGTGCCAAAGGCTCCGGTTTTTCGAAACAAATAGAGTAGCTAATGGTGGCATTGTGCTCCCCCACAAAAGGCAATTTCCCGGTGATTAATTCATACAGAACTATTCCTAAAGAAAACAGGTCGCTGCGTCGGTCTATTTCCTCCCCTTTTGTTTGCTCCGGAGACATGTAAGAGATGGTTCCAACAGCGGAGCCCGTTTCGGTTAGCTTGCCTGCTCCTTTCAACTTAGCCAGCCCAAAATCCATAATTTTCACGACATCATCTTTTGTTACCATTATGTTTTCCGATTTAATGTCGCGATGCACAATCCCTTTTTTATGGGCGGCGGCCAAGCCTTCGGTTATCTGAATGCCAATTTCTAAGACGCGATTTAACCTCAAATTCTCTTTGGCAAGCTCTTTCAAAGTCTTGCCTTCGACGTATTCCATCGCTATGAACGACTTGTCATCCACCTCGCCGATGTCATAAACGGTGGTTATATGTTGATGATTGATGGCCGAGGCGCCCTTGGCTTCTTGGATAAACCGGGCTTTGGCAGACGGGTCATCCAATAAATGCTCCGGTAAGAACTTGAGGGCAACGATGCGGTCTAAACGGGTATCCTGGGCTTTATAGACCACGCCCATCCCCCCTTCGCCTAATTTTTCCAAGATTTTGTAGTGAGAAACTGTTTTCCCTATCATGTCGTATGATTATTATGCTTTCTTGTCACAGGAAAGTAAAGCCCCATTTGACCTCCCCAATCGATCACGATATTTTAGCTTGGTAGGAAAATGACATTAAACCTTTGCCGGACATAGTTGTCGAACAAAGTGAGAGGATTATGACCGCTGGGGAAGACCGGGAACTGGTAGCCCGCTTCAAATCCGGCGACCAGAACGCCTTCAACCAGCTGGTCCGGCTCTACCAAAAGAAGGTGTATCTGGTTGCCTTCCGGATGGTCAGAGATGAAGAAGAGGCCAAAGACTTGATGCAGGAGGTGTTTGTAAAAATGTACGGTGCGCTGAAAGATTTCCGGGGGGAAGCCAGCGTTTTCACCTGGGCCTACCGCGCCACGGTCAATTTAGCCATCAACCAGATTCGCCGCAAAAAAATCATCTCCTGGGTGCCGCTGGTGGAAGCGGAAGAAAAACCGGCGGAGGAGAAAGAAGGTTTGAGCGAGCGCGAGACGGCGGAATTGAGAAAGGCCATAGCCGAAGCGGTAAAAAAACTCCCCCCCAAGCAACGGGCGATATTTATCTTGCGGCATTACGATGAACTGTCAAACGATGAGATTGCAAAGATTGTTGGAAAATCGGTGGGAGCGGTAAAGGCCAACTATTTTCAAGCCCTGCAGAAGATGAAAAAACATCTCGCCGGCTGGAAATCGATGGTGACTGGAAGTGTGGACTATGAACTGCGATAGCACCAACCTGACCGGCGCAACTATATTAACCGGCGCAGACTTCAGTCTGCGAAAAACTTGGCGCACTCGCACTCTAAAGAGTGCGCCCGGATTTAGTAGATGGATGCTAACAGAAAGCGCAAATTGTTATGAGCTGCGATAGATTTGAAAAAGAATTGGAAAAACCGGGAAATTGGCAAACCCTCCAAGTCAATGATGTTTTCACTCGGCATCGGCAAGGGTGTCCGGTTTGCCAAAAGAAATTCGCCGAATACGCCCAGCTCTTCGAGGCGTTGAAAAGCGATGCCCCAGCGATGCCGGACGAATCTTACTGGGCCGCCTTCCCGGCTTTGGTTCGCGAAAGAATTGAAAGCCGGAAAGCTCACCACGTTTGGAAGCCCGTTCTGGCTTGGGGTTCTGGCCTGGCCGCTTTGCTCGTGATTGTTGGAGTTGTTTTCTTCCGCCCCGGACAAGAGCCGGACCTGTCCAATATGACTGCCAGCGAGGCGTTCAACTATCTAACTCCGGAAAACAACATAAACGGCACGGCAAATTTGTCTGAAAATGCGCTTACTTCTTTCTCCGCCCAGGCCGAAGAGGAACTGATTGGCAAATACGAAGTGGATGCATTAGTTTATACTTTAAGCGAAGAGGAGTTGCAAAAATTGGAAGAGAGGTTGAAAAGCTTTAAATTATGAAAATCCCTTTCGTAGCCGACACTTCTTTACCCCGAGCGGCTTGTTCCGAACGAAGCCGAGGAAAGTCGAGGGGAGTGCCGGAATCCCGTTTGTCTTCCGTAGCCTTTCGTAGCCGGCACTTTAGTGCCGGAGTCGTTTCAAAAAGGCGTTGGAAACTTTTAAACTATGAACCATAAAAAACGAGGTGGGGCAATGAAAAAATTGAGTATGATTTTTGGACTGGCGTTCCTTTTTCTTGTCGCCGGCGGGGCGGAAGAGAGCTTTGCCCAAAGAAAATTCGCCCAGCGCGGTATGCGCCAGCGCCCGTTTGGCAATCCCGACCGCAAACAGCGCGCCGAGCGTTTCGATATGCTGATGAAAATGAAGCTGGTCGAAGTGCTGGATTTGTCTCCCGAACAGGGGGACAAATTTCTGCCTGCTTTCAACCAGTACCGCAGCCGCAACCAGCGTTTTTTGCGCGCCCGCGGCGAAATTATGCAAAGCCTGGCCCGCTACGTGCGCACGCAAATGGGTAATCTGGAAACGGATGAAAATCCGGAAGAGCTAACCGAGCGCCAGTTGCAGGAACGGCTGGCCAAGCTGGCCGAAATCCGGCGCCAGCAGGAAGCCAACCGCGACGAGTTTTACAAACAGACCGGCGCTATACTTTCCATAAGACAGGCGGCCCGGCTGGTTGTCTTCGAAGAAATGTTCGCCCGTGAAATTTTGAGAAACCTGCCTAACCCATAAAAAATGGTAGCGGAAACCCTGGCCGTTGCCCGGCTTCGGGCAGGCCTTTAGGTTTCCAATACCAACAAAAAGAAGGAGGAACAAACAATGACTTGTCCCGATCTATTCCGACCTGTCCCGAGCGTAGTCGAGGGAGCGAAGCCGAGGAAGCGTAGTCGAGGGAAACGGTACCTGTTACTAACACTTGCAGTGGTTTTCATTTTGGGCTTAGCTTTAACCGCCAACGCCCAGCGCAAGAAAACAAAGCCGGAAGAGCCGAAAAAGAGAGCGGAACTGAACCTTTCTGACGAACAGAAACAAAAACTTGCCGCCATCCACCGCCAGGCCGCCAAAGAGCGCATCCGCCTGCACGCCGACCAACAAATTGCGCGGCTGGAACTCCAGGAAATGTTGCAGGCTGACCAGCCCAATCAAGCCACCCTCAACAGTAAAATTGAACAATTGGCCGAGCTAAACCGCCAAATGACCAAAAACCGGCTGGATAATATGCTGGCTGCCCGCTCGGTTCTGACCAAAGAGCAAAGAATGACAATGCGTCAGATGATGGGTAAGCGGATGGCCAGAATGCACGGCCAAAAGAAAATGAAAATTTTCCGCTTCCACCGTGGCCCGGGTGGTCCCGGCGGCGGCCCGGGAATGATGATGTTCCAAAAGCGGGGCAAGCCGATGGGTATGGAACAGGAAGAAATGATGGAGGAAGAGGAATCGGCAGAACCGGAAGATTCCGATGAAGTTGGCACTCTGGAGGGAATTGGTTTCCCGCAGGATGAAGACTTCGCCGAACTCAATCCGATGGACTTTGGAGAACCGGACGAATTCGATCCATCAAATACACAGCCGTTCGACTGGGAAGATTTTGATGAACCCGCTCCAATGCCCGGTTTCCGCTCCTTTTCACCGGAAGACGCCGGCTGGCAATAGATTATCATTTGTTTATTTGTAGGGGCGGGTTTTTTCTCAACCCGCCCTTATTTTTTGTGAAAACGTAGGGGCGTACCTTTACTTGTCCCGAGCGTAGTCGAGGGAGGTGCGCCTTAGGGGTGAACCTTTTAGGTTCACCCCTACTTTCCCCACAGAGGAAATGTAGGTGCACAATACTATTGTGCCTTTGTCCCTTCTCCTCGTAGGAGAGGGACCGAGGGTGAGGCCCGCAGGGGCGGGCCGGGGTGGACAAATCCCTGTTCCCTAATCTCCAATCCCTGTTTTTGTAGGGGCGAGGTCTCCTCGCCCTTCGTTTTCCAATCATAAATGATACAATGATTCAATCGTCAATCTCTTTTTTTCCCTTGCCGAAAATTCTTTTTCAGATATACTACCGTCCTCTTTTTTAGGAGGCCTGTCCCGACACGTTTCAAATTTGTGAAGGAAACTATGCCGAGGGACAAAAACCGTTGTTAAGGAGAGTGGATGGCAAAAAGAGGTAGACCGCGAAAAGTTAGTGTAGTTAACACAAAGGCATACAAAGAGATAACCAAAAAACGGCGGTCCGAAAAACCGCCGCCGAAAGATAGTAAATTCATCTACTTTTTCGGCGGCGGCAAAGCCGAAGGGAACGGACAAATGAAGGATTTACTGGGTGGCAAAGGGGCTAACTTGGCCGAAATGGTCAACCTTGGTATCCCGGTTCCGCCTGGCTTTACGATAACCACCGAAGCTTGTAACCTATTTTACAAAAACGACTTAGATAGTCCCAAGTGGCTTAACGATGAAACCCGCCGCTATATGGGCAAAATAGAGCGGGAAATGGGAAAAAAGTTCGGTGACTCCAATGACCCGCTTTTAGTCTCGGTCCGCTCCGGCGCCAAGTTTTCAATGCCGGGAATGATGGACACCATTCTGAACCTCGGTTTAAACGACGTAACGGTTAAGGGGCTGGCCAAAAAGTCCAAAAACGAGCGCTTTGCCCAGGATTCTTACCGCCGATTCATCCAGATGTTCGCCGCCGTGGTTCTGGGCATCGAAAAATCGGAGTTCGAAGAAATCATAACCAAGAAAAAGGAGCAGCGCCAGATTAAACAGGACTCTTCGCTCTCGGTTGATGACTTGAAAGATATAATCCAAAAATTCAAGGTCTTAATCAAAAAGAAAACCGGTGAAGATTTTCCCGCCGACCTGTATCAGCAGCTGGAAATGGCCCGAGACGCGGTTTTCAAATCCTGGAACAATCCCCGCGCCATTGAATACCGTCGGCTCTACAGCATTCCCACGAATATCGGAACCGCCGTCAACGTGCAGACAATGGTTTTTGGCAATATGGGTGAAACTTCCGCCACTGGCGTCGGCTTCACCCGCAATCCATCCACCGGCGAAGATGCCTTCTACGGCGAATATTTGATCAACGCCCAAGGGGAAGACGTGGTCGCCGGCATCCGCACCCCCTCGCCGATTAAAGAGCTGGACAAAAAGATGCCCGCCGTGGCCAAACAGTTGAAATCGATTACGACCAAGCTGGAGCGCCACTACAAAGACCTGCAGGATTTCGAATTCACCGTGCAGGAAGGCAAACTCTTTATGCTCCAGACCCGTGTTGGCAAACGCACCACCCAGGCCGCCGTCAAAATCGCCGTCGATATGGTCAAAGGAAAAATGCTCTCCAAAGAAGAGGCGCTTTTGCGCATCGACCCGGAAGATTTGAACCAGCTTTTGCATCCCCGCATTGACCCCGACAAGGAAATTCGTGTCATCGCCAAAGGCTTGGCCGCCTCTCCCGGGGCGGCCTCCGGCCGGGTCGTTTTCACCGCCGAAGAGGCGGTGCGTATGGCCCAAAAGGGGGAAAAAGTGTTATTAGTCCGGCAGGAAACCAATCCGGACGACATTCACGGAATGGTGGTGGCAGAGGGAGTTTTGACGGCGCGCGGTGGAATGACCTCCCACGCCGCCGTAGTGGCGCGCGGGATGGGGAAACCCTGCGTCGCTGGCACCGAGCAGATGAAAGTGAACGAGGAAAAACGCTTCTTCTCCGTCGGCAGCATGGTCGTTCGCGGCCTGGAGCTCTTAACCATCAACGGCTCCACCGGCGAAGTGATTTTGGGAGAAGTCCCGACCGTGGAGGCCGAGCTGACCGGCGAGTTTGCCGAGTTTATGCACTGGGCCGATAAAATTCGTCAGCTAAAGGTGCGCGCGAATGCCGACACGCCCCACGACGCCGAAGTCGCTTTTAAATTCGGAGCCGAAGGTATCGGCCTCTGCCGCACCGAACATATGTTTTTCGCTCCGGAACGCATCTCCCTCGTGCAGGAAATGATTATGGCCGCCAGCCGGGAGGAGCGCAAAAACGCCCTGGCCAAACTTCTTCCCTTTCAGAAGGCCGATTTCAAAGGAATCTTTTTAGCGATGAAAGGCAACCCGGTGACGATACGCACGCTGGACCCGCCGTTGCACGAGTTTTTGCCCAAGCGCGAAGTTTTGATGGTCGAAATTGCCGAGCTAAAAGCGAAAGCCGGCGACCCGATCAAACTCGCTGAAAAAGAACACCTTTTAAAGCGCGTCGAAGAACTGACCGAGTTTAACCCAATGCTGGGCCACCGCGGCTGCCGGCTGGGGATAACCTATCCGGAGATAACCGAGATGCAGGCCAAAGCCATTTTCGAAGCCGGCATCGAGGCGGTCAAAAATGGAGTCGAAGTCCACCCCGAAATTATGATTCCCTTGGTCGGCTTTCCCGCGGAGTTCAAACACCAAAAAGAAATTATCGACCGGGTCGCCGACGAAGTGCTCTCCAAATCAAAATCTAAATACAAGTTCAAGTATATGGTCGGCACAATGATAGAAGTCCCCCGCGCGGCGCTCTTGGCCGATAAGATTGCCGAAGATGCCGAATTCTTTTCTTTCGGCACCAACGACCTCACCCAGTTGACGCTCGGATTTTCGCGCGACGACGCCGGCAAGTTCCTAAAGGACTATCAAGAAAAGGGTATTTTGCCCAAAGACCCCTTTGTTCATCTCGAAACCGAAGGGGTCGGCGGGATGATTAAAATGGCCATCGAAAAAGGGAAGAAAACCCGCAAAGATTTGAAAGTCGGCATCTGCGGCGAGCACGGCGGCGACCCGGAATCCATCGCCTTCTGCAACGAAATTGGTTTAGACTACGTCTCCTGCTCCCCCTATCGCGTGCCCATCGCCCGCTTGGCCGCCGCCCACGCCGTACTCGGAAAGGCAACCGTAGCTTCAAAGTAAAATATTTTTAATCACTAATCCCTGATTCCTGTTTTCTTTGTCCTCCTTGGCAAGGGGGACAAAAATCGAGGTTTTTTTGCAGCGGTTTTGTCAAAAAAACAAAAAAATACCCTATCGAGTTTTCCCTGATACAAAATCGATGGCGATTTTGTGGGGAAACTGGGAAAACCTCACCTTTTGTCCCTGGCGGTGGCACGAGGCCTCGGCTCGGGCCCTCCCTCTCCTTAAAAAGGAGAGGGAGGGCGGGTTGGAAACCCGCCCTACGTCCTTTCCTTTTTGAGTTCTGTGTGTGCGGGATTTAGGCGGTATGGGATGGGGAGCAAGGTCTGGCCTTCTTCCCCTTGCTTGCCCATTTTTCTGGTTTGCCATTCACGCGCAGGCAAGGGGCGCGTCCGCGCTATTTTGGTACCACACTTATCCTCTCTCTTACTTGCAGGATAAGCGGGCTTAAAGTTTCAGGGAGACATACTGCCTTTGAACCCCGGGAGGGTGAAGGATTCCGGTTTCCTTCAACTCTTTTGGGGCCAATCCGGTCCTGGCCGGGCCGGTGACCGGCCGGATAAACACACATCCCTGGCCGTGCACGAGCGCTCGGCTCGGGCAGGCCCTCTACTAATAGTCGACCACCGTTTTTTGCCTCAATTTTTGTTTAGAATTTGCATTTTGACTTACCCCCTCCGGCGCTCTGCGCCTCGTCCCCCTTGAACAAAGGGGGACAAATAAAAACAGTGATTAGAGATTAGGGATTCGTCCGCCCCACCACCGCTCCAAAATCTGTCCCCCTGTATTTAAGGGGGACTTACAGGGGGTGTTTTACTACCTTTCCTCCGAAACTTACGTATATTTAACGGATATGGGGACAGGCCAATGAAAAAAATCGCCCTTGGAATCGCCTCCGCCTTGCTCTTTTTCGCTTTTTCCGCCTTTGCCGCCGTCATCCGCGTTCCCCAAGACCAGCAGACGATACAAATGGCAATCGATTCAGCCGCTAATGGCGACACCGTTCTTGTAGAACCCGGCACCTATGCAGAACACATTGATTTCAAGGGAAAGGGCATATTAGTCAAATCAAGAGCAGGTGCAGATAGCACAATTATAAGAAAAATTGCGGACGGCTTCTTTTTGGTTAGAATGTTGTCAGGCGAGCCAAGCTCAGCAATTCTGGATGGTTTTACGTTAATCGGATCTTCTACAGTTGCAGTGGACATGAATTCGGATGGAGTTATCAGGAATAATATCATAACGGGAAATGCAGGAGGTGGAATTGCCTGCTTGTATGGTTATCCAAAAATAGAACGTAATTTGATAGTTTCGAACGGAGGAAGTTATGGAATATACGTATATCCCTGCAACGGCGTTCCTGGAAAAGTAGAAAATAATTCAATAGCATATAATAATGGGGTTGGATTATACATAGACGATGGCTTGTGTACTTCAACATTTCTAATCCGCAACAATATCGTTTTCTCGAATTCGAGTTATGGGATCTATGCACGCGGTGGGGTCCACAATCTAAAATACAACTGCGTGTTCGCCAATACACCTGGAAATTATTTCGGCATACTGCCTGGATTGACTGATATAAGTGTTAACCCATTGTTTGTCGGCGGTTCTCCCTTTGATTACCATCTTCAATCCCATTCCCCCTGCATCGATGCTGGTGACCCGTCAACGCCCGTGCCGCCCAAGGGCGGAACGCGGGTGGACATCGGTGCTTTTGAATTTGAATTGGGGCCGGCTTTTACCTTGATTTCACCGGCTAATTCGAATGTAGAAATAACTCAAACGCCAACTCTTGTATGGCATAAATTGGCCGACTCTTTTACGACTACACAGTTTTCATACCTCGTGATTTATGACGACACCATTTCATTCACCAGTCCCGATTATTCTCCCAGTTCATTCGATACTTCCTATCAGGTCAGCCCGCCTTTGCCTTATGGCAAAACATTTTATTGGAAGGTTCGGGCGGTCGATGATTCGGCACAGCTCGTCTATAGCAAAGATACCCGGACTTTCAAAATCGATACCCCGCCCACAATCCCGACCGATATTTCCCCCGACAGCGGGGATGTTTTGGATTTCAACGACTATCTCATCTGGTTGGAAGGCAGCGACCCCGACCCGGGGGATAACGTCATCTATCAACTGCAAATAGATGACGACCCGGCTTTCGCCAATCCGGAAGTTGACCAAGGCGGCATAACCGGAAATAATTCAGCCGGTGAAGAAAAGCCGGCCATTCTTTCCGCTCTTAGCAACGCCATCGCCATTCAATTGAAAAATTTGACCAATCATACCAATTTGAAAGATGACTCTGCTTATTTTTGGCGGGTTCGCAGCATCGATAACCACGGCCTTGGTTCCAACTACACCGCTGGCACCCGCAGTTTCACTTTGAATTTGCAGAACACCGCTCCCAATCCGGTGCCGGGCGGTTTTTCTCCGGCAGGTAATCAAATCGTTGCCAACAATCACCCTAATATGTCGTGGTTTGCCGCCACCGACCCGGATACCGAGGACACACCGGCCACTTTGCAATACAACATCCGCCTGGACACGGACGGGGAAATTGCCAATAATTTCAGATTTCAATACACCACTTCTCCGGGCAGCACTTCTTTGCCAGTCCCCGATAGTTTGCAAGAAAACGCTCAATGGTATTGTGCCGTCCGCACGGTCGATTCCAAAGGCGGAAGGTCGGCTTTTTCTTCTGTGCAAAATTTCCGTGTAAACGGCCACAACCAACCGCCCCAAAACTTTTCTCTTTTTTCTCCGGCAACCAACGGCAAACTCTTTTCAAAAACTCCAAATCTCGATTGGGCCGATGCCGCCGACCCCGACCCGGATGACTCCGCCAGCTACGTAGTCATAATGGCCAACGATTCCAATTTCCAGTTCAGCTTTTCCTCCGGCCAGCTTTTCTCCAGTTCCTACACGGTCGGTTCAGGCCTGTTAAGCCGCGGCCAGCAATACTTCTGGAAAGTCAAGGCCACCGACAATAACAATCTTAATACGTTCAGCAACGAAGTTTTCAAATTCAGGGTTTTGCAGTTAGGCGATGCCAACGGCGATGGCTCCTTAACTTCCGCCGATATTGTTTTGATACTGAACTTCGTCTTCCTCGGCATCCCCATCACCCCGTCCGAAGTCGCCGATATGAACTGCGATTCAATGGCCACTTCCAGCGACGTCGTCCTCGCCCTAAACGCCATCTTTTTAGGCCAACCCCCTCCCTGCGACCCATAGAATGTGGACAAAATCGTTGCGGAAAGCGAGATTCAAAATCGATGTTAACTTTTGCCCCCGAACGGTTCAAAAGATTCTGAAGACGTACACTTCACCACAACCGCCACCTTGGGGCGGCTGGTGTTGCGCCCATTCCTGACAATGGACTTGATTTTGGGGCGGGAGAACATATTTTCAAGGCGATGACAGAAATTGGATTTTGTTTTTTTGCAGCCACAGGATTGCGCCTGTTCGCCGCAAACCGGCCAACTGGAGAGGGACGGCACAATTTTTGGCCGGGGAGGCGGGTTAGCGCTGTTTTTCCCGTTGAGCAAAAGTAAAAAAACGTATGAAGACGACCACGGACCGTTACCGGCCAACCCACAAAAGGGAGGAGTATAAATGAACCGTTTGCAAGTGCTTTCCGCCGCTCTGCTTTTTGTTGCCGCCCTGCCGCTCGTTTCGGACGCGCAGGACTCCATTCCAAATTCCAGCTTTGAACAATGGACGGCGGGGGACCCGGATGGTTGGTTGACTACTAATGCCGACCCTTTCTTCAACGTAACGTCGACCTCTGATGCCCATTCCGGAGACTCGGCGGCCCGCGGGGAAGTCATGGAGATAGTCCCCGGGTTTAAATTCCAGCCGTACCTTATAGCCGCCGCAACGCCGGGAGAGCCGGGGATTCCGATTTCCCAGCGATGGGCTGCTGTGCGCGGATTTTACAAAATGAGCCCCGTGGGGGGAGACAAGTTTTATGTGAACGTGGTTTTTAGCAAGGCGTCCACGGCCGTCGCCGCCGGGGGTTTTGTAGATTCGAACACAGTCTCGACCTATAAGGAATTTGTGGTGAACATGACCTATATCACCAGCGACGTTCCCGATACAGCCTTCATTACCATATCGATGATTGGACCGGGGGGCCCAGATTATCACCTCGGCTCCGTGATGGTGGTGGACGATATTTCTTATTCCTTGGTCGCGACCTCGGTGAAGGAACGGAAGGATCAAAGACCCGTGGACTTCGGACTGCAAAACCACCCCAATCCCTTCAACCCCTCCACCACCATTTCCTATACCCTTCCGCAAAGCTCCCCCGTCCGGCTCCAGGTGTTCAACCTTTTGGGACAGCCGGTGCGGACATTGGCCGAGGGAGAACAGGCCGCGGGGCCTCATTCCGTCCCCTGGGACGGGACCGACGACCAAGGGAGAATTCTTTCCAGCGGGGTTTACTTTTACCGCCTGCAGAGCAAAAACTATTCGGCGGTGAATAAAATGCTTTTGTTGAAGTAAGGGGGGCTGCCGCCAGACGGCGCTCTCCTATTTCAGAAAGATGGCTCCGCCAATGACGAATTGGGCTACTACGTGGCCGGAGCGGGCCGCCATCTGGCGGAAAGCCTCGGCCCGTTTGGTGGAATCCTTGATGGTTCTGATGCCCTGCTCGGTCAGATTGACCAGATTGATATAGGTAGCCATATCTCCTCCTTTACGGTTAATTTTGCCAACCGCTTAATTTAACGTTTTTCGCCCGGGAAAAACGTTCATTATATTTCCAGCCATTTTAAGAATGGGAGGAAAACACCTTCTACGGGGAAAATTCCTCTTTTTGGTAGCCTCGACTTCAGTCGAGGGTTATCCCCCGACACTAAAGTGTCGGCTACCATTTGACCGAAAAAGCCGGAACAAAAAAGACAAAAAGCTTGTTTTTCGGTGTATAATCGGATATGTTTTGAGGGCGAAAGATGAAAACAAAGAAAGGAGCATCAATGCGTAAGACAGTAGCCATCGTAGTAGCAGGTCTTTTCCTATCACAAATAGCTCTGGCGGCACCGACCAGGTTTCTATCAATCAGCCGGGACGGAAAAAATGTGATAAAATTTGTTTCCAAGGCCCCCATAGAAACGATCGAAGGGGTTGCCAGCAGAACAGACGGGTATATTGAAGTGGACTTGGCGGACGCCGCTTCTGCTTCCGGGCAGTTCGAAGTTGATTTGACCACAGTTAAAACCGGCATCGATATGCGCGACCAGCATATGCGCGAGCGGTTCGTGCACACCGATTCTTTTCCCAAGGCGACTTTCAAGCTGACCAAAATCACCAAATCAGGCCAAAAAACGTTGGCCGACGGCCAGCCGATTGATATCGAAGCGCAGGGGGAGATGACCATTCATGGGGTCACCAAACCGGTTTCCGTTTCCGGCACGGTGACCTATATGAAAGAAAGCGAAGAGACCCAGGCCCGGCTCCCGGGGGATTTGCTGCATGTGGACGTCAGTTTCCCCATTCTGCTGTCGGATTTCAATATCGAACGGCCTAAAATGCTCTTTATGAAATTAAGCGATAAAGTTGGCATTGCAGTGGATGTTTTCGCCTCCACCAAGCTGCCCGAGCCAAGGCCGGAACAGAAAAAGCAGTAATCGCATTGAAGCGATAATTGGAATGAAAAGAAATCCTTTGGCGTTTGAGTTTCTATTTCCCGGGCTCCTTATTCTTAGCCTAGCCGGACAGGGCTTGGCTCAATACGAAAAAAAGCTCAAGCCTTACGCCAAGCTGATGAAACCGGAGGTGAAAGTCGGCGATGTGGCCTCCGATTTTTCGCTGAAATCGGAGGATAAACTGCAAACGGTAACGCTGTCTAAGCTGTATTCCGAAAAGCCGGTGGCGTTAATTTTTGGCAGCTATACCTGACCCCCCTTCCGCTCCCGGTCGGGGAAGTTAGAAGAATTATACAAAACCTATAAAGACCAAATCGACTTTCTTTTGGTCTATATCAAGGAAGCTCATCCCACCGACGGCTGGGCCCTTCCACAAAACACCGAAGCAGGCATAAACATCCTGGACCCGAAATCAGCGGATACCCGCCACGAAGTGGCCGGCCTTTGCGTAAGAAAGCTGAATTTGAGTATTCCAACCGTCATCGACAAGCCGGACAACAAAGTGGCGGATGTTTACGGCGGCTGGCCGGATAGGCTGTATTTGGTGGATAAAGGCGGGAAAATAGTTTTCCAAGGCGGCCCCGGGCCAATGGAGTTTCTACCAGAAAAGTTGGAAACGGCTATTAAAGAACTTCTAATGGCATCTCAAGCCCCAAAAGATTAGGTAGCGGAAATCTTTAGATTTCCATTCTGCTCGGAGAATAACATCGGAGGTCTAAAGACCTCCGATGCAATTCTCAAATCGTAGTGCGGGATGGTCTTTGCCTGCCCTGAGCGTAGTCGAAGGGTATCCCGCACGTGCAGGTTACTGAAACCAACCTGCACTACGGACTTTTTCTACAAATACTTACTAATACAACCTTTTCCCCTACCTTCGAGGGGAAGGTTAGGGGAGGTCATCTCCGCCGGTCTAAAGTAGCGGTAACAGTCACCGGTTTTCCTTCACGCAAAAGCCCGATTTCCACCGTTTCCCCCGGCTTGTGAGCTTCCAAAGCGTAGGTGTAGTCGTATATGTTACGAATCTCTTTGCCGCTGAACTTAACGATTATGTCTCCACCTTTAATGCCCGCCTTTTCCGCCGGGGAACCTTCGCGCACGCCGGAAAGTTTGACGCCGACCACTTCTTCGGCATAGTCGGGAATCGTGCCCAAATAGGCCCGTATGTCGCGCTCACCGCCGGACATTGAGGAGCTATCCGCTTTGGTACGGACAAACTCCGGAGCCGTATCCAGGTTTTGAATCCCATCGACAGTCTTGTAGGTAAGTTTCAAAATTCGCTCTTCTCCGGGAGCGTTGATTTTATCCCAGGTGTCGGAGGGTTTGTGGTAATCGGTATGCACGCCGGAAAAGAAAAATAAAACCGGCTTATCTTTGCTGTAAAAAGAGGAATGGTCGGACGGCCCATAGCCGTCGTCGTTGAACTTGACCGCAAGCCCAACTCCTTTGTTCGCTTCGGTAACCAAATCTTTCCAGATGAGTGAAGTGCCGGCACCTTGCACAACAACGGTGGAATCTTTCATCCTCCCAATCATATCCATATTGACCATTGCGATGGTTTTGTCCCAGGCCATTGTCGGATTTTTGACATAGTAATTCGAGCCCAGGGTCCCTTCCTCTTCACCGGAGAAAGAAATAAATAAGATAGAACGCTTAAGCGATTCTTTGCGCGAGGCAAACGCAGCGGCTAATTCCAAAACCCCGGCGCTGCCGGAAGCATTATCGTCCGCACCGTGATGAATCTCCCCTTCTTCTTTGGGAGCCAAACTTTCCGGCCCTCCGCGCCCCAGATGGTCATAATGCGCACCGACAACAACGGTTTCGTTACCTACCTGCCGGTCGGTACCGGGCAGATACCCAATGATATTGTCTGTTTTAGTCATTCGCTTTTTGACCGAAGCGGCCATTTCAACTGTGGCCGGAAGCTCAAAAGAATTCGGTTTGGAGGTATGGGCAACTCCTATTGCAATTTTTTCCAGAGTTTCTTTTCCAGCTTTTTCAAGAATGGAATTTGCCGTCGCCAAATCCAGGCCAGCGACAATGATTCCGGCGTCTCCGGGTGCCCAGTCGTGCTTCAGTCGCGACACCGGATCATTGGGGAAGGTATCCTCCGAAGCAACCACTAAAATGGCAGCGGCCCCGTGTTCCCGGGCATTCATTGCCTTATAGCGGATGGGGAAAAAGTGGTTGTAACGGTTTTGCGGGTCATCCCCTTCCGGCCCATATTTCAAGACCATAACGATTTTGTCTTTGACATCCAGCCCGGCATAATCGTCATAGCCAAAATCGGAAGCAGAAATGCCGAACCCGGCGAAAACCAGCTTTCCTTCGGCTTCTCCGGCCTTGGTATAGGAAAGCGGCATCCATTGATTTTGGATTTTGAGTTCCTGCCCGCTTATTTTAACAAAGTTTTTTTCGCCCAATTCCGAAGCGGCCACCACTTCAAACGGCTGTCGGTACGTGCCATTCACCCCGGCCGGCAGAAGACCGATCTTCTTAAACTGCGTTTCGAGATAATTGGCCGCTTTGGCGCAGCCCAACTCCCCCGTGCGGCGGCCTTCAAGAGAATCGGAAGCCAGAACCTGAATGTGCCGAAGAATATCGTTGCCTTGAATGGTTGTAAGCGGGTCGTTATGCGCCCAAACTGAAACTGCGAAAATAGCGAATACAAAACCGAACAGAACCAATCTTGAAATTTTTCCGTTTCTCATTTTCTTTTTCCTTTCTACCTAGGAAAGTATTATCTCAAATGGCGGCCGAGATGTCAATGCGCCAAGCCATACATGCAACCCAAAGTCGGAATTGAAGTTATCAGCCAACTTATTTTATTAAATAACGGGATTAAATGAGGCTTCCGACAGTATTATATATGCGGATGGAAAACGCCACCGATGCCGAACTGGTAGCCCGTGCCAAAGCCGGAAGCGAACCCGCTTTCCGAGACCTTGTGATGCGCTACCAGAAAAAGATTTTCTATCTGGCATATCGAATGACGAAGGATAAAGATGCCGCTGATGATTTGGCGCAGGAAACTTTCATACGAACCTACCAGGCGCTGGGACGATTCAAAGAAAATTACCCTTTTTACACGTATATCTATAGGATTTGTATGAACCTTTCCATCAACTACCACCGCCGGCAAAAGTTGACACTCTACGAAAGCCGGATGGAGAACTGGGAAGAGATTCTGGAACAGCAGGGGATTTTCGTCGAATCGATTACAGACACGGAAGAAAAAGTTTTGAGAAAATTGGAGGGCGAAATTGATCAGTTGTCTCCCGAATACAAGGCGGTGGTGGTTTTGAAATTTTATGAGAATTTAAGCTGCGAGGAAATCGCCAAATCGTTGGAAATCCCTTTGGGCACCGTGCTTTCGCGCCTGTCGCGCGCCCGCCAGAGATTGGCCAAGGCATTGGAAAAAAAGGAGGCCGCCGGTGAAGTGTAATTTTGAATGGCTTTCGGCCTATCTCGATGGCGAGCTTCCAGAACCCAAGCGCGCCGAACTGGAAAAGCATCTAAAAGCCTGCGAGGTCTGCATAGCTAAATTAGATGAATTAACCCGGCTCGAAGCAGTCGCCAAGAAAATTCCGGTGCCGCAACTTTCCGAAGCGTATTGGGAAAACTTTGCCAATCGAGTCCAGAATAAGATTGCCATTCGCGACAAACAGAAAGCGGCACCGGTGTGGCTGGAAAACCTAAAGCGCTTTTTTCAACCCTCGACCGGAAAGTTGGCCATAGCCGGGAGTTTGGCTACGATTCTGCTCGTGGCCATTATTGCTCAAGATTACTGGAAAAAAGAAAGGTTTCGTCCTCCTGTTTTTGAGGGGCAAGAAATAAAGAATGCAATTCGGCTTGACGACTCGCTGCAAAAACCAGTCTTGTCCGAAGGAAAGACGCGGCAAGAGGAAGCAGACAAACTTACTGGAAGCGGCCGGCGGGATGAGCCAGTGCTTCAAAAGAATGTTCGGGAGAACAAACAAAAAGAGCTATTAGCCCCTCCTACTTCCGCCGTTGCTTCCAAACCGAGCGAGGAAGCGGTTTATAGAAATGCTGCAAAAGATGAAAGAACAAATGAGTTAGATTTAGACAAAGGGCGCATTCAAAATGAATCGGCGGAAGAAAACGCGCCGGCAGCCGCCAGTTTCACAGCGAATCCTCCCGTAGAGACAACCTCAAACGTGACTAAAAGTAGAATGTCAACAACGTCAAAAGTGGCCCAAGAACTCACTAAACTCAGGGGTGCTCTCGACGCCCAATATGGCAATGTTGCAACTGGACAGCCAATCCAAGACGATACAGCCCTTGTAACAGCCGGAGAAAAAACGGAAATTCGCAAACAAGTTGCTACCTCGCAGGTCAAAGTGTCGGCAGAAGAGCTTGAAAAACTTCCAATTCGACTCGCCCCTCCAGAGATACTCAAACTGAGATTAGAAAATATGCCGCCTATAGACACGGCCAATGTCATAGACAAGCTTCGGCACATAATTGCCGAACAGGAAAGAGAACTTTCCTCGGCCATTCTAAAAAGTGTATCGGAGTCTCTTTATATCTTTTTGAGTAATTATTACGTGGACCTTTATAGCTTTTCGCTTCAGCCGACAGATTGGAAAAAAGCAGATGTGCGGCTTAAAGAGTTTTTGCGAAAAGATATTTCCGATGGCGCGCGCCGACAGCTACTTGTAATTCAGGCCAGACTGAAAATAATCAAGAAATAATCGGGAATAAAAGTTTCCTCTTCTGGTATTCATAGTAGAGAAAGGAGAAACTATGAAGAAACTATTTTTAACCGCAGGGTTTTTACTGGCCGCAATTACCGCAACCGAGGCCAGAATAGTAATAGCACCGCCGCCGCGGCCCATCCCAATGCCGATGCCCTATCCACATTACCTTTCCATCAAAGATTACGATGTGAAGGTGAAAATCACCGGCCAGATGGCGACTACCATCATCGAACAGGTTTATCAAAACAGTTTTCCGCGGATGCTGGAAGGAACTTACCTTTTCCCCATTCCGGAAGGGGCTTCGATTTCCAAGTTTTATCTCTATGTAAATGGTGAAGAAGTGCCGGGAGAAGTGCTTGCCGCTAATGAGGCGCGGCAGATATACGAAGATATCGTCCGCAAGTTAAACGACCCGGCTTTGCTGGAATTTGCCGGCTGCGGTTTATTCCGCGCGCGCATTTTCCCCATCCCAGCCAATGGCGAAGCCAAAATCAAGCTTTCCTACAGCCAGGTGCTCAAGCCCTTCAACGGATTGTTTGAATACAAATACAGCTTCGGGCGGGAGGAAATGGTGCAAACGGGCGTGAATAACGTGACTCTCGATCTGCAACTAACTTCAAACGTGCCTCTCAAGAATATCTACTCCCCTTCACACGAAGTTAAAATCGACCGCTCGGGTGAAAAAGCGGCTAAAATCAACTGGGCAGATAATGCAAAAGAAGTCGGCGGCGATTTTGTGCTATACTATGCCGTCAGCCCCAAGGATATCGCCTTTTCGCTTTTGACCGACCGGCAGGATGGAGAAAACTACTTTATGGCTTTGATTTCACCTGAAGTCAAGCCCTCTACCACCAAAACGTTGTCGAAAGACATCGTTTTGATTCTGGACAGCTCCGGCAGTATGAAGGGAGACAAAATGAAGCAGGCCAAAGAGGCCATGCAATTCTCTCTGCGGAGCTTGAATCCCGCCGATCGGTTTAACATCGTCGATTTCGACGACCAAGTAACCGTTTTTGCGGAAGGGATGAAAACCGCCACTACGGCAAACATCAAAAATGCGGAAGCATTTGTGGAGCAGATTGAAGCCGAAGGCGGCACCAATATCGCTGGAGCGCTGGAGACCGGATTGAAACAACTATCCAGCGGACGGCTAAACTATGTCATCTTCCTCACGGACGGCCTGCCGACGGTCGGCGTTACCAATGTAGACGAAATTCTATCAATGGCCAGGCACGCCAACAACGCCAGAGTTAAAATTTTTGACTTTGGTGTCGGCTATGATGTAAACACCCATCTTTTGGACAAGCTGGCGGAGCAAAACTCCGGCGCTTCGGATTACGTCATTCCGACCGAGAATATCGAAGTGAAAGTGTCAAATTTCTACAAAAAGATTTCAGCGCCAGTTCTGGCAAATTTGAGGTTGGATTTCGGTTCGGTTAAATCGTTTGCCACTTACCCAAATGAGCTGCCCGACCTTTTTGCCGGTTCGCAACTTGTAGTGGTTGGCAAGTACAATAGGCCGGAGAAAACGAGCGTCACGCTGATCGGCGATTTGAACGGAGAGAAGGCGGTTTTTGAATTCCCGGCCGATTTTTCGGTGCAAAATGGCTGGGAAAAATCGATTCCGAAAATCTGGGCCACCCGCCGGGTGGGGCATTTGATTGACCAGGTGCGGCTTTCCGGTCAGTCGCAGGAAGTTGTGGATGAAATTGTCACGCTCTCGAAGAAATATGGGATTATAAACGAGTACACTTCTTTTCTGGTTAGAGTAGAGCCCTCCGCACCTGTGGCGCAACTACGCAGCCAGTTTGCTCCGGCTGCTAACGATCTTGTTACCAACAGCGCCGGGGAAGTGGCCGTGAATCAGGCTTTAAAGATGAAGGAATTCAAGGCCGAGGCGCCGTCGATTGCTTCCAAAGCCCGCTCGGAGGAGTTGGAAAAATACGCCAAGGATGAGCGGGGAAGAATGGCGGTGGCTTCCACCGGTGGCAAAACATTTTTCCGGCAGAATGAAAAATGGGTGGAGTCCGACCGGGACGACAAAAAGGCGGTAGTGAAAATCAAACGCTTCTCCGCGGCTTACTTTGCGATGCTAAAACTAAAACCGGAGTTCGGAAAGTATCTATCATTGGGAGATAAAGTCAGCTTTGACGCCGGAAAAGTGACCGTGGAGATTGCGGACGACGGCAAGGAGAAGCTGACGGAGGAAGAGTTAAACCGGTATTTCAAGTAGTGGTAGGATGCCCGACAAAAACCGGCCCGCCATAGGCGGGCCGGTTTTTATTTGGTCGAATGACCTCTCCCCAACCCTCTCCTCAAAGGAGAGGGAGAAAAAAATTGAACTGGTTTTTTTATTGATCGCTGATTAGTTCTGCTTTCGTTGTTTCAATATTACCTGTCAGTTCCAGTTTAATTTCAAACTCCATCGTTGGAAAGTTAAAAGCAATGATCTGATATTTTAACTTGTAAACCCCCGGAACTCCTTTGATAATCGGTTCTCTGGGAACATCAGCGGCGCTATGCAAATAGATCTCTAAATGATTTTTGAAATCAATTGCAAATGCATCAAAAGGCTCATCCTCGCCTGGCATAATCAATCGTTCATAACCAAACTGCCCTGCCCATTTTAACAGGCCACGGTCTGGACAACTGCATTTACCCTTTGGGTCTGTAACATTCGCCAATCTCGCGCGAGTATTTTCAGCTCGGGTTCGACTCCGCCTATTTTCTATATGAGCAAACCAGACGTATTGCGCATATTCTCCAGCATGGTCTCTATACCCTATCGGACGTTTCTCCATTCTTAAGTTCTTAACTGAAAGTTGTCTTGAATATGTTGGCACCCATCTTCGTTGCTTGACCAATGCTTTAACTTTATCGATTACTTCCTGAAAGCTATCAAATGTTTCAGGGTTCGATAAAAAATATTTCGTCATTCCTTCTAAGCGTATACCAGTTTGTTGTAAAAAAATGGCTTCTTCAAATTTAAGATAATGAGCGAGGGCAAGTTCTTGGTTCGTAAATAAAGAACCCCGATATTCCCTTCGCATAAAACTCTTTATTTTTTCCCTTCTAAAATCTATAAAAATGAAATGGTCAGAACTCTCCAAATTTTTGATTATTACATCATCTATATCTTCCATTCTTTGCGTTTTAAATGCCAGAAAAACCTCGAACCCTTGTAAAATCAACCAATTTTTCAGATCCTCGGCAACCCTTTTTTCCTGGCGAGAGGCTTGACCTGAACTCAGAAAAATTTTGGCTGGCATTTTAAAGAAATAAAAAACGGAGAGACTGGGATTCGAACCCAGGAGGGTGCGTTTGAAACACCCTACACGCTCTCCAGGCGTGCTCCTTCAACCACTCGGACATCTCTCCATTTCCTCTATGAATATATCCCGACATTAAGGAAAATCAACTACAAGAGAAAAGGAGTTACTTCACCCGTTTGCTCACCGATTCGACGGCTTTGAATTCTGGCGCGCTGCCTGTTATTACTGGATTTGACGACTTGAGGAATTATGAATAGATTATTGGCAAAGGCAAAAACGGAAGGATAATATGAACGCAAACGAAGTTATGGGTAAGTTAAAAGCGCTGGGGACGGCGCAGAACGTGAAGATTTACAAACGCCACGGGGCGGGGGGCAATGTTTTTGGAGTGAGTTTTGCCGATTTGGGAAAACTGCAAAAACAAATCAAAACCAATCAGGACTTGGCGGAGAAACTATGGGAGTCAGGGAACTACGATGCCCGCAATCTGGCGACATTAATTGCCGACCCGAAGGCCATTTCAGAACCGGTGGCCGACCGATGGGTAAAGGAGATTGATAACTACGGGCACTGCGACCTGGTGGCGAGGGTGGTGGGCCAGACTCCTTTTGCAAAAAAGAAAGCGGAAGAATGGATACAGTCCGAAGATGAATGGGTGGGCCGAACCGGTTGGGATTTGGTTGGCGGGGTATCGATGCGAAACCAAACCCTGCCGGACGAGTATTTTGAGAAGCATTTGAACACCATTGAAAAGACAGTGCACTCGAGCAAAAACTTCAGCAAGCACGCGATGATGATGGCTTTGATTGCGATTGGAATACGGAATTCCAAGTTAGAAAAACTGGCAATTGACGCAAACAAACGGATTGGCAAAGTGGAAGTGGACCACGGCGAAACCAACTGCATAACCCCGGATGTAGTAGCGTATATCAAAAAGATAAAGGCCAGAAAAAAGGGAAGAAGTAGCTAATTCAAGTTTTCTTTTGCAGCCAATACCGGCTCCCATCGAGGGTGCGGTTGAAAAAACCCTTCATATAAAGCTCCCTTCGGAGCAAGGCCGGGTCGCCAAAAGTGTGATGTCGATTTAATATCTCGTTTACTTCCTTTTCAGAATACTCCCGCCCGGCTTCAAATTTGGAAGCCAAATACTCCAGGGCCATAAGCTGTTTTTCTTTGTGCTTTCTGGACGGCCAGGATTTGAGGTTGAAATCTTTGTCGAGGAAACCTTTTAGACCTTCGGGAATCTCCGTTGCCATACCGGCAAACTACTTGCGGAACTTGAAAGTGGAAAGAACCTGATTAAATACTTGCGCTTCTTTTTCGGGAGGTATAACGCCCGGGAGTTTAAGGTATTCTTTGTAACTCCCAATTATTGGATCAAGTTCGGTGATATGCGCACGGGTCACAACCAAAGTTTTTTCCGGGTTCAGAATAAAATAATAGTTATACCGTCCGCATCCTTCGAAGCCATGAGAAATACGATAACCTTTCAATAAACCCGTTTCGTATTCATCAACATAACCGGGTTCGATTTTGAGCACGCTGTCGGAAACAAAACGGGTAAGAAAATATTCTCCTGTAGCGCCTTCATATTGTACCACCGCTCCTTTTAGGTTTTTACCGAGCACCTCGATGGTAACCCTAAAATCGGTCAGCTCCAAAAGGGGCGGAGAAGGACCATCACCAAAATAACAAGGGTTGGGGTGTTCAAAGGGAATTGAGTGGAGCAGCTTCAATTGTTGGTTCTCTTTTGAAATCCGAATCAGTTTTGCGGGGTATTTTATTTCAAAATGCTGTTCTTTATCGCGATAAGTTTTCCAACCATCGGCCTTGTTTTCCTCCCGGCTGTTGGAAATAAAAAGTATCCCTACCAAAACTGAAACAAGAAAAGCTGATTTAGCAAATTTTTGGTTTTGGCTTGATTCTTCCACTATCACATTATACCCAAAATGCTTTCTCCAGCCACTTTAGCTCTTCCCTCGAATTTACCCCTTGCGCTTCGATGAGGTTCTTCAACAACAGGGCGGCGACTTTCTTTTTTTGACGGCGCAGCAGGGAAACAACTTCGGGCAGGTAGTATTCTTTTTGGACGTTTTGGTTTTTGATTTGGGAAAGGAGCGAAAAAAAAGGCGGGACGCGGAAGGTGAAAGTGCCGGTGTTGACCTCGCGGATTTTCCGTTCCTGCGACGTGGCGTCTTTATGCTCCACGATGCGCCAAACATCGCCACTTTTGGAGCGGACGATGCGGCCGTAGCCGGTGGGGTCCGGCCAACGGGCGGTCAGAACGGTGGCAAACGCTTTCTGTTTTTGATGATACTCCGCCAGCTTCTGAATCGTCTTCGGTTTTAAAGCCGGAACGTCGCCAGCCAGAATCAAAAGTGTGCCGCGAAAGTTTTTGAGCTTGGGATACGCCATCCGCACGGCATGGCCGGTGCCTAATTGAGATTTTTGCCAGACGAACTCAACTTTGTAATTGCGTAAGGCTTTCTTTACCAATGCGCCTTTGAAGCCGATGACGACGATGATTTTGGAGATGCCGGCGGTTTGTGCCGCTTCCACCACCCAGCAAACGAGCGGTTTTCCTGCCAGCCGGTGCAAAACTTTCGGAAGAGGCGAGAACATCCGCTTCCCCTTCCCGGCGGCCAAAATTACGGCGGCCAGGTTAGAAGAGCCGGTTTTTTTCGTTGACCTTGACAACTTTGGGATGGAACTTTTTGGCCTCTTCGGGGCTCATTTGCGCGTAAGCCAGAATGATTACGAAGTCCCCAACCTGCCCCAGCCGGGCGGCCGGGCCGTTCAGGCAGATGGTGCCGGAATTTTTTTTGCCTTTGATGACATAAGTTTCAAACCGTTCACCGTTGTTTAAGTTGACCACCTGCACCTTTTCGCCGGTCAAAAGATTGGCGGCGGACATCAATTTCTCATCAATGGTGATGCTGCCGGCGTATTGCAAATTCGCTTCGGTGACTTTCGCGCGGTGGATTTTTGATTTCAGAACCTCAATCAGCATTTTCTCCTTGCTATTTCAGGGAGCGTCGCTCCCCCGGCGCACCTGAAGGTACGCCACTACGCTTATTATTTAGGTTTTTTTACGTAGGGGTGAACCTTCAGGTTCACCCGCGGGCGAATCGGCAGATTCGCCCTTACGTTTTCTTACCATCGGATATGCCATTCTCCGGCATACCGTCCTGCCAAACATACGGATATTTGTCGACCGATTCAACCAGTCCTTTGCGAACCGGATTGTAAACGATATAGTTGGCAACAGTCTGCAAATCCTCGGATTTCCGGACAATGTGGTCGTAAAAACCGCGCTGCCAGAGTTGGCCGCCGCCTTGTGCTTTAAAGACAAAAGCGGTCCGGCTTTTGAAATGCCGCACAAACTCCGAAACGGAGGTTTTTGAATTTTTGGGAGCAACCAAAAGATGAAGATGGTCGGGCATCAGGCAGTACGCGAACAAACGGTAGCTGAATTGCCCGGCACACTGGCGCAACACCTCCAAAATTTTTCCATTCAAGACGGCGTCTCGAAAGTATTCTCTGCGCGCTACCGTGCAGAGGGTGAGCGAATAAGCATAAGGGCGGAATAGTCAAATCCGGGAAGACGCAAGGAGTCTTTGCGGGTTAATTGGTTGGGTGAAACTTTACGCTCCGTGCCTATTTTTTCTTTCATCCTAGTGTCAGAACCCTAAAAACAAGGGTTAACCACCGGGTTAAGCCTTCGGGCGCACCTGAAGGTACGCCCCTACGTGTTTTATTAGAGGTGAACCTTAAAGGTTCATCCATATGTTTTAATTCAAACGGCCGTTTACTAAAATATTATCAATCAAACGCACTTTCCCCAAACGAGCGGCAAGAGATAAAACCATCGGCTTTCCCGGCTCTCGCGCCGGCTCAAGCGTTTTAGGGTCGGAGGCCTCAACATATTCGATTTCAAACGCGGAGCGGCTGGCGATAAACCCGCGAATTTCGGCCAGCGCTTCTTCCACAGGAATTTTGGCGGCCAATTTTTCGGCTCCTAACTTTAACGCCTGATACAAAATAGCCGCTTCTTTTCTATCCGCTTCGCTAAGATAGCTGTTGCGAGAGGAGGCTGCGAGACCGGAAGTTTCACGCACGGTGGGGCAGACGACGACTTTCAAAGGAAAATTCAAGTCTCGAACCATCTGTTCAATGACCACCATCTGCTGGAAATCTTTTTGGCCAAAGAAAGCGACATCCGGCAGGCAGGCGTTGAAAAGCTTGGCGACCACGGTGGCAACGCCGCGAAAATGGCCGGGGCGGGCGGCTCCATCCAACCCCTGCGTCACTTTTTCGATTTCAACGTAAGTTTGAAAGTCTGATGGATACATTTCGTTTTCCGAAGGGGTGAATAGAACGTCAACACCCGCTTTTAAACAGAGCATGCGGTCGCGTTTGATGTCGCGGGGGTAGTTGGCCAAATCTTCCGCCGGTCCAAACTGCAGAGGGTTAACAAAAATCGAAACGCTAACCCGGTCGCATTCTTTTTTGGCCGTTTTTACCAACGAAAGATGTCCTTCGTGTAAATATCCCATCGTCGGCACGAAGCCGATGGTCAAACCATTTTTATGCCAGTCCCGGCTTTTTTTCTGCATCTGCCGGATGGTGGAAATTTTGAGCACTCTAATAGCTTTCTTCTTCGGTTGGAAAACGGTGGTGTTTGACATCCTCCATAAATGCTTTGGTCGCTTTGCGGATTTCCTCCGACAAATTGGCGTAGCGGCGGACAAACTTCGGCTTGAAGTCGGAAAAAAGCCCCAGCAAATCATTGGTCACCAGCACCTGACCGTCGCAATGCGGCCCGGCGCCGATGCCGATGGTCGGAATTTTTACCGCTTCGGTGATTTTGCGCACCACTTCGGCATACACCCCTTCAATAACCAGCGAAAAAGCTCCCGCTTCTTCGAGAGCCAAGCCACTCTCCATCAAATAGGAGACGGATTTGGCGTCTTTCCCTTGGACGACATAACCGCCCATTTGGTGCACCGCTTGCGGAACCAAACCGATGTGGCCCATCACCGGAATCCCCACCTCCACCAAATGTTTGACAGTTGGGACAATTTCACTCCCTCCTTCCAGCTTAACCGCCGCCGCGCCCGCCTCTTTCAAAAAACGCCCGGCGTTGGCCACCGCCTCGGAAATGGAAACTTGATAGGACAGAAAGGGCATATCGCCGATGACCAAGGCCCGTTCCGCCGCCCGGCTGACGGCTTGGGTATGATACAACATCTGCTCCAACGTGATAGAAAGAGTGCTGGGCTGTCCGTAGAAGACCATATTGGCGGAGTCGCCGACTAACAACGCATCCACGCCAACAGCATCCAGAATCCTGGCAGTTTGGTACTCGTAGGCGGTCAGAACCACGATCGGCTCACCCCTTTTTTTGAAATCCTTGAAGGTTCGGGTGGTGACTTTATCCGGAGGGGTCATCGTTTCTTTACTTTTGCCCTGCCGCTTTGCTCGGAAAGCTTAATCCGCTGATATCCCGTTGGAACCATAAAGTCAACGGCGTTCTGTTTTTCGGCATGCAGCTCTATTACACTCCGGGTATAAAAATACTCTCTTTGTTTTGAGCCCAACTTTCGGCGCAGGGTGACTTTGAATTCCAAGGGGAATATCGGGCTAACTACCGTTTTCTTTTCCAGTTCTACCAACCGGATCCCAAAAACAGAGGAGATTCGATTGGCATCAAATTCTTTCAGGGTTTTGCTTCCTCCAAATTTTTTTTGGCGGAATTGGTTATAAAATTCGATCTCCTCTTTACCTAAAAAACCCTCGGTGGGCAACCAGTAGTCTACTTCCAGCTCGGAGGTCCCAACCGGCTTTCCGGCAGAGTCCAAAACAGAGCCGCTCCAAACCCGCTGGCGGTGTTCGCACAAAGCCTCTGCGATTTTTCGTTTGTCGGTCAAAAACTTTTCCTGCAACGTCCCTGCGGTTAATTTCATTGTCCAACTGGCCGGCATAGGAATGGATGAGTCGACAGGTAGGGAACGGGCAAAACACTTTCTGCCGTAGGACATATAATAAAAGACACTGTCGGTGTAGTTGGGCACCAACTCGACCGTGTCGATAAAGCCGCCATATTGGGAAAACTTGCGGATGATTTTGGCCGAAGTCTGGCGAACGACCACCGTCTGCCAGACAACCGCAGTATCTTTGCGGGTTCCTCCCCAAAAAGATTCCCGGACTACCATACGCAGGTCGGCATAGACCGAAGTTGGCAGCAAAACTGCCCAAACAAATAAAAGGCCCTTTTTCATCTTTCCTTCTTAACCAAGGGCTGCCCGTCGGTGAAATCCGGCCGCCAGTAGCGGGTGCCCAGAACCGGCTTTTCGATTTCTGCAGTTAACAGCTCGAAGTCTTTTGAACTGGCGACGAAGTCCAATTTGTCGGTGTTAACGACCAAAAGCGGGGTTTGGTTATAGTCGAAGAAAAACTGACGGTACTTTTCAACCACTTTTTCTAAATACTCCGGGGCCATATTCTTTTCATAGTTCCGGCTGCGCATCTTTATCCTTTTCCACAGAACCGGAAAGGAAGCCTCCAGATAAATCACTAAATCCGGCTTGCGCGTGGCTTTGGAAAGACTCTCTTCCAACTTTTGATATAAATATAATTCCTTTTCGTTAAGAACCAGTTCGGCAAAGAGCCGGTCTTTGGGCAAAATGTAATCGAAAACCACCCCGGGAAAGAACAAATCGGGGAGAGACAGCTCCACCTGCTGCCTCCAGCGGGAAAGAAGAAAGAACAACTGGGCCTGAAAGGCGCTTTTGCGGGGCGCGCGGTAAAACTCGGAAATGAACGGGTTTTCATCCGCCTCTTCCAAAACGGCGCGATACCCCAAATTTTCTGCCAGCAATTTGGCCAGGGAGGTTTTGCCGGCGCCGATGGGGCCTTCCACCGCCAGATAAGTTGGTTTATTAACTTTTGATTGCTCTTTCATCCCCGCACTTTTTCCAGCCGCAAGAGATCTTCTAATTTTCCCATCCAGCGCACATTCTCGGAATGACCCTTCTCCTCCAGCAAATGGGAAATGCTTTTACCCTGCACGGGGTGAACTAAACCGGGGGCAATTTCTGCCAGGGGAACCAAAACGAACTCCCTTTCCGCCAACCGGGGATGGGGAATTTCCAATATGGGATGTTTGATTTTCTCGCTTCCATAAAAGAGAATGTCGATGTCCAGGGTCCTCGGCAAGACCTTCCCGGTTTTGCGAACCCGTCCAAAACTTTTTTCGATTTCCAGAAGTCTCCCCATCAACTCTTCCGGCTCTAAATTGGTTTTAAAAGCAACCGCCAGATTGTAAAACGCGCATCCTTCCACCCCCACCGGGTCGGTTTCGTACACCGAAGAAAGCGTAAGCGGAGAAACGGCCAGTTTTTTCAACCGTCCAACGGCTCCGATGAGATTCTCCAAGCGGTTTCCCAAATTGGAACCGAGCGCCAAATAGACCTCTACTTCCTTTTTAACCCGGGCCATCGGCATTAACCTTTGGGCCAATGGGCTTCAGCTTCCACCATCGGCAAACGATACAACCCGGGCGGGGAAAGCTTGCGCACCCGCACGGTAGTTTTTTTGACCGAAAATTCCTTCCCCAATTTTTCAGCCAGCCGCGAGGCGGCCGTTTCGAGCAGGCGATACTCCTTATCCATTTCTTTCAGAATCAAGTGATACACCGCGCTGTAATCCGCCGTTTTTTTTAGCTCATCCTTGGCTGCCGCCGGCGCGAAAGGGAAACAGAGTTCGCAATCGATTTCCAAAAGCGCTCCGCGCTTCCGTTCCTCTTGCGTTGTCCCGACGTGCGCCGAAAGTTTTAACCCCAAAAGCCGAAGAACATCCATCTATGGTGAGCCCTGCTTGCCCTGACTTGTTTCGACCTGTTCCGCTTGCGTTGAGCGCAGCGTAAACGAGCGCAGTCGAGGAAGCTCTGTCGAGAAAGCAATGTCGAAGGGTCGAACCATTAAGCGCTGCGCTTCTCCTGTTTTTCCGGAAAAAGCCCAAACCTTTTTTTGGCCGAAGCGAATTCGGCGGTAATACGTTCGAAGGCTTGAATTAACTTATTAGTGGGAGTTGCCAATGAAAGCCGGAAGAAACCTTCCCCCGCTTCGCCAAAGTAATTTCCGGGATAAACTAAAACGTTGGTTTTTCTCAAAAGCCTGCGGGCAAAACTCAAAACGGGCATCCGGCGGGGAACTTCCACCCAGACGAAACATCCTCCTTTAGGCCGCCAGAAGTTCCAGCCGAGCCGGGACAAGGCGTCGGTGACAATCTTTCGCCGTTCGGCTAAAATTTGGTTGTGATAAGCAATTATTTCTTTGCGCCGGCTCAAAAGCTCTATTCCCAGCCGCAGGCAGTAATTGGAAGGGTAAATTCCCAAACTTTGGATAAATGCTTCCAAGTTTTCCACCACTTCTTTCTTACCTACCGCCAGTCCCAACTTGGGGAAGGGGAGATTGAAAGAATGGGTGAAGGAGAAAAATTCAAGAGATACTTTGGAAGCTTTGGGAGTGGAGAACAGCGGCACAACCGGCGTTTGGTCGTAATACAGCTCGCCATACGTGAAATCGTTAGCTAAAAGCACATTTTTTTGGGAGGCCCAGGCCACCGCTCGTTCAAAAAAGCTCCGGTCGGCCGCCGCGCCGGTGGGTGAATGGGGATAATTAAGCACCAAAAGCTTCGGTTTTTGCCCATAAGAAACGTCCAACGCCTCCAGGTTGGGCAGATAATCGGTGCGGGAGTAGAGGGAATACGGAACCACTTCTGCTTTTGCCGAAAAAACCGCCTGCCGAAAAAAGGGGAAAGCCGGGTCAGGGAGAAAAACTTTTTCTTTGGCTTCGAGGTAAAGTAATAAGAGGTGAAAGAATCCCTGTTTAACGCCCGGAATGGGAGCCAAAGCTGCAAAGCGGTCCAACTTTTGACCGATGCGTTCCTCCACGTAACCCGTGGCCAGCTTTTTAAATTCGCCGACCAGCTTTTCATCCGGCTTGGGGGACCAGGCTAAACTTTCTTTGAAATGAGAGCGGGCGATTTCTTCCACTTCCGGATGCAAAGGCAAATCGGGGACAATCCGACCAATGTTGATTATCTCCTGCCCCCCCCGGCGGCGGGCGGCCAATCTTTCCAAAACATCGGGATAGGTGGCGGCAATGCGCTGAATCGGCTCCGCTTTTTCGACGATGACTTTTTTGACTCTCAAAATTTCCTCGAACCCGGTTTTACTACAGGTTTTCCTTCTTTGCAGAGCGGGCACTCTTCCGGGGTGAACGATTCCACATCCAAAGTAGCCAGGGCTTGATACGCTTGACCCAAATTGACCTTGCCGCCCGAACGGTCTAAAAGAACGCCGATACCAACCGTTTTCCCCCCTTCTTTCTTGACCAGTTCCAACACCTCAACGAGCGACCGCCCGGTGGTTAAAACGTCGTCCACAATCAAAACCTTTTCGCCGGGATTCAACGAAAATCCCCGCCCGAAAACGCGCCCCTCTCCGTTTTGATTTGGCTCGGCGAAAAAGTAAGGCTTTCCCATCTGGCGGGCCACTTCGTAGGCGATAACCATCCCGCCGGTGGTAGGGCCAATCACGCGGTCAATTTCAACATCTTTAAAAAGGCGAACAAACATCGCGCCCAGCCGAACGAGATATCCCGGATGCTGCAGGACCCCAAATTTTTCAAAGTAGGTTCCCGAATGGCGGCCGGAGGTCAAAAGAAAGTGCCCGGTCAAAAGCGCTCCGCAGCGCTCAAATAACCCCAGAACCTGGCTTTGACTGGAAACTTCGGTTTTCATTTTTCCTCTTCATCCAAAAGTATCGCTTGGCCAACGGCATATTGATGGGTGTGCGACATCGAGATTAGAATCTTTTTGTTGCCGATAACCTCTTTCACCCGTTCCCCCAGCCGAACTTCCGCTTTTCCCTTCCGGTCGTTGACGATTTCAATCGAAGTCCAGCGCAAATTGGAGGTCAGCCCTGTGCCAATCGCTTTAATCACCGCTTCCTTGACCGCAAAGCGGGCGGCGAAGGAATAGTGCGCCTGCTCTTTTTCCAGGCAGTAGGTCACCTCGGCCGGGGTGAAAATGCGGAAGAGAAAATGGTCGCCCCAGCGGGCAATGGCTGCTTTAATCCGCTCCGTCTCGATAATGTCCACTCCAATCGCGGTTACTCCCATCTTTCACCAGCTTCCCAAAATACCGTTTTTAAGCTTTCTCGTAAACCCCTTTATATTTGGTGTAACTATATCGCTTGCCCTTATGGCAATCTATATTGGATAAGGAAAAGCTATGGCCGAGCTGATTACCGCAATACATTTTCTCTGGATTCTCTTCATGCTCTTGGGATTTTTCTGGACTTTGATCGCCATTTTCGCACACCAAAGATTTTTAAACTTTTTCTGGTTTCGCACGCTGCATTTAGCCGGAATTTTGTTTGTCGCTACCCTTGCTTTGATGCAGCAATACTGCCCGCTGACCATTCTGGAAAACTATTTTCGAGGTCAGTCTGGCTCTTCTTATTCCTGCGGCTTCATTCGGAATTATCTCGAAAAACTAATCTACCCGGATATAAATCCCCTAATTATCCAGATGGGAACTTTAATCGTCACACTGGTATCGGTTGCCGCGTACTTTCTCCGACCGCCGGAAAGAACGAAAAACTGGGTAAAAAAAATATCTAAAGGTAGCGGAAACCTTTAGGTTTCCATTTTTGGAAGACTGAAGTCTTCCGCTACCTAAAAATTCCTTTTTCTGTCATTCCGGGCGTAGCGACTTGTCCCGAGGGAACTCGAGGGGGGAATCTGGGCGGAGAGTGGGGCAGTTCCCAACCCCTCCCCTCCCAGATGCTTCACTTCGTTCAGCATGACAATTTAGCGCTTTGGTTGCTGAAGATTTCAGCCTGTCCGAAGGGGACGCAAAATTAGTTCCGAAGTCCAGGCATTCGGATTCTGGGTGGCAACCATCAAGCAAGCCTCCGCCACCTCTTCGCAGGTCAACTTGACCAGGCCCGGGCGGTTTATCGGACGGTCTTTGGGAAACTCGCCGGAAAACTCGGAAGCGACCGAGCCGGGAGAAACGCAGGTAACTTTGATGTTTTGATTGCGTACCTCCAGAGCCAGCGATTCGGAAAACATCACCAGAGCCGCTTTGGAGGCGCAGTAGGCCGCCAGGTTGGCGTTGGCGCTTTTGGCTGCCACGGAGGCGATATTGATAATCTGCCCGCCACCTTTTTTGGCGAAATGCGGGATCACCTCCCGGCAGGCCAGAAAAACTCCCCGGACGTTGACGTCAAAAATGATGTCGAAATCCTCCGTTTTCATCTCCGCCACCGGCGCCCAAATGCCCAGACCGGCGTTGTTGATGAGAACGTCAATGGTTCCATACTGTTCCAGTGTCCGGTCAATCAAGTTTTTGACATCCGTTTCTTTGGACATATCCGCCGGAATAGCAAAGGCCTCGCCGCCTTGTTTTTTTATCTGCTCGGCCAGCTCTTCCAGTTCCTTTTTATTTCGAGCCGAAAGCACGACTTTGGCTTTATTTTGCGCGAACAACAAGGCAATCGCCCGCCCAATGCCCTTCGAAGCGCCGGTGACGATGGTTACTTTTCCTTCCACACTTTGCATCGTACGGAAGTATGCGAATACGGCTATTTCCGTCAAGCTCCTGTTGTTTCACATACAGACGCAAGACTCCCATTGGGCGTGATGGACATAAAAAAAGACTCGGTTTACATTGACAACACTATTTTTGTTGTCGAGGTTCTGCCGGAAGGGAAGCGCCCAACACCCGGCACAGGGATGCCCATCCGGCGAAATTGGGTTCCCAAGCGGGATTGGAAATCAATTTTTTATTTCCCATGGCGCTAAAAAAAGAAGCGTCCGCCTTTGGCGGACGCTTCTTTTCGTAAGTTAAGTTAAATTAGAATCCGCAGATGGGGGAACTTTGGCCCAAGAAGACAAAGTTCATCTCTCTAACCACATCCGAGCTGGTCAAAAACCCGTCGCAATCGACGTCGGCGGCCATCGGGTCGATGTTTCCAACTTCACCCAAAAAGGCGGCGTTCAAAATCAGGACCACATCGGCAGAGGTGTAAACCCCATCCCGGTTGAGGTCCCCTCGAAGATTTGCGCTTCCCGCAAGAGTTAGAGTGAGGTTGGAAACCGAGCCACCGCTCAAATCGACCGATTGGGAAACGGTAGCGCCGGCATCGTTGGTGGCGGAGATGGTATAGGTTCCAGCGGCAAGGCCGTCGATTATAAACCCGCCATCCGGCAGCGATACCCCTGCTCCAACCACGGAATTACTTCCGTCAGAAACGTTGACCCAAACGCCGGGAAGCGGCGCGCCGATGCTGGAGCGAACGAGACCGGCGACGGAGTTGCCCGAATCCGGCTTTTGGGTGAGGGCGAAATTGATGCCGGAAGCGTCCGGGGTAACTTTGGTGGCATCTTCAAAGCGGCGGACGTTGTCATAAATTTCACCAAAGTAGCCGCGCGCCCAAGCAAGGACGAAGTAGGGAATTTTTGGCAGGCCCCCAATTACATAGTTGCCGGTGGAATCGGTATGAGCAAAGCGGACAATTCGATGGTTGTGAACAGAATCAAAACCTACTGCTGCTACTATTGCACCCTCAATTGGTTTTCCCGTAGAATCATAAGCGGGAGAGCTGGCAGTGGAGTCTCTAGTGACTGTTCCGGAAATGGTGCCCAAATCGGCAGGCGGAATCGGCATTAGCGCTAAGTTGATATTGGGTGTATCCTGACCGGAATCTACCGGAACCGAGTCGGGATAAACGGCCGGGAAATAGTCACGCGCGACGGATGCGACTTTGTACAAACCTTGCGGCAGCCGTTCGATTTGATAATTGCCGTTCTCGTCGGTTAAATCTGCCCCAAAGCCAAGACCATTCAGTTGACGGGAAATCACTAATGCGTGGCTTATGGGTAAGCCGGTGTTTTTGTCGGTAATTTGCCCGGAAATCGAGCCAAAACCGAAGGAAAAGTGATTGAGAGCGATATCAACACCCGCCGCTGTATCCCCCGAATCTACGACGACCGGATTGCCGGAGTATACGGCGGGCAGAAAACCAAGTGCTACTGCCGCCACGTTATAATTTCCGGCAGGCACCGGCAGAGTATAATTTCCGTTCGGGAAAGTGGTGGTTTCAAAAATAACCGGAAGGAGGTTGTCTGGTTTAGCCACCACGTGCGCGCCGGCAATACCGTCGCCGCTGGAAGCATCGGTTATCCGTCCGGTTATCAATCCAAATCGGGGCGGGGGTGGAACAAAGGGGCAAAATTGAATGTCGATACCCGAGGTTGTCTGACCGTCCAAAACTGCAACCGGGTCGGCAGAATCCGGATGAAGAACTCCCGGATAAAAAAGGCAGCCCAGCCCGAACTTGCAGGCCACCACCTTGTAACTTCCGGGAGGCAGGTTTTTAATCTGGTAGTTGCCGTTGGAATCGGTATGCGCCATTCCGACAAAATGAGAATCGGCAAGCGCCGTAACCGAAGCGCCGATCACAGGAAGCACGGCAAATTCATGCTCCAGCGTGATGCGGCCGGAAATTGAGCCCACGGCCCAACTATTGGCCGCAAAGGTTAAAGCAACGGCGAGGGTTAAGAGTGAGAGTAGGGCAAACTTTTTGAAGCGCATAGCTCCTCCTGTTATCCGGTTCTGCGCCTTTCCCCCATCCGAAAAGGCAACCTGTTTCGATATTTAAGTTAAAAACCAAAGCCATAAAAATCAAGAAAAATTTTAAGCTCTTAATTGTCTTTAAGTTAAGCCTTCTGTAGCTTCTTCTATACCGGTTTAACTACCAGCAAGGGCAAAACAGAAATTTTTTCCGCCATCTTCCTAAAATTTTTTCCGCAAGCGGTTCGCTTTTCAACACTGCCGGCAAACAACCCTTTGAACGATTTGAGCTTATAATTTTTCCAAAACCGACGGATTCCGGCCTCTGGTTTGCCAAAGCTTGGTGTGGAGAAATAGGAGGAGTATGCGCAAACGAATTGGATTCGCGGTTTTCTTAGGATTCTGCCTCGCCTATCCTTTTGAGCTTTCCGCTCAAGAAATGAGCGAAGCCAACAAAAAGCGTCTATTAGAATATTTAGAGAAAAACGGAGGGCAATTACCGGCAACGGCCACCCCTCATTCAACTAATCAAACTTATAAAACGCCCACGCTGTATGACGATTCCTCCTACATCGCCAACGAGCTAAAAAAAGCCGGCAAAACTGCGGAATTAAAACAACCGAACGAGGATGAAAAAAGCGAAGGCACAGGCTTAAAACCATTCGGTTACGAAATTTTCAGCGGCAGCACTCCCACTTTTGCACCGATACCAGAGACCCCTGTTCCGGAAACTTACTTGCTCGGGCCGGGGGACAATCTCATCGTCAACCTTTGGGGACGGGCGGAACAGGAATACCAGCTCGCAGTTGACCGGGAAGGAAAAATCTTCATCCCCAAAACGGGTGAAATGGTGGTTTGGGGGATGACCATAACGCAGTTCGAGAGCAAGCTCAAATCGCGTCTGGCCAAAATCTACAGCAATTTTCAAGTCTCGGTAATGCTGGGCAAGCTCCGCTCGGTAAAAATCTTTGTTTTGGGGGAGGTTAAAAAGCCGGGTGGATATACCCTGACTTCACTTTCAACCTTTTTCTCCGCCCTCTATGCCGCCGGCGGGCCGGGGGAACGGGGCTCCATGCGCAAAATCAAGGTCCTGCGCCAAAACAAGGAAGTTGCCGAGCTGGACCTCTACGAGTTGCTTTTAAAAGGATACAACTCTGCCGACCAAAAGTTGGAAACCGGCGACGTTGTCTACGTTCCGGTCTCCGGGCCGCTGGTTCGCATCAAAGGGGAAGTAAAACGCTCGGCCATTTACGAACTAAAGGGAACCGAAAAGGTCTGGGATTTGATTGAGCTGGCCGGCGGCACCCTGCCGACGGCTTATTTAAAACGGGTCGTTCTGGACCGCCAGCAGGCCGATGACCAGCGCGAGCTGGTTAATCTGAACCTTGCCGATTCAACCTCCCGCTCTTCCGATAATCTGCTTTTAAGAGATGGGGATGAGATTTCGATTCTGTCCAAATACCAATTTCGCCCCAACGTGGTCTGGATAACCGGAAAAATTAAACACCCCGGTTCGTTCGAGCGCTCGGAGGGGATGCGGATAAATGAACTGCTGAACGGAGGCGAACAGTTGGAGCCGGACGCTTATCTGCCCCGCGCCGACCTGTTTCGCGTGACGCCGGATGCCCGCCGGACGCTGCTGTCTGTTTCGCTGGGCAAATTGCTGGCCGGCGACAGCACCGCCAATCTCTTTTTGCATGACCGCGATTCCGTTGTGGTTTATGCCATAGACGAAGTGGAGCGCAAAAAATTTGTTTCTATTGAAGGCGACGTAAAAACTTCCGGGAAATACGAGCTTTTGGAAAATATGCGTCTTTCCGACCTGATTTTTCAGGCCGGCAATCCCAACAAAAGCGCCTACAAATTGAGAGCCGAGCTGGCGAGGGTCAATCCCGGACACCCTTCCGATATCTTCTATTTCGCCTTGGATTCAATTTTAGAAAATCCCAAAACGGAAATAGACTTAATCCTGCGGGAAGACGACAAGGTCTTTATCCGTGAAATCCCGGACTGGAACGAGCACCGGGTGGTGAAGGTTTCCGGCGAGGTCGGTTTTCCCGGGAAATACGCCCTTCGCAAAGAAAACGAAACCATCTACGAGATTTTCCAGCGGGCGGGCGGCTTTACCCCCAAAGCGTTTGTTCCGGGAATAACCTTAATGCGCCGCTCCATCGCCGAGCATATCAAACGCCAGAACCTGCCCGCTTTAATCGCCCAAACCCAGCTATTGGAGAAAGATTCCCTGGGAAATATCGAAGAGCCGATACCGTTGAATTTGGACGTCAACAAGGTTTCCCGAATTGTCTTTGATCCGGTAGAGCTCCTCAAAAGCAAGGGGAAAAAGGGAGACATCACCCTAAAAGACGGCGATGAAATTTTGGTGCCGGACCTGCCCGCCGGCATTCAAATTCTGGGGGCCATCGCCTCCAGCGGCACCATCGGCTATCAACCGGGGAAGTCGGTAAACTATTACATCAAAAAAGCGGGCGGTTTCACTCCCAATGCCGACAAAAAAGAGACCCGGCTGGTCAAGGCCACCGGACGGGTAAGCTCCGGAGGAGTGGGAGGCAAAAAAGTTGAACTGGGGGACGCCATCATCGTTCCGCAGAAAATTGAAGAGAGAAAGCATTTCAGCCGCGACCTGGCGGCAACGATTTCCATCATCTCCGGCATCGCCACGACCTTTTTCATAATCGCCAAGACCAAATGAGCCATCGCTTGGAAATAACCCGCCCGCCGGAGAATCAAACTTTTTTCCGGCTTTCCCTCATACGGGAAAAAAGATTTTTTCTGGCCAAATTAATCGCCGCCGGTTTGGCCGGCTCACTTACTGTTGTTCTGATTCTGCCGTCGGAATACACGGCCAAAGTGGTCCTTTTGCCTTCCGGCAAGCAAGATAAAGTCGGTTTCCTCTCCGGACTGGCCGGCTCGCTGGGGTTTGATCTAAGCGGCACAACCAGCGGGCTGGAAAGCTCTTCGCTTTTATACCCCGATATTATCAAAAGCAGGATTATTGGAGAAGCCGTTCTAACCAAACGCTACGCCTACACGGACGGAAAGAAGCGAATCGATAAAACCCTGCTTGGATATTTGAAGGCCAAAGATCTGGAAAAGGGCTCAAAGAAACTGGCCCAATTGCGCAAAGTCTCGATGGACGTGAAAACAGGCATTATTACACTTGAAGTTACTATGACTAACCGGGAACTATCCGCTTTGGTCGCCAACCAATTCACCGCCGAGCTGGAACGGTATAACCACAGCAAGCGGAAAACGAAGGCCTGGAACAACCAACTGAACATCGAGCGCCGGCTCGATTCGGTGAAAGTGGAGTTGGCCAAAGCCGAGGACGCCCTGGAAGCCTTTTTGGGAAATAACCGCAACTTTGCCGTCTCGGACGATCCGGAATTGAACCGAAAAGTTGCCGCGCTGAAAAGGGAAGCGGTAATCAAAGGGGAAACCTACGCCAGTTTAACCCAACAGTATGAATTGGCCAAAATCGAAACCGAAAAGGAAATCCCCATTGTTCAGGTTCTGGATAATGCCGTGCCCCCGCTGAAAAAATCGGCGCCCCAAAGAAGTTTAATCGTTATCACGACAACGGCCTTCGCTTTCGCTCTCGGAATTTTGTGGATTCTCGCTGGAGAAATTTTCCGTAACCAGTACGGCCCGGATTCTTTCCGCAAGCTGGGCGCCGGTTGGAGAAGTAAAAAACCGGCCGACTCCCGTTTGGAATTTGAAAGACAGGAGTCATGATTCCCGCCGCCATCCAAAAGCCAGTCGCGGGTAACCTCACGCGAAAAATCCTGGAAAATTCGCTGGCTCTCTTCACCAGCCAGTTGTTGTCCAAAGTTTTCCGCGTTCTGGCCAACTTTCTTCTGGCCCGTTTCCTGGGGCCGGAGAACTTTGGGCTTTGGGCTTTGGTCATTTCGTTCACCGAGCTCTTTCGCTTTCTGGCCAACTTTGGCATGGACTTGATTCTGGTGCGCCGGATGGCCCAGGAGCAGTCCGCTTCAATTATTACCCCCATACTCTGTCTCCGTATCCTTTTTTCCGGATTAGCCTTAATCGGGGTTTGGATTGCCCTTCTTTTTACCGGCTACGGGCAGAACGTCAAAACGTTGATTTATTTTTACTCCCTCTCTTTCTTTCTGCAAGCGGGGGCCGGTTCACTGGCCGCCTATTTTCAAGCCCAGCTCAAATCAGCCTCCCTCATCCGGGCCTATACCATTGCAGGGGTTTTGTATCTTTTACTGATTCTGGGCGGAATTTATACCCAGCAGACGCTGCCTTTCTTTTTGGCTTCACTTTTAGCCACGGAAGGAGCGCTTTTAGCCCTTTTTACCCTTGTCTTTTTCAAAAACGGGGGGAAGCTGCTCCCTTTTACCTTCGCGCAGGCGGTTTCCCTCGTCAAGGAAGCCTATCCCCTCGCCCTCTGGATGGGGCTTTTAGCCCTTTATTTCCGGATTGACACCCTCTTCGTCTATCATTATGGCGGCGAAAAAGGTGCCGGCCTTTATTCCGCCTGCTTCCGACTTTCGGAAGCCTTCTTAATGATTGCCGCTCCGGTGGCGGCTTCACTTTTCCCCGTTTTCTCACGCCTGAAGAACGAAAAGAAAGAGGAGCTGGCGCCCATTTATCAAAAAAGCTTCTTTCTGTTTTTTCCCCCCACTCTTTTAATAGCCGCACTGGTAATGGGGGCCAGCGGGCCGATTATCCGCTTTCTTTATGGAGTTGAATTCGCCTCCGCCGCTCCGGGGCTTTCGGTAATCATCTGGTCGATGGTTTTTATGTTCGCCAACACCCTTTCCTTTCAGGCCATCGTGGCCTGCCATCGAGAGAAAAGCTTAGCCAAAATCGCCGCCGTCAACACCGCCATCAATCTCGCTTTGAATTTTTACCTGGTTCCAAAATTAGGTTTTGTGGGAGCTTGTTGGGCCACGGTGGTTACTGAAATCGTGAACTTTATCCTGCAGGTTTTGGTTTTACAAAAGCTTTTCGCGGAAAAGTTGTTTCGTAAAATCCTGCCGCACCTGGCCCCTCCGGGCCTCGCCATTATCTGGTTTTATCTGCATCCAGCCAGCTTTGAGACCGCCGGAATATGGCTCTTTTTGTTCGCTTATCTCGTTTTTTTCCTGAACCGGAAAGGGCCGCCGCGGTGAACGCCGGCCTGAAAATGGAAAACCGCCGGTGGACTTCAAAAATGATGAAAAAACCGCGGGTGGACATCGACCTTTCCCCTCTTTTCTGGCGCAACCCTTCCGGCATTTCTTACTACGCCTATCACCTCTGCCAGGAGTTGGAAAAATTAAATCTTCCGTTTGAACCATTTTACTATGCCTTTTCCCACCGTCGGGCGAACCTTCAGCCGCCGCTATCCAACGCGAACCGATTGAGGAGAATTCGGCTGCCCATGCGCGCCGCTAAAAAGCTCTGGGACTGGAAGCTGGGGCGAAAGCTTTTCGGGTTGAATCGGGCCGATTTATTTTTGGCTTTAAACTCCGAGCTTCCGGCGCGCACGAAAAAGCAAAAAAAGGTTCTGGTACTGCACGATTTGGCCGGCCTGAAAGTTCCGGGTATTTATTCGGACGGTTTTTTGAAAGACCGGCTGAAAACGATTCGCTGGGGGCTGGAGCAGGCCGACTGGGTGGTGGTTTATTCTCAAACCACCCGACAAGATGTCTGCCTGTTTTCCTCGTTTCCGCAAGAGCGCTGCCGGGTGATACCGCTGGGGGTCGATGCTAATTTCTTTTCCCAACAAACCGGCGAAAACACTTTTCCATACCCCTACTTTTTTTCCAACGGTATGATTCAGCCCCGCAAAAATTTTGCTTTGCTGGCCCACGCATTCCTGCAGGCGGTTCGGGAAGGCAAATTGCCGCACCAGCTGCTAATTGCCGGAGGAGATGGCTGGCGGGCGGAGGAAATCAAAAGGGAAGTGAAAGCTATGGATGCGGAAAACCGTATTCAATTTTTGGGGTATGTCCCGCGGGAAAAACTGGCAACGCTATACCGGAATGCCGCCGGCTTTCTTTTCCCCTCCCTCTACGAAGGCTTCGGCCTGCCGATTTTGGAAGCAATGGCCGCCGGCGCTCCGGTTCTAACTTCCAACTTTTCCGCCCTGCCGGAGGTTGCCGGAGATGCCGCCTGGTTGGTTGATCCCCGAAATTCAGAGGAAATCAAAAAAGGGATCACCCGGCTGGCCGAGGACGAAAACCTGGCCGCCGAGCTGCGCCGTCGCGGGAAAAAACGGGCGGCCCAACTCTCCTTTGGCCGCACGGCTCTTCAGACGGCAAATTTTCTTTCCGAAGTTCTGGGAATTGGCCAACCAGCTGAAGAAAGGCCGGCACTATCGTGAAATATTTGGTAACCGGCGGAGCCGGCTTTATAGGCAGTCATCTGGTCGACAAACTCCTTGAACGGGGGCATTCGGTGGCGGTGATTGACAATTTTTCTTTGGGAAAACGAGAAAATCTTTCCCAACACCAGGATAATGGCCAGCTGGTCGTTTATCCTAAAAACATTTGCGCTGATTTAACCGAGGTTTTCGAAAGCGGAGAAATCGGTGCGGTTCTGCACCTGGCCGCCTTGCCCAGGGTTCAGTTTTCCGTCAAAAATCCGCTCCCCACCCATCAGGCGAACGTGAACGGAACTTTAAATCTTTTGGAATCCTGCCGAAGGTTTGGGATTAAACGCTTTGTTTTCTCCTCCAGCTCGTCCGTTTACGGCTCGCGGAAGATGCTGCCGCTGAGGGAAGAAATGTTTCCCCATCCGATTTCTCCCTACGCCGTCCAAAAACTGGTAGGGGAGCAGTACTGCCGCCTGTACCACAGCCTTTATGGTTTGGAAACCATCTGCCTGCGATATTTCAACGTATTTGGTCCGCGCCAGAGCCCGCAAGGCGATTACGCCGGACTGATACCAAAATTCATAAAGTTAATCGGCCAAAACCTTTGCCCAACTATAAACGGAGACGGGGAACAGACCCGCGACTTCACCTTCGTTTCCGGGGTTGTGGAGGCCAATCTTCTGGCCGCCGATACGCCTGACCCGGCTTGCTTTGGAGAGGTTTTCAACGTCGGCACCGGCCAAAACATTTCCGTCAACCAGGTCGCCTCAAATCTTTTGAGTTTAAGCGGGAAAAAAATGGAAGCGCTTCACGGCCCGGCCATCCTGGAGCCGAAAAACAGTTTGGCCGACGTTTCCAAAATACAAAACTACCTGGGATGGAACCCCAAAGTATCCTTTGAAAGCGGGCTGGAAAAAACGTACGAATACTTTACGGTTTCCTGCCCCAATTCCATTTCTTTGGAGCGATCTTATGCAAACTGAATGGGCATCGCCGATGCAAAGCTTGAATTCCCCGGAAAAAATCAAACTTAATGGAAAACCAAAGATGCGAACAATCCTTCTATCTTTATACAAAGGGGCGGTTAAAATCATCCCCTTTCGTGGAATGAAAAAATTTTATCCCATTCGGGCTTTCCGGGACCTGCTCGTTTCCCATCTGAAATCCGATTTCGCCGAAGTGGGCGGACATCGAATGTTTTTGGATCCCAAAGATTCGCTTTTCCTTTCCATTCGCGGGGTGTACGAACCTTTTGAAACCGAACTGATTAAACGGCAAATCAAGGAAGGGGACGTGGTTTTGGATTTGGGGGCCAATATAGGATATTACACGCTGATTTTCGCAAAACGGACCGGTCCCAAGGGGAAAGTTTTTGCCTTTGAGCCCGATCCGGATAATTTTGCCTTGCTTGGAAAAAACATACAAGCCAACGGCTATTGCAACGTAGTGGCGGCTTTGCAAGCGGTCTCCAATAAAACCGAAAAAATCAAACTATACCTGTCGAAAGACAACAAAGGCGATCACCGAATCTACGATTCCCAGGACGGCCGGCCTTGCATTGACATCGAAGCCGTGCGCCTGGACGATTATTTTAAAAACTCAAACCAAAGAATCAACTTCATTAAAATGGACATCCAGGGAGCCGAAGCGGCGGCCATTCAAGGTATGGAGCGGCTTTTAAAAAAGAATGGAAATCTCACGGTGGTCACGGAATTCTGGCCCCTCGGGATAAAAAAATCAGGAGCCGAACCGGAGGAATATCTTCAATTCTTTCAAAAAAGAGGTTTCAAATTGTACCACATAAACGAACGCCAGAAGAAAGTTGAACCGGCCAATCTTCCCGTATTGTTGGCCGCCTACACCGTGGAAAAGGGGAATCACACAAATTTGTTATGCCTAAAAGAACAATAAAACCTTCGGGTGTTTTTTTACCGGGGGAAAATCGCTTTTAAGCGTGAAAAGATAATACGATGATTGCCGCTAAAGCCTTGGGTAAAGGGGAACTAATCTGCCATAAAACCGGGTTGTTTCTCCTTTTAACGGCCGGTTTTGCCGTTCTCTCCTTGCTTTTTCATCTGACTGGACCGCAGGCGGCCGTGGCAATTTTGGCTTTTTTGACCTTTGGAGCCGTGGGCTTTTTGGACTACCCCAAGTTTTTGCTTTTGGCGGTTTTTTTACGTTCCGCTCTGGATGCGTTCTTTGACACTACCCTGCCTCTGGGGCCTTTGAACTTAAACCCCGCCGGAGTGGTGGGGCTTTCTCTAATTTTCTTCACTTTTTTTCATCTATACCCTAATAGAAAATTGTTCAACTTCCCCATATGCAAAGGTTTGTTAGTTTTTCTTTTCCTTTTAATTCCTTCGGTCCTCTCCGCCTTTATCCATTTTGGAAGTGGAGGAGCCGTCGCCATAAAGGAGTTTATCCGCCTTGCCTCTCTTTTGGCGCTTTTGGCGTCGCTCTTGGTTTTTTTTAAAACCCCGGCCGATATGCGCAAACTATTCTGGGCGGCAGCCGCTTCTTTGGCAGTTCCTCTCACGGTCGGGTTTTATCAGGCAGCTACCGGGACAGGTAATACTTTTTCCACGGCAGGGCAAAACCGGATTTTCGGCACCCTTTTTCACCCCAACACGCTGGCTCTTTACCTTTTGGTTTTTATCGCCATCGCTTTAGCTTGGCACAAGAACCAACCCAGTTTGTCCAAAAAATTTCTGCTCGGCACGCTTTTAACCGCCCAGTTTTTGACCTACAGCATGACCGGTTTGGTCGCCACCGCTTTGGTTTTCGCCATTTATATCTATCAAAGCAAAAACCGCAGAATTCTCTGGGCCGGGCTTTTAATATTCTTGCTGCCGCTTTTCTCTCAAAACTGGCAAGCCCGTTTTCAGCAAATTAACCAAATGAACCTAACCGAAGAGATTCGCAGCGGCGAAATCAGCAATTCTTTTTCCTGGCGGGTTCTGCACTGGTACGTGCTATTGAATTATGCCAAAGAACACCCGGTCACCGGCTGGGGGCTTTTAACCACCGAAAAAATCACCCCTTGGAAAACCGAAGAGGGGCAGGGTTATGCCGCCCACAACGATTTGGTGCGAATTTTTTTGGAGTCCGGCCTGCTGGGACTCTGCGGCTATTTCGCTTTTTTACTCTTTACCGGCCGTTGGATATTCAAAGTCAAATCCCCAGAAGGCCAAACGGGTGATTTGCGGCCGGCGCTGAAAGCCATCTTCATCTCTTTTTTGATCCTTTCCGCCGGTGCGTCCGAACCTTTGATTCACACTGCTTTCGTTTATTACTTCTTTGCCTTCGTTGCGCTGGAGAAAAACGGCTTCTTTTTTCAACATCTTAAACTCTCTCCAGCCGTGGCCGATAAAGATAAGAGGGTATACGGAAGTGTTTGATTCGATGCTATCAAATAATGCGCTAACAAAAGCATTAACCGCTACAAGCCAAGAAGGCTTCAAACCCTTTCCCGTTATAACCTGCTATCCTACCGACCCGCGGGTTCAAAAAACCGGAGGAATTGAAACTGCAATAAATGGCTACTTTTCCTTCGCTTCCAAAAATACGCCGCTGAAATTAGTCGGCGTGGATGCCCTTGGAGACTTGAAAACAAAAAGCTGGAATCGAGTGGCCTGGAAAGGGAGTTTTTTCGATTTCTTTCCCCTGTTTGTTGAAAAAGACCTGGACCGGCGCACCTTCCCCCCGCTCAACTTGCGCTTTATCTATCATTTTTGGAAGAGCAAAAAACTGATTTTCAAAGAACCGGCGGTTTTAAATCTTAGGCGGGTCGACCACGTACTGCCTTTCTGGTTTGATTTTCGCTTTCCTTTGATTCTGACGATCCACGGGACTTCCAAAAATATTCACCTGCCGAACGAAAGCTGGGTGGGAAAAATCCGTCCGCTCTACTTGATGATAGAACGTTTCTCCCTTTTGCGTGCGGATAAAATCTTCTGCGTTTCGGAAGAGGGGGTTTCCCATTACCGGAAACGGCTGCCCGGTTGCCCTCAAAAAGTTGAATGGGTTGCCAACTGGGTCGACTTTGACCTGTTCGCTCCCCAAAACCTGGTTCGCTGCCGCCGGGAATTCAATCTCCCTCTGGGGAAAAAAATTCTGCTTTTCGTTGGGCGGTTGGAAAAAGTCAAAGACCCCGACCTGCTCTTGCAAACCTTGCGGGAAGTCAAACTTCGCTGTCCGGACATTGTTTTAGCCGTCGCCGGGGACGGTGCCGAAAAAGAACAGCTCCTGGTCAGGCACTCCGACCTGAAGAATGCGCTGATTTTTTTAGGAACCGTACCCCACGCCAAACTGCCGGAACTTTTCTCCGCCGCCGACTGCCTGCTTTTGACTTCCCATTTTGAGGGGATGCCTCGTGTAGTTCTGGAAGCCTTGGCCACCGGCGTGCCGGTCGTTTCCACGGCGGTGGGAGACGTTTCCAAAGTAGTCATCAATGGCCAATCCGGTTACGTTGTTTCCTCGCGCAACGCCCAGGCTATAGCCGCAAGGGTCGTGGACGTGTTGAACAGCCGCCCTAATCTCGCCGCCTGCCGAAACGCAATTGCCAATTTTGAAGCCACGGCCGTTCTCGAAAAAATAGAATCCGTCAATCAACAAATCGCCAGGATGCGCTATGGAAAACCGGCCTGAACCGGATCCCCGCCGTAGATTTGAAGACGGTTATTTCAATCGCCAGTACAAAAACCGCCTGTTTTTCTCCGGCTCTGACAAGCCGGTGCTCTACTCCACCTGGCGGCGCAAACTGGCCAAAACATCCAAGGGCAGATTGTTGGAAATCGGTTGCGGAGAAGGAAACTTCCTGCGCCGGGCCGGGAAAGACTTTTCCTTCGCCTGCGGAATTGATTTGTCAACCGAAGGACTAAAAAAAGCGACCCGGCACCGGCTAATTTTAAGCCGAGGCGATGCTCAAAATCTCCCGTATAAGAATGCAAGTTTCGACTTTGTTATCGCTTTCGACTTAGTGGAACACCTCCCCCAGCCGGAAAAGTTTTTTTACGAAGCGGTTCGGATTTTAAAATTGGGGGGCGAGTTAGTTTTAACCACCCCGAATCCGGATAGCCTGGGCTGCAAACTGAAAAAAGAGCAATGGTTTGGCTATAAAGACCCAACCCACTGCTCCATAAAAAATCGGCAAGAATGGATGAGAATATTCGAGGCCGCCGGCTTTGAAACCTTTTCTTCCGGCACCGACGCCCTCTGGGATTCTCCCTATCTGCCGGCGATTCCGGCTTTTCTACAAAAGGTTTTTTTCTCTGGAGTTTCCAACCTTTTCTTTCTGATTGAACCGTATTTCCCCTGGAAATTTGGCGAGAACCTGGTCTTCTGGTTAAAGAAGAGATGAAAATCGTGCTGGATTTGACCTCTCTTTGCCGCAGGCAAACCGGTATGGAATATTACGCGTTAAACCTGTCCCGTGCCCTGCTGGAAAATGACGCCAAAAACGAATACCACCTTCTTTTCCGGAACGAGGTTCACCCGGCATTCGTTTCCTTCTCCAACCGCGCCCGCCTTTACCTTTCACCTTTTAAAAATCAAATTGCCACCGAACAGGCCTGGATTCCATTCATGGAAAAAAGAATCAAACCCGATGTAAGCCACTTCCCTGCTTTTCCTCCCAGCCCTTTGTTAAACCGGAAACAAGTGGCCACGCTGTTCGATTCCACCCTTTGGGAAAAAAGGGAGCGACTTTCCTGGAAGGCCAAAGCCTACCTGGCACCGCTTTCTACCCGGGCGGTGAAAAAATCCCAAAAAATTCTGACCATCTCCGAAACTGCCAAAAAAGAGATTGCCGAGGCAACCGGAACAACTGAAGAAAAACTGGCCGTCGCTCATTTAGCGCCGGATCCAATTTTTCTAGAGCCGATAACTCCTCGGCAAGAAACGAAAGTGATAGAAAAGTATCAACTGCCCAAACACTTCATCCTTTCGGTGGCAACCTTGGAGCCGCGCAAAAACCTAAACGGCCTGCTGACTGCTTTTGCCGCCTTGTCTAAAAAAGACCCGGAAGCTTTTCTGGTTCTGGCTGGCCGGATGGCCTGGGGAAAAGAAGAAGTGTTACAAACAATTGTTAAATTGAAATTGGAAAACAAAACCAGCGTTTTGAACTACGTTCCCAAAGAAGATTTGCCTGCCCTTTACGCGCTGTCAGACTTTTTGGCTTTCCCATCCTTTCACGAGGGGTTCGGGCTGCCGCTTGTAGAAGCCCAGGCCGTTGGCACCCCCGTTTTGTGCTCTAATACTTCATCGTTTCCCGAAGTTGCCGGCGACTCCGCCTATTTTGTTGACCCTCATTCTGAAGAAAGCATAGCGGAAGGTTTGGAAAAAGTCTGGAACAGCCCGATTCTGTGCAATGAATTGGCGCAAAAAGGAAAGGCGAACCTGAACCGTTTTTCCTGGAAAAAAACGGCGGAAAAAACTCTGGCCGCATACGCGGAGGCCGCCGGTGGATAAAGCCTGCCCGGCGCGGGTGTCCGTTTTGGGCATTCAAATTGACCGATTGACGTCTTCCGAACTACTAAGGCGATTGGATAAGCAGCTTTCCGAAGGACCCCCAGGGTATTTGGTAACTCCCAATGTGGACCATTTGGTCCAGCTTAAAAATGACTCTTTGTTTAAGAAAATTTACGACGAAGCTGCCTATACAATTCCCGATGGAATGCCGATTTTATGGGCTGCCAAATGGTTGGGCAAAGCCCTTCCGGAGCGTATTACTGGTGCCGACCTTTTTCCGCGCCTGTGCCAAGTGGCCGCTGTGCGGGGTTATTCCGTTTTCCTGCTTGGCTCAACCAATAAAGTTTGTCGTCACGGCATAAGTAAGCTGTATGAACTTTATCCCAACATAAAAATTGCCGGTTATTACTCGCCTCTCGTTGGATTCGAAAAATCTTTGGCAGAACTTTCTTACATCGTAGAAATTTTAAAACAATCCTCCCCCGACATAGTCTTAGTAGGGCTGGGTGCGCCCAAACAGGAAAAATTGATTTGGTATTTGCGCTCCAGGGTACCGGTCAAATTCTTTTTGGGCGTGGGAGCCGCCTTTGACTTTTTTGCGCAAGAAAAGAAACGGGCTCCCTTGCGGCTGCAAAGATTCGGATTGGAGTGGGCTTTTCGCCTGCTATCCGAGCCCCGACGCCTTTGGAAAAGATACTTAATCGATGACCCCCGTTTTTTCTGGTGGGTGGCCAAAGAAAAATTTGCGGGCGGAAAAAATGATTAAGCAGAACCTGACCTTCCTGCGCCGTGCCCAGCTGACTTTAGACTTGATTCTCACCGCCTTTGCCTTTCACCTAACTTACCTTGTACGCGCCGGCGCTCCATTTGAACCCATCAATCATCTTATTCCACAAGAGCTGTATGCGCGCACCTTGATAATGATTCTAATGGTATGGTTTTCGGTTCTCTTAATCTCGTCTAAAGCGTACGAATACCGAGTCCGAACTATCGGTTTTATTCTCAAACAGACTGGCAGAGCAGTTTTGCTTGCAACCGCTCTTCTGCTTGTATTGTTATTTTTCACCGGCCATCCGCCGCAGAGCCGAATCACGACAGCCATTTTCGCCGTCATAGACTTTGGAATGCTTTTTCTCTCCCGGGTTGCTTTGCTTAAAACCCTAGAGCATTTTCGGAAAAAAGGATTCAACTATTTGCGCATACTCATTGTTGGAACCGGCGACAAGGCCAAGCAAATTGTGGACCAGGCGGTCTTTCATCCGGAATGGGGAATCAAGCCTATTGGGTTCGTCGACTGGCAAAAAACCAAGTGGCTCTGGAGCTACCGGCAGGTTCCCTTGGTTGGATTGATGGAACATCTGCCCACCATTCTTACCAACGGCCACATTGACGCAGTTTTGTTCGCCGACCCGCCGGATTGGGAAAAACTAAACAAAGGGGTCGCGGTCAGCCAAAAAACCGGAGTGCCCAGTTATCTTTTGGCTGATTTCTTAAACAGGGCGCCCAAAAACGCCACCGCTTCTTATCTCGGCTGGCCGGTAATCCCGCTTTCCGGCCCATACCCGCTCCCTGCCGGGCTGACGCTCAAGCACTTTTTTGACCGGCTCACAGCGCTGTTTGGAATTATTCTTTTAGCACCCATATTTTTGACCGCCGCGGTTGCTTTAAAATTTTCAGCTTCGGGATCGGTCTTGTTCAAACAGTCCCGAATTGGGCAAAATGGCCGGCGGTTTTGGATGTATAAGTTTTGCACCATGGTCGAAGGCGCCGATAAAATGAAAAAAGATTTGTTAAACCAAAACGAAATGTCCGGCCCGGTTTTCAAAGTCACGGATGACCCAAGAGTAACCGGAATCGGAAAATTTTTAAGGAAAACCTCTTTGGACGAACTGCCCCAGCTTTTCAACGTATTAAAAGGAGAAATGTCTCTGGTTGGGCCGCGCCCGCCCCTGCCGGAAGAAGTTTTTCAATATCGGTTGGAACACCGGCGCCGCCTTTCCGTTCGCCCCGGAATCACCTGTTTGTGGCAGGTCACCGGGCGGAACAACCTTGACTTTGAAAGCTGGATGAAATTAGACCTTCAATATATCGACAATTGGAGCTTCTGGAGCGATTTTAAAATTTTAGCCCGCACCCTCCCGGCAGTGCTGACCGCGAATGGGGCGAAATAACCTCACCCCCTAACCCCCTCTCCATTGAATGGAGAGGGGGAATAAAAGGTGAGGTCTAAACTACTAACAGCTTCTTAAACCGTGGCTGCTTGCCCGGGGAACCCGGAAAAACTCCTACGGATCGACAATAACTACTGGGTTAGAGCCTCCCTCAGCAAAGCAGTTGTCTCTCTGGCAGTGGATGGCATAGGGATGCTTTCCTAAGCCCTCTTTTACCTGCAACCTCAATGTGCCGTCAGCGCCGATGTCGTAATCGCGTTTCCCAAAAAGTTTTCCCTCTGGAACCAGCAGAACTGCGGCGCTCGAACCTTCAACTTTCCAGACAATCTCCTCTCCCACTTTTGCCTTTACCCTAGGCGGATCGACCTTCCAGGTGCCATATTCACAGGCGATCATCACCAAATGCCTCACCGGCTCCTCTACCGGCAGCGCCACCCGCTCCGGCCCTCGCTTAAGTACTTCCTTCTGCATATAATCCTCCTTTCGGTTATAAGTGATACGCTCAGTTTTTCGGTTTGTTGGTCAGTTCTTTAGTGAGACGTTGAAAACGAGGGTCCTCCCGCAACTTATACAATCCCGGACTTTGAACAACCTTTTCCAGCTGGTAGCCTTTATTTAGCGCTTTCCCAATCCACTCCAGCGCCTTTTTGCGTTGCCCCAACTGCTCATAGGTTTCGCTGGCCCTCGCCATCACTTCTACGTCACCCGGCGCCAGGGCCAAGGATTGATCCAAAAGGGGCAGAGCCTTGTCAAACTCTCCCATCATTCCATAAAAATTGGCCAAATCAGAAAGAACTACGGCATCCCGCGGATTCACTTTGCGCTGCTTTTCAGCCAGCCGAGCAGCGTGTTGATAAACAGTGTGCGCTTTAGCCCGCTCACCCGGTGCCCAGTAATAGGCCGATGCCAGATTACCCCTGACCCGGTAGTCACTGCTATCCAGTTCCAGGGCTTTCAGATACATACGGGCCGCATCCGCGTAGCCCGCTACTTGAAAAAAGTATAAAGTGCCCAGGTTTGAGTAGGCGGCATAATTTGGCTGAATCTTAAGCGAGCGTTCAAACATCCCGCGAGCTTCGAGCCAACGCCCCAGCTTTATGTAAACTGCACCCAGGTTGTTGTATCCTTTTATGTTTTCGGGAGTCAGCTCTACCACGCGCAGGAACTGTGCTACCCCTTCATCATAGCGTCCGTGGTGGAAATAGAACGCCCCGAGATAGCTGTAACCAATCGGATAGCTTGGCCTTAATTTAATCGCCCGTTGATAAGTAGCCTCCGCTTTGTCGGTCTCCCCCAGGGCTTCGTACGCACCGGCCAGCCCCCGGTAGGCCTCCACGTTAAGCGAATCATATTCGAGCGCTTTCTGAAATTCCCCGACCGCTTTCTGGTAACGGCCGCTACCCGTGTGGATTACTCCCAGAGTGATATGTGCCGGTGACTGATGCTCGTTTAACTGAACGGCCTGAGTGCAATTATTCACCGCCAATTGTATCCACTGACGATTTTTGGTAGCCTCATACTTGCGCCAGTAAGCCTCGCCAAATCCGGCATAGGCCAGGCCATAAAGGGGGTCTTCCTTTAAGGCTCGCTCGAACAGACCAATGGCCAAATCGAGGTTCTCCGGTTTCTCGTATTGCTGAAGGTAGCCGCGACCCCGAAGGTAAAAGACGTAGGCGCTGGAAACAGAACTACTCCCCCTACCCAACTCCAGCAAGGCTTGAGGCGGCAATTCAATTTCCAGCATCGTGGCGATTTTCCTAACGGTTTGATCCTCCAGAGATGCGAAATTTGCCATCTGGTAATCACCGATACTAGACCTCAGCTGCCACAAGGTCTTCGTGTCAATCAGGTTTATGGTCAATCGTACCCTATTTCCTGTTGCCTGTACGTTGCCGCTCACAGCCAGCGTTACGCCAAAAATCTTTCGGGCCTCTTCCGCACCATAAACCTTGTATTTACGCGCGTCACTAACAGGCACGACCCTTAGAGAACGGTGGAACCGTTCCAGTTGGCTAAGCTTATTGTTCAACGCTTCCCCCAGTCCGTCACAAAAAGGCTGGTTTGTGGGGTCTCCTCCAACATTGGTAAAGGGAAGTACCGCGAGATTTTTCTTGGAAGGTATCGTCCCGATGCCAAGCAATCTTTTGATAGAATTCCGGCTCCACGGAAGCAAAAACAGCACCATCAGAATTAGAGGTACCACGGCAAGCGGTAGAAGAATCTTGCGAAGAGTCCTTCGAAAGAAAAGCCTTCCGTCCCCCGGCAGTCCAAACGCGGTTTCGCCCGACGTCACTTCCCGCTTTATCCGCTTTAAGTCCGCAACCAGGTCAGCCGACGACTGGTACCGCTCCTCCGGTTTTTTGGCTAAACATTTGGAGACAATTTCCTGTAACCCCTGGGGGACCTTGCTGCTATAGCGCGCTAAAGGGTGAGGCT
>CAZSIT010000007.1:0-101304 GCA_964607165.1 uncultured Ignavibacteria bacterium
GGAAGAAAATACGGGCAGAATATATTCTGCCCCTACAATTGCACTGACGGCTTTGGGGGCGGTTCTGGTTTTCGCCTTCAGCCAGACCGTCTGGCTGCAAGCCGTGCGAGCCGAAGTGTATTCTCTGCAGCTGGTTTTAACGCTTTCTTCTTTGCTAATTGCGCTTTCCCTCCAGGAAAGGATGGAGCCGACCAAGTCCTATCTTCTGGCGACGCTTTTGTGGGGGCTTTCACTATCCGTGCATCCGCTCTTATCCGTTTCCGTGTTGCCGGGGCTTTTAATTGTCGGTTGCTTCCGTTCGGCCAATTGGAAAAAGGAATTGTCCAAATGGGGCTGGGTTCTTGGATTGGTTTTTGTGGGGGTATCGATTTACCTGTTTTTGCCCATACGGTCGGCGCAGGACCCGTATCTGAACTGGAACCAGCCGGACAACTGGGAACGCTTCCTTGCCGCCGTCACCCGCTCCGGCAGCTGGCAGGCCTCCGTCGCTTCCACATCCTCCAATGTTTCCTACCCCAACATAATGCGCTTGAGCGTCTTTCTCTTATCCGAGTACTCAATAGTTTTCTGGGCGCTGGTCGTCTCCGGACTTCTGGCCCTGGCGCGTTATTTACCCCGGGTGGGACTGGGAGTTTTTGTGCTTTTACTTTCCAATTATTTCGTAACCTTGTGGGCCGCGGAATTCAGCTCCTGGAATCTGGACTTGCTCGGTTACCTCTCTTTCGGGGCCGGGGTGGCCGTTCTTGCGGCGGCGGTCGGTTTGCTTCGTGCCACGGCCTGGTTGTCCAGCCGTTGGCCTCGCTTGTCGCCAAAAATCGGCTGGGCGGCACCGGCTCTAACTTTGGTTTTTGGTTTGATTGTGGCTGAAAAAAATTGGGCCCGGGCCGATTTGCGCCAGAGCATCTGGCCCCAAAAAATAGCAGAGGAAAGCCTGCGCTCTCTGCCTCCTAATGCGGTGGTAGTTTATTCATCCGACCGGCTTTTAACTCCGGCCTTGTATCAGCAGGGGGCCTTGGGCCAAAGGCCGGATGTCGCCATTCTGATAACCAACGTTTTTGTCGATTCAATTCTGCAGGAGCAGGTCAAGCTACGTTATCCGGATTTACTGTTTGATCCCCTGCCGGCGAACAAGTCTAAAGTGGCTCAAATCCGAAAGGAATTTTTAAATTTTTGTGAACGGAATAAACGCCCCGTTTTTAGCCAGCTTGGTTTCCATATGGGTAACAGCAGGAATTTTTGGCCGGCCGGCTACCTCTTGCAATATCGACCGGAGCCGGCGGGGCCCGAGGTGCCGAAAATGGTGGTCGATTTCGTGCACCAGACCTTTACCGGGAAACCGGACAATCTTTCCCGCGAGAGCTTGGAAATGGAAATATATAATTGGGCTACCTATCTCTCCATTATCGGCGCACGGGAAAACGAAGATTTGCTCAAGCTGGCGGCGGAATATGACGGCGAGAACCCGCGCACCTGGGTCACGCTGGGGAAAGCGTATCTTTTTTCCCGGCAGTTTCCCCTGGCCGAAACCTGTTTCAAACTGGCGCTTTCCTACGACCCCTACTGGGGAGAGGCTTACTTTTTTCTGGCCGCCGCCCTGCACGAACAGGGAAAATTAGAGGAAGCCCGAGTGGCCCGGTCGGAGGGTGATTTTTGGATGCCCGACAAGATGATAACAAAGAGGAAGAAGAGATGAAAAGAAAGGAAAAATTTCCTCGCAATGAACTTTTCGGAGTGTCGGTGGTTATCCCGATGTATAACGAAGAAGCGAACGTTTCCGCCACTCTTTCCAAAGTTTCCACTGTCTTTCGGATGTTAGGCGGAGATTGGGAAATTATCGTGGTGGATGACGGCTCCACCGACCGGACGGCGCTTTCGGTTTTGAGCTTTGCCGAGCAGGAGCCGCGGGTGCGCCTGGTTTCCTATTTCCCGAACCGCGGCCGGGGCTGGGCCTTGCGCCAGGGGTTCGCCGCTTCGAATAAAGAAATCATCATCACCGCCGACGCCGATTTGAGCTACAGCGAGGAACATCTTCTGGCGATGGCGCAGATTTTGCAGGCGCATCCGGAAGTGGATATCGTCGTAGCTTCGCCGTACACCAAGGGGGGCGGGGTGGAGAACGTTCCCTACTTCCGGCTTATGATTTCCAAGCTGGGAAACAAAATTTTGGGATTTGCTTTGAAACGTGGGTTGGCGACCGTGACCGGTATGGTGCGCGCCTATCGCCGAAAAGTTTTGGAATCCCTGGAGCTGGAGTCGGAAGGAAAAGAGATTCATTTGGAGATTCTTTCGCGGGCTTTGGGAATGGGGTATAGGGTACTCGAAATGCCGGCCGTTTTAAAGGCCCGGCGATTTGGGAAATCGAAGTTCAAATTCACGGCGACGGCGGCCTCGCATATCCTTTTTTCCTTCCACGAAAAGCCGGTTTTACTCTTCGGCGTCGTCGGTTTGGTTTTGGTGGCGCTTTCACTTTGCGGAGCGGGGTATATTTTTTACTTGTGGAAGGCGGGAACCTTAAATCCGACCCGGCCTTTGATGACTCTGACGGTGATGGCTTTTTTGGCCGGCTTGGCGACCTTGTTTTTCGGATTTCTGGGAACGCAGCTGGTTCATCTTAAACGGGAGATTTATCGGCTCGAAAAAACTACCAAAGAAACCTTTTTCAAGCTGGAAGAGATGGCTGGCAGCGAGCGCTCGGATTTTGAGTTCAAGGTGGTTAAGAAGAAGAAGGATAAGGTATGAGGTTGGGGATAGTCACCAATCGCTACCCGGTCGGCCCGAACGATACCGCCAGCCCTTTTGTGAAGGATTTTGTTACGGCCCTGCGGGAAAGGGGAATAACCGTTTCGATTTTTACTCCGGCCTACCTAGTGGACAGAGTGGACGAGGACCCGGACGTTTTTCGGTTTCCCTGGGCCGGTTCCGCCGTGCCCATCGGCTCTCTGGATTTCAAAAGCCCGGTCAACTGGTATAAGCTGGCCAACTTTTTGTACTGCGGGAGAAAGGCGGCCGTTCCTTTTGCCGTCAGCTATGACGTCGATTATCTCTTGGCCTTGTGGGCGCTCCCCTCGGGCTATTTTGCGCGCTATATCAGCCAGCGAATGGGAATTCCGTATTCGGTTTGGTGTTTGGGTTCGGACATTTATCGCTGGGCGGATAAACCGGCATTTGGACTTCTGACCCGGCAGGTGTTGCACGGCGCCGACCATCTTTTTGGAGACGGGTTTGATTTGTGCCAAAAAGTGGAAATGCTTACCGGGCGGGAATGCCCGTTTCTTCCCTCCGCCCGACGGCGGGATCAACGCACAATTTTGCCGAAAGCGGAATTTAATAGATTCTTTTATTTGGGGCGATTGGAACGGGAAAAGGGCATCGAGGATTTGCTGCTTGCTTTTTCTTACGTGTCCAAAAGAAGGCGGGCCGTATTGGAGATTGCCGGGTGGGGAAGTATGGCCAAGCAGCTGCCGAAGCGGATGGAGGAGCTAAAGATTGACGACCGCGCCAGTTTTTTGGGAAGGATTTCAGAAAAGGAAGCAGCCACCCGCCTGCGGCGGGCTTCCTGCGTCATTATCCCCAGCCATTCCGATTCGATTCCCCTGGTTCTGACCGAAGCGGTTTGCTGCGGGACGCCGGTGATTGCGACCGACGTGGGAGATTTGGGGTATCTGGTGCGAAAATTTAATTTGGGTAAGGTTGTTCCGCCGCGGGATCCGAAAGTTTTGGCTCAAGCAATGTTTGATTTTATGGAAGAAAAAAGAAACTTCGACCCGGCCGCCTCCGGGCTTTTGGAGCTTTTGGACGTCAATCGGGCGGCGGATGATTTTTTGAAGACCATCGGCCGCCAGCGAACGAGCCGCGAGTTGCGGGGGCCCGTCCACTCGCTTATAGGATAGAATGACTAATCTTACCATAACCAAACAAGAAACCGGCGTTTTCTTCGACCACTTTTGGGAAAAGCAGGAAGTTAATCGGGTTGACAAACGCACCTTGCAACGCTGGCGGCTTTTAGAAAATCGTCTCGATTCTTCATTCGGTAAAAAGGTTCTGGATATTGGCGCCGGGCGGGGATTAGTCAGCCGGCTGCTTTCAGAAAAAGGGTTTGAGGTTGCGGCTTGCGACGTTTCTTCCGAAGCGGCGGCCTTGATGAAAAGGGAGGGGCTTGGCGCATTTGTTTTTGACCTGGAAGAGGACCTTCTGGAAGAAAAATTTGATTCTATTTTTTGTATGGAAGTGCTGCAATACCTGCGCTATCCGGAAAGAGGAGTTTTCAAGTTGAAAGAGGCGTTAAATCCGGACGGTACGCTGGTGATTTCCGTGCCGAACGAGTTTCACATTCTGCGCCGGTTGGGAATTTTGTTCGGTTCAACCAAATGGGCAGGAATCGTTACCCCGCACGTTCGGCTTTTTGACCAGAAAACAGCGCGGCATTTGTTTAGGCAGTGCCAGCTTGAAGTTTTGGGAATGATTCCGGTGACCTTGTGTCCACCGGGAAGAGTCGCGGAGAAGTTGTCCCAGATTCTGGCCGGCTTCTTTCCCAATCTGTTTTCGCTTTCACTGATTTTTATTTTACGGAGGGCCGATGACGCAACTGCCGCCGGTTGATTTGTCGATAGAGCGGCGGTGGGGGCCGGAAGGGACCTTTTCGGAACGGTTCCCGATTCTGTTCCGTCAGGGGGAACGCAATCTCAAAGCCGAAAAAGTGATTCGGGTTTTGAGCGATTTTGCGGGAGACCTGTCCCGGCTCACCTGCCTGGATTTGGGAGCTTCAACCTGCATTATGTCGCGCTATTTTGCCAACTATTTTGGCGCCGTCTTAGCGCTCGATAACGACAAAGTAGGGCTGGAGTATGGAAAGGAGATGGCTTCGCCCAATCTTTTCCCCATTTGCGGAGATGGGGCAAAGCTGCCTTTGCCCGATGAATCCGTGGATTGCATAATCTGCAATCAGGTGTATGAACACATAGAAAATCAGGCCGGGTTGGTGGCGGAGATGCACCGCGTTCTTAAACCGAACGGAGCAGTCTATTTTGGAGCGGGGAACCGCTACGTTCTGGTGGAAGCGCACTACAAACTTCCGTTTTTGTCCTGGATGCCGCGAAAACCGGCCAACTGGTATATGCATATAACCGGCCGGAAGATGGATTATGACGTCTATTTGCTTTCCTATCTGGCCTTGAAACGGCTCTTGTATAGATTTGAAATTCATGATTATTCTATTAAAGTTCTGGAAAGCCCGGACGCTTTCGCCGCCACAGATGTGGTGCCGGGATGGATGAAATGGATAAAACCCTGGTTGTTGAAACCGCTCAAAACCGCCCTTCCGGCCTGGATTTGGGTGTTAACCAAAAAAAAGGCCTAAGGCGTTTCTGGTCCGTTTTTTTTCAGCTGCTGCAGTATGCGGCGGCAGTCTGGTTTTTGTGGTTTTACTACAAAACGGTCAGGGCCGATTGGGGAGAAATCGCGCAATACGGCTTTCATCCCAAGCGAACCCTGTTTGCTTGCGGGGCGCTGCTTTTCTTTTTGGGTCACTCCTGGCAGCCGATTGCTTTTTGGCTCAACTTTAGACTTTCTGGAGTTTCGTTTGCCGTCCGCGATAGCTATAAAATGTATTGGATGGCGCACATTGCCCACTACCTGCCGGGGAGAATTTGGTCGTATCTAAGTTTTGCCTATTTGGGAAATTATTTGGGCATCGGCTCGGCGCAGCTTTTGGCGGCGCTCTATTTGGGATTTGCCGCCTCGCTTTTATCGGGAGCAGTTTTTTCGGTGTTTGCGCTGCCTCTTTTTAAATCGATTTACCACCCATATTGGGTTTTGGCAATCACTTTGGGCGTGCTTTTTCTTTTGTTCCTCCCACCGGTTTTTCATTCCATCATCAAAATTTTTGCCAAAGTATCCCGCAGCAAACTGGCCGGATTGCCTCCTCCGTTTGGATTGAAGGCGATTTCACTTTCTTCGCTTTCCTACGGAGTCAGCTGGCTTCTAAATTCGGCGGGGGTGGTGGTGCTGGTCGCTTCCTTTCATCCTTTGACCTTTCAGCAAGTCCTTTTTGCTTTTTCGGTTTTTCCTTTGGGTTATTTGATTGGCTACCTGGCTTTTTTCACGGCGGGGGGATTGGGCGTTCGCGAAGGGGTGATGCTGACGGTTTTATCCGGCTTTTTGCCGATGTACGTAGCGGTAGTCGTGCCGATTGCCGCCCGGCTTTTGGCCATGTCTTTTGAAGGAATTTGGTTTTTGGTCGCTTTGAAGATGCCCTGGAAGAATAGAGTAAAGGCAGGAGGTAAATGAGTCCGGAGGTTTTCATAGCGGTGATGATTTTCTTTTTCGGAGCGGTGTGGGGAAGCTTTGCCAACGTCGTGATTTACCGGCTGCCGCGCGGACTTTCCGTCATCAAACCGCGCAGTTTTTGCCCTTCTTGCAAAAAAAGAATTCCCTGGTGGGCGAATATTCCACTTTTCAGTTTTCTTTTTCTGGGCGCCAAATGTTTTTCCTGCAAGAGGCCGATTTCGTCCCGCTACTTTTTTGTGGAGCTGTTTACGGCGGGCCTGTTTTTGGCGGCGTATCTGGTGACCGGGCTTTCCTGGAAACTCTTATTTCTTTTCTACTTAAGTTTCTCGCTGGTGATTATCTTTTTTATTGATTTGGAATTTCAAATCATTCCTGATTGGCTTACTTTGCCAGGTATTGTTTTAGGCGCTGCGTATGCGTTCTTAAACACAGATGTGGGCTGGAAAAACGGTTTAATCGGTTTGGCTGTCGGAGGGGGAGGGTTTCTGCTTTTGGCTTACTTTGGCCAATGGGTCTTCAAAAAAGAAAGTATGGGTGGGGGTGACATCAAAATGGCGGCGATGCTGGGGGCTTTTTTGGGCTGGCAAAAGCTTTTGGTGGTTCTTCTTTTAGCCTCCTTGACCGCCGTTCTAACTTTTTTTGTCATCAAGCTTCTGAAGCCCAAATCGCTTGCCGATAGAATCATCCCTTTCGGCCCCTTTTTAGCCATAGCGGCTTTAATCGCCTTCTACTGGGGTGCCCAAGTCATTTCGTTTTATACCGAAAAGTTTTGGGCTATTAAATAAACCGTGTTTCCTCCCTTTTAATTTATTGCATTCCCCTTTACAACGTTTACAAATCTCCTTATAATTCCGCCCGATAGGAGGAACAATGGAAAAAATAGAAGCTTTGAATTATTTGATTGAGCAAAGAGGCATTTTGAAGCACCCCTTTTACCAGGCCTGGGCGGCGGGGCTTTTGTCGAAGGAGGATTTGCAGCGCTACGCCTGTCAGTATTACCATCACGTGCGGGCGTTTCCGACTTACGTGGCGGGAATCATCGCCAATTGTGACAATCCACGCCTGCGTTCGATTCTTTTGGAGAATCTGAACGATGAGGAAGGTTCGACGCCGACGCATCTGGATTTGTGGGTCAACTTTGGCGAATCCTTGGGGCTTTCGCGCGCTGGAATGGAGAATTCGGATGTTTATCCGGAGACCCGGCAATTTATTGACAGCTTCAAAAACCTGACCCGCAACAGCTCGGCACCGGTTGGGGCGGCGGCGCTATACACCTACGAGTCGCAAATTCCAGCTGTAGCGCATGAAAAAATCGAAGGACTGAAGAAATACGATTACAGTTCCAACTTGGACGTTACCTTCTTTGCCGTCCACCAGGAAGCGGACGTGCGGCATACCGAAGGGCTTTCGGAAGTGATTGCGGTCTCGGGCGAACAGAAAGAGACGACCGCCGCCGTCCAGCAAGTGCTGGAGGGCTGGTGGGGGCTTTTGGACGGGGTTCTGGAACGCTCGCCGGAGTTGAAGGAAAAAGTCGCCGCCTGCGCAATGTAGTTTCCGGTTTTTATTCAAAAAGGGTGTCAGTGCCATTAAGGTATTGACACCCTTTGTCATTCGGAGTATATACGGAATGCAGGGGTTTAAAAATCCCTATGCGAAAGGAGAGAAGCCTGAACGGCGGTTTTTTTTGAGCAAGTTTGTGAAAAAAATCACTTATGTTTGAAACCTACTTTCCGTTAGCGGTAATGATTATAGCCGCCACAGTAATTGGTGTGGGGCAGGTGGCGCTCTCCCATTTTTTGGGACGTAAATCGAAAAGCCCCAAGAAGCTCATTCCTTACGAGTGCGGGGTGGACCCAGTCGGCTCGGCGCACCAGCGCTTTCCGGTCAAATATTATTTAATAGCGATGCTTTTCATCATCTTCGATATCGAAACAGTCTTTTTGTATCCCTGGGCAGTGATTTATAAACAGCTGGGGCTGTTTGGATTTATCGAAATGGCGATTTTCATTTTCATCCTCTTTGTTGGCTATGTGTATATAGTCAAGAAAGGAGCTTTGCGATGGGAATAAAACCGAATCTTATCGACACCGTTCCGCAAGGAAAGACGACGGAAGAATTAGCGTCGGAACTAAAAGAAAATATCTTTTTGACCTCGGTCGAAAAGGTTGTGAATTGGGGGCGGAAGTCCTCCATCTGGCCTTTGGGGTTCGGGCTGGCCTGCTGTGCTATCGAGATGATGTCCACCTTCGCTTCGCGCTATGATTTAGCCCGCTTTGGAATGGAAGTGATGCGCTCGTCTCCGCGTCAAGCTGACCTTATGATTGTAGCCGGCCGGGTTTCCATCAATATGGCGCCGGTGCTTCGTCAGCTCTACGAGCAAATGCCCAACCCGAAATGGGTGATTTCGATGGGCGCCTGCGCTTCGTGCGGCGGAATTTTCAACAACTACGCCATCGTGCAGGGAGTGGATAGAATCGTGCCGGTCGATATTTACGTCCCCGGTTGCCCGCCCCGGCCGGAGCAGTTGATTCACGGCATCACTTTGCTGCAGGAGAAAATTATGAAAGAAAAACTTCTGCAAAAGAAAGTGAGTTAGTTCAAGGTTCTCTTCGTTGCCTGTGGAGGGAACCCGCTAAATATATTTAATGGAATTTGGCCCGATAGAGAAACTTAAAGATAGATTTGGTGACCGGCTAGGCGAGGTTGTAAACTTCCGGGACGAGTGGTCGGTTTATGTGCAAAAAGCTGACCTGTTGGATGTTTTGCGCTTTCTCAAGGCCGAACCAAGATGCGAGTTTAATTTTCTTTCTGACGTAACTTCGGTTGACCTGTTTTCCCAAAAACCGCGCTTTGAGGTTTTGTATCATCTTTTCTCCATCCCTTTGCGGCATCGAATACGAATTAAAGTCAAGGTGGAAGATGGCGAAAAAGTGCCCTCGGCCACCTCCATCTGGAACGCGGCTAACTGGCATGAGCGGGAAGTTTACGACCTGATGGGGATTGAATTCGAGGGGCACCCCGATTTGCGCCGGATTTTGATGAGGGAGGAATGGATTGGGCACCCCTTGCGCAAGGACTTCCCACTGACCTACGAAATGCCCCATTTTTCCTTCAACAAAGACCTGCCGCCGGAGATTATCAAGTAGCTATGGCCCGAACCGAGACGATGACCCTCAATATGGGGCCGCAGCATCCCTCCACGCACGGTGTTTTGCGGATAATTTTAGAGCTGGACGGGGAAACTGTGGTCAAAGCCACGCCGGTTCCCGGCTATTTGCACACCGGCATCGAGAAAAACGCCGAGGACAAAAAATATATGCACGTTCTGCCGATGACCGACCGGATGGATTATCTGGCGCCGATGTCCAACAATCTGGTTTTTTGCCTGGCGGTGGAAAGGCTCTTGAGCATCGAAATCCCCCCCAAAGCGCAATGGCTTAGAGTGCTTCTATCAGAGTTAACCCGCATCGCTTCCCACTGCGTCTGGCTCGGCACCCATGCGATGGACATCGGGGCGATGTCGATGTTCCTCTACGCCTTCCGGGAGCGAGAAAGGATTGTCGACATTTACGAAATGGTTTCCGGGCAGCGGATGATGTCCACCTACTTCCGCATCGGCGGGGTGATGGAGGATGTGCCGGTCGATTTCGAGGAAAAAGTGCGCGCCATTTTGCGCGACTTTCCGGCCCGTTTTGACGAATACGAAGCGCTTTTGACCAAAAACAAAATCTGGCAGTTGCGTACGCAGGGGGTGGCGAAGATTTCGGCGGAGGATGCCATCAACTGGGGGCTTTCCGGCCCTTCTTTGCGCGGCTCGGGTGTGGACTGGGATATTCGCAAATCGAATCCCTATTCCGGCTACGAGAAATTCGATTTCAAGGTGCCGGTCGGCGAAAACGGTGACGTTTTCGACCGCTATATGGTACGGATGGCCGAGATGCGCGAAAGCTTGAAAATCGTGCGGCAGGCCTTGGATGGCCTGCCGGAAGGGCCGGTGATGGCGCGCGTTCCCGGTGTCACTCCTCCGCCCAGGGAAGAAGTGCTGTACAAAATGGAGGCCTTGATTTTCCAGTTCAAGCTCTACACGGAAGGATTTTCCACGCCGCCGGGAGAAGTGTATCAGGCGATTGAGTCGCCGCGCGGCGAGCTGGGATATTACATCCGCAGTGACGGCACTCCCAAGCCGTACCGAATGCATTTCCGCGCCCCTTCTTTCTGCAACCTTTCGGCTTTGTCCAAGCTGGTGGAGGGAAGTATGGTGGCGGACGTGGTGGCGGCTATCGGTTCGATTGATATCGTTTTGGGGGACGTAGATAGATGAATTCTGGAGCAGCCCAATATCAGGTTGTCGAGCAAGGTGGAGTGCGCAAGGCGATCTTGTCGGAGGCGACGGTGACCAAAATTAAAAAGGCGATGGAGCGTTTTCCGCAGCCGCTTTCAGCCGTTTTGCCGGGCTTGCACGCCGCTTGCGAACAGTTTGGTTACTTGGAAGAGCCGATTTATGAGGCGATTGCCGAAGTTCTGGGCGTAACCCGCGCGGAAGTGGCGGAGGCCGGAACTTTTTACACGCTCTTTCCCAAAAAGCCGGTTGGCAAAAACCTGATTATGGTTTGCAAGAATATCTGCTGCGCCCTGCGTGGTGCCGACAATCTGATTGCCTACCTCGAAAACAAGTTAGGGATTAAAGTCGGCGAAACCACGTCGGACGGAAAATTCACCATCTGGAAAGTGGAATGCCTCGGTTCCTGCGGCACGGCACCGATGATGCAGGTGGGCGACGAATTCCACGAAAATTTGACCCGGGCCAAAGCGGATGCGCTTTTGGAGAGACTGGTTAAGTAGCATGGCGAAATGTGTTCTTAAGGGTTGGGAAGGAGCTCTGCTCCTGACCGTTTTTACCGTACACTTTCGGGAGCGGAACTCCCTCACAACGGTGTAGATTTGTATGGGCGAGCAAATTCTTTTCAAATATATCGACGATCCAAAGCAGCACCAAATCGACACCTATATTCAACACGGCGGATATGCGGCGTTAAAAAAGACATTGAAAGAAATCAAACCGGCGGAATTGATTGAAATGGTTAAAAAATCCGGTTTGCGCGGCCGCGGCGGCGCCGGTTTTCCGACCGGTTTGAAGTGGGGTTTCGTTCCCCAAAATTCTCCTAAGCCGAAATATCTCTGTGTCAACGCCGATGAGAGCGAGCCGGGAACCTTTAAAGACCGGCAGTTGATGGAATACGACCCGCATCAGGTGCTGGAAGGGACGATTTTAGCCAGCTACGCCATCGGCTGCCGTCACGCCTACTTTTATATTCGGGGTGAGTTTGTTTTTGGCTATCAGCGTATGGCGCAAGCGGTGGAGGAGGCGTATCAAAAAGGATTTCTGGGGAAAAACATTTTGGGCTCCGGCTACGATTTGGATGTTACCATTATCCGTGGCGGCGGGGCGTATATTTGCGGCGAAGAGACGGGCTTGATTGAATCGCTGGAAGGAAAACGGGCTTTTCCACGGGTAAAGCCGCCTTTCCCGGCGGTTTCAGGCTTATATAACTGTCCGACTGTGGTAAATAACGTCGAGACTCTGGCCTGCATACCGCACATCGTCAACCGCGGCGCGGAGTGGTTCGCTTCCATCGGCCCTGCTAAAAGCCCCGGCACCAAAGTCGTCTGTTTATCCGGGCATATAAACAAGCCGGGAAATTACGAGTTAGAGATGGGAACACCTTTGAAGGAGTTGATTTACACGCACGGCGGCGGGATTCCGGGCGGGCGCAAGTTGAAAGCAGTAATTCCCGGCGGCTCGTCCGTGCCGCTTTTGACCGAAAAAAGCATAGACGTGAAGTTAGATTTCGACTCCGTGGCGGCGGCCGGCTCGCTTTTGGGATGTGCGGCGGTCATCGTGATGGACGACCGCACCTGTATGGTCTGGATGGCACAAAGGCTTTCCGAATTTTACGAGCACGAGTCCTGCGGCAAATGCACCCCCTGCCGCGAAGGAACGATGTGGCTGGTGGAAATTTTAAGCCGCATTGAAGAAGGCGAAGGAACGATGAAGGACCTGGATAACCTGCTGGATATTTGCGACAACATCGGTTTCAAAACGGTTTGCGCACTGGCGGATGGCGCCGTGGCGCCGGTAGTTTCGGCTATCCAGCACTTCAAAGACGAGTTTATTTATCACATTGAAAATAAAAAGTGTCCTCTGCCGCATAGAAATTTTGACTTTGATGGATTTATGAACTAATGCCTATCACGGTTGACGGGAAAAAAGTAGAGTTCAAAACTGGCCAGACGATACTGGAAGCGGCGCTGGCGGCCGGTTTCAAGATTCCAACCTATTGCTGGCATCCCAAATTAGACCCGGTTGGTGCCTGTCGGATTTGCTTTGTCGAAGTCGAAAAGTCTCCCAAGTTGGTGGTCTCCTGCTCCACGCCGGCAGCGGATGGGCAGGTGGTCTGGATAGATTCCCCCAAGGCGGTCAAAGGGCGCGCCGGAGTCACCGAATTTCTGCTTATCAATCACCCCCTCGATTGCCCTACTTGTGATAAGGGGGGAGAGTGTGACCTCCAGGATATTTCCTGGAAGCACGGGCCGGATTGGAGCCGTTTTGACGAACAGAAATTCCGTTTCATTGTCGACCGCAACTCCACTTTCGATGATTTGTCCATCGGGCCGATGATTGTGCGCAATCAGAACCGCTGCATCCACTGCTACAAGTGCGTGCGCGTCAATAAAGAAATCGCCGGGGAAGGAGATCTGGGCGCTTTTGAACGCGGGTATCACACCGAAATCAATTCCATCGGGCCGGAAGGAATTGCCAACGAATATGCCGGCAACACGGTCGAGATTTGCCCCGTTGGGGCGCTGACCGCCAAGGACTGGCGCTACAAAATCCGGGTCTGGCTGACGCAGAAAACCTCCTCGGTTTGCAATCAGTGCTCGGATGGCTGTGACACAACCCTATGGACATCGGCCCAACAGCTTTATCGCATCACTTCCCGCCGCAACGACGCCGTGGATGAGGGGTGGATTTGCAACAAAGGGCGCTACAACTATCAATTGGTCAACCATCTCGAGCGGTTGAAAAAACCGCTCATTAAGAAAAACGGCAGATTTGAGGAAGTAAGCTGGGATAAGGCGCTTGATTTTATCGCCGCTCAATTAGCAAAGATTCGGGACGAAAAAGGAGCAGATTTTGTCGGCGGCATTACTTCGCCAACTCTGTCCAACGAAGACAACTACGTTTTCCAAAGGTTTTTCCGGCAGGTAATCGGTACCAACAACGTCGATTTTCGCGTCCGGTTCGGTAAAAACGTACCCCCATCAAATCTTTTTAAAGAAGCGGTCGGTATCAAAATGGAAGATTTGGAAAAGGCAAAAGCCATTCTGGTTTTGGGAATGGACCCCAATCGGGAGCATCCGATTCTTAATCTGCGGTTGCATAAGGCAAAAGACCGTTTTGGCGCCAGGCTGTTTATCGCCAACTCGCGCGGCGTCAAGCTGGGGAGCTGGAACGGCGGGCAGATTGTTTATAAGTTTGGAAACGAAATTGGCGTTTTGAATTCGCTTCTGGCAGTTCTGGTCGCAGAAAAAGCCGGGAAGGATCTTCCCCAAGAGGCAGCAGGGCTGGAGAAAAAACTTTCCGACTGGTTGCCGGAGAAAGCGGCAATACGAATCGGCGTAGAAACATCGGTCATCCGCAATTGGTCTAAAGAGTGGGCTTTCACCGGAGAACTGACCGTTCTTTTGGGGCGTGAAATCGCGCACCATCCGCAACGGGACGAAATTTTAAAGACCTGCCGTTTGCTTTCCCACCTCATCAGCGGCCCCGCGACCGCTACTAAAGAAGTCAACTTGCTTTTTGAGGAAGGAAACACCCAAGGCACTGCTGATGTCGGCTGTCTGCCGGACTTTTTGCCTGGGTATCGCAAAGTGGGCGACCCTACCGGAGATTTCAACCCGCCTGCGGCGGGCTGGGGAGATACCAAGCTGCCGGATAAGCCGGGGCGGGATGTTTTTGGAATGCTATCGGCGGCTCGCGAACGCAAACTTTCGGCTTTGGTTGTAATGGGGCAGGATGTTTTGTTCAGCTTTCCGGATTACGCTTATGCCAAAGAAGCGCTGGAGGCAGCTGGCTTTTTGGTGGTCATCGACCAGTTTATGACTCAAACGGCAAAACTGGCCCAGGTAGTTCTGCCGGCGGCTTCCTTTGTCGAAAAAGAGGGAACTTATACCAATTGGGAGCGGCGGGTGCAGCGTTTTTCGCGCGCTTATCGTCCGTTAGGGGAATCGAAACCAGAATGGCATATTATCTCCGAACTTGCTGACCGGATGGGGAGGCCGTTTGGCCTATATTCAGCGGAAGGAATTTTCAAAGAGATCTGCCAGATAGCGCCGAATTACGGCTCGATATCCTGGGCCGATTTGACCGGTGAAGGGAAAGTTTGGGAAGGGAACGGCCCTTCGACAGGCTCAGGGTTATACAATGCGCGTTCTTTCGGCTTTGAGGTTTTCGAGCCTAAGGAGGTAGTGCCGGAGAAAAACTTTTCTACCCTTCTGGTCTCCGGCAATTCGTTACAGCATTCGGGCATTCTGCACTATCCGACCGAAAATCAGCAGCGGATGGAGCCGGAACCGTATTTGGAAGTCAACGCCGGTGAGCTGGCGAAAATGAAAAAGTATAAGGACGACTGGGTTAAGGTTATTTCGGCGCTGGGCGAACTGGCGGTCAAAGTCCGGCCCTCGGAGTTGATGCCGCCGGGGATGGTCTTCCTGCCGGAGAATTTTCCGCAGGCACAGTTAAGTAAGTTTATGAAATGGGACAAGCCGCACATCTGGGTGAGGTTGGAAAATGCTTGAACAGGCCATTATCGCCGTCATCAAAGTGGCCGTCGTGCTCTGGGCGCTTTTGACCGCCTGCGCCTACATCGTCTGGCTCGAACGCAAGCTGGTGGCGCGGATGCAGGTGCGGTTGGGTCCGACCCGGGTCGGGCCGTTCGGCCTCTTGCAGCCTCTCGCGGACGGCATCAAGCTTTTTGCCAAGGAAGAAATCATCGTGGAACAGGCCAATAAGTGGATTTACATCTGCGCGCCGATTATTTCCTTTATCCCGGCTTTCATTTCTTTTGCCGTGATTCCGTTTGGGGACAAGGTTACCCTCTTTGGGCACGAAGTCGATTTGTTAATTTCCGATTTCAACATCGGACTGCTTTTCATTTTTGGAGTTACTTCGCTGGGAGTTTACGGCATCGTTTTGGCCGGCTGGTCCTCCAACAGTAAATATTCGCTTCTGGGTGCTCTGCGCTCGGCAGCGCAGATGATTTCCTATGAAGTTTCACTTGGACTTTCGGCCATCGGTGTTTTGATTCTGGCCGGGAGTTTGAGCTTGGTGGATATTGTCCAAGCACAAAGTTCGATAAGCGATTGGTTTATTTGGAAGCAGCCGGTTGGGTTTCTTTTGTATTTAATCTCCGCTTTTGCGGAAACGAACCGAGCGCCCTTTGATTTGCCCGAGGCGGAGACGGAATTGGTTGCCGGATATTTTACCGAATATTCTTCAATGAAGTTTGCGATGTTCACCATCGCCGAGTATGCCAATATGGTCACGGTCGGGGCTCTGGCGACCACGCTCTTTCTGGGCGGATGGCACGGGCCGTTTTTGCCCCCGGTTATCTGGTTTATGCTGAAAGTTTTCTTTTTCATTTTTCTGTATATATGGGTGCGGGCGACGCTGCCGCGTTTCCGCTACGACCAGCTGATGCGTTTCGGCTGGCTGGTGCTTTTGCCGGTCGCATTAGCCAATGTTTTGATTACGGCCTTGGTGGTGATTTTGTAAAGGAGCGATATGGAAAACAAAACCAAAGTAAAGTTCTGGGAGATACCGGTGGCGATTGCCAAAGGTTTTTTCACCACCTTCAAGCATCTTTTCCGCAAGCCGACCACCATCGAATATCCGGAAAAGACCAAGCCGATAATGTATCCCCGTTTTCGCGGGCTGCACTTTCTGGAGCGCTATGAGGACGGTTCGGAACGCTGCGTTTCCTGCGGACTCTGCGCGGCGGCCTGCCCGGCGGACGCCATCTATATGGAGCCGGCGGAAAACGAAAAGGGGGAGCGCTACGCCAAAGTTTACGAAATAAACGAGCTGCGCTGCATTTTCTGCGGTTTTTGCGAAGAGGCCTGTCCCGAAGAAGCCATCTTTTTGGGAAAAGAATACGAATTTTCGGCTGACCATCGCGACAAGTTCATCTACACCAAGGATGATTTATTAGTGCCCTGGCCGCGCAAAAAGCCGTCAGAAGTGGAGTTTTTGCGCAAAACCCGGAGAGTATTTTAGTGGAGCAGGCGATTTTCCTGTTGGCCGGATTTATCGCCATCGTTTCAGCCATTATGGTTTTTGCCCAGAAAAATCCGGTTGCTTCGGTAATTTATTTAATTGTCACCCTGGCGGCGCAGGCGATTTTATTTTTGCTTTTGAACGCCACTTTTGTCGCCGCCTTGCAAATCATTGTCTATGCCGGGGCGATTATGGTTCTGTTTTTGTTCGTGGTGATGCTGCTCAACCTGACCCGGGACGAATTCGGGCCGGAGAAAAGACGGCTGGTGCGTCCTCTGGCAGCGGTTTTTGGCCTCGTTCTTATTTTGGAAATTTTGGCGATTTTCAAGAGCGGACTGGCGGGAGACCAGCGGCTGGCTCACCACCCTGATTTTGTGGGAGACTTTGGCACGGTCAAAGGGGTGGCGATGCTGCTTTTTACGCGCTACCTGTATCCTTTTGAAATCACCTCCGTTCTGCTTTTAGCGGCGATTGTCGGCACGGTGATTCTGGCCAAGCGGCTGCCCGGAAAAAAAGGGGAGCTGTAATGGTTCCTTTGGATTGGTATCTGATTTTGGCGGCGGTGCTTTTCGTCATCGGCACTATCGGGGTTTTAATCTCGCGCAACGCCATCGTGATTTTTATGGCGATTGAATTGATGCTGAATGCCGTCAACCTGACGCTGGTGGCTTTTTCTCACTTTTTGGGACGGAACGATGGACAGGTTTTGGTTTTTTTGGTGATGACCGTGGCGGCGGCGGAAGCGGCGGTGGGGCTGGCGATAATCCTGAACATCTTTCGCACCCGCGAGTCGGTGAACATTGACGATATCAACTTGATGAAATGGTGAAATGTTAGACCTGGCCGGATTAATACCGCTCTTTCCGTTGATAGGGTTTTTGGTTGTCGGCCTGGGAGGCAAACGGCTTCCGAAAGCTCTGGTATCCTTCATTTCTCCGGGCGTCGTTGGACTTTCATTTCTTTTCGCTTTGGCGCTATTCTTCGAACTTTTTAAATTGCCGATTTCCAATCGGAGTTACGTCTCGACCGTCTTTTCCTGGATAGCCACCGGCAATTTCAAGGTTGACCTGTCGTTTTTAGTTGACCCGCTTTCGATACTGATGACTTTGGTCGTCACTGGCGTCGGCTTTTTGATTCATGTCTATTCGGTGGGCTATATGGGGCACGACCCCGGTTATCGGCGCTATTTTGCTTATTTGAACCTTTTCACCTTCTCAATGTTAATGCTGGTTTTAAGTTCCAACTTTTTGCTTATGTATCTCGGCTGGGAAGGGGTTGGGCTTTGCTCCTATCTTTTAATCGGATTCTGGTATGAAAAGAAAAGCGCCGCAGACGCCGGAAAAAAGGCCTTCATTGTCAATCGGGTCGGGGATTTCGGATTCGCCTTGGGGGTGATGCTCGTTTTTGTCACCTTCGGCTCGCTCGACTTTAAAACCGTTTTTTCACAGGCACCGTCGCTATTGACGGCCGGGGGCACCATTGCAACTGCGATTACCCTCTTATTGTTTTTGGGGGCGACCGGAAAGTCGGCACAGATTCCGCTCTTCACCTGGCTGCCGGACGCAATGGAGGGGCCGACGCCGGTTTCGGCTTTAATTCATGCCGCCACGATGGTTACCGCCGGCGTCTATATGGTGGCGCGCTGCCATATCTTATATATACTCGCTCCTTTTTCAATGGCGGTAGTGGCTGTAGTGGGCGTTTTGACGGCCTTGATGGCCGCCTCGATAGGCTTGGTGCAGAACGATATCAAACGGGTTCTGGCTTATTCCACCATCAGCCAGCTGGGGTATATGTTTTTGGCCTGCGGGGTGGGAGCCTTTTCCGCCGGGATTTTCCATCTGGTTACCCACGCTTTTTTCAAAGCGCTTTTGTTTTTGGGGGCCGGTTCGGTTATCCATGCTTTGTCCGGAGAACAGGACTTGCGCAATATGGGAGGGCTGCGCAAGTATATGCCGATTACCTTTATCACCTTTCTGGCCGCCACGTTGGCCATCTCCGGCGTGCCGCTGTTGTCCGGATTTTTCTCCAAGGATCAGATTCTATCGGCGGCCTTCTTTTCCCCTCACGGCGGGCGGCTTTTATGGCTTTTTGGAATTATCACGGCGGCAATGACCGCCTTCTATATGTTCCGGCTTTTCTTTTTAACCTTTACCGGGCGTTGCCGGGCCTCCGACGAAGTGCAGCATCATATTCACGAAGCGCCTTATTTGATGACCATTCCGCTTGTGATTTTGGCTTTTTTAGCCGTGGTGGGCGGCTACATCGGCATTCCCCACGCCTTGGGCGGGGTGAATGCTTTCTCTGCCTACTTGGGGCCGGTCTTTGCGACCTTGCCTTATGAAGCCGAGCCGCCTTTGGGAATGGAATATCTGCTGATGATAACTTCAATAATCGTGGCGGTTTTAGGAATAAGTTTGGCGTACTTTTTCTACCTGCGTTCGCCCCAGCGTGTAGAGCGGTTAAAAAAGAATTTTATCTACACCCTGCTTTTGAACAAATACTACGTGGACGAGATTTATCAGGCCTTAATCGTCAGTCCGGTCGTTTCGGCTTCGAGCTGGGTCTGGCGGAAATTCGATTTGGCAATCATCGATGGCGCAGTGAACGGTTCAGCCCGATTGTTGGAAAAATTTGCCAGGCGGTATCGCCAGCTGCAAACCGGCTACGTGCGGCAGTATGCCCTGACCGTAGTCTTTGGCGTGGTGGCGATTTTGGCCTATCTGGTTTGGGCGTTATAGAATGAATGCGCAGATTTTAACCTGGATAATTTTTCTCCCGCTTCTGGGAATTCCGATTATTCTCCTGCTGCCCAAGGATAAACCAAACTACGTTCGCTGGGCCGCTTTGGGGGTTGCTCTCGCCGATTTTTTGCTTTCGCTTTATCTTCCTGCAAATTTTAACGCCAATTTTCCCGGGATGCAGTTTAACGTCGTCAAACCTTGGATTGGGAGTTTTGGTATTTACTACCGTATGGGAGTAGATGGGATTTCTTTGTTTTTGGTTCTGCTTACCACGTTTCTTTCGGTTCTTTCCATTTTTTCCACCTTTTCAGCCATTACTGAAAAAATAAAAGGATTCTATATTTCGTTCCTCCTTTTGGAAACCGGAATGCTCGGGGTTTTTGTCTCTCTCGATTTATTTCTGTTCTATGTTTTCTGGGAAGGGATGCTCATTCCAATGTATTTCTTAATCGGCGTCTGGGGCGGACCGAGAAAGATTTACGCCACCATCAAATTTATCCTGTTCACGATGTTCGGCTCGCTATTAATGCTGGTGGCCATCCTGGTTTTGTATTTTATGCTTAATTCCGTAACCGGAAAATGGTCGTTTAACCTGATGGATTATTATAACCTCGGCCTGCCGCTCTCGCTGCAGGTTTGGCTCTTTTTGGCCTTCGCCTTGGCTTTCGCCATCAAGGTCCCGATGTTTCCTTTCCATACCTGGCTGCCGGATGCGCACGTGGAAGCGCCCACGGCCGGCTCGGTCATTCTGGCCGGCGTTCTTCTGAAAATGGGAACCTACGGATTTTTGCGTTTTCTTTTTCCGCTGTTCCCGAATGCCACCTTCCAGTTTATTCCTTTTTTGTCGGTGCTTTCGATAATCGGCATCATCTATGGAGCGCTGATGGCGATGGTGCAGAAAGACGTCAAATCCCTGGTCGCTTTTTCCTCCGTTTCGCACCTGGGGTTCGTCACCCTCGGGCTTTTGGCAATGAACATTCAGGGCTGGCAGGGAGGGATGCTGCAGATGTTAAACCACGGCGTTTCCACCGGCGCCTTGTTTTTGCTGGTCGGTATGATTTACGAAAGGCGGCATACCCGCTTGATTGACGACTTCGGCGGCCTTACCAAGGTCGTTCCCTACTTTGCCCTGTTTTTTATGATTATCACTCTTTCGTCTATCGGCTTGCCTGGCACGAATGGATTTGTCGGCGAATTTTTGGTTTTGCTGGGTGCCTTTCGCTCCAATCCGGTGTATGCGGCGTTTGCCACCACCGGAGTCATCCTCTGTGCCGTCTATATGCTTTGGATGTTTCAGCGGATGATGTTCGGGGAATTGAAAAATCCGGCCAATGCCGGGCTTTCAGACCTGAATTGGAGAGAAAAAGTTATTTTGGTGCCGTTGGTCGTACTGGTTTTCTGGGTGGGGATTTATCCCAATGCTCTTCTGAAGAATATGGAAAGCAGTTTAAGCGACCTATTAAACCAGGTTAATCGAAAAGAAATGGTTTTGCGCTCCCTGCCGCAAACCAGTTGGGCGCAGTTCTGGGCGGAAATGAAAGCGCGCCGGGGTAAGGGCAAATTCACCATAACCACGCCGTAGAAATGGACTTTTCTTCGATTATCGGTGCGGTCAACTACCGGGGGATTTTACCGGAAATTTTGATTCTTTCTTTCGCCCTTCTCGCAATGGTTTTGGAGCCGTTTTTGCCCGAACGGCGGAAAGGGTTGATATTTTATCTCACGACAACCGGGCTTTTGGCGGCGCTTTTTTCTTCGGTTGGATTGTGGAACAGCCGGGTGGCCAATTTTGGCGGAATGGCGGTTGCGGATAATTTTGCCGGCTTCTTCCGCTTGGTCTTCCTGGCGGGCGCGCTTTTAACCGTTATGCTTTCCAAAAATTATCTGCGGTCGGAAAGACTGGCCAACGGGGAATATTATTCGCTGGTTTTGTTCTCCACTTTGGGGATGATGTTTATGGCCGGCAGCCTGGACTTAATGGTCATTTTTCTCGGGCTGGAGGTGATGTCCATTCCGCTTTACATCCTGTCCGGCTTCCGCAGAAACGATTTGCGCTCCAACGAGGCGGGAATGAAATACTTTTTAATAGGCGCCTTTGCATCCGCTTTCTTTCTATACGGCATTGCCCTGGTTTACGGAGCGACGGGCACCACGCAGCTCCTGGAAGTTTTCAACGAACTTCCGGCTTTAACCGGTCAGGGAAAGTTTTTGATGTACGCCGGAGCGGCTCTTTTAGCCGTCGGCTTCGGCTTCAAAGTAGCGGCGGCGCCGTTTCATATGTGGGCGCCGGATGTTTATGAAGGAGCGCCGACCGCCATTACCGCCTTTATGTCGGTTGGTCCGAAGGCGGCCGGGTTTGCCGCCTTGCTGCGCACCTTTACGCTCTTTCTGGGCGAATACAAAGAAGGTTTATCAGCCGTTTTCTGGGTTTTGGCCGTTTTGACTATGACCACCGGAAACGTTCTGGCTTTGGTTCAGCCGAACATCAAACGGATGCTGGCCTATTCCTCCATTGCGCACGCGGGTTACGTTCTGGTTGCTTTCGTTACCGGCGGCCCGCAGGGAGTTGCCTCGGCGTTGTTTTACCTTTTGGCCTACTCCGTAATGAACATCGGCGCCTTTGCGGTCGTTATGGCGGTGGAAGCCAAGGAAGGTTCCAATCAGATTGCCGATTATCGCGGCTTGTCCAACCGCCATCCCTATTTAGCCGCAGCGATGACGATTTTTATGCTCTCCTTGACCGGCATTCCACCGACGGCGGGGTTTACCGGCAAATTGTACATTTTTTCCACCGCCGTGGCGGCCGGGCAGATTCCTTTGGTAATAATCGCGGTTTTGAATTCACTAATTTCGGTTTATTACTACCTGGGTGTGGTCGTGGCGATGTATATGCATCCTGCGCCGGCAACGGAGAAAAATGAAGAGTTCTACACGCTGCCTTTGGTTTTGGTCTTGACCATCACCGTTTTTGGAACGCTGCAAATGGGCATCTTCCCCCAGCTGTTTTTGAATCTGGCCAACGAATCGCTGGCGGGGTTGTTTTAGTTCCTCTTCCATTTTTGCCTCCAGATGCGGAGGAGCCATTCCTGGAGGGTGAGGTATTTTGGTTGAATTTGTGGCGCAGGTTAAGCCTTATCTAACCTGCGGCCTACGGGCACGGAAACGGCGTCCCCAAAAAGACCTTGTTCAGTTCCAGCACCACATCCGCCGGTGTCAAAATCCCATCGCAGTTGACGTCGGCAAAAGAAAGACCGCAATCTCCTTCTCCAAGAAAGGTGCAATTCAGCAACAGAACCACATCCTCAAGCCTTAAAACTCCATCGCAGTCCATATCCCCTCTGGCGGCGCATGCTGGTAAACCATAAACAAAAGCGGAGCCAGCATCGATAAGCCCGTCCGGGTCAGTAGTGCGGTCGCCGATAATGAAATCGGCTTTTCCATCGCCGTTTAAATCTCCAGCGCCAGCCGCGGAGTAGCCAACGTAGTCATAGCTGTCATTTTTTTTCTGAAAGACGAGGGCACCGGTTGCCCCGGAATAGACATACGCGGAACCGAGTGCGCAGATTATAAAATCAGTTTTTCCATCGCCGTTCACATCACCTGCCCCGGCGACGAAGTTGCCCAGTTCCTCATAGGCAAAAACCCCGTCTTTTCGGAAAAGGAGAGAGCCATCAGCCCCGGAATAGACAAAAGCCGAGCCAGCATTAAGAAGCCCGCCCGGGTTGGTAGCATCAGCGCCGACGATAAAATCGGCTTTTCCATCGCCGTTCACATCCCCGGCTCCGGAGACGGAGTTGCCCAGGTCGTCATCGTCGTCACCGTTTTTCTGGTAAAGCAGCGAACCATCCAAACCGGAATAGACAAAAGCCGAGCCATTCAAGGCATCGGCCCGAGGGGCACCGATGATAAAATCAGCTTTTCCATCGCCGTTCACATCCCCGGCCCCGGCAACGGAGCGACCCAGCTGACCACCAGCGGTGGCACCATTTTTCTGGAAAAGAAGAGTGCCATCTGCACCTGAGTAGACAAAAATCGAGCCAGCATTGGTAAGTCCCCCTGGGTCGGCAAGCTCGGCGCTTATGATAAAATCAGCTCTTCCATCGCCGTTCACATCACCAGCTCCGGCAACGGAGCGACCCAGCCAGTCAAGGGAGTTAGCACCATCTTTCTTGTAGAGAAGAGTGCCATCGGCACCTGAGTAGACAAAAGCAGAGCCGGCTCCGGAAAGGCCGCCCGGGTCGGCCCATTGGGCGCCAATAATAAAGTCGCTGTACCCATCCCCGTTGACATCCCCGGCCCCGGCGACGGAGTAACCCAGCCAGTCAAGGGAGTCAGTGCCATCTTTCCGGTAAAGGAGAGTGCCATCGGCGCCGGAATAGATATAAGCCGAGCCGGCATCGGTAAGCCCGCTGGGGCTGGCAGAATTAGCACCGACAATAAAATCGGCTTTTCCATCCCCATTGACATCTCCGGCGTTGGCAACGGAGGTGCCAAAGTGATCGCCGCCTCCGCTCCCACTTTTCCGGTAAAGCAAAGCGCCATTTGCTCCGGAATACACGTAAGCGAAGCCAACGGTATTTTCACTTTGATGGGTTAAAGGAGCACCGACAATAAAATCAGCAAATCCGTCAATATTGGCGTCTCCCATAATTCCTACCGAACCACCGACCCGGTCGCCGGCACTAACGCCGTTTTTCTGATATAATAACGAGCCGTCTATGCCTGAATAAACGAAAACTACACCGGCATCGAGACTGTCGTTCGGATCGGCAAAAGGAGCTCCGATGATGAAATCGGATTTGCCATCGGCGTTGACATCGCCTTGGATGCCGACTGAGCCACCTACCCGGTCGCTGGCTCCAAATCCGTTCTTCTGGTAAAGCAGAGAGCCATCTAAACCGGAATAGACATAAGCCGAGCCGGCATCGGTAAGGCCGCCCGGGTCGGCATCGGGAGCGCCAACGATGAAATCGGCGTGGCTATCGCCGTTTACATCGCCGTAAAGGCCGACCGAGCCACCCACCCGGTCACCGAAAGAACTCCCGTTTTTTTGATACAGCAGCGAGCCATCCAAACCGGAATAGATATAAGCCGAACCGGTTGAATTGTTAGTTCCGGGAGCACCAACAATGAAATCGGCCCTTCCATCGGCGTTGACATCGCCGTAAATACCAACCGAACCACCCACCCGGTCGCCGATTACTCCCCCAATTTTCTGGTAAATCAAAAGCCCGGTAGCCCCGGAATAAACATAGGCCGCACCGGTGGAATCATTAGTCCCCGGAGCACCGACGATGAAATCTCCCTTGCCGTCGCCATCCACATCGCCGTAAATGCCGACCGAGCCGCCGACTCGTTCGCCGGGAAAAGAACCGGTTATTTGATACATCAGAAGACCAGTAGCCCCGGAATAGACATAGGCGGCACCGGCTAAGTTATTGACTCCCGGTGCTCCGACTATGTAGTCACCTTTGCCATCGCCATCAATATCTCCTTGCAGACCAACCGAACCTCCCACCCGGTCGCCGGGGGAAGTGCCGTGAACTGAATCGAGTAGAGAACCGTCTAAACCGGAATAGATAAAGGCGGAACCAGCGTTGATTATGCCGTTGGGATTGGCAAAGGGAACACCAATAATGAAATCGGCCCTACCGTCACCATTAACGTCGCCACCTCCACCGACCGAATACCCCAACGCATCCGCCGCATCCGTGCCGTTAAGCTCGTAGAGCAGGTTGGGGTCGGCGGCGAAAAGAACCCCCGCCGTCCCAATCAAAACTGCGCAGACTGAACCCAGAACTTTTAGCTTTTTCATTATGATCCTCCCTCTCAGAGGGTATATTAACGTCCGTCCGGCTTTTTGTCAAGCACTTTTTGGAAAAATCGTGTAAAACTTTTGTGCCCCTACGAAAAATCTAAATTTTCTAACAGGGTGGTTGGACGCCCAAAAAAACATAGTTGAGTTCGATTACAACGTCGGAGGCGGTTAAAACGGTGTCGCAATTCAGGTCGGAATAACAGAGGTCGCAGGCGCCAAGGCCGAGGAAGGTGCAGTTGAGCACATTGACTACGTCGGCAGAGGTTAACAAACCATCTTTGTTTATGTCGCCTTTGCTGGCAGGGCAGCCTTGAGGCAGCCTAGCCGGGGCGAGATAGAGGCGGACCTGGTTATTTGCGTTAGTGTTGGGGCCGGGGTTTTGGGCATCCATCTCCTGCGCGCCGGCGTAGGCATCCACCACGGAAAGGATATAGATTAAAGAATCGGCACGGGATAGAGCGACGGCATATTCCTCCGATTCGCAAGGCGTAGAGTCGGTGCAGCCCGGATTACGAGTCCGGGTGATATTCTGGGCGGCATCCCAGGTGCGGCCGTTATCGGAAGATGCGGAGCAGTAAATATCCAATTCGGGATAGGGATTAAAAACGACGCCGGAGTTGCTTCCGGCAGGAGCTACGGTGTCGGTAATTTCGCCAAAAGCGTTGGCATTAGCCTGAACCCAAATAGAGTAGAGGATGGGAGGGTCTTGCCCCGAAGCTGGTTTAAGGGATAAACTGGCAGAACCGAAGGTTTCGCTCATAATCGGCCAGCCTGGAGCGGGCCGAAGAGTTGCGGCGTTGCGAGAGTAAGGTATTTGAGTGATGACCATTTTTCCAAAAACTATTCCGTTGGGCGCTACCGCCAAATGATTGATTTTGCCGCCGGGAATGGCGTCCGGGTTAGTGCGGTTGACGGAAGACCAGATGATATGGAGCGTGTCGCCCTCATCCATAATCGCATATGGGCCGCCGGGGCCGAAGAAAGGTTCAAAGTCGGGATTGTCAAAATTTTGGCTGACGTTGACCTGCCCGCCCCAAGTAGCGCCGGCGTCGGTGGATTTGTTGTACAGAATTTCATAACCGAGCGAAGTGTCAGGCGCGGCTGGATTGGAAGCGGAGTAGGCATACAAAATGTTACCGCGGCCAGCGACACCGGCCTGCAGCCATTGGGCTTGAATCAAAGCTGCTGGGGAGCTCCAGGTTTCGCCGGCGTCGGTGGTGCGGCTGAAGTAAGCGGTGTCGGCATCGAAATTATTCAGCACGGCAATCCAGATAGTATCATTAACGGCGTAAATTTGCGGGTCTCCAAATGTGGGAGGGCCGAGGCAAATGGTGTCGAGGATTTGAGCTGCCGAACATTTTGCTGTTGAATTGCTGACCGTTACCAGAAGAGATGTGCCCAAAGTTTGATGCCCGATTTGGATATGTTTTTCGCTGGGTGTGACAGTGGAAGAGCCGGCGCGCTGCAAAGTTCCGCCGCTTTGCGGTTCGGAGCCGCGGAGGAAAATCAAACTATCGATTCCATCGCAGCGGATGGCATTGTAAACCTGCCCTGTGAAGCGGGGGCGCCACATCATATAAATTGCGCCACTGGCGGTTCGGGTGATACGCTGTTTTGGATAACTGTAGCCCATTTGAAAACCCAAGCTGGAGCTGGGAGAAACTAAAATATATGGAATCGCAGAAGAGTTTTTTGTGCTATGGGTTTGGTTTTTGGCGGTCTCGATAAAAATACAGAGTAGAGTCAGTAAAAACAAAGTTAGAGTTCTTTGGCTGCCCCTCGGGTAATTTGACATAGGGGGAAGGATACCGTTGTATGAATATCTGTCAAGGGCGGTTATGTAATTCGTTTGCGCAGAAGATAAAGGGCGGCCGGAGCCGCCCTTGAGTGCTCTTGACAAATTGTTAACAGGGGGGAGCACTACCCAGGAAGACCAGGTTGAGTTCAATCACCACGTCGGCGGAGGTTGCCAAATTGTCGCAGTTCAAATCGCAAGAGCAGCTTCCGCCAGAGGGAGGGGTTCCCAGAAAAGCACAATTCAGTTCCAAAACTACATCGGCGGAAGTCAGGAATCCGTCGCGGTTTAAGTCTCCTTTTAGAGCGTTCACGGTGACCGTAAAACTGCAATTGGCAGTGTTTCCCGCCAAGTCTGTGGCTACGCAGTTGACCGTATCCACGCCAATTGGGAAAGCTGAACCGGAAGCGGGGGTGCAGACCACCGAAGCGCCGCCGCAATTGTCACTGGCGGAAGCGGAAAAATTCACCACGGCGCTGCACTGGGCGGAGTCGGCGTTGACAACAACGTTGGCCGGGCAGCTAACGGATGGCGGCTGATTATCGATTACGTTCAATCCATAGACCAGAGCCTGACCGGCGTCGGAAACCCCGCCGGGGTTGGCCCCCGGAATGCCGAGCAGAATGTCGTCCCTCCCGTCCCCGTTGGCATCTTTGGCCCCGGCCACCGCCGCGCCCACATTATCGCCGGGGGCCGTGCCGTCCTTCTGAAAAAGAAGGGCTCCAGTGGCGCCGGAATAAACATAGGCCGAGCCGGCAAAGGTAAGCGCACCAGGACTGGCGGTGTAGGCACCGACGATAAAATCGGGCCGGCTGTCGCCATCCACATCTCCGGCTCCGGCAACGGAGTGGCCCAGCTGGTCGCTGGCGGCCGCGCCATTTTTTTGGTACAGCAGCGCTCCGTTAGCCCCGGAGTAGAGGTAAGCGGAGCCGGCATCAATCAGACCTCCCGGGTCGGCTCCCTTGGCGCCGACAATAAAGTCATCTTTTCCGTCGTTGTTCAGGTCGCCAGCACCGGCGACCGAGAATCCCATCTTGTCAGTAAAACCGAGGCCGGTTAGCCCATCTTTTTGGAAAAGCAGGCTTCCATCCGCCCCGGAGTAAACGTAAGCCGAGCCGGCATCGGTCTGTCCGCCCGGGTCGGTGCCGTGTGCGCCGATTATAAAGTCATCTTTTCCATCCGCATTGACATCTCCGGTAGCTGCCACGGAAACTCCCAAATTGTCTCCTCCGCCGGAGCCGGTGGCGCCATCTTTTTGATAAAGCAGGCTGCCGTCAGCGCCGGAATAGACAAAGGCCGAGCCGGGAGAGGCGCCGATTGCTCCCGGGCCGGTGCCGCGAGCGCCGATGATGAAATCGGGCGTGTTGTCGCCGTTGACATCGCCCGCTCCGGCCACCGACCAGCCGAAATAATCTTCCTGGGCGGTACCGTTTTTTTGATATAAAAGCGTCCCATCTTCCCCCTTGTAGACAAAAACAGAACCGACGTCCGGGGAGCCGGCCAAGGGGGCGCTGATGATGAAATCATCTTTTCCGCCGCCGTTCATATCACCCACTCCGGCCACGGAGAGGCCCACCCAGTCGGCGTTGGCGACGCCATCTTTTTGATAAAGCAAGCCGCCGGTCGCGCCGGAATAGACGTAGGCGGAGCCGGCTTCCGTGTTTCCTCCCGGGTCAGCCTGAAAGGCCCCGACGATAAAGTCGTCTTTTCCGTCGCTGTTCACATCTCCTGCCCCTGCCGCCGAATAACCAAGCACGTCGTTGATGGCCGCACCGGCTTTTTGATGAAGCTGCGCCGTGAAAATGCAGGGGTTGGCGGTGCAGCAGAAGCCTCCAGTTTCGGAAGTATCGGTCGGCGAGCTACAGCCCTGGTCACAGGGAAAATCGGCGCAGCCGTTGCCGTCGTTGTCCAACCCATCCTGACAGGCAATGGTGGGGGTGGGTACCGTGGTGCACAAAACTCTTTCTTTACTGTTTCCCAAGCTGCCGCCCGGGCGGTCCTTATCGTACCCCGTCCAAAAAACATAGGCTTTGGTGGAAGCGCCGGTGCCGGTGGCGGCAATCTGGGCGTAGTCGCCAATCAAATAGTAAGCCGGAGCTCGACTGGGAGGCGGATCTTCAAAATCGAGCGCATTGGCGGAGGCGTTTATTTGCACCGGAGCGGTCCAGTTGCTGCCCCCGTCAAATGAGGCGGTGTAGTAAAGGTTAGCCGTGGATGCATTGAGTACTCCACCGTTGGTGGAGCCGGAGTCATTCTGATAATAGGCGATATGTATCCAGCCCTGCCCGTCCACATCCAGCATCGGGAAATACTGGGTTTTGCCGGAGGCGGTCGGGATAATCGCCGAAGACCAACTCGTGGCACCGTTGCTGGAGAGGGAGAGATAAACATCTCCCTGATCCAGCGCTGAATTGCCCGGATTGGGATTGCGGCTGGAAATTAAGTAGAGGTATCCCCGGCGCGAGCCAGAAGAGCGGTCGATGTCGATATATCCATGATTATCAATCCGGTGTCCGTTCAGACCCCAAGAGGAGGAAATTCCCAGTTGCTGGCCGGCGGCCGGCCAGGACAAGGTGGACTTGGAAAAAACGGTATCGCCGGCGCCGGAGAAGGCGTTAGTAATTTCGTGAAAAGTCGCGAAGATGGTGGCTCCTCCGCCGGAGACGGAATTGGCCAGAATATAGACGTTGCCGTCGGTGGTGCCGACCAAAGGCTGCATTTTGTGACCCCGAAAAGGAGGGGTGCCGGTTCCGGACAACTGGATTTCGGTTATGGCGGAACCGACGGATGAGACAATTTGCAGGAAAGAACCTGTATACACTGCAGAAGGCCCCGCGCTCCAGTCGTCGTAACATAGAAACACCTTGCCGTCGTGGGTGCTGCCGCTGCCGCCACCCCGGGCGGCAGTCTTATCGATATCCACCATTTCCCGATCCTGAAAAACGTTTTTGGTGCGTTCGAAAAAGAGTGAAAAGCTTGCTCCGTTGTTGGTGGAGCGGGAGATAATGGAATGGGTTTGAATGCTGGTTGGAGGGGAGGCATTATTGCGAATCAAAGTCGAGAAAAATTCTCCGGCGGCGTTGCCGGCGTTTGCCCAGGGGTCGAAAGGATAGCCGGTGAAGCTTCCGGTGGGAAAAGTGCGGGATGTCCAGGAAGAGTTCCCGTTGGTGGAGTTGCTATGGGCGGTGTCGGGATTGAAGTCAAAGGAGGCGTTGTAGCTTCCAACCAGGTTGTTCCCATCCGCGTAATTGACGGCGAGGGAAGTTTCCGAGCCGTCCTGCAGATAGATATCCGGCCCCGGTATTTGCAGCCGGTCGGGAGGGATTGGCTGGAAGGAGGGTTTGGGCCTTTCTATGGGAATTAGGTTGCCCAAGCTGTCGAGGGTGAAGGCCTTTCCTTCAAGCGAGGCGGGGGAGGGGGCGGCATCCTTTGGTAAAGAAATCACCGGTTCTGCAAAAAAGTTTGCTTTGTTAAACTTTTGGGCGGCGGATTTGGGGGCGGTCAGTCCTAAAATGGCAAAAACTATTCCCGTCCCCCTTAAGATTTCCCGGCAATTCATTTTACACCTCCCTATTAGAGCAGTTTAAACCTTCAAAACCCGGTTGTTTTTGGCCTGTTGTTAAAATCCTTTACGCTTATATCATAACAAGCCTAACGCGTTTGTCAAGCGCTTTTGGGTTCGTGAACCTTGACCGTTCGCCGGTTTGTGGTTTTAATGTAGAATATGTGTAAAATCATAGCCATCGATGGCCCGGCGGGGGCGGGAAAATCGACTACGGCTCGGCTGGTCGCGTCCCGTTTGGGATACACCTATCTCGATTCGGGAGCGATTTATCGGGCGATAACGCTTGCGGCTTTAGAAAATGAAGTTGCGTTAGAAGATGAACGGGCAGTCGTTGAGCTGGCCCGGAAACTGGATGTTAAGTTTCAAACAGAACAAGACAAGAATCGGGTTTTCTTAAATATTCGCGAAGTGACGGAAGCGATACGGTCAGCAGAGGTTGATAAAGCGGTTACGCCAGTGGCGGGTATTTCGGAAGTTAGAAAAATAGTCGTCGAAAGGGTACGGGAGCTGGCAAAAGGAAAAAATGTGGTAGCCGAGGGGCGGGATGTGGCTACGGTGATTTTTCCGGATGCGGACTTGAAAATTTATCTCGATGCTTCGGTTGAAAAACGTGCCCAACGAAGAAAGCTGGAGTATCAGACAAGGGGGGAAACCGTTCATCTGGAAGAGCTGGCCGGGGAGATGAGACGGCGGGACGAAGCGGATAAAAGTAGAGAAGAAGGGGCCTTGAAAATTGCGCCGGGCTCTGTTTGTATTGATACCACGGGGCTTTCGATTGAACAGCAAGTGGAGAAAATTTTGAAATTGGCGGGAGAACGATTCGATGTGTTTAAGACGGGTGAACACAAGGTTCACCCCTACGGAAAAAGAATGAAATGGTTTTACTTCTTGGCTTGGAGTTTTGTCCGAAACTTGGGGCGAATTCTTTGGCGGCTTTCCTGGGACGGGGTTGAAAATATTCCAAAAGAGGGAGCGGTGATTATTGCCAGCAATCATATTTCGTATTGCGACCCGCCCTTGGTCGCCGTCTCCTGTCCCCGGGAAGTGCACTTTATGGCGAAAAAGGAGTTGTTTTCCATCCCGGTTCTCGGGTTTCTGATTTGGCGATTGAACGCCTTCCCCATCCATCGTCAGGGGGTTGATCGGCAGGCGTTGGAGAAGGGCATTGAAGTTTTGAAAAGTGGCCGGGCGCTCTTAGTATTTCCGGAGGGGACGCGCAGCCGCAAAAAGGGGGAATTTTTGCCGCCCAAACCGGGGGTTGGGGTTTTGGCAAAAGAGGCGGGGGCGCCCATCGTTCCGGCTTACATTTCCCGCTCAGACGAGCTGGCGAAAGTTTTTTTTACGCTCGCAAGGGTTAAGGTAAGGTTTGGAGTCCCGATTTCGGCGGAGTGGATTGCATCAACAGATGATGGTAAGGAAGGATACCGGCAAATTGCCGAAGAGGTAATGCGGAGGATTGGAGAGATAAAAAGCAGTTGCAAAACCGAAAAGGGTGTATAAATTATAAGTGAATGGAAGTAATCCTCTCTAAAGAAGCCGGTTTTTGTTTCGGCGTGGAACGGGCCATCCGGATGGCTTTTCAGGCTACGGAAAAAGATGCCGAAAAAGTTTACACGCTCGGCCCGATAATCCATAACCCCCAGGTCGTGGAAGATTTTAAGAAAAAAGGGGTAGAAGTCATTTCCAGCCCGGAGGGGATAAATTCCCTTGGGGTGGTGGTCATCCGCGCGCATGGAGTAAAACCGACGGTAGAGTCGCAAATCAATCAGATGGGGATGACGGTGGTCGATGGCACCTGCCCCATTGTCAAACACAGCCAGAAGTATGCAAAGAAATTGTACGATGAAGGCTATCAGGTGGTCATCATCGGCGAACAGCACCATCCGGAAATCATCGGGCTTATGGGTTATACCAATGAAACTGCGATTGTCATCGATCCGGACGCGACCGAAGTGAATATACCGCCCGGCAAAAAATTGGGAGTTATCCCCCAAACGACTTTGGAAGTAAAGGATTTCATCCGGGTGGTCAGCCTGCTGATTGAAAAGGCACGCGAAGTCCGGGTTTTTAACAACGTCTGCAATGCGGTGACCGACATTCAGGAAGCGACCAAGGAATTGACGGAAGAAGTGGATATGGTCATCGTCATCGGCGGAAAAAATTCGGCCAATACGTCAAGATTAGCGGTTATCTGCCGCGCTCTCGGGAAAAATGCTTATCACATAGAAACGCCGGATGAAATCAAGAAAGAGTGGTTTTTCGGGATGAAGCGGGTGGGAGTTACCGCGGGGACTTCCACGCCGGATTGGATTATTCAAGCGGTTATGGAACGCGCCCGCCAGCTGGGTTCAGAAGCGGAAAGGGAGGCGGAAACGGTTCCGTAGTTAGCGGTTCGTTCCTTAGTTTTATCGATTGATAAATAATGTTGAAAGAGAAAACGGCTTGCGTTTGCTTGCCGGCTGTTTATATTTAGGCGTTTTGCCCTTGAGGGCGAAAAGCAAAGGAGGAAATAAAACGAGTGGTTTCGAAGTCTAAAGGCGCTAAAACTATTTCTACGTCCGGAGGTGCGCGCGCGAAAAACAAAGCAACCAAGAGAAGTGTACCCACCGATTCCAAACCGAAAGTAACCCGCAAATTAAAAGAGAAAAGAAAAATCGTAGTCCAGCCCATTCCCGGCTCTCCGGCCTCCTTTGTGGTCGGGGATGCGTCCGCTCTTTTTGATGAAAACGAACGGGCGAGTTCCGCTTTTGCACAACTTTTGGAAAAAAAGGAAATCGTAATGCCGATGGTCGCCGAAGGGGAAGTGGTGAGAGGAAAAATAATCGGAATTTCAGGCCAGGACGTTTTGGTGGACGTCGGTTTCAAAGCGGAGGGAATCATTCCGCTGGCCGAATTTTCCGACCCTTCGGAGGTGAAACCGGGCGAGGGAATAGATGTTTTGGTTGAAACCCTCGAAGACCAGGACGGACAACTAATTTTGTCCAAACAGAAGGCTGATTTTATGCGGGTTTGGGACCGAGTCAAGGAAGTGCATGAAGCCAACGTCATAGTCAGCGGCAAGATTTTGCGGCGCATCAAAGGGGGAATGGTGGTGGACCTGTTCGGAGTGGAAGCGTTTTTGCCGGGTTCCCAGGCCGGTTTACGCCAGGTTTTGGACTTCGACAATTTAATCGGGCAATCCATGAACTTGAAGGTGGTGCGGGTCAACAAACTGCGGCGAAACATAGTGGTATCCCACCGGCAGGTTCTGGAAGAAGAGCGCGACAAGATGCGCCAGCAGGTGCTTTCCGAAATCGAGGTTGGCCAGGTGCGCGAGGGTGTGGTCAAAAACATCACCGATTTTGGCGTGTTCATCGATTTGGGCGGTCTGGATGGGCTTTTGCACATCACCGATATGTCCTGGGGGCGGATTTCGCACCCTTCGGAACTTGTGGCGCTGAACCAGAAAGTGAACGTCAAAATTTTGGATTTTGATAAAAATACCGGGCGAATTTCCCTGGGATTAAAACAACTGACCCCCTATCCCTGGGAAGGCGTGGAAGAGCGTTATCCGATGGGCCGCAAGGTCAAAGGGAAAGTGGTCTCCATCACCGATTACGGCGCTTTCGTAGAGTTGGAACGCGGGGTCGAAGGCCTAATTCACGTTTCGGAGATGAGTTGGACGCAACACGTCAAACATCCCTCCAAGCTTTTGGCTGTTGGGGATATGGTGGAAGCGATTGTGCTTTCGACAGACATGCAAAACGAGAAAATTTCCTTGGGTATCAAGCAGATGACCCCGGACCCCTGGCAGACTTTGGACTTGCGTTATCCGGTTGGAACCAGACTTTCCGGGCGGGTACGGAATTTGACGGCCTTTGGCGCATTTGTCGAATTGGAGGAAGGCATTGATGGACTGGTGCACATTTCGGATATGTCTTGGACCAAGCGGATTGCCCATCCTTCGGAAGTGATTAAAAAAGGGGATAAAGTGGATGTGGTGGTGCTTGGTGTGGATAAGGAAAACCGGCGGGTTTCGCTCGGCTACAAGCAGCTGCAGGGAGATCCCTGGCCGTCCCTGTCGGACCGCTTCCATTCCGGGGTGGAATCGCAAGGGAAAGTGGTGCGCTTTATGGACCGGGGTCTGGTGATTGAGCTTCCGGAAGACGTGGAAGGATTTGTCCCGCTAAATCATCTGGCCATTCCAGGGCTTTCCAGGCCGCAGCAGGCGTTCAAGGATGGAGAGATGTTGCCGGTCGTTATTCTGGAATTTGATGCCTTTAACCACAAAATTATCTGCTCGGTCGAGAATTATTACCAGAGGCGGGATAGGTCTGAATTAGAGAAACATATCGCGGCGCATCCGATTCGCGAAAAAGTCGAGAAAGTAACGCCCAAACCGGCACCCGAGCCGGTTGGGTCTGAACCAACACCCGAAGGATAAATGCCCAGGGTATCCCTGTTTACCCTTGGTTGCCGTTTAAATCAGGCCGAAACCGAGGCGATGGGAGAGGCCCTCGAGTCGGTCGGATTTGACACCGTTCCCTTCGGCCAGCCAGCCGAACTCACCTTAATCAATACCTGCACGGTCACGCAAGCGGCGGACGCCTCGTCGCGCCAGGCGATTTTCCGCGCCAAAAGAATTTCTCCCCAAGCCAAAATTGTCGTTACCGGCTGTTACGCCGAGACTCATCGAGATAATTTGGAAAAGATGCCGGAAGTTTACAGGGTGGTGGCCAACAGCCGGAAGGAGGAAGTGCTTAGGGAATTGTCGGATTTGTTTCCGGAGCAAATCCTCGTGGGCGATTTTTCGGTCCCAGCCGATTACGTCAGTCCCAACCGCACGCACACGCGTGCTTTTGTGAAAATTCAAAACGGCTGCGAAGACCGCTGCACCTATTGCGTCATTCCGTTTTCCCGCGGCAATGAGCGCTCCCGAGCGGCGGATGAAATTTTGGCGGAAATTAAGCGGTTGGAAAAAGCGGCGTATCAGGAGGCAGTTCTGACGGGAGTACATATTGGTAAGTATTGGGATGGAGAAATTCGGTTGGAGGGCCTGTTGCGGAGAATTCTGAGCGAGACTAAAATTCCACGTTTGCGTCTCTCCTCAATTAAAGTAAACGAAGTAAATGAAAAACTCCTGGAGCTTTTTCGCTCGGAAGAAAGAATCTGCGCGCATTTTCACACGCCGATTCAGTCGGGATGCGATACGGTTCTGGAGCGGATGAAAAGAAGGTATCGCACCAGCCAGGTGCGGGAAGTTCTGCAGCAACTCAAAGAGATTCGGCCGGAATGTACTGTTGGAACCGATTTAATTGTCGGTTTTCCGGGAGAGACGGAAGAAGAGTTTCAAATTGGCTACGATTTTATAGCTTCTGTCCCGGTTGATCATATGCACGTTTTTCCCTATTCCGACCGGCCGGGAACGGCGGCGGAGGCGATGCCGGACAAAGTTCCGATGGAAGTAAAGAACGAAAGAGGGGAGAAATTCCGGCAGCTTTCGGAGCAGAAATGGAAAGCGCACTTGGCCAAGTTCCTCGACAGGGAGCTTTCGGTTTTGTTTGAGGCGGGACGGTCCCGTGAAAAAGGAGTTTCGGCGGGGACTTCGGACAACTACATACGTGTAATCGTTCCCGCAGAGGAAGGACTGGGTAATCAGTTGAAACGGGTGAAGATTTTGTCGGCGGAAGGCAAAAGTTTGAGCGGAGCTTTGATGTGAAGTTCATCTGGGCGGCGGTTTTGGTTTCGGCGGCGGGAGCTTCGCTGGTTTTCAGCGTAAAAAAAAACAAAAAGTTTCTTTTAAGTTTTTTTGCTTTTCTTTTTTCGGCTTCGTTTCTGGTCTTGCCGGATTGGCTCTCGCTGGAAGACCATCTTTTTTTCTTGGGTCAGGGGCTTTCGCTCTGGGCGGCGGCGGTTTTTGCCGCCCTTGGGATGTTTTTCCTTTTCAGGGAGTCCGTTACAAAAGAAGAAAAGATTTTCGTCGAGGCGGCGCCTCTGGCGGAGTTCTTCGGATCACTCAGAGAGCTTTTGATTCATCCGTACACGCTGGTGGAGGTCTTCAATCTCTCGCTCCGAGAAATAAGCCGGCTCTGGAACATTCCGGCGGGGGCAGTTTTTATATACAATCAAAACAGCGATGAGCTTTTGATAGCGGCCAGCTTTGGGCTTTCGCGCGAACAGGAAAACCGCTGGGAAAAAATCAAGGCCAAAGAGGAGCTCTTTTCGCGCGCGGTCAAAACCGGAATGGGCCTCGTTATGGGAGATTTATCCCATTCGCGCCGAAGCTGGGCGGGGCTGGCGCCCTTTAGCAATTTTGGCTCCTTGGTTTCCATCCCATTAGTCGGGCGCGAGCGGATTTTGGGACTTTTGGTTTTGCTTTCGGAAAAACCGTATCGCTTTACGCGCGCAGAAGAAATGGAGTTTGCTCCAGTCGGTTTGGCTCTGGGGATGTTTGCGGATGGCGTGCGCATCCTGCGTGAAGGGCGCAAACGGGCGGAAGAGGCGGTCTTTTACCGGCAGGATTTGGAAAAAACGCTGGGGAGTTTTTCAAGCTTGTCCAGCGGGGATGCGCTGCACAATATTTTAGATGCCGCTGCAGAGAGATTGGCGTATCAAATCGGTTTGGTTTTAGTAAAACATGGAGAAAGATGGGAGGTGGCTTCGGCCAGTTATGAGCCGTTAGTGGGAGAGTCGCTTTCGTCTGCTTTGACGGGAATAGTTTCAGATGGTTGCCAAACGCAAGGGGCGAAGAAGCTTTCCGATTTGCGGTTCGACGGGCTCACCGCCCCGCCATTCGGCCCAGAGGGCCTCAGGCCCGATGGGAGCGGAGTCGAGGGGGAGCAGCTTCCATCAATTTTTGAAACTCATCACGACTTGCCGAAAATTTCCAAGGCTCTTTTGGTGCCGCTCTTTGAGGATAAAAAAGCAATCGGCGCACTTTTCTTTGGGTTCGAGGAGGACTTTCGAGCGGGAGATTATGAATTAGCGCATATCGCCGGCCTGGCCGGTGTTGCCGCGCTTGTTTTGTCGCGGCCGGCCGGGGCGGCGCCGGCGGAAAATTGGGTGGGGGCGTTGCAAACTTTGTCGGCGGTCAAAAGCGAAGACCAACTGCGTTCCTTTTTGGATTTTGCGCTGGCAACCTTTTTTCAGTTTGAGACCGGATTTCTGTTTCGAGTCGAAGATGAAAGCTTGCGGCTTTTGAAAAATTGGGGGTCGGTTGCGTTAAGTCCGTTCGAGCTTAGTTTAAAAGAAGGAGTTTGGGGGAAGATTGCCGCCCAAAGAACTCCGCTTTTACTCTCGGCTGAACAGGCAAAAGAATTGATGCAGATGCTCCCTCGAACAGCGGCAGAGCAAATTTTGAGAGCAACCAATGGGGTTGGTTTTCCGATTTCGCAGATGGCGGTGCCGCTTTCCGGTCGCGATTCGCTCTGGGGAGTTTTGAGTTTGGAACGGTATCGCAATTCATTCACGGCGGCGGAGTTTGAAAAACTGGGAGCTCTGGCGGAGTTGGTTTCGCTAAAGCTCGTAGCTTTGGAAGGAGTGGGAGTTACCGATGGTTCGGCGAAGCTCACCATAAAAGGGGTGGAAGTCGGCAACGAACTGAACAACGACTTGACCGCGATTCTGGGAAATTTGGAACTGGTTTCGAGCGAGTTACCGGAAGGGTCGCCTTTGCGGAATAAGTTGGAGAATTTGGGGGAGCTGGCGCAGCGGGCAGGCGATAAGGTTGGGCGGTTAACGCGCAGTCTGGCGACGCTTTCCGGCGAAAAGGATATCAATCGATTGATTGGCGAAGTGGCGAAAGAAGAAAATAATTTGGAAGTGGACTTATCACCCCTGCCGGAAGTGCGCATCGACTCGTTTAGCTTAAAGACCTTTTTACATGAAGTGATTCAAGAGCTAAACGAGAAGGGCGAAGGCGGCGCTTTAACTTTGAAGACGGATACGGATAATCAATATGTCTATATCCGTCTGCTTTCGCGCAAAGGAGAAGAGCGGCGAATCGAAGCAGTGGCCGGGGCAGAGCCGGAGCTTGCAAAGGCCCTGCACGGGCAGGCATTCGGGCAGATGTTCCGTTCCGATTTTTCGCGCCTCGAAGAAAGTTTGTCCCCTTCCGATTTAAGCTGGATTACCCAAGCGGGCGGGCAGGTGAGTTTGGTGGAAGACCAACAGAAGGGGCGCTCTTTGACTTTGCGTTTTCCGATTTCCTCAACTTTGTCGGGGTCGAAAAAGGGACGGAAAAAAAGTTTGAAAATTTTGGCCATCGATGACCAGGCGATAATCCGCGACCTGTTGGTCAATATGTTCGGCTCCGCCGGGCACGAGGTGACCACCGCCGAGCGGGGGGAAGAAGGCATCGCCAAGTTCAAAATTCAGCGCTTTGATTTAGTCGTCACCGATTTATCTATGCCCGATCTCTCCGGCTGGGAGGTGGCGCGGGAAGTCAAAAAAATGCGCCCGGAGGTGCCGGTCATCCTCATCACCGGCTGGGGGCAGAATCTGGATGACGAAAAGCTGAAAGAGGCCGGGGTGGACCGGGTGGTCACCAAGCCCTTCCGCATCGAGCAGCTGATGAAAACGGTGGAGGAGCTGGTGGTGAAAACCGTTGTCCGTTAGGTTCTTTAGTTATCAAAAAAGTTTTGTGGCGCAGGATAAAGTCCGCTTTTGGCGGACGTATCCTGCGTTTTGTTTGCGCGGGAACGCAGGTTGAATAATGCTCAACCTGCGCCACGGAAAACTTGAGCAGTTGATGAAAACGGTGGAGGAGCTGATTTCCAAACCTGCCGTCCGATAACTTGAATTTTTTTTGAGTTTGCAGGTGTGGGGTATTGGGGGAGTGGTGGTTCGACCCTTCGACTATGCTCAGGGCAGGCAAGCTCACCATAAAGCAACTGCGGCTTTACAAAAAACGAGGGGATTTGGTTGGGATTTTGAAAAAATAGACAAAAAAATCTCCTTGCTTGTTTCCGGGTGCAAAATCGAAACGATTTTGCAGGGGAAATTGTTCGCCTCACCCCTTGCCCCTCTCCATACAATGGAGAGGGGAAAATCGAAGGAGAGGGGGGCAGGCACGGGGGCCTGCCCCTACGACCTCACCTTTTGTTTCAGAGGTTTGTGTGTGCGGGATTGAAGCGGCACGGAAAAAAAGATGGGAAGTGTTCACCATCCCGCCTCCCTCTTTAGAGAACCTTTCGTCCTCCGGCTTTATTGGCGCATAGCCGGGGGAGGCGTTTGTTGCGCCTGACCCGTCCGCCATAGGCGGGCGGGCTTTTTGACCGCACTTACCCCTTCCCAAACTCAGGGATAAGGGCGGTCTTTGGTTTGGGGAACATGCTGCTTTTTTAACCCGGAAGGGTGAAGGCGTCGACTTCCGGCACCCTCTTTGGGCTAATCCCGCTACACACATCCCTCTACTAGTAGCGGGCGACTGTTTTTTTGCTCAATTTTTGTTTGGAATTTGCGATTTGACCTAACCCCCTAACCCCCTTCCCGGTACGGGAAGGGGGGAGGGCGAACACCCTTCGACTACGCTCAGGGCAGGCAAGGTTCGCCCCTACGGCCTCACCCCTGGCCCCTCTCCATAAATGGAGAGGGGAAGGCGAACACGGATTCGTCTGCGGTCGCTGCAGGCCGACCCATTCGGTGAAAAAGTTGTAGACGAAAAAAGTTGGCACCCTTATCTTACTGTTGTAAGTTAGAGTTGATATGGAGGACAAATGGCAGCGCCTTGGACGGCCGTATAAATCGGAAGGTCCCGCGCGGGCTGAAGGGAGGTATTAAAAATGGCCGTGTTAGAGGCAAGGAAAAAAAGACGAACCGAGAGCGAGTACGCTGGAAAGAAACATGCCCAGGCGAGCAAGAAAGCTGCGGATACGAAGAGTGTGAATATGCAGATCAATGATGAGAGCCTTTCCTTCGACGGCAGCCTTTCAATAGAAACACATGCAGGACTAGCGAGCGAGTTGTTGATCAACCTGGGGCGAGCGCTGACAGCTGCGGGGTCGCTAATCGCGGCCCAGCAAGATACATATAAGTGTGGCATCGAACACAAATGGCGTGGAATTATAACAAAGGGCGGTAAAGAACATGGCCTTCAACCCCCCCCGATAGATACAACGCTTAAAGTTGATGAGAAGTATGTGAGCCTTGACCCGGACGACCCTACACTGACCTACGCTGACAACGGTGGGTGTTTGGAAGTGAAACGAACGGTAACTGAAAAGGGTATCACTGGCACCTTTTTCGACCTATATTGTTGTAAGAGTGTTAATTGTAAGAAACCATGCAAGCCAAGCGTGACATGGGATAAAAAGAAACAGAAGAACAAGGATACCGGGAAAGAGGAGAAGATTATTGTGGGTGCTACTCTAAAGTGTGAGTGCCCGCCCTAAGAATGATGAGAGGTTTTCCGTTCCGTCGTCGTCGACCGCTGAGCCGCAGGTCATTCTGCGGGGGGATGCCTGTTCGTAGGTACTCCGTCTATTGGGTGGAAACGTATGAGTAAAGGTAATTATTTTGTTGAGTTCTTAATTATATTGAAAAAATAGTTGCCGAAATAATTAATCAAATTGCCATATTGAAAGAGCAATCCTCGAAAATTCCTCTTGCCTTCTAGCAATGGTATCTTCAGTCCATTCATTATGAGCCGCAACTTCTCTCGTAATATGAAAATCCGAGTCTTGATAGAGGGGCCTTTTTATCCTAAAATCGGCATTTTTGATGTTTGTATTCAAGCGTCGAGAAAAAAGAGTAAGATTCCCGATTCGATCCACGATAGAATTGTGGTTTGGCAATCTTGCTCCTGACGGGTTCTCGGGATATATGTGCTCCAGATTAACTCGAGCAATGCTTGCAACTTGCAGTTCTCCAGTTAAGCGCTTTGAATACTCAATTTGCATCAAGATATAGCGAGCAGCAGAAGATTTGGTTATCTCAGCTACTTTGAACCGATCTTGAAACTGTGAATCGTTCGGAGCAAAATCCTTTATTTTCCTTCGTGCTTGGGTGAAGTCGGCATGAGTTCTCAATTCCCGTGCCAGCGAAAACAAGAAGCTTTCGAGTCGATTGTTTTCTAAACCCCCAACTGTGTTGTGTCGAATCTGTAGAGTTACTAAATCCTTGACCAGAGCTCTTTTTTGCTCAAGGTTACCGATTGCATAAGTACTCAGAATTACCGGTAGGGTAGCTTTTGCGCCTAATAACGAATTACCTTCTAATAGTGCTTTCAGGATAGTATCTTCTTCTTCCGCTGTTACAATCTTCTCGTAGACAAGAGCTTCTCCCTGAAGGTCGCCGGAAAGCGTCAAGGAATCGGCATTTTTATCAAGAATATTTGTTTTTATTTCTCTGTAGAGGGATCTTGCCTTCACATCACCTTCTCGAGACAACCAATAGTGTCTCAAAAAATCTTCTACACCCGCCTTTTCTTCGATTTGAAGGATTTCGCGCCAATAGTCGACTATCCCTTCTCTCTGAGCTGGCAGTGCTCGCGATAAAAGGAAATTTCTCAGAAGGTCGGGTGCGGATAGGCCGATTCCTCGGTCATTTAAGGTCTCAAAAACCAATGACGCGTTGTCTTCTGTTTCAGAATCAACAAAAACTAGAGATAAATGATTCACAACAATTTCCTCAATTCTGATCATCCATTGTAAGAACCCGGCTGTATTTTGACCGAACTCGTTTTTCATTCTACCAAACTGCTCTAGAAAGTAGTTTCGAGCTTTTCTTATGAGTTTATGTGAAGCTTGCTCCGGTTCGGGCGGTATATACCCATCGCTGTTCCGTAATTCTTGAATCTCCCTTCTGAAGAACTCCCTGTCGTATTGGTTCATTGTCAAGTGATACGTGTATGCCCGACGAAAATCATTAAAACCAGCGATGTAATTCTCTTGAGTTCTCGTGGCGGCATCGCTGTTCCCATGCTCTCTAAGAGAATCGCGAATTACGGAAAGTAAAATTGTGCTGGTGGCTAATCGCTGCTGCCCATCAAGAATCTTTCTTGGTGATCCAGAGCGAGGGGTTACGAGTACTACCGGTCCTATGAAATATTCTTGCTCTCTGAAGGTGTTTTCAGGATATCGTCGAGAAAATGACAGAATATCCTGCCAAAAAGTTTCAACGAAAGGAAGCTCCCAAGAGAAATTCCGCTGGAAATCGGGAACTTCCATTTGATCCCGAAGCAGTTCTCCGAGAAGTTTTTTGTTGCTCCAGTAAAGGGTAGGCATACGCATAATTTAATGAAAGATCAGTGTTGTTACAAGCAGCAGTGGGCCAAGGTTCGCTGCAACACTGCGCTGATTGGAAAAGAATCATCCCGGCCTAACTCCCAAATCCTTCATCACCCGCATTGCGGCATTATGGCCGGCGGAGCCAATCACCGAGCCGGCCGGGTGACACCCGGCGCTGCAGGAATAAAGCCCGGCGATGGGCGTGGCATAGGGCATTCTTTGGTCAAAACCGAAGGTGTTATCCACATGATGGATATGCCCGTAAGTGATGCCAAAATGGGATTCGATTTTCTTGGGCGTCAGGGTGAAAACATCCACCACGCTGTTTTTAAATCCCGGCGCAAAGCGCTCGGCAATGTCCAAAAGGTGCGCCACATAGCGGTTTTCCTCTTCGTCCCAGCTTTTGTTTTTGAGCCCCTCGGCTGCGCTCGGGGTTTTCAATTCGTACGGCACCCACTGCACAAAAAAAGCGGAGTTGTGCCGTCCCTCTTTATCCTGCAGGGAGGGATCGGCGGAGGTATGAATGTACCACTCGATGGTCGGGAAGTCGGCCAGCTCACCGGCTTGCACTTTTTCAAACCCGTTGCGAATCTGACGGATCACGTCCGGCCCATCCGGCAAAAGATGGATGGTGGCGTTATGCTGGCCGCGGGCTTCCGGCAGGCAGGTAAAGACCGGCAGCCGGTCCAGAGCCAGATTCACTTTCAAGGTGGTTCCGGTGCGCTTAAAGTTGTCCAGCTTCGCGTTGAACGCCTCTGGAAACTTATCGCGGCCGACCAGCGCGCGCATACGGAACGGGTCAGCATTGCTGATTATGACTTTGGCCTCCAGCTCGCGGCTATCTTCCAAGACCACGCCGGTCGCCTCTCCATTGCGGGTGGCAATCTGCCGCACGCCCGCTTCGGTCAAAATATTGGCACCGGCGTCCTCGGCCAGCCGGGCGAGTTCCTGCGTGAGGCTCCCCATTCCCCCCTGCGCAATCATCCAGGTGCCCTCGGCTTTGGGAAGGCGGCACATATTGTGGACGAGAAAATTCATCCCCGTGCCGGGCGTGCCGAAGCTTGCCGACAATCCGGAGAAGCCGTCGGTGACGGCGTACATCGCGACGAGCAATTCGCTTTCAAATCCAAACCGGGCCAAATACTCTTCCACCGGCTGCGTCACCAGATTGATAAAGGTTTCCCTCAAGGCCGGGCGGATATATTTTTCCGCCGTCTCGGGGAGGGTTAGCGGCTCTTCCAGCCAGCTGGGAGCCACATCGTCACGAATTTGTGAGATTTCCTGCGCCAGCGCCTCGTTCGCTTTCCAATCCTTTTCCGAGAAGAAATTTTCAAACTGACGGTGCATTGAGCCGGCATCGGAACCGAACAAAAGGTAGCGGCGGCCGGTGGTCGGCAAAAAATAGTGCGGATCCCGGCGGATCAATTTGAAATTTGCCCCCAGCTTGGCGATGAGCTCCGGCGGCATAACTCCCAAAAGATAGGCGCCGGTCGAGGATCCCAAGTTAGGGGCCTTGGCAAAAGGGTACTCGGTTTTGGCGGCGCCGCCGACAGTCGCTTTCTCTTCCAAAACGGTCACCGCGAGCCCCTGCCGGGCCAAAAGGATGGCGGCGACCAAGCCGTTGTGCCCCGCGCCAACGATGATAATGTCCGTTGCAGTTTTATTCATAGACAGGTTTTCAGTTTATCTGCTTCGTTCGGTGTTGTCAAGATTGGGGCTTAGATTTAAGAAAAGAGTTCTTGTCCGACACTGAAGTGTCGGCTACCATTGATGAGAAGTGCTGTCCAAGAAAAGGTTGGCGCTGGGGGCGGATTTATATAAATTTGCCAACTATGCTACGATTTTTCACGGCGGGGGAATCGCACGGGCCGGGGTTGGTGGGAATTCTCGAAGGTCTGCCGGCGGGACTGGCGATTGATTTTGATTTCATCAACAACGAATTGGCCCGGCGGCAAAAAGGTTACGGCCGGGGCGGGCGGATGAAAATTGAGCAGGATAAAGTCCGCATTATCTCCGGCATACGGCACCAGAAAACACTGGGGAGTCCGGTCGCCTTCGAAATTTCCAATCGGGATTGGGAAAATTGGAAAAACGTGATGAATATCGAAGGGGAGGGTCCCAATCCCCAGAACGAAGAAGAAAAGAAAAAGGCGACTCCGGGGACCTCGCCGCGGCCGGGGCATGCCGATTTGGCGGGGGCAATCAAATACAATCAGTATGATTTGCGCAACGTTTTGGAGCGGGCTTCGGCGCGGGAGACAGCGGCGCGGATGGCCTGCGGCGCAATGGCCAAAATTTTTTTGCGGTGGTTTGGGATAAAAATCACCAGCCACGTGTTGGAAATCGGCGGAGAAAGATTGCCGGAGCAGCAGCGACCCCCTTTTGAGGAGATTGCCCGGCTGGCGGACGACTCGCCGGTGCGGTCAATCGACAAAGAAACCGAGCGGCGGATGATGGCGAAAATTGATTGGGCGATTGAAAACAAGGATACGGTGGGAGGAGTTTTTGAAGTTATCGCCACCGGCGTTCCGGTCGGGCTGGGGAGCTACGTGCACTGGGATAGAAAATTGGACGGACAGTTAGCGGCGGCGGTGATGTCGATTCATTCGGTCAAGGGAGTGGAAATCGGCGCCGGATTCAAGCAGGGTTCGCTTTTCGGCTCGCAGGTGCACGACCAGATTTATTTCGATTCAAAAAAACCGGCGGAACGGCAGCGCACAAAGTATTTCTACCGGCAGACCAACAACGCCGGCGGTTTGGAAGGGGGTGTTACCAACGGGGAGGATATCGTCATTCGCGGCTGCTGCAAGCCGCTTTCAACTTTGATGCGGCCTTTGAAAACGGTGGATATCAAGACCAAAGAAACGCGGGAAGCCATCGTTGAACGCTCGGACGTTTGCGTGGTTCCGACTTACGGCGTGGTGGCGGAAGCGATGGTGGCCTTGGTTCTGGCGTCGGCGTTTATGGATAAATTTGGGCGGGACAATATGCTCGAATTAGAGGAAAATTACCGCTCGTATCTTGAGCGAGATTTTTAAAAGGCGTAGCGGAAATCTTTAGATTTCCAAATGTAGAAGGCTAAAGCCTTCCGCTACGAAGATAGAACACAAACGAGGAGAGAATGATAAAAACAACGGTGGTGGGGAACTACCCCAAAATCTCGGCGGACAAAAGCGCGCCGAATTTGCGCAATGCCCTGAACGCTTTCGATCAGAGGAAAATCGCGGCCGAAGAATTGGAAAAAGTTTATCAGACCACCATTCAGCGCGTCATCTGCGAGCAGGAGGAGGCGGGGGTCGATTTGCCGACCGATGGGCAGATACGCTGGGACGACATCGCCACGTTTTTTGCCAAAAATTTTGAGGGAGCGCATATTAACGGGTTGATTCGATTTTTCGACAACAACGTCTATTACCGCAAGCCGGTTATCACGGGTGAGTTGAGCTTAAAGGCAGCGGTATCCGGCACGGAGTATCGAACCGCCTCAATTCACTCGAGAAGAAGACTTAAAGGGGTGGTGGTTGGACCCTACACGCTGGCGAAAATGTCGGTGGATGAACATTACAGGGACGAAGAAAAACTGGTGATGACTTTGGCTTCGATTCTTCGACAAGAGGTTTTGGCGCTTCAAGAAGCGGGAGCGGAGTATATTCAGATAGACGAGCCGTATTTAACCTGGGCGCCGCAGGGGCTGCCGCTTGCCAAAAGAGCTTTGACGGAGATGATGGACGGCATCAAGGTAAAAAAGATTCTTTGTCTTTACTTCGGTTCAATTAAGGCGTTGGTTCCGGCGCTCTACGATTTTCCGGTGGATATTTTTGCGGTGGATACGGTTTCCAAGCCGGAAAATCTCAAGCTGCTTTTACAAGCTCCAATGAATAAAGGTATTGTTGCCGGTTGCATCGATGCCCGAAATATCAAACTCGAATCGAAGTCAGAACTTTTTGGAATTTACAGTAAGTTGGCGGCACAGAATCGGCCGGAGGTTTTTGTCTCCCCCTCCTGCGGGCTGGAATTTTTGCCGCAGGCCGATGCGATGTTCAAGCTGAAGTGGATGGTGCAAACGGTGAAGGAGTTTGAAAAAGGCGCATCAAAGAAATCATCTGCTAAAGTTGTTCGAAAACCAAAGGCCAAGAAGGCAAAAGTAAAGGTGAAAGCGAAAGGCAAGCCTAAAGTAAAAGCTTTGAAACGGAAGACGGCAAAGAAGAGTATCAAGGCGAAGAAAAAATCAAGGAAGTAGGAAAGAGCTTGTTGGAACATTTAAAAAAGTTTGACCAGGAAATTTACCGGGCAATACAGGACGAAACCCGGCGGCAGGCGACCAAGTTGGAATTGATTGCCTCCGAGAATTTTGTTTCCGAAGCGGTTCTGGAAGCGATGGGGTCGCCACTAACCAACAAGTATGCCGAGGGATATCCGGGCAAGCGTTACTACGGTGGGTGTGAATTTGTCGATGTAGCGGAAAATCTGGCCATCGAGCGAGCTAAACAGCTCTTCGGCTGCGAGCATGCCAACGTGCAGCCGCATTCCGGTTCGCAGGCAAATATGGGAGCATATCTCGCCGTTCTGGAAATTGGCGATAAGATTCTTGGGTTGAACCTTTCACACGGAGGGCATTTGACCCACGGCCACCCGCTCAATTTTTCGGGCAAGTTTTTCAAGGTTGTGGCTTATGGAGTTAACCCGGATTCGGAGACCATTGACTACGACGCATTGGAAAAGCAGGCGATTTCTGAAAAGCCGAGAATGATTGTCGCCGGCGGTTCGGCTTACCCCCGCATTCTGGATTTCAAACGATTCAAGGAAATTTGCGATAAGGTTGGAGCTTATTTGATGGTTGATATTGCCCACATTGCCGGTCTGATAGTAGCCGGGCTTCACCCTTCTCCAGTACCGTATGCCGATTTTGTTACCACTACCACGCACAAAACCTTGCGCGGGCCGCGGGCAGGAATGGTAATGTGTAAAAAAGAGCATGCGCAAAAGTTAGACAAGCTGATTATGCCGGGCATTCAGGGGGGGCCGTTGATGCACGTCATCGCTGCCAAAGCGGTGGCGTTCAAAGAAGCGCTTACCGAAGAATTCAAGCTGTATCAGAGGCAAATTGTGGCAAATGCGAAAGCTATGGCGGAGGCATTTGCCCGGCGGGGGTATCGCCTGGTTTCGGGGGGGACCGATACGCATTTATTTTTGGTGGATTTACGGCCAAAGAATCTCACAGGAAAAGAAGTGGAAAAAACTTTGGATTTGGCCGGGATAACCGTCAACAAGAACACCATTCCATTCGACCCGCAGCCGCCTTTGGTTACCTCCGGCATCCGGGTTGGCACGCCGGCGATTACCACGCGAGGGATGAAGGAACCGGAGATGGAGGAAATCGCCGGTTTGGTGGATGAAGCCTTGCAGAATCGAACCTCCGAGCAGAAACTGGCGGAAGTCGCCCGGAAAGTGGAAAAGCTGGCTTCGAGGTTTCCGCTCTATGCCGAGCGGCTAAAGTCCTGAATATGTCTAAAGAATTCTCGCCGCCGGTTTGCCCCGACACTAAAGTGTCGGCTACCTTTCCCGGGGGCGGGAGCCCCCGGGCTACCCATTTGGGACGGTATGTTGGTTGAGTTTGCCACGTTCCCGGTGGATAAAGGGCCGAAATTTTCCAAGCCGATAGCAAAAGTTATCGATTTGATTGATAAAAGTGGGCTGAAATACCAGACTACGGCGATGTGCACTTTGATTGAGGGAGAATGGGACGAGGTGTTCACTCTGATAAAAAAGTGCCATTATCTATTGCGAAAGGATTCGTCGAGGGTATATACCCGAATCGTTATCGATGACCGCAAAAAGTTTCCCAACCCATTGACGGAAAAAGTGGACCGAGTGGAAAAGGTCTTGAAGCGCAAAATCCGGCGATGAAGGTCGTCATCCACCACTGGCTGGTTTTGGTCACGGTACCAAGCCGGAAAATAGCGAAGCTGATTTCGTCCGCACTTTTGAAAGAGAAATTAGCCGCTTGCGTTACAAGCCTGCCGGTTTCTTCCCAATACCTATGGCACGGAAAAATCGAATCCGCCGAAGAAATTCAGCTTTTGATAAAAACCTCGGCTCCGGTTGAGAAAATAAAAAGACGAATCGCGGAGCTGCATCCCTACGAAGTGCCGGAGATTTTAGCTTTAGAAATCAGAAAAGGACTGACCGCCTATCTTTCCTGGATGGTAAAGGAGTCGGGTTGATGCGTTATCGAAAAGTAGAAAACGGGTATTTTCTCAGGCTGGAAAAAGAGGAGGAGGTATTGAGCAGCATCATTCAGTTTGCAGAGAAAGAAAAAATAGGCGCTGGGGCTTTTTTCGGTTTGGGTGCCATCAAGCAGTTCGAGCTGGGATATTTCAGTATGGAAACTCGCTCCTATGAGAAGAAAAATTTTGAAGAAGATATGGAAGTGGGCAATATCTCCGGCAACATTGCGCACTTAGATGGAAAACCGTTCGTCCACACCCACGTCACCGTTTCCGGCCCGGATTTAAGGGCTTGGACGGGGCACCTTTTTACGGCCAAAGTAGCCATTACGTTGGAAATTTTTGTTTATTCGACCTCTTCAAAAATAGAAAGAAGGATGGATTCGGCTGTTGGTCTGAACCTTTTGGATTTGTGATTACTTTTTGCTCCGATTTTGGAACCGCCGACCCGTATGTTGCCATAGTCAAAGGAGTCATTTGCTCCATCAACCCCCGGGCGCAAATTGTTGACCTGTCTCACGAGTTGGCCGCTCACGATATTTTTAGTGCAGCTTTTTTTGTCGCCGCGGCCTGTCCGGTTTTTCCCAAAAGGACAATTCACCTAAGTGTGGTTGACCCGGGGGTCGGCTCGAAACGCAAGCCGATTCTTTTGGAAACGGAAAAAGGATTCTTTGTTGGGCCGGATAACGGACTTTTCAGCCAGGTCTGGCAAAACAGCAGTGAGCGAAAAGCGCATTGGCTGAAAAATGAAAGATATTTTTTCAAAGGAACTTCGCACACCTTCGATGCCCGCGATATTTTTGGGCCGGTTGCCGCCTATTTGTCTTTGGGTATAGCTCCCGATGCATTCGGCCCGACGCTCGGTAGAATTGCTTTGGCTGAATTCCCCAAGCCGGCAGATAAAGGTTCATCAAAAAGCGGGCGTAAATTTCTTGGAGAAATCATATATATTGACCGGTTTGGAAACCTGGTGACGAATTTCCCGTATGAGTTCTTTGCGGGAACGAAAAAGATGGAAGTGATGATTGCCCGGCATAAGATGAAAGGATTGGCAGGGAATTATTCGATGATTCCGAAAGGTGAAGTTAGGCCGATTCTGGGAAGCCTCGGTTATCTGGAAATTGCCGCCCATGCCGCTTCTGCCCAAAAGCTTCTGAATGCGGCAACCGGCTCAAAAGTGGAGTTGATATTGCAATGAAGTGTCCCTACTGCGGCAAGGAAGAGGATAAAGTCATCGATTCCCGCAGCGTGCAGGACGGCAAGGCGGTGCGGAGGCGAAGGGAATGTCTTTCCTGCTCCAAGCGGTTCACCACCTACGAATACGTGGAGAACGTCTCTTTGATGATTGTAAAAAACGACGGGCGGCGGGAGCCGTTCGACCGCCTGAAGCTGAAGACCGGCATCGAACTGGCCTGTAAAAAGCGCCCCGTCGGCTCCAAGAAAATTGAGGCGATAGTGGATGAAATTGAGGAGAAACTTTTGGCATTGTCCAAAGGAGAAATCGAGGCGCCGGTAATCGGAGAAATGGTTATGGAAAAGCTGCGGGAAATCGATGAAGTCGCCTACGTTCGCTTTGCCTCGGTATATCGGAAATTTCAGGATAAAGAGCAGTTTTTGCAGGAGCTGAAAAAACTGCTCGGCTGACCAATCTCTTTTGATTAAACGCAGGATACGCCCCGCCTCTGGCGGGGCGTATCCTGCGCCACAGAGCGCAAGAAAATTATGGCCAAAAACCAAAAGGAAATGACTTTTGTCGAGCATTTGGAGGAGTTGCGGAAGCGAATCATAATTTCAGCGGGGGCGGTTCTTCTGTTTTCCGTTTTGGGCTGGTTTTTTTCTTTGGAAATTCTGGAATATGTTACCCGCACCGTGCCCAGCGTTTACTTCACTTCGGTTACCGAAGCCTTTTCCGTTCGAATCAAGATTTCGATGTGGGCCGGGTTAATAGTGAGCGTTCCCATAATCCTGTATCAGGCCTGGCAGTTTGTCGTTCCGGGGCTTTTGGAACGAGAATCCAAAGCCGCTTTTTGGGTGATTACCTTTGGAACGTTTTTTTTCCTCATTGGGGGAAGTTTTTGTTTCACCGTCATTCTCCCTCTGGTGATAAAATTTCTTTTGAGCTTTCAGACTGATAAATTACAGCCTTTAATCACGGTAGGCGATTATGTCGGTTTTGTGGCTTTTATGGTTTTTGCCTTTGGGGCGGTATTCGAGTTGCCAATCGTGATGTTTTTTCTGGGAAAATTGGGAATCGTCGATTCAAAAATGCTGGCGTCAGGCCGACGCTGGGCGGTTGTGGCGATTCTCATTTTGGCCGCCATTATTACACCCACGCCAGATATGTTCACCCAACTGGCTTTGGCCGTGCCGCTTTACGTTTTATATGAAATCTCTATCTGGGTGGTGAAATTTACCGGCCATAAAGTTTGAGGAGGCTTTTTGGAGGTTCGTCTTTGCTTTTCGTTGGCCAAATTGACGATTGAATCATTTTATCATTGTCAGATTGAAAAAATGAGTCAATGGTTCAATGAATAAATGATTAAATTGTTTGTATGATAGGCCAAACTGTTTCGCACTACAAAATCCTCGAGAAGTTAGGCGAAGGGGGTATGGGGGAGGTTTATCTGGCCGAGGATACCAGCTTAGGCCGCAAGGTTGCAATCAAGTTCCTTTCTTCCGACAAAGCGTCTGATTCTGAATCCCGCCAACGGTTCGTCCACGAGGCCCGCGCCCAGGCAATGCTTTCCCATCCCAACATCGCCACTTTCTACGAGGTCGGAGAGGAGAACGGTCAGGTCTTTATCGTTATGGAATACATCGAGGGCCAGCCGCTCTCCCGCTTGGCCGCTGGTGAAAAATTATCGTTGTCGGAGATATTGGATATCGCTATTCAGGTTGGTGAAGGGCTGCAAGCCGCCCACGAAAAAGGGATAACTCACCGGGATATAAAACCGGAGAACGTACTGGTTACCGCCAAACGCTTGGCCAAGATAACCGACTTTGGGTTGGCAAAATGGAAGGGGGCTTCCACCCTTACGCAGAGCGGCGCTCGGATGGGAACCGCTTACTATATGTCGCCGGAGCAGGTGGAGGGGAAAAAGGTTGACCATCGAACGGATATTTTCTCTTTGGGAATCATTCTCTATGAACTCCTTTGCGCCCGCCGGCCGTTTGAGGGAGACACCGATACCGCCATTTTCTACGACTTAATAAATACCCAACCCCAGCCCTTGGCCCGCTTTGCCCGAAATCTTCCGGAAAAGTTGGAACAGATTGTAATGAAATGTCTGGCCAAGAAACCGGAGGAGCGCTACCAGCATATCGACGAACTATTAGTTGACTTGCGTTCCGTCAAAAAGAAACTCGAAACCGGTTCGCCTGCCTCCGAAACATCCAAAATTGCTTCCGCGCCTTCCATAGCGGTTCTGCCTTTCACCAATATGAGTCCCGAACCGGAGAACGAATACTTTAGCGACGGTTTGACGGAGGAAATCATCGCCCACCTCGCCAAAATCCGCGCCCTAAAGGTAATTTCGCGCACTTCGGTGATGCGCTACAAGCAAACCGCCAAGTCCCTTAAGCAGATTGCCACGGAGTTGGGGGTTCGGCATATTTTAGAGGGGAGCGTTCGCAAGCAGGGGAACCATTTAAGGATTACGGCTCAATTGGTGGATGCTCTCGAGGACGCGCACCTTTGGGCGGAGACTTACCGCGGAACAGTGGAGGATGTTTTTGACATTCAGGAAAAAGTCGCCGGTGAAATCGCCGAAGCCTTGAAGCTCAAGCTTTCTCCCCAGGAACAGAGGAACTTGGAGAAGCGGCAAACGGAAAACACGGAAGCGTATCAGCTTTACCTCAAGGGTCGATACTACTGGAATAAGAGAACCGAGGAGGGGTTAAAAAAAGGAATAGAATTTTTCGAGCAGGCAATCGAAAAAGACCCGACGTATGCCTTGGCCTATACCGGACTGGCAGACTCTTATAATGTTCTTACGGCGTTTGGTCTTGTCGCTCCAGCCGATGCCATTCCCAGAATCCGAGCGGCGGCGTCAAGGGCCCTGGAAATTGATGAGGCATTAGCCGAGGCCCACATTTCCCGCGCTTGGTGGGCAGCCTGTTTTGATAGGGAATGGGAAACTTCCGAGCGTGAGTTCAAGCTGGGGATTGAACTAAATCCGAATTATGCGACCGGACATCACTGGTACTCTTTATTCTTGACCTGTATGGGGCGATTTGACGAGGCGGTGACAGTCATAAAAAGAGCTCTAAAATTGGACCCTTTTTCCCTCATCATAAACACGAATGTCGGCTGGTGGGTGAACTATTTCGACCGGCGGTATGACCAAGCGATAGACCAACTTCAAAGGACGCTGGATCTGGATGCAAACTTTATTATGGCGCACTACGGCTTGGCTTTGGCCTATAATGAAAGCGGAAAGTATTCGGAAGCGATTTTAGAGTGTGAAAAGGCGCAACGGCTTAGCGGGGGCTGGTTGGAAATGACGGCGGCTTTGGGATACAGTCAGGCCTTGGCAGGAAATCGGAAAGAGGCAGAGAAAATACTGGGAGAGTTGAAAGAGGTTTTACCCCCCCGCTACGTGTCATCCTATTCGATTGCATTAATCTATTTTGTCCTCGGTAAAAGAGAACAAGCTCTGGATTGGCTTGAAAAAGGGTACGAGGAGAAAGCTTTCTTTATGATCTGGCTTAAGGTTGATCCCCGATGGGATTCCTTGCGCAGTGAGCCTCGATTTGTGTCGCTGCTTCAAAAAATGGGCTTTGGAGAAATAACAAATTGAATCATTTAGTCATTTTATCATTTTCAGATTGAAAAAATGCGTCAATGAATCAATGAACAAATGATTAAATTATTTGTATGATAGGCCAGACCGTTTCGCACTATAAAATCCTCGAGAAGTTAGGCGAAGGGGGGATGGGTATGGTCTATCGGGCGGAAGACACGCTATTGCAACGGGCCGTGGCATTAAAATTTCTCGCCTCACATTTTATTTCCAACCCGGATGCTAAGGCCCGTTTTTTAACCGAGGCGCGCGCCGCCTCGGCGCTTAATCATCCTAACATCTGCACCATTTACGAAATCGGAGAAGTTGACGACCGCCAGTTTATAGTAATGGAGTTCGTTGAGGGGAAGCCCCTTTCCCAGATAGTTACTGACGGGAAATTGCCTTTGCCAAAGTTTTTTGAGGTAGCTCTGCAGATTGCCGAGGGATTAGAGGCTGCCCACAAAAAGGGGATTATTCATCGGGATATTAAACCGGACAATATTCTGGTGACGGCGGAAGGGCGCGCAAAAATTATGGATTTTGGGCTGGCCAAAATTCGGGATACCGCCCGCATCACCACCACCGGCACCGCTTTGGGAACGGCGGCCTATATGTCTCCCGAACAAGCGCGAGGGGAAATGGTGGATGCCCGCTCGGACGTTTTTTCTTTGGGAATGGTTTTGTATGAAATGGTGGCGGGACGGCATCCTTTTTCGGGAGCGCACCCCGCGGCCTTTATTTATTCTATTTTGCACGAACAGCCAGAACCGCTGGGGCGATATAGATCCGAAGTTCCGGCCGAATTAGAAACCATAGTCAACCGCACCTTGGAGAAAAACGTTGCTCATCGATATCAGACGGCGGGCGACTTGGCCGCCGACCTTCGGCGGCTGGTGCAAGGGCCGTCGCGAACGGTTTCCGCCGCTTCGATTCCGGTAAAGCCTTCGGTGGCGGTCTTGCATTTTGACAATATGTCCGGTTTGGAAGACGATAAATACTTTGCTGCCGGGATGACCGAAGACATCATCACCGAACTTTCCAATATCGAGGGATTAAGAGTCGCTTCGCGAATGCAGGTCGAACAGTTTAGAGGAAAGCAGGTGGATTTTGCGGAAGTTGGGCGAAAATTGCACGTGGATTACATTTTGGAAGGCTCGGTTCGTAAGGCGGATAATATCGTCCGAATTACCGCCCAGTTGACGAACATTGCCGATGGCTTTCAAGTTTGGTCCCGGCGGTTCGACCGAGAGTTAAAACATATCTTCCAAATCCAGGATGAGGTTTCCAAAGAAGTGGCCGGAGCATTAAAAGTAAAATTGTCACCGGAAGATTTGGCGCGTATCGAAAAAATTCCCACCAACAACCTGCAGGCTTACGACTATTTTCTCAAAGGCCGGGAATACAATTGGAGTGTCGGCACCGAGTCGCAAAAAGAGTACATTGACTTCGCGGCTAAAATGTTTGAAAAAGCCATCGAGCTGGACGGCCAATTTGCCGAAGCCTGGGCCGGGTTGGGCGAAGTGTATACCTCGTACAGCATTCGCCGCATTGATTTTAATCCTGCGCTGATAAAGAAGGCAGAGGTGAGCATTAAAAGAGCTTTGGAGCTGGCGCCGAATTTGGCGGAAGCGCACCGGGCTTTGGGGCGTTTTTACTCGAGCCAAAGGCAGTTTGCGTTGGCCGCCGAAGAACTCACTTGTGCCATCGATTTAAAACCGAACTATGCGGATGCCTACTATAGTTTGGGAGCGGCCCGGTTTGAGGAAGGGAAATATTCCGAAGCTTCGGACGCATTTCAAAAGGTATTGGAACTGCGGCCGACTTTCTTTTTGGCTTTTCTTACCGCCGCCGAGACGGCCTGGGTGCTGCAGGATTATAAATTGGCGGAAAGTTATTTGGACCGCTGCGATCAGCTATTAGCAGGACACTTTAAATCTTTCGACATTCGGGGCTGGCTCCATCTTCGGCAAGGTCGGCTGAATCAAGCAAGAGAGGCTTTTAGAAAAGCCGCCGAGCGCTGCGAAAACGCCAGTTTTGCCGAAACGATTGCTTTTGGTTTGATTTTATTGGGAGAATATGATTGTGCCATTACGCTCTTGCAGAAAACCGGTAATTCAGTCAATGGAACCAATCTTTATCTTTTGGGGCTAGCTTATTATCAGAAAGGAATGGAACAGGAGGCCTGTTTAACCTGGGAAACCGCCCTGGCATTTATTGAGAAGCAATTGCAAAACGTGCCTTTCATTCTTTCTCCCTTGATGTGGGCAAATCTGGCTTTGACCCGTGCCTCCTTGGGGGCGATAGATTCCGGTTTTGAGGCGGTTGCCCGGGGTGAAGCTGTTGAACGAGCCAAACCGGAAGAGAAAGCAACTTTGAAAGTTGCGGAAGGCATTCTTTTCGCTTTACAGGACAAAAAAAAGGAGGCGGCGCAATCTTTAGAAAACTCGGCTTCAAGATATTACACGGCCATTGAGGCAGGACTGGATCCTCGCTTAAAAAAGATTGCCGACGATTTGCATTTTAAGGATTACTTAAAGTTCGAAAACCTATAACAAGAAAACGGAGGAAAAATGAGAAGGTTCACTTTTGTTTTAATCGCAATATTTACATTCGTCACCAATGTTTATAGTTTACCCAAGGAGACTTTCAAACAGAGACGGGCTAAACTTATGGAAATGATTGGAGACGGTATCGCCGTCTTGTACGGAAAATCGGGAGGCGGAGATGGTGATTTCAAGCAGGACCCGAATTTCTACTATCTAACCGGCAATGAAGAACCGGGCGCCATTTTGATTTTAGCTCCCAAGGAAAAAAGCAGGAAAGAAGTTTTGCTGTTGCCCGCCCGCAATCCTGAAGATGAGCGCTGGACGGGAGAGCGCCCCTCGCTCGGGAAAAGGCTGGAGGACTCCCTGGGGTTTGAATATGTGGGCCGGACTTCTGCCTTGGGCGGCACAGTCAACTCTTACCTACAACACACTACTAACTTATGCTATCTTTCGCCAGCCGCCGGTTATAATGCCCCCGTTCCTCAAGATTTGAGTTTATACAAAGACGTTACTTCACGCATTCCGGGCACTTCCATAAAAAATATGTCGCATTTGCTTCCCGGCATGCGCGCCATCAAAACAGAAGAAGAATTGGCGGCGATGCAGGAAGCGATTGATATTACCGGGGCTGGTTTCGAGAAAGCGGCTTTGGCTCTTAAGCCGGGTATGAGCGAAGCGGACGTTCAGGATATTATCGAGACAGAATTTAAGGATATGGGAGCCGAAAAATTGGCTTTTCCTTCCATCGTAGCTACCGGAAAAAACGGTACCGTCCTGCACTATATCCGCAACAACGCCACCGTCAAGGAGGGCGATTTGTTTCTAATGGACATCGGCGCGGAATACGACCATTATGCGGGGGATGTCTCGCGCACAATTCCGGTTTCGGGCAAGTTTTCTCCCGAGCAGAGAAAAATCTATGAAATTGTTCTGAAAGCTCAAAAAGCAGCAATGGCCAAAATTAAACCTGGAGCTTACGTCCGCGAAGACGTCCACGCCGAAGCCAGGCGGGTTATCGAAGAGGCCGGCTACGGCGAATACTTTATTCACGGCACCAGCCATTTTATTGGCTTGGACGTTCACGACGTGGGGGACTATGGCCAACCGTTGAAGCCGGGGATGGTCATTTCCGTCGAGCCCGGAATTTACCTTCCGGATAAAGGCATCGGCGTGCGTATTGAAGACGATGTTTTGGTCACCAAAGACGGCTACAAACTTCTCACGGCGGGCATACCTCGAGAGATTGACGAAATAGAGAAGCTTTTGTCAAAAAAATAAAGCTATATTTAGTTCAATGATAGGCCAGAGCGTTTCGCGCTACAAGATACTAAGCAAGCTGGGGGAAGGAGGGATGGGGGAAGTTTTTCTGGCCGAAGACACCGAGCTGGGCCGCAAAGTCGCGCTCAAAGTTCTTTCCCCCGCCTTTGCAGCTGCTGCCGACGCCAAACTGCGCTTCAAGCGCGAGGCGCAGGCGGCCGCCGCTTTGAATCATTCCAATATCGTCACCGTTTACGAAATTGCCGAGTATCAAGACCGCTGTTACATCGCGATGGAATTTGTTGACGGGGTGTCTTTGAAAGGGTTAATCGACCAAAAGCCCCTGCCTGTTGAAAAAGTGGTCAATTTTGCCATCCAGATTGGTGAAGGCCTTTCCCGCGCCCACCAGGCCGGAATCGTGCACCGCGACATAAAGCCGGATAACATTTTTGTGGATAAGGAGGGTCGGGTAAAAATTCTGGACTTCGGCCTGGCTAAACTTAAAGGCGCCGCCAAGCTTACTCAAACCGGCGCGGCTACCGGAACTTTCGCCTATATGTCCCCGGAACAGGCCAAGGGAGAAGAGGTTGACCTTCGAACCGATATTTTCTCTTTTGGAGTAGTCCTTTATGAGATGCTTACCGGCAGGCTCCCTTTTTCAAGCGAGCATCCGGCGGCGGCCATTTATGCGCTTTTGCATGAAACCCCGATGCCCATTGTCCGCCACGTCGTCAATATCCCCTTGAGAATGCAGGAGATCGTGGAAAAGGCGATGGCCAAGGAAAAACAAAATCGGTATTCAAGCATCGACGAACTTTTGGGGGAGCTCAAGGAATTTAAAAAGGAATTGTTTGATGAAGAACTGGTGGTGGGAAGGAAGGGGGGTTCAAAAAGCGACAAAAAGTCGGTGGCCGTGTTGTATTTTGAGAATCTTAGCTCCGACCCGGAAAGCGATTATTTCTCGGCCGGCATGACCGAAGACATTATTACAGACTTGTCCAAAATCGAAAACATCCGCGTGGCTTCGCGCAACGCGGTGCTGCCGTACAAGGACAAACCGGTGGACGTCCGCATCCTTGGCAAAAAATTAAACTTAGACGCCGTTCTGCAAGGGAGCGTGCGCAAGTTGGGCAATCGTTTAAGAATTTCGGCGCAGCTTATTGACGTCCACGAAGGATTTGCCCTTTGGGCCGAGCGCTATGACCGGGAGTTGAAAGAGGTTTTTGAATTGCAGGAAGAAATCGCCAAAAAAATCGCCCTGGCGCTTAAAGTAAAACTTTCTCCAAAAGATGAAAGGCAAATCGCCACAAAATACAAAGGCAATCCGGAGGCGTATGAATATTACCTGAAGGGCTGGAAATACGTTTACAAATATACCCGGCCGGATTTGATGACCGCCATTCAGCTGTTCAAAGATGCTTTGGAACTGGACCCCAACTATGCTCTGGCTTATTCCGGCCTGGCGGACTGTCACATTCAGGTGGTCGATCGAAATTATGAAACCGACAAGAGCGTTTTGATAAAAGCGGAGGAGGCGGCCTTAAAGGCTTTGGATATCGACCCGCTTTGCGCCGAGGCCTGCAAGGCGCTGGGTCTGGTTTATTACAAGCAATGGCGCTTTAGAAAATCCAAAGATTTGCTCTTAAAGGCCATTGATTTGAAATCGAATTACGCCGCCGCCCGCGCCGATTTGGGCGTGGTCTATACCTACCTGGGGGATTTTGAAAAAGCGGAGCGGGAGCGCCTTTTGGCCTATGACCAGGACCCTTCGCTTACCTTTCTTTTGTGGAACGTGGCCCAGTTTTATTTGAGTTTAAACCGCTTTGGCGAGGCGGAAAGTTTCATCCGCAAAGTTTTGAACCTTGGGGATTCCTCGTTCCACCTCGAAATCGGTTACTACATACTGGCCAAAATTTACCTGTATCAAAAGCAATTTGAAAAGGCATTTGAGTACATACAGAAATACACCGCCATTGAACCGGACGAGCCGTTCGGCAACTCCGCATCCGCCGCCATTTTTGCCGCCTTGGGGAAAAATGAGGCGGCCCTGGAGAAGCTGGAAAAGACCTTGCAGGGAACCCCCTGGGACGAGGATATTGTCGAGTATATAATCCTGGCTTTTACGCTCTTGCCGGAGAAAGAAAAAGTTTACGAGTGGATGGAAAAGGGAATTGAAAAAAATAAAATTTTGTGGGTATTTCTGGAGTACAATCCCTTGCTGGCGGAGTTGCGCTCTGAGCCCCGTTTCGAAAAAATTCTGCGGGACGTAAAAAATAAAACGTTAAGCGAAACGCAATCTTAAAACGAGCAATCCAGCGAGAACCCGAGGAACACGCCGTTTAGCTCTTTGACCACGTCGGCGGCGGTTAGAATGCCATCGCAATTGATATCGGCCACGCTCAAATTGGCGCAATCAATCCCGAGCGAACTTCCCAAAAAAGTGCAGTTGAGCATATGCACCACGTCCGCGGCGGTCAGAATTCCGTCCCCGTTCAAATCTCCTTTTTCCTGCAGCTGGAAGATGAAAGCCGAGCCGGCGTCCGGGTTGTTGTTTGGGTCGGCATTGGGAGCGCCGATGATGTAATGGGCCAAGCCACTGACATCGGCATAGATTCCTACCGAACCGCCCAGCCGGTCGCCGGTGGAATCACCGTTTTGCTGGAAAATAAGAGCGCCGCTGGAACCGGAGTAGATGAAGGCCGCTCCGGCGGAGTCGTCAGTACCGGGAGCTCCGGCAATAAAGTCCGCCCCGCCATCTCCATCCACATCCGCCTGAATGCCCACCGAACCGCCCAGGCGGTCCCCGGATAAAGAACCGGTTTTCTGAAAAAGGAGATTTCCTGTCGAGCCGGAATAGACATACACGGCACCGGAAGAACCGCTGACCCCCGTTGCTCCTACGACAAAATCAGCCCGATTGTCACTATCCACGTCCAAGACTTGAGTTAGACCTACCGAACCGCCCAAGCGGTCGCCGATAGCGGTTCCATTCTTTTGATAAAGCAAGCTTCCGGTTGAGCCGGAGTAAACATAAACGGCACCGGATGAACTGTTGGTTCCATCGGCGCCAATAATAAAGTCGCCCCTACTATCTCCGTTCACATCGTTGACGTCCGCCGACATTCCGACCGAACCTCCCAGCCGGTCGCCGGGGCTGGCGCCATCCTTTTGATAAAGCAAGGTTCCATTAGCCCCGGAGTAAATAAAGGCAGAACCGGCATCGGTCATTCCGCTCGGGTCGGCCCCTGGAGTGCCAACGATGAAGTCATCCTTGCCATCTGCATTAACATCTGCATACAGCCCTACGGAGCCGCCTAAGCGGTCGCCAGAAGTTGAGCCATTCTTTTGAAAAAGCAGAAGGCCGGTGCTGCCGGAATAGACATAAACCGCCCCGGCGGTGGCGTTGGCTTCCGGAGCGCCGATGATGAAATCCCCCTTCCCATCTGCGTTGGCATCCCCCACCAATCCCACCGAGCCGCCCAGGCGGTCGCCGGAGGTTGTACCGTTTATTTTATATATCAGCGTGTCGTTCTTACCTGAATAGATAAAGATTGAACCGGCATCGGTGGAAACATTTCCTTCACCACCAACAACTGGGTCGGCGCCGGGAGCGCCGATGATGTAGTCTGCCACGCCATCCCCGTTCACATCCCCACCACCCGAGACGGAGCTACCCAGCAGATCACCGCCCGATGAACCGTTTTTCCGGGATTTAAGCGTATCCGCCAGAACGCTGATTTGAACCAACTGCGTGTCCGTCAAAAACCCATCCGAAGCGATAAAGCGGACGTGGTGAATGCCAGTCTGATAAGAAGCGGGTGTCCAGTTAAAAGTGTTACCGATAAAGCTCGCTCCCACAGGCAATAATTGTGCGGCATAGGTCGGGATTGCCCCATCCGAGTCGGTGGCGGTCGGAGCAAAGCTCAAAAGCTGGCCTTCCATAACTTGCTTAGCAGTCAGCGTCAAAAGCGGTTTACGGTTGACAGCGAAGACGATTGCCGTGCCGGAAGCCGGTCCATTGGGATGGGCGACGTCCGCCCCGGCGATGAAATCAGATTTTCCGTCTCCATTAATGTCTCCGCCCCCGCCAACGGATATTCCCAAATTATCACCAGCCATTGCGCCATTTTGTTGAGAGAGAAGAACGCCAGTGGCGCCGGAATAGACATAGACAGAGCCGGCGTAGAGATTACCGCCCGGGCTGGCGCCGTAAGCACCGACAATGAAATCGGCTCTTCCATCATTATTCACATCTCCAGCTCCGGCCACCGAAAAGCCGAAGAAATTGCTGTCGGCAGCGCCGTTTTTTTGATAGAGCAAAGCCCCGGTGGCGCCGGAATATACGTAAGCCGAACCGGCGGCACTATCTCCCGCCGGATCGGTGCCGTAAGCGCCAATTATAAAATCAGACGAACCGTCGCCGTTGACGTTTCCGATTCCGGCTACTGAAGCTCCAATGTGGTCTTTGGCAAGAGTGCCATCTTTCTGGTAGAGCAAAGCTCCGGTGTTGCCGGAATAAACGTAGGCCGAACCGGCATCGGTTCTTCCACCGGGGTCAGTGTTGAGAGCGCCGATGATAAAATCGGCTAATCCATTGTTATCGACATCTCCCGCTCCGGCTACAAAAACACCCAGATTGTCCCCGGCCGCGGCGCCATTTTTTTGGTACAGCAGACCACCGGTGGCGCCGGAATAGACGTAAGCAGAACCAGCTCCGGAAAGGCCGCCCGGAGAAGCGAACATGGCACCGACGATAAAATCAGCCTTTCCATCGAAGTTCACATCCCCCGCTCCAGCCACCGATTGCCCCAAGGCATCACCGGCGGTTCCATTTTTTTGGTACAGCAAAGCGCCGGTGACGCCGGAGTAAACATAAGCCGAGCCAGCTCCGCCGGCCCGAGTGGGAGTCGCAGCAATAAAATCGGCCTTGCCATCGCCGTTTACATCTCCCGCTCCGGCCACGGAGAAGCCAAATTGGTCGCCGGCGGTTCCGCCATTTTTCTGATAGAGCAAAGTTCCATCCGTTCCAGAGTAAACATAGGCGGAGCCGGCAAAGTTAAGTCCACCCGGATTGGCGCCATACGCTCCAATAATATAATCTGCTTTGCCGTCGCCGTTGATGTCTCCGACTATGGCAACCGTGTGGCCTAAGAAGTCAAGGCTATCGGCGCCGTTTTTCTTGTAAAGCGGGGTTGGGCTCACCGGCGGGTCGGGAGGGGCGGGCAGGCCGTAAACGAAGGCGGAGCCGGCGTCATTGTTTCCGCCGGGGTTGGCCTTGAATGCTCCTACGATAATGTCGGCTCGGCCATCTCCGTTCACATCTCCGGCCCCGGCCACAGAATACCCCAGCCAGTCAAACGCTGCGGCGCCGTTTTTCTGGAAGAGCAGGCTGCCGTCGGCGCCGGAATAGAGAAAAGCCGAGCCGGCTTCGCCAAGCCCGCCCGGACTGGCACTATTTGTTCCGATGATAAAATCGGCTCTTCCATCCCCGTTCACATCTCCGGCCCCGGCCACGGAAATGCCCAGAAATTCCCCGACGGCGCCGTTTTTCTGGAACAAGAGCGCACCGGTAGCGCCGGAATAGACATAAACCGAGCCGGCATTTACGAGCCCGCCCGGCTGGGCACGAGTTGCCCCGACGATAAAATCGGTTTTCCCATCCCCGTTGACATCCCCAGCCGAAGCCACGGACCGGCCCAGATGGTCACCCGCGGCGCCGCCGTTTTTTTGGTAAAGTAATGCTCCGGTAGCCCCGGAGTAGACATAAGCCGAACCGGCGCCAAGCTGCCCGCCCGGGTCAGCCACAAAAGCGCCCACGATAAAATCGGCTCTCCCATCCCCGTTGACATCCCCGGCGGAAGCCACGGAGATGCCCAGAGAGTCACCGGCGCCGCCGTTTTTTTGGTAAAGCAAAGCTCCGGTAGCCCCGGAGTAAACATAAGCCGAGCCGGCATCAACAGGCCCGCCGGGGTCGGCAAGAAATGCCCCAACGATAAAATCGGCTCTCCCATCTCCGTTCACGTCCCCGGCCCCAGCTGCGGACCAGCCCAGAAAATCCCCGGCAGCAGCGCCGTTTTTCTGGTAAAGCAAAGCCCCGGTGGCCCCGGAATAGACATAAGCCGAACCAGCATCAACCCCGCCGGCGTCGGCACCTATAGCCCCAATTATAAAATCGGCTTTGCCATCTCCATTCACATCCCCTGCCGAGGCAACGGATGAACCCAAATTGTCATTAGCAGCGGCGCCATCTTTCTGGTAAAGTAGAGTGCCGGTGGCGCCGGAGTAGACATAGGCTGAACCGGCCCCCGAAAGCCCACCAGGGCTGGCATTAATAGCTCCGATGATGAAATCGCCTCTGCCATCCCCGTTGACATCCCCGGCCCCGGCCACGGCGTAGCCCAAATTGACAAAGGTGGCGGCGCCGCCTTTCTGGTAAAGCAAGGTGAATTGGGCGGAGGCGGGGGAGGAGGAAAAGAGGAGAAAGAGAAAGGCAAAGACGGCCTCACCCTTAATCCCTCTCCATAGAATGGAGAGGGAAAAGGCACATCGCAATGCGCTCCTACAATTTTTCGCTGTGGCAAGTTGTGGAAATAATAAACTTCTAAGAATCTTTAGCCCAGACATTTGGCGCCTCCCGGTATCATTTTATTTTCCCTCGGAGATAAGGTAGGAGCCGGGAGATAGTTTGTCAAGAAAATAGCGGATAGTTTTTTGGCCCTTATCCAGCCGGGAGAGGGAATATTGTTGCATATCGCAGGTCGTTTTTCGGCCCGACTGCGGCATTGCCTGCCCGTGCCGGGCTGCGGTCAGGGAAAACGCCGCCTACGAATCGTAAATAAGCAGATTGAAAAAGGAGTTTTTGACACCGGATTTATTTAGAAATTACGATTATATTCCCGCCGATGGTCGATGAAATGTTTTCCCACTATAAAATACTCCAAAAATTGGGCGAGGGAGGAATGGGAGAAGTTTATTTGGCGGAAGATGTTGACCTGCACCGCAAAGTGGCCTTGAAGTTTTTGCCCCCCGAGCAGGCGCTGGACCCCGATACAAAATTTAAATTCAAGTTGGAAGCCCAGGCGGCGGCGGCTTTGAGCCATTTTCACATCATTACCGTTTATGAAGTGGCCGAGTTTCAGGATAAATGCTACATCGCAATGGAATACGTGGAAGGGCAGTCGCTTTCCGATGTAATCCGGAATAAGAAACTAACGATTAACCAAATTTTAGACCTTGCCATTCAGGTGTGCGAAGGCCTGGCGAAAGCGCATCAAGTGGGGATTGTGCATTGCGACATCAAATCGGATAACATTTTGGTTGACCCGGATGGACGTGCAAAAATTTTGGATTTTGGCCTGGCAACGCTCAAGGGAGCGTCCAAGTTTGGTGCCGGCACTCTGGCGGGAACGCCGGCGTATATGTCCCCGGAACAGGCGGCGGGGGGGGATTTCGACGCGCGCACCGATATTTTTTCTTTTGGAGTGGTTCTTTATGAAATGCTCGCCGGGCGGCTCCCCTTTGAAGGTGGCCATCCGACCGCCGTTATTTATTCCATAATGAACGAAACGCCGGTTCCGGTTATGCGTTTTAATCCGCAAATCCCTCTAAAACTTCAACAGATTCTGGATAAAGCTTTGGCCAAAAGGAAGGAAGAACGTTTTGGCGAAATCGCCCAATTTTTAGCCGAGCTGCGCCTTTGCAAAAAAGAGCTGGAAGATGGAAAAAAAGAAGCGCCAAAAAAGGAAAAGAAAGCGGTGGCGGTTTTGTATTTCGACAATTTAAGTCCGGACCCGGAGAGCGACTACTTTTCCGCCGGTATGACCGAAGATATCATCACCGACCTGTCCAAAATCGAAAATATCCGGGTGGCTTCGCGCAATGCGGTTTTGCCCTACAAGGACAAGCCGGTGGACATTATGGTGCTGGGAAAGAATTTGTCTTTGGATGCGGTTTTGCAGGGGAGCGTGCGCCGATTGGGCAAGCGGATGAGGATTTCGGCCCAACTGGTCGACGCCCGGGAAGGTTTCAACCTCTGGGCGGAACGATTTGACCGTGAACTCGTCGAAGTTTTTGAACTGCAGGAGGAAATTGCCCGAAACATCGCCCTGGCTCTGAAAATCCACTTGTCGGACAAGGAGCAGGCGAGCATCGGGCAGAAGTATAAAAACAATCTGGATGCCTACGACAGCTATCTTAAGGGGCGCAATTATTACTATAAATTCACCAAGCCGGATTTGCTTACCGCCATCCAGATGTTCAACAATGCCTTGTCTTTCGATCCGAATTATGCCTTGGCCTATGCCGGCCTGGCGGACAGCTACGTGCAGATGATTGACCGCTACTATGAAACCGACAAAAATATTTTAAAAAAGGGAGAGGAGGCAGCGCTTAAAGCTTTGAGCATCGACCCAGTGTGTGCGGAGGCGTACAAAGCTTTGGGCCTGGTTTATTACAAGCTCTGGCGATTTGGCCAATCGAAAACACAGCTTTTGAAAGCTTTGGAACTCAATCCCAATTACGCTCCGGCACGGGCTAATTTGGCCAGCACCTATACGTATCTGGGGGAGTTCGAAAAAGCTGAAAGGGAGTATCTTTTAGCGTATGAGCAAGATCCCTCGCTCACCTTTGTTTTATGGCTTTTGGCGCGGCTGTATTTGAGCTTGAACAAGTTTTCTCTGGCGGAAAGCTACATTGAAAAAGTGCTGGAAAGCGGGGAAGCATCCTTTCATTTTGAAGTGGGAAACTATCTTTTGTCGCGGGCCTCTTTTTATCAAAGGCAATACGAGCGGGCCTTGGAGCATTTGAAACGGTATATCGAAATAGAGCCGAATGAGCCGTTCGGCAATTCCGCTCTGGCTTCCATTTACGCCGCTTTAGGGGAAAAGGAAAAGGCGAAGGAAAAAATATCGGAGACTTTGAAAGATGCCCCCTGGGATGAAGATATTATTGAAAATTTGATTTTGGCGTATGCTTTTCTGCAGAACAAAGAGGAAGTTTATAATTGGATTCAAAAGGGGCTGGCGGAGCAAAAAATCCTGTGGGTATTTCTGGCGCGCAACCCTTTGCTCGAAGAGCTGCGCAAAGAGGCGGAGTTCCAGAATTTGCTGCAGGAAGTAAAAAATAGAACACTGGAAGTGGGGTAGAAAACTTTAAAAGGAATGCTAAAGAAAAGGGCGGCTGGTCGGCCACCCTTTTGGTTTCTTATGTTTTCTATAGAGAAGAGCAGGTTATCGGCAAACCGAGGAAAACGGCATTGAGCAAAATAACCGCATCGGAAGGGTTTACCAGCACTCCATCGCAGTCCAAATCGGCCACAGGGATGGGACAGACGCCGACTCCAAGAAAGATGCAGTTGAGCAGCAAAACCACGTCGGCCGGAGTTAGCGCTCCATCACCGTTTAAATCGCCTTTAAACAAAATTTGATAAACGTAAGCAGAACCGGCATCGGCCTGGCCGTTCGCGTCCGCTCCGGGGGCGCCGATGATAAACCAGGTAGGGCCGCTGCCGTTTTCGCCGGATTCAAACATTCCCGCCGAACCGCCCAACCGATCGCTTTCTCCGGTGCCGTTTTTCTCAAAAAGCATGGAACCGTCGGCGCCGGAGTAAACAAAAACCGCCCCGGCATCCGATAGGCCGTTAATATCCGCGCCAGGGGCACCGACAATGAAATCATCGTTGCCATCCCCATTTGCGTCGTCAGCCATTCCCGCCGAGCCGCCCAGCCGTTCGCCAGCTTGAGTGCCGTTGACTTGATATAAGAGACTTCCGTCGGCCCCGGAGTAAACGAAGGCTGAACCGGCGTCAATCAGCGCGTTTCCTTCTCCAAGAGAAGAAGCGTCAGCTCCGGGAGCGCCCAAGATGAAGTCATCGTTGCCATCGCCATCTATGTCGGCCGAGGCCCCGGCGGAACCTCCCAAGCGCTCTCCCTCCTGGCTGCCGTTGACCTCGTAAAGAAGGTTGCCATCTTTTCCGGAATAAACAAAAGCGGAGCCGGCATCGACCAGCCCATTGGGGTCGGCCTCTGGAGCGCCGGCAATGAAATCGCCAAAGCTATCGCCATTGAAGTCATCAGTTAATCCGGCAGAACCGCCCAAGCGCTCGCCGGATTGGGAGCCGTACACCTGGTAAAGGAGGTTTCCATCATCCCCCGAATAAACATAGGCAGAGCCGGCATCGACCAGCCCATTGGGGTCGGCTCCGGGAGCTCCTACGATGTAGTCATCGTTGCCGTCGCCGTCGATATCGGCCGATGCCCCGGCAGAGCCTCCCAGCCGGTCTCCCTCTTGGCTGCCGTTGAACTGGTGGAGCAGGTTTCCGTCTGTCCCGGAGTAAACATAGGCAGAGCCGGCATCAACCAGCCCATTGGGGTCGGCACCGGGAGCTCCGACAATGAAATCATCGTTACCATCGCCATTCGCATCGTCGGTCATCCCCGCCGAACCGCCCAAACGTTCACCACTTTGGCTGCCGTTGAATTGATAGAGCATACTGCCATCTTTTCCGGAATAAACAAAAGCGGAACCGGCATCGACCAACCCATTGGGGTCAGCGCCGGGAGCGCCGACAACGAAATCGTTCACGCCATCGGCATTCACGTCCCCTCCGCCGGCGACAGTAAAGCCGTATTCATCTCCGCCGCCCTCGCCCTTTCCCTGAAAAAGCAGCAAGCTGTTTACGGTGATGCTGAATGAACAAGAGGAAGCATTGCCGGCGGCATCGGCAGCCGTGCAGTTTACGGTTGTTGAACCAATCGGAAAAAGCGATCCGGAGGGCGGGTTACATACTACAGTGGCGTTGGAACATCTATCGGAAGCGGTGACGGTGTAGCTCTTATTGACTCCCGTCACAGATGGGCCCGTGTTAACGGTTATATCGGGGGAACAGGTTATCGAGGGTGGTTCGGTGTCGGTAATGGTGACCGTGAATTGGCAGCTATCCTTATTGCCGGAGGCGTCGCTGGCCACACATTTTACGTTTGCAGTTCCCAGGGAAAAAGTGCCGCCGGAAGGCGGTGTGCAGGATAGCACCACGTCCGGGCAATTATCATTTGCCGAAGCCGAGTAGTCAACATTTGCTCCGCACTCTCCCGGGTCGTTGGATTTGTTGATATTTGCCGGGCAGCTAATAGTTGGTAATTCTCTATCATTTATGGCGACCGTGAACTCGCAGCTGTCTTTGTTATTGGAAGCATCGCTGGCCACGCATTTAACCGGAGTGGCTCCCACCGGAAATTTTGAGCCGGAAGGAGGAGTGCAAGCTACATTGACAGCTCCACAGCCGCCTTGAGTTGTAGCCGAAAAACTAACCGTTGCCTCGCATTGACTGCCGTCAGTGTTTTGTTGGATATTCGCCGGGCAGGTTACAACAAGTGTGGGGCAGGGACAGGAAGCAAGCGTTACCGCGAAGGGCTCGCAAGCGTTGGATGCAGAAAGCCCGATACAGCGTCGGTTGGCATCCGGATCGGTGGGGTTGCAGGCGTTATTGCCGGGGTTCGGGCAGGGATCGGGTTGTTCTTCTCCAACAAATTTGGCCCGGACGGAATAGGTGTCGGCTACAGCCGGTGCGTTTAGAATTATACATGCGTTTCCTGCCGCATCAGTGAAGGCCGTGTCCTGGCTTTCCTGGCCGACGCTGACCCCGCACCCCGTATTTATGAAAAATAGAACGGGCCGGTTCGCAAGAGGCACCTGCGAGTTGCCGCCGCACTTTTGGGTTAAGAGGACGCAGACTTCAAACGTTTCCCCCGGACAAACGTTCGTTTTGGAAAAGCTTGTGATGTTAAGATTCGTATTGTGGTCTAAAAAGGGATCAATGGGATTTGGCTGCGGGACTGCTCCGGAGACACTAAGCGTAGGAAGCCATATACTAAGGAGCCAGATTAGATGGGCTGTCTTTTGGAGCTTGCGTGAATTTTGCTGGGCGTTTTTGAACAGCCCGTAAAGAACTTTTGCTACGGATAAATAAAACTGACGGAACTCTATAGCGACGGACATTTGTCCTCCTCTTCGTTTATCTTTTCCCCTTCTCTCAGTTTATTAAGATAAGGGAGGAATCAACATAAGTCAACAAAAATCCGGTTTTAGAGTGAGCAATCCAGCGAGGATCCGAGGAACACGCCGTTTAGCTCTTTGACCACGTCGGCGGCGGTCAAAATTCCATCGCAATTGATATCGGCCACGCTCAAATTGGCGCAGTCAATCCCGAGCGAACTTCCCAAAAAAGTGCAGTTGAGCATATGCACCACGTCCGCGGCGGTCAGAATCCCGTCGCCGTTTAAGTCTCCTTTTTCTTGGAGTTGGAAGATGAAGGCCGAGCCGGCGTCGGGATTGTTGTTGGGGTCGGCATTGGGAGCGCCGATGATGTAATGGGCCAGGCCGCTGACATCGGCATAGATTCCCACCGAACCGCCCAGCCGGTCGCCGGTGGAATCTCCATTTTGTTGGAAAATGAGAGCGCCGCTTGCGCCGGAGTAGATAAAAGCCGCCCCGGCAGAGTCGTTAGTCCCCTGAGCCCCGGCGATAAAGTCCGCCCCGCCATCTCCGTCCACATCTGCCTGAATGCCTACCGAGCCGCCCAGGCGGTCGCCGGAGATAGAACCGGTCTTCTGGAAGAGCAGACTTCCAGTTGTACCGGAATAGACATACACCGCCCCACTTGAAGAACTGGTTCCGGGAGCACCGGCAATAAATTCAGCCCGGTTGTCCCCATCCACGTCCAGAACTTGAGTTAGACCTACCGAACCGCCCAAGCGGTCTCCGATAGCTGTTCCATTCTTTTGGTAAAGCAAACTTCCGGTAGCTCCAGAATAGACGTAAATAGTACCGGATGAACTGCTGGTTCCATCAGCGCCAATGATGAAGTCGCCCCTACTATCACCATTCACATCGTTCACATCCGCCGACATCCCCACCGACCCTCCCAACCGATCACCGGCACTGGCGCCATCCTTCTGGTAAAGCAAAGTTCCGTTAGCCCCGGAGTAAACGAAAGCAGAGCCGGCATCAGTTTTTCCACTCGGGTCAGCCCCTGGAGCGCCGGCGATGAAGTCATCCTTTCCATCTGTATTAACGTCCGCATACAGCCCGACCGAGCCGCCCAAGCGGTCACCGGTAGCCGAACCGTTCTTTTGGAAAAGCAGAAGGCCGGTGCTGCCGGAATAGACATAAACCGCCCCAGCGGTGCCGTTGGCTTCCGGAGCGCCGATGATAAAATCCCCTTTCCCATCTACATTGGCATCCCCCACCAAACCCACCGAGCCCCCCAAGCGGTCGCCGGAGGATGTGCCGTTTATTTGATATATCAGCGTGTCGTTCTTACCGGAATAGATAAAGATTGAACCGGCATCGGTGGAAGCACCGGCCTCACCAAAGGCGACCGGGTCAGCGCCGGGAGCTCCGATGATATAGTCCGCTACCCCATCCCCGTTCACATCCCCCCCGCCGGAGACGGAAGAACCCAGTTGGTCTCCCGGATTAATACCGGAATGCTGGGACTTGAGCGTATCGGCCAGGACAGTGATAGTTACAAGCTGCGTGTCCGCTAAAAAACCATCCGAAGCGATAAAGCGGACGTGGTGCACACCAACTTGAGATGGTACCGGTGTCCAGACGAGCTTTCCCCCGCCGTTGCCGGTGTCCGCAAAGACCATCCCGGTAGAAGTATCCCGAACGCTCAACATTGGCAAAAACCCATCCGGGTCGGAGGCCGAGACTGTGAAAGTCAAAAGTTGCCCCTCCGTTCCGGTGGGATTCCCCACCGGCGCTAAAAGCGGCGGGCGGTTGACAGCCCAGACAGCAGCAAAGCCGGTAAGGCCGGAAATGGGTGCACCATAAATCACGTCAGCTTTTCCATCGCCATTGACATCTCCGGCGGAAGCGACGGAAAAGCCCACTTGGTTACCTGGCTGGGCCGTTGCCAAGAAAAGCAAAGAGCCGGTAGCGCCGGAATAGACCGTGGCCAAACCGGCATCCGTCAATCCGCCCGGATCGGCCAATGGGGCGCCAATCATAAAATCGGCTCTTCCATCCCCGTTCACATCCCCCGCCCCCGCAACCGGAAAGCCAAATTCATCATTAACGGCCGTACCGTCTTTTTGGTAAAGCAGGGAACCATCCGCCCCGGAATAGACAAAAACCGAACCGGCATTGAAAAGCCCACCCGGGTCGGCCTGACGCGCTCCGACGATGAAATCGGGCCTGCCGTCTCCATTAACGTCCCCGCCAATGCCGCGGGCGGAAGTGCCAAAGATGTCGCCGTTGGAGGCGCCATCTTTCTGAATAAGCAAAACGCCGGTAGCCCCGGAATAAATATAAACCGAGCCAGCGTCGATATGCCCATCCCGCACGCCGAATGGCGCGCTGATTAAAAACTCCGATTTGCCGTCGGAGTTCAAATCACCGATGATGTCAATGGACTGGCCGAGAACGGACTCCTGGCCGGGGCCGTCCTTTTGGTACAACAGGGAACCATCCAGGCCGGAATAGACGAAAACGGAACCGGCATAAAACTGACTGTTCGGGCTGGCATGAATGGCGCTGATGATAAAATCGGCTCTCCCGTCCCCGTTCACATCCCCGCCTCCAGCAATTGTTGCACCGAAGATGTCGCCGGCAGCGGCTCCGTTTTTCTGGTAAAGCAATGAGCCATCGGTGCCGGAATAAACGTAAGCGGAACCGGCGGAATCCAGCCCTCCGGGATCGGCGGTGTAGGCACCTATAATGAAATCTTGTCTTCCGTCCAAGTTGACATCCCCTATTCCCGCAACCGCGCCACCCAAACCATCGCCGGTGGCTCCGCCATTTTTCTGATACAGCAAACCTCCGGTGGCGCCGGAATAAACGTAGGCGGAGCCAGCAAGGGAAAGCCCTCCCGGGTTAGCCTGATGTGCACCGACAATAAAATCAGCTTTGCCATCCCCATTCACGTCGCCTGCAGAGGCGACGGAGAAACCGAGCTGGTCGCCGGTGGCAGTACCCTGTTTCAGAAAAGTGGCCGTCAAATTCACCGGCGGGTCGGGCGGGGCGGGTAAGCTGTAAACGAAGGCCGAGCCTGCCTGGCTACGCCCGCCTGGGTCAGCACCGGGAGCTCCTACAATAATGTCGGCACGACCATCCCCGTTTACATCCCCAGCCCCGGACACAGACTGACCCAGATAGTCAACGGCGACGGCCCCGTCTTTCTGGAAAAGAAGGGAGCCGTCCGCGCCGGAATAGAGAAAAGCCGAGCCGGCATCGGCAAGCCCGCCCGGGTCGGCAAGAGGAGCACCGACAATAAAATCGGTTCTTCCGTCTCCATTCACATCTCCAGCCCCAGCCACCGAAAAACCGAACCGGTCACCAGCAACGGCCCCGTCTTTCTGTAAAAGCAGGGCACCGGTGGCGCCGGAATAAACGAAGGCAGAACCTGCATCAATACGTCCACCTGGGTCTGCAAGAAGAGCACCGACAATGAAATCGGCTTTTCCGTCTCCGTTCACATCCCCGGCCCCGGCAACCGAATAACCAAAAAAGCCAATAGCAACGACCCCGTCTTTCCGGAAAAGAAGGGTGCCGTCCGCGCCGGAATAGAGAAAAGCCGAGCCGGCTGCGCCCGGCCCGGCAAGAAGAGCACCGATGATGAAATCGGCTTTTCCATCTCCGTTAACATCCCCAGCCCCGGCCACGGAAGTGCCCAATTGTTCACCGCCCAAGCCGCCATTTTTCTGGTAAAGGAGAGCACCGGTTGCGCCGGAATAAACGTAAGCGGACCCTTGAAAAGAAGGTTCCGGAGCGCCAATGATAAAATCGGCTTTGCCATCGCCATTCACATCCCCAGCCCCGGCAACGGACCAACCCAGTCGGTCATCAGCGGCTAATCCGTTTTTTTGATACAGGAGAGAACCATCGGCCCCGGAATAGACGAAAGCGGAACCGGCAAGACCAAACCCGCCCGGGTCGGCATTAGGAGCGCCAACGATGAAATCGGCTTTGCCATCGCCGTTGATGTCGCCAGCGCCCGCCACTGACCAGCCCAGCTGGTCACCAGTAGAGTCACCATTTTTTTGGTAAAGCAGGGAGCCATCGGCGCCGGAATAGACATAAGCCGATCCGGCATCAACGCGTCCGACCGGGTCGGCATACTGTACGCCGGTGATTAAATCAGTTCGGCCATCACCATTGACATCGCCTGCCGAGGCGACCGAGAGACCAAGTTCGTCGCCGGTGGAGTCTCCATTTTTTTGGTAAAGCAGAGTGAACTGGGCGGAGGTGGGGGAGAAGGAAAGGAGGAGAAAAAGAAAGACAACCCCCTCTTTAATTCTCCCCCTTAAATACAGGGGGAGAGGGGTGTGTTCACCCTTGGGTCCTCTCCAAAAATGTAGAGCGGAAGGGCGAATACAAGATTCGCCCCTACGGCGGCGCGGAAGGGGAAAAAAGGCGTATAGCAATACGCCCCTACGGGTTTTCGCTCTAAAACGTAGGGGTGAACCTTTAGATTCGCCCCTACCATTTTTCGCTATGGCAAGTCGTGGAAATAATAAACTTCTAAGAATCTTTAGCCCAGACATTTGGCGCCTCCCGGTATCATTTTATTTTCCCTCGGAGATAAGGTAGTAGCCGAGAGATAGTTTGTCAAGAAAATAGCGGATAGTTTTTTGGCCCATATCCAGTAGGGAGAGGGAATATTATTGTATGCCGCAGGTCGTTTTTCGGCCCGACTGCGGCGTTGCCTGCCCGTGCCGGGCTGCGGCCAGGGGAAACGCCGCCTACGCAAACCGCTTTCTAACAAAACAGTTGCCGGAAGGGATTTTGTTCGCCATATTTTATCCGATGACCGATTTCCTGCAAGCTGAAAATCAGAAACTGCGCCAGGCGGTGGATGAGCTTTCGTTGTTAAACGATCTGGCCTCGGCTATTTCTTCCACCATGCCGATGGAAGAAATCAACAAGATGATTGTCAATAAATGCCTGAACCGAATCCGGGCGGAGCAGGGGTATATTTCGCTGGTGGATAATATGGAAAAAGCCGACCGGACGCATACCTTGGTGCGGGTTTTCGACAAATCCACGCTTTCGGTGCCGTTTCGTTTGGGTGTTACTTTAACCGGCTGGATGATGAGAAATCAGGCGCCGCTTTTGGTCAACGACGCTTTTGCCGACGAGCGCTTTCAGGGCACCGAATGGAACGGGATGCCGATACGCTCGGTTCTGGCCGTGCCTTTGAAAGTAAAAAACCGCCTCATCGGATTTATGTCACTTTTCAACAAGAAGGAAGGGGAATTTTCGCCGGAAGACCAAAGGCTTTTGTCCATCGTCGCAATGCAGTCTGCGCAGACCATTGAGGCGGCACGGCTATACGAAGAGGAGAAGAAATCGGTGGCTATGCAGCAGGAGATGCAAATGGCGATGACCATTCAGCAAAACCTTTTGCCCAAAGCGGCGCCGCAGATTGCCGGATTTGACGTGGCGGGGATGACTGTTTCCGCCAAGGAGGTTGGCGGCGATTACTTTGATTACCTGCAATTGTCGGATGGGCGCTGTGGGTTCGTCGTGGCCGATGTGGCCGGCAAAGGGCTTTCGGCGGCGATGTTGATGTCAAATTTACAGGCGACCGTTCGCGGCCAGGCGGCAATATCCTCTTCTTGTTCGCACTGTATAACCAACGCCAACCGGATGATGAAATCCTCCATAACTCCGGGGCGTTTTGTCACTCTCTTTCTGGTGGCGGTGGATCCGGCGCAAAAAGTTTTGTCCTACTCCAATGGCGGGCATAACCCGCCCTATCTTTTCAAATCGGACGGCTCTTTTAGAGAGCTGAACAAGGGGGGGCCGATTTTGGGGGTTTTTGATTTTCTGGAATACGAAGAGGAAAAAATCCAGCTTGCGCCGGGCGACGTTTTTATTGCTTTCTCGGATGGGGTTACCGAAGCGTTTAACGAAAAAGAGGAACAATTTGGCGAAGAACGGCTGATTGAGCTTCTGAAGTCGATTTTATCGCAGCCGGCTGCGGGCATCCTGTCGGCCATCAACGATGCCGTGCTCCGCTTTGCCGGCAATATGCCGGCGGCGGACGATTTGACCTTGATGGTCATAAAAGCGCTTTAAAAAAATTCGTTTTCCTCGCAAACGGAAAGAGGAAAGAAACAAATGCCTGAAGAAACAAAATCATTTCAAAAACCAGGCGAGAAAAGAGAGCTTTCCGACCGCATCACTTCTTCCATTTCTGCGGGAATGTCGATGGAAGAAATCAGACGGCTTTTGGTCGGAATCTCTCTGGACTATATCAAAGCCGAGCGGGGCTACGTGGCCCTTCTCCCCGAGCAGCAAAGAGACGACGGGAGCACAACTTCGACACGAGTGTACGACCGTTCCAAAGATTCCCTGCCCCGGCATTTGCGCATGGTTTTGGCCGGGTTTATGGGAAGATACAAGGAGCCGCTTTTGGTTAACGAGGCCTCCCTGGATGAACGGTTCAAAGGGTACGAGTGGAGTGAAATGCAGATTCGTTCCGTTTTGGCTGTTCCACTTTTAGTTAAGGCCAGATTGGTAGGTTTTTTGGCGCTCTTCAATAAGAAGACCGACGGTTTTACGAAACAGGATCAAAAACATCTTTATCTCATCGGGGAACTATCCGCGCAAACGCTGGTTTCCGCCCAGTTGCAGACTGATTATCTTAAGGATTTGGAGGCGGCGCGAATCATTCAGCAAACCTTATTACCAAAAGAAACGCCGAAAATTCAGGGATTTGACATAGCCGGAATGATGGTTCCGTCCAAAATGGTCGGGGGGGATTATTTCGATTACCTTTCGCTTGCCAATGGGCGGCCTGTTTTTGTCGTGGCGGACGTTTCCGGCAAGGGATTGCCGGCGGCGATGTTGATGTGCAGCTTGCAGGCCACCGTACGGAGCCAGGCGGCCGTATCCTCTTCCTGCACGGAGTGCGTGAACAACATCAACCGAATGCTTATAAACCTGCCGATGCCCGAAGGCAATTACGTTACCTTGTTTTTGGCGGTTTTAGACCCGGATCAAAAAACGCTCTGTTATTCCAACGCGGGGCATAATCCTCCCTTTCTATTCAGGCGCGACGGAACTTCTCGGAGATTGACCACCGGAGGGAAATTTTTAGGCGTTGCGGGGCTGTCGGATGAAGCTGCCTACGACGAAGCCGACGTTTCGCTTTCCAGCGGGGATGTTTTGGTCATCTACTCGGATGGCGTAACCGAAGCAAGGGACAAAAAGGGCGAGCAGTTCGGAGAAAGAGGGCTTTTAGAGGCTCTGAAGCCTGCCTTCTCGCAATCTCCTTCCGATATTTTATCCGGCATCAATAAGGCGGTTCACAATTTTTCAGGGGAACAGCCGGCGGCGGATGATTTGACCTTGATGGTCATAAAAGCGGTTTAGCGGGAAAATCGGAAAATTTATCCCTAACGCCGAAACTCTTTTTCTGAAAAAAATCTTAGATGTAAAAATTATCCGCAAATTTTTGGAAGCCTTACCAGGTGTAGTTTTGGCTGCTCTGATTATGCTGGCTTCATTTCAATTGGCAAACGGACTGGGCCGTTTGCTAATACATTTAAATAACGGAAACGCACCCGGCAAAGCCAGCCCATTTTCCGGTGTTTCGATAGCCATTCTTGTTGGGATATTGGTAAACCATACCTTTCGGCTCCCGGGGATATTTGCTTCCGGAATTCAATTCAGCATCACCAAAATCCTCCGTCTGGGCATTATTTTTGTAGGCATTAAACTAAGCCTGTTGGAGATAGTTAAATTGGGGATTTGGGGATTACCGATTGTTCTGGCTGCCATCTTGAGCGGGCTGGTGTTTGTCACCTGGTTTAATCGGCTTTTAGGGTTGCCGGAACGGCTGGGAACTTTAATAGCCGTCGGCACAGGCATTTGCGGTATAACGGCCATTGTCGCGACGGCCCCGGCCATTGAAGCCGAAAAAGAAGAAGTGGCTTATGCGGTCGCCAACATCACGCTTTTTGGGCTTTTGGGAATGCTTTTTTATCCCTATCTGGCGCATCATCTTTTTAAAACTTCGGAAGAGATTGGGCTTTTTTTGGGAACGGCCATTCACGATACGTCTCAAGTAATAGGAGCGGCGCTTGCCTATAAGGAGATTTTTCATAACGACGTGGTATTAAAGGCGGCCACGGTAACCAAGCTGACCCGCAATCTGTTTTTAGCCGGAGTTGTTCCGGCGATGGCCTACTTGTATTTGCGAAATAGCGGGAAGGGAGAAAGTAAACCGGAAGTAAATTTTAAGTTAGCCAGGTTTGTTCCTTTATTTGTATTGGGTTTCCTTGCCGCGGCCTTGGTGCGTTCGATAGGAGACATCAGCCTGCAAAAAGGTTTGGCTTTTGGAATCTGGAGCGAATCAACCTGGAAATTTCTTACCACACAGATTGGCGAAGTTTGGGGATCTCACTACTTATTGGGAACGGCCCTGGCGGCAGTGGGACTGAACATCCGCTTTGCGATGTTTAAGGGAATCGGCCTAAAACCGTTTGCGGTCGGTTTTGCCGGGGCCTTGTTCGTGGGAGCAGTCGGATTAATTATGGCTCTGCTTTTGGGGCGGTTTGTCCCTTTGTAATGGTTTCTGTGGCGCAGGTTAAGTTTTATCTAACCTGCGTAGTTTTGACTCTAATGCCATTAACGCAGGTTGGCCTGCCCGAGACGAACTTTGGGTTCGGCCAGGGATAAAGCCCAACGTGCGCCACGGAATAGCGATTATCGCAATCTATCAAAGTGAGGGCATGCACCTCACTCTTTGCTTAAATTGGCCGACGGGCCATTCATTCCAAACGTCTTGAACAAGAAGGCATAAATATCGGACTGTTCTTCGATGATTTTCGAAGTCGGTTTGCCGCCGCCATGCCCGGCTTTGGTTTCAATCCGAATCAAAATCGGGTTTTTACCGGCGTCGGCCGCCTGCAGGGTCGCCGCAAACTTTTTGGAATGCGCCGGCACCACCCGGTCGTCGGTATCGGCCGAAGTTATCAGCGCAGGCGGATAGGCGGTTCCTTTTTTGACGTTGTGCAGGGGGGAATAGGCGTACAAAAACTTAAACTGCTCCGGGCTGGACTCGGCATTGCCGTATTCCCCAACCCAGTAGCGACCGACGGTAAATTTGTGGTAGCGGAGCATATCCGCCACCGGCACCTGGCAGATGACGGCGCCAAAAAGCTCCGGGCGCTGCAGCATACAGGCGGCAACCAAAAGCCCGCCGTTGGAGCCGCCGTTGATGGCCAGCTTGGACGGGTTGGTGTATTTGCTGGCAATCAGCCATTCACCCGCGGCTATAAAATCATCAAACACGTTTTGCTTTTTCTCCAGCATTCCCGCCTGGTGCCAATCTTCGCCGTATTCGTCCCCGCCGCGCAGGTTAGCTACGGCAAAAACGCCGCCCGCTTCCAGCCAAATAAGCTTTGAGGTGGAAAAGAAGGGGGTTTCGCTTATGTTAAAACCGCCGTATCCGTACAGCCAAACCGGATTGCTGCCATCCAGTTTCAAGCCCTTTTTGTGGGTGATGAACATCGGAATTCGAGTTCCGTCCTTGGATGGGTAAAAAACCTGTTTGGTCTCGTAGCCGGAGGGGTCGAAATCGATGTCGGGTTTGCGGAATATTTCAGATTTGCCGGTTTTGAAGTCGTAGCGAAAGATGGTCGTTGGGTAAAGGAACGAAGTGAAACTGTAGAACATTTCCGTATCGTTTCGTTTGCCGGAAATGCTGGATACGGAACCAATGGTGGGCAATTCGATTTCTTTTAGGAAAGTTCCATCCGTCTTAAAGATTTTTAATTTGTTGTGAGCATCGTGCCGAAAAATCACCACAAACTGGTTATTTATCATTGAAACTGAAGAAATGACATCCTCCTGCTGCGGCAGGATTTCCTTCCAGTTTTCGCGTCCGGGATGACGGCTGTCGATGGCGATGATGCGGCCGCGGGGGGCATTTAAATCGGTATGGAAATAGAAAATTTGGCCGTCATTATCAATAGGGCTATAGAGGGCATCGGCCTCGTCCAACAGTTTGACAAATTCGCCATTGCTTGCCAACTCCCGGTAATAGATGCGGTTTTTTGGCTCGGTGCCGTGCCAGACGGATAACAAAAGATATTTTCCGTCTTCGGTAATTATTGGCGAAAAGCCGAGTTCTTTATTGTCCGGCCGTTCATAAATCAGAGGGTCTCGCGATTGCGGAGCGCCTACCGCGTGCCAATAGACCCGGTTGAAATTGTTCTCATCTTCTTTGGGGACCGTGCCGGCTTCCGGATAGCGGTTGTAATAGAAACCCTGGCCATTCGGCGTCCAGGCGATATCGGCAAACTTGCACCATTTCAGCGTTTCATCAAAGTCAAGGCCCGTGTCAATATTACGAATCTTGATTTCCTGCTGGTCGCTGCCGCTTTTGGAAAGGCCATAGGCCAAAAGTTTCCCGTCCTTTCTGAAAACCTGGCTGCTCAAAGAAACCGTGCCATCCTCGGACAGTTTGTTAGGGTCAATTAAAACTTTCGGCTCACTGATTAAGTTTTCCTGCCAGTACAATACCGATTGGTTTTGCAAGCCGTCGTTTTTGGAAAAAAAATAGCGGCCGCCCTCTTTCACCGGTAGCGTGAATTTGGGATAGTTCCAAATTTTAGTCAACCGCGCTTCAATTTTTTCGCGGGCGGGAATGGCATCGATGTAACTCCGGGTTAACCTGTTCTCTGCTTCCACCCAGATTTGGGTTTCGGGCGAATCCGGGTCTTCCAGCCAGCGATACGGGTCGGCTACTTTGGTGCCGTGGTAGGTATCGATGACGCTCGAGTCATATCGCGCGAGGGGGTAAGAAAGCTTTTGCCCCCAGACCGGCAGGGTGGCCGCCAGCAATAAGAAAACGAAGAAAAGCATTCCGGACAGACGGGTAAAAGCAGGCCGCCCATTTCGTTTTGATTTCCAAAGCGCTCGATTCATTACCGCCTCCTTATCCTGAAAGGTTTTCAATTACTCAATGATAAAATGACTCAATCAACCATTAAATTTACGGCCAGATTTCGGCCGGGCGGCGGTCTTTTTTCTCCAGCATATCCTTGGTTGCCCAGGCTTCGAGCCGGGTCGGATATTTTCCCGAAAAGCAGGCGACGCAAAAGTTTTCCTTCGGCAAGGAGGGCATCGAGAGCATCGCATCAATGGAAAGATACCCCAGCGAGTCAACGCCCAGATACTTGCGAATTTCTTCCACGGTCCGGGAGGAAGCAATCAGTTCCTCTTTGGTCGGCATATCGATGCCGTAGAAACAGGGGGAGACGATGGGGGGGGCGGAGACTCGAAAATGGACTTCCTTGGCGCCGGCTGCGCGCACCATGGCCACTAATTTTTTCGAGGTTGTTCCGCGCACGATGGAATCATCCACAATCACAACCCGTTTATCTCTCAAGACTCCCTTAACCGGATTGAATTTGATGCGCACGTCCAAATCGCGAATGGCCTGCTCTGGGTGAATGAAGGTGCGGCCGACGTAGTGGTTGCGAATGAAACCAATTTCCAGCTTGATGCCCGATTGTTCGGAAAAACCCAAAGCGGCGGTATTGGAGCTGTCCGGCACGGCGGTGACGATGTCGGCTCCAACCGGCTGTTCGATGGCCAGCTGGCGCCCCAGCCGGCGGCGGACTTTGTCCACGTTTTCCCCGTAAATCATCGAATCCGGCCGGGCGAAGTAAATAAACTCGAAAATACAAAAGGCGTGGGTTTCCTTTTCAAATGGAAAATATGATTTTGGCCCTTTTTCATCAATTACTAAAACCTCACCCGGTTCGACTTCACGCAGATATTCGGCGCCGATGATGTCGAAAGCGCAGGTTTCGGAAGCGACCACATAAGCGGTTCCGAGCTTTCCCAACGCCAGCGGGCGGAAGCCCTTGGGATCGCGGGCGGCTACAATCGCCTCATTGGTAATGAAAGTCAAAGAATAGGCGCCTTCGCACTGGAGCAACGCCTCGATGATTTTCTCGATAGGGTTTTCTTTTTTTGAGTGCGCTACAAGATGCAAAATCAGCTCCGTGTCGGTAGTGGATTGGAAAACGGCGCCCGCTTCTTCTAATTTTTTGCGCAAAGCGAGGGTGTTGGTCAGGTTTCCGTTATGGCCGACGGCGATGCTTTTCCCCTTGTAGTTAAAGAGAAACGGTTGAATGTTGGTTACGGAATTGGCGCCGGTGGTGGAGTAACGGTTATGCCCAATGGCAAAATCGCCGGGCAGTTCGTCTAAAGTTTGCTTGGAAAAAACGTCATTAACCAGGCCCATCCCTTTGCGAATGACCAGTTTTCCCTCGAAGTTGGAAACGATGCCGGAGGATTCCTGGCCCCGGTGCTGCAGGGAGTAAAGACCAAGATAGCTTAGTTCGGCGGAATTTTTGGCTCCATAGATGCCAAAAACGCCGCATTTATCGCTTAACAGTTCGGCTGGCACGGGTTATTTTTCCTCCATTCTGCTACTATGGTATTAAACAATTTTTACAAGGTTTGTCAATTGCGTTGACATAGAGAAAGTTTACAACTATACTTGCGCCGTGTCCGCACGAGGACAACTTTTAAACGTCCCCAATTTATTGTCTTTTGCCCGCTTGGGGCTTTTGCCGGTATTTTTGGTTCTGGCGGTCTCTGAAACTTCCCAAGCCAAGCTATGGCTTTATATCTTGGGCGCTTTCGGTATTCTGACCGACGTTTTGGATGGGTATCTGGCGCGCCGATTGAATCAGGTGACGGAATTTGGAAAAATTTTGGACCCGCTTTCGGATAAAATTATTACCGCAGTCCTGGTAATTTTCGCCTATTTCGAGAAAAGCTTCCCGGGTTGGCTGGCGGTTTTGATTTTGGGGCGGGATGTTTTGATTTTGGTTTTTGCCTTCTTCTGGAGAAACAAGCTGGATTTTGTTCCCGTTTCCAATCTGCTCGGAAAGTTAGCGGCTCTTACGGTTGCTATAACTCTCTTGGCTTTCGTATATGACTTTGTTCGAATCGGAGAAATTTTGACACCCGTTGCGTTTGGGATGATTTTGTTATCTTCGGCGGTTTACGCCTGGAGGCTTTTGAAACAGACCGGACGGATGACAACCCTAAAGACGAGGAAGGTGTGATGTTAGACGTTGGAAAAGCGTTTTCGCTTCTTTTTGCCGACAAACGTTGGCTGGAAAAATGGCTGGTGGGGGCGCTCTTGCACATCGCCGCCTGTCTTATCGTTGGTATTCCTTTTCTTCTGGGATATTTGTTGGAAGTTGCGCGCAGAGCAATGCAGGAAGAGGTTTTCGAGCTGCCGGAGTGGAATAATTACTGGGGAGTGTATTTTGGGCCGGGACTTGTTTTTTTTATAATAATCATCATCTGCTTTCTGCCCACCGTTTTTCTCCGGATGGTTTCCGGCTGCCTGGTTTTGCCCTACCTGCTTTTGGTCTGTTTCACCCTGCCGGTGATTACCTTTCGATTTGCTATGACCGGCGATTTGGCTTCCGCTTTTCGTTTCCGTGAGATTTTTGATTTTATACAAAACAACGTAGCCAATTTGGTCGTGGTTTGGTTTGTGGGGCTTTTAGCGCTCGTTGTAGCTTCTTTCGGCATTTTGGCCTTTTTTATTGGGATATGCTTTTCGGCTTTTTGGGCGGAAGTGGCTATGTTTTACCTGTCCGGCTCGCTCGCCCGGGTCGCCCCAAAAGCCGCGCCGGCAGAACCAACTCTTCCAGACGGTTCGGTATAATGAAAAAATTCTTGTTTGAACAAACTCTCCGATTAGGGAACCGTATTTCGCGAGATAGATTTTCACTTGGTTTTTCGCTTTTCCTGCTTATGCCGATTGCTTTGACAATTTTGATGTTTTCAGCTCCATCGGTTGGGGAAAAGATTTTTTCGTTTGCCTGCCATCAAAATCCTGACCGGCATCTTGCTTTAGCAGGCGTTTCATTGCCGCTCTGTGCCCGTTGCTTTGGATTGTATTCCGGATTTGGGCTGGCGGGACTTTTTTTGCCGATACTGTCCCGGCGGTTCTCCGGCAGACTTTTTATTTCAGTTTTGGCGGTTTCGATGGTATTACTTTTCTTGCGAGCTTTTTGGCCTTTCTTGGATGCTAACGTCATTCGCCTGACCTTGGGGTTATTAGTCGGCGGAACTGTTTCCCTTTTCCTTAAATCCTGCCTGAAGAAGTAGAATGCTGACCCGAATGGCCGTCTCCAATTTTGGATTGATGGACAAGTTGGAAATTTTGTTTGATTCAGGTTTAACCGCTATCACAGGGGAAACCGGAGCCGGCAAGTCGCTTTTGATAGGGGCTTTGGGTTTTTTGCTGGGAGAGAAAAGCTCGGCCGAGCTGGTGCGCAGCGGGGCGTCAAAGGCAATGGTGGAAGGAAGTTTTATAGCTTCCGATGAAGCGATTAACAAAATTCTTGCTGATTCCGGCATAGAAACGGAAGAGGAATTGCTTCTGCGGCGGGAGCTCGGCGCCGATGGGACTTCGCGCGCTTTTGTCAATGGCCGGGTGGTAACGGCTGGTTTTTTGCGTCAGTTGGGAGATGGGCTGGTCGATTTTCACGGACAGCACGAACATCAGTCCCTTTTGGCACCCTCCAACCATAGGGGCTTTTTCGATGGTGTAGTTCTTTCAAGGGAGAGTTTAGCCGAAATTGCCCGGGCCTATGAATTCTTGAAAGTTAGACAAGCAGAATGGGCTGTCTTTTGTTCGCAGCGTAAGCTTACACCCGAAGAGGCCGAGCTTTTAAGTTTTCAATTGCAGGAAGTTAAAGCGGCTGACTTGTCGGAAAAAGAAGAAGAAAAACTTTCCGCCGAGAAAAAGATTTTGGAGAATGTCGAACGATTGCAACTGGCGGTTCACAATGCTTTCGGAATTTTGGATGAGGGAGAAGGTTCCGCACGGATTCGGATTTCGACCGCCCTGAAGGAACTAAGACGTTCGGAAAATTTAGATTCAAATTTTGGCGCCTGGGCCAAACGCTTGGAAGCGATTGGCGCTGATTTGGGCGATGTTCTTGGCGAACTGGATCGGTATCCGTCCAGCCTGGAAGCCTCACCCGAGCGATTGGCCGAGGTTTTGGACCGGCTGGATTTGTATCAAAAGTTGAAACGAAAATATGGAGGTAACGTTTCTTCGATTTTGGAGTTTGCGGCATCGGCGGAACAAAAACTTGCGGCCGTTTCATCCCAAAAATCAATCGAAGTGAAGCTTTTGGCAGAATTAGACCGCACAGAAAAAGAATATCTAAACTCGGCGCAGAAACTTTCTCGAGAACGTAAGAAGTCGGTTTCAAAATTTACTCTCCAGCTATCAACGCATTTGAAAAACTTGGCCTTGAAGGACACGGTTTTTGAGGTTTGCTTTGGACTTAAGGAAGCCAAAGATGGTTTGGACTTTGATGGTAAGAAAGTGGCTTACGATGAGGCCGGCTTTGACCAGATTGAGTTTTTCTTTTCCGCCAATCCGGGGGAAGAACCAAAGTCATTGGCCAAAACCGCTTCGGGCGGGGAGCTTTCGCGCCTGATGTTGGCTCTAAAACTCCTTTCCGCAGGGACAGACAAAGTTGGAACAATGGTGTTCGATGAAATCGACCAGGGTTTGGGAGGGGAGACGGCCTATCGAGTCGGAGAAAAACTTTTGGAAGCTTCCCGCCATTATCAGGTGCTCTGTATCACCCATCTTCAGCAAATAGCGGCACAAGGAAGTTCTCACCTGCTGGTTTCCAAGGAAAGAATTGCTGACCGAAATATTGTGGCAGTTAAAAAGCTTTCCGATTCAGAACGGAAAACGGAAATTGCCCGAATGCTGGCCGGTTCTCGCGCCGGAGAGGCAGCCTTAAAGCAGGCGGAGGAGATGTTGGGGGCAAAGCCGGGTTCGAAGCGGTCTGCCGCGCCCGCTAAAGCTGCAAAATCTAAATAAGTTAATATGGGAAATGAGTAAGTATTATAATATTTTAATCACTAATCACTGTCTTAAATGGAGCGGAGGGGAGTCGAACCCCTGACCTCCTGAATGCCATTCAGGCGTTCTCCCAACTGAACTACCGCCCCAGTTGGAGGCCGTCAATATTGCCCGCCGCCGGATTTTTGTCAAACAGAGTTTTCGACTTTCGCGGGCGGCTTTTACAACGCCCTTTCACCGCTTTACTTTCTCCCGGTAAATTGCGATACTGCGGACGACAGGATGATAGGGCAGACGGGCACGCTATTTTATGATTGAATCATTTAGCCATTTTATCATTGCCAGATTGAAGAAAATGAGTCAAGGAATCAATGAAAAAATGATTAAATTGATTGTATGATAGGGCAAACCGTTTCGCATTACAAAATCCTCGACAAGTTGGGTGAAGGGGGTATGGGAGTTGTCTATCGCGCCCACGATACCAAGTTAGACCGAGAGGTAGCCTTGAAGTTTTTGCCCCCCTATTTGGCCTCCGAGCCAGTGGAAAAGGAACGGTTCCTGCGCGAAGCCCGCGCCGCCTCGGCTTTGAACCATCCCAATATCACCACCGTCCACGAAATAGACGAACACTACGACCAAATCTTTATGGCTATGGAGTTGGTGGAAGGGAAGACTCTGAAGCAGTTGGTCAAAGCCGAAACTCTGCCAGTCAAAAAGGTTTTAGACATAGCCATCCAGACCTGCGAAGGCCTAATGGCGGCGGCGGAAAAAGGGGTGGTGCACCGGGACATCAAATCGGACAACATCATTCTGACTCCGAAGAATCAGGTCAAAATAATGGATTTTGGCTTGGCCAAGTTTAAAGGGGATGCCAAGCTGACGCAGGCCGGTTCGACGGTCGGGACGGCGGCCTATATGTCCCCCGAGCAGGCAACCGGGGAAGAGGTTGACCAGCGGGCCGATATTTTCTCCTTTGGGGTGGTTCTGTATGAGCTTTTAACCGGCAAGCTCCCTTTCCGCGGGGAACATCCGGCTGGATATGCGTACGCCATTTTGCACGAGCAGCCGGAGCCGTTGGCCCGGTTTAATGACAAGGTCACCCCCGAACTGCAGCGGATTGTCTCCCGGGCTTTAGCGAAGGATAAACAGGAGCGCTATCAGCATATTGATGATTTGGCGGCGGAACTGCGGCACGAAAGGAAGAATTTGGAGTATGCCAAAGCTCCAACGCCGTCCCAGCTTGAGGCCATTTCCAAACCAAAGAAAAGCATTCTTAAGATTTTAGTGCCGACTTCGGCGGTAGCGGTTCTGGCGCTTCTGTTCTTCATCTTCAATCCATTTAAAGTTGAAGTTTCCCGCGACCAATCGGCTGCGGCCTCCCAAAACACGTTGGCGGTAATGTATTTTCAAAACATTCCCGACCCGGAGGACAAAGACCATACGGGGGAGATGCTGGCCGACCTTTTAATCACTTCGCTTTCCGAAGTCCAGGGCTTGGACGTCATCAGCCGGGAACGGCTGTATGACATTCAAAAAGAGTTAGGTCAGGCAGAATCAAAATCCATTACCCCGGCTTTTGCCACCCGGATTGCCGCGCGGGCGGGAGTTAAGACTATGCTTTTGGGAAGTGTTTTACAGGACAAACCGAGCTTGACCGTTACCTCGCGTTTGATAGACGTTAAATCGGGAAAGATTTTAAGTTCCCATCGGCTGGCCGGGTTCTCCAACGAGCAGATGTTCTCCTTGGTGGACAGTCTGGCCGTTTTGGTAAGAAGCGGCTTGAAAGTAACTCCTGCTCCAGCCGCGGAAGCCAAATCGGTGGCGGAAGTAACCACCAGTTCGCCGGAGGCCTACCGCTCCTATCTTGAAGCGGTGGAACTGGCCGAAAAATTCTATTTCCCCGAGGCCAAAGCGGCCGTTGAGCGGGCCATCGAGCTGGACAGCGACTTTGCCATGGCCTATTTCGGCCTGGCGAGGGCCAACGCCACAGTTGGCGACAACCTCGGCGAAAGAAAAGCCCTGCAGAGAGCCTGGCAGTTAAGAAAAAAAGTGGCGGAAAGGGAGCGGTTGCAAATTGAAGCCGCCTATGCCAACCGGATTGACGATAACCCCTCCAAGGCGGCGGAAGTATGGGAAAAACTTGTACAAAAATATCCGCACGAGCAAAGCGCCTACCAACAATTGGGAAGCCTTTACGGAAATCAATTGAATGATTTCGCAAAAGCCAGGCAAACTTTCTTGACCGGATTAAAAAATGATTCACTGGACAAAAATTTATGGAACTCTTTGGCTTACCTATATGCCGGACTGGATAAAAGGAAGGAAGCCATGGAAGCGATAGACCGCTATCTTCAAATAGCGCCCGCCGAGCCGAACCCCTATGATTCCAAAGCAGACATCTATTCCGCTTTCGGAGAGCTGGATTCGGCTGTCTTCTGGTATCAAAAGGCGATTTCCTTTCGTCCCGACTATTCAAGCGTTGAAAAGCTGGGCGATATTGCCGTCTGGCGGCAGGACTATTTAAACGCTGAAAAATATTTCCGGCAGTTTGGCTCCACGGCGAACAAAAATCAAAAGGCCGAGGCGGATAATGACCTGGTCGTTATTCTTGCGCACCGCGGCCGGTTAAAAGAGGCCCAAAAGCAAATGCTGGAAAATCTTTTGTCCCATCAGCGCCAGCAACTGGGGGAGGTGGTTGCGGGGGACTATTCAAGGTTGGTCTTGTGGACCTTTCATACGGGGGACTGGCCGGCTATGCTCGATTTTGCTAAAAAGCTTGCCGCTGAAAGGAAAAAAGACCCGACCGACAAGATTGCCGGACGAGATGGCTTGGCCCTGGCTTGGTTGAAAAATGGCAACCCCAAGATGGCTTACAAGCTGATGGAAGAAATCAAAAAAGAGTCAAGTGACAAATCGCCGCTCTATCTGAAGAATGCCTTCGGTTTCAATATGGCGGGATTGACTTACGAAGAAGGAAAGTATGCGCTGGCTATCGAACATTATGAAAAAGCGATAAAATCGCTTCAACCAAACGGTTCCCCAGATTTCAATTATGGCGTATCTCTTTTGAAAACCGGACGGACCGACGAGGCGATTAACGAGCTGCAGGGAGTTGCCCGATGGAGGTATGACGGCTCGGGGCCTATTAACGGGGTTAAAGCCCACTACTGGCTGGGGGTGGCGTATGAGCAAAAAGGGGACAAAGATAAAGCGATAAAAGAATACGAAAAGTTTCTGGAAATCTGGAAGGATGCGGATTTCAATTCGCCTGAAATTGCCGATGCAAAACAACGGTTGGAGCAGTTGAAGAAAAAAGTAGGGGCGTATTGCAATACGCCCCTACGAATTACCAACAACCAGAACGGTAGCGGAGGTCTTTAGACCTCCATTGGGTGAACAGTCCGTTCGCCCCTTTTTGCCAATTTTAAAGTCGGCCAATATGAGATGGCCGGAAGACTTCAGAATAACGATTTTGCCTGCAAGGGCAAGCTCAAAAGTTGCAAAATGCAAACCGAAGGGTTTCGGTTTTAACTTCAACATTTCGCGCTTCCGTTAATCCCAAAATGGGATTGTTCCCATAGTCCTTCTGCGTAGCTGTTTTGCGACAGAGGGTTGGAAAGACTACGGCTTTCAAAACTCAAAACCTGCAGATAACCCAAAAGCATTTCTCTTAAACCTCGTTAGAATCGCCACTTGGCTTTTATTTTGCAGGTTAAGAAGGAACAAAAGTGGGGTTATAAGGGTATTTAGATAGGGAAGGGTTTGACTTTTGAAAACAGGATATTAGATTGAAATAGAGAGGATTGAAAAAAGAAAATAAGGTTTGCCAAGGGAGCTAAGATGAATGCAATCGGAACGGATGGAATGCAGGAAAATCGTTTTTACAAACTTTTGCTGGTTTTTGTAGTCTTCTTGTCTTTGGGAATAATCTGGGTGGTGGGAGCAAGCGAGGCGACCTCCCCCAGCGGCTCTCCGGTTGAAAACCCCGAGCGAAGCCGAGGGGCGGTGGCCCAGACCGATTCCACCAAGTCGGCTGTCGGCGACGAGGGGACCATCAAACTTTCCCCCGAAACCATTTATCGCTCGGTCAAAATTTTTGACGACGTCGCCTTCAACGTCAAAAACCGCTATATGGACAACGTCGATTCCCGCGACATGATTTTTTCCGGCATTCGCGGAATGCTGGAAACCTTGGACCCGTTCTCGGTTTTGATGGAGCGCAAACCCTACGAAAATCTGATGGAGACCACCACTGGCAAGTATGAGGGCCTGGGAATGCAAATCGATTCGCGCGATAACGTAATCGTCATCATTTCCCCCATAGAAGGGACGCCCGCTTACCGGATGGGTTTCCGCGCGGGGGACAAAATCATCGAAATCAACGGCAAGGCGACTTTGAATATGAGCACGGAAGATGCCTCGCGCCTGATGCGCGGCCCGGCGGGCACCTCCGTACAATTGAAAATTCAGCGGGAAGGGGTGCCGGAACTTTTGGATTTCAATGTCCAGCGGGCGATGATTGAGCTAAAGACGGTGCCATTCGCGGGAATATTGCAGGATGACGTCGGCTACGTGCGGCTGTCCCGCTTTGGAGAAGAATCCAGCCATGAACTGAAAAAATCCCTGGAGGACTTGAAGCAGAAAGGCGTCAAAAGCGTAATCTTTGACCTGCGCTCCAACGGCGGCGGGCTTTTGGACCAATCGGTGGAAGTAACCAATCTTTTTTTGGAAAAAGAACGCCTGATTGTTTACACCCGCGGCCAGGACCCGGATGAGGAAAGACGTTACATCTCGCGCGAGGATCCCGCTTTTAAAGACGGCCAAGTAGTTGTTTTGGTTGACGACCAGACTGCCTCCGCTTCGGAAATTGTGGCCGGAGCTTTGCAGGATTGGGATCGGGCGGTAATCATCGGCGACACGACCTACGGCAAAGGGCTGGTTCAGCAGGTTTTCCCCGTATCGGGCACCAGCGATTACTTTTTGAAACTGACCACGGCGCGCTATTACACGCCCAGCGGACGTTGCATTCAAAAGCCGGAGAAATCCAAAAAGCACCCCGCTTTAATCGCTTCCACCGATGCGGCGGCGGCTCCGGCGGCTCCGCCTTCCTACGAAACCGAGCACGGGCGCATCGTCATTGGCGGGGGGGGCATCGTGCCGGACATCGTGATGTCGCGCGAAACCTGGAAACCGATAGAGTTTAATATGGAGCGCCAATTAATGTTTTTTGATTTTGCCGTGCAATACACCACCAAGCACCCGGATGTGGCCGTCGAATCGCCGGTTACGGATGCAATGCTCGAAGAATTCCAACAGTTCATTAAAAGCAAGAACTTCACCTATAAAACTGCCCTCGAAGTCGAAATCGACTCGCTTAAAGCCCAGGCCGAACGGGATGGAAAACTATCTTTGCTTTCTTCCTCTTTTGAGCAAATGAAGAAGACCTTAACGCTCGAAAAGGAAAAGGATTTTGACGCCAGCAAGGAATATATCCGCCGTTCCATCAAGCGCGAAATCCTTCTCAAGCTCTTCGGCCAGAAAGGGTACTACGAACAAACCGTTTTCAAAGACGACCCATTTGTTAAAAAGGCAATGGAAATTCTAACCAAAAAAGGGGAATACGAACGCTTGCTTAAACCGGGACCAAAAAAGGGATAGGCTCACTTTGGTTTTAAGAAGGCGGTCAAAAGGCCGCCTTTTTTATTTTTGGAACTGGAGCAAGGCTCTATTACAACCTCTTAGGCTCACAACCTTAAACAAAGACAGCCGATAGGTTTCCCAAATAAATAAAAAGGGCGTTCCAAACCGGAACGCCCTTTGTCGTTTTTCCTAATCTCTAATCTCCAGTCTCTAATCTCTGTATTTCCCCGCCCGGCTCGTCTTTTTTCTTCTTTTTCGGTTTTTCGGTTTTCTCCGTGCCTTTGGACTTCTCGTAGCGGTCGTCGATGCCGTTGCCGTTTTTGTCCTTAAACTCGTCGTACTGCTTCTTTTCTTTTTGCTCTTTTTGCGACTTTCCCTCTTTGGCTTTTTCTTTCGGGCCGGCCTCTTCTTCCACCGCCGCAAAGACCGAATCGGACTGTGTGGCGGCCTTTGCCGGTAAAGCGGTTGCGGCAAGGCCGACCGCTACGAAGGTTATAATCAACGTGCGAGTCATTTTCATCACCAAATTACTTTTCTGGCCGGCAAAGGTCAATCGTCTTTTCCTTTTTTAGAACGAGTCTGCTTGCCGCCGCCGTCATCCTGCTTGGATTTGGAGCGCGGCGGCGACTCTTTTACAGCTGGCGCCGAATGGTGTTCTTGTTTTTTACCGGCATCATAACGGGGGGAGGGCTGCTCACCGGTATCCCGGCTTTTAGAGACGCGTTCCTTTTTGCCGGCATCGTAGTTGGGAGAAGGTTGTCTCCCCTCATCCCAGGTTTTGGAGCCGCGTTCCTTTTTATCTTCCGAGCGGCCTTGATACTCTACCGGCCCTTTTTTTTCACTCGGTTCCCTGCCTTCATCTTTCTTCGGATTCTTCCAAACCTGGTAAATCGGTTTGGATTTTTTTGATTCCTTGAATTCATCGTTGCGCTTGGAATCAAACTGGCCGTCGTCTTTCCGGGAATCTTTCCAGCCTTCATTATCCGGCCGGTACTTTTGGGAAGACTCTTTCCCCTTAAATTCAATCCGGCCAGTTTCGCCTTTCGATCTTTCCCGGTTTTGGTAAACCGGCTTGGGGCTTTTGTACGCCTGGGAAGGGAGGTCCCTAACGCCCCAGGATTTATAGCGCACATCCTTTTGGTAAATCGTCTTGAAGCGGATATTATCGTTTGGTCTGTACTTATACCGGTAGTCCGGCGAAATGTAGCAGAAGTAGGAGTACGGATAATAATCCCTATAGTACCGGTGATTCCGGTAGCCGAAGTCAAAGTTTACTGAAAAGCTAAGCGAAAAGCTCCTGTTAGGATAACAATAAACCTGCCGGATATACGGCGGGCAGCCGGGCTGAATAACCCGGACGATATGGCAGCCCGGAATGAGCGTGTAGTGATAGAAAGGCGCGGTTCCGCAGAAAATGCCGTCAATCCAGATTTCCGAGCCGTACGGATAATCAAAGTCGCAATACCCATAGTCATAATACACCGGCCGATAGGCGCGGTAGCGGGGTTCCACATAGAACGTGTACAAATCCTCCGCACACTCGTCGGGATACCGCTTCATCGGAATTATCCGGCTGTTGGTTTCGTAAAGGAAATCCTCGATGTTCTCATTGTCCACTTGAATGGGAGATGACTGATAACCTCTGGGCGCCCGCTCGCCGCGATAGTAAGCCGGCCAGTTGGCGGGCAAATCGAACGGCCGCAGACAGGCGACCGCCTGTACGAACTCCGAGCCCGAAGGGCCGGTGACCCAGTAATTGAATTCATCATCCGGGCTTGGGATCTGGTAGGTAACTCCGCCCTCGATGAAATTCGGTTCATCCGGGTTTTGCGGGTAGAGCAGAAAAAGGCGCCCGCGCGTGTCAACGTCATACAGGGCAAAGTAACAGTCTCGGTTGGCCCGGAAATAGAGAGTAATGTTTTCCCCCTCTCGATAAGTGGCCTCGTTCGGCTTATCCGCCCAGATTTTAATATCCAAGGCTTGCTTGGGGCCGGGAACGATGCGATTGGAATTATAATCATCATCATCCGCCCAGCTCCAAGCTGGCAGGGCCAGCCCTATCAAGAGTATCAAAAATAACTTTTTCATAACATTCTCCTTTCTTTAATACGTTTTTCCGGCGCATTTGTGCACCGGTTTTTTTCTTGGGCCTTCGGGCCAAGGGAGTAGAGTCCTCCCTCGGCAATCAAGGCCTGACAAGTCTTGTTGGTTAAAAGTTTGAAATTCATATTAACTCCCGTTGCTCCGGCGTAAATAGGTGGCCGGGTCATGTTGCGGCTTCACGGCCGGCTTCAGTTCGCGATTGCCGCTATCTATCTGGTATGCCCAGTCGAAAATCGCCCCGGAAGTAGCCGGATCGCCCAGCGCCGTAATCCGTATTTTGGCGTAGTGGTTGTCCGCCGTCCAGATGACGTAGGTATGACCTTCAATCGCCTCCAGCCATCCCACGGTTGACCAGCCTTGGCTCGGAGAAAAATCAACGTCATCCATACTGGTGGTGTAACCCATATCCTGGATATCCGTATTGAGATTGCCTACGTTGATAAACCAAGAATTGTTCCCCACGTCGAATTCCATAAAGAAATCAGAGGAAACGTCATTGTAGCGCACCACAAGCTCCCGCGAAAGATCAAAGCCGGACGAGTTCGGAAATCCGTTGACGTCTCTCAACAAAACATTAAACCCTTCCGGCCGGGGGGTGTCAAAAACATCTTCTTTCGAAAGATCACTTTCGTTACCGGTAAAGTCGCAGGCGGTAACGGCATAAAAGTAGGTGTTTCCATTGACCACGTTTCTGTCAATGTGGCTGGTTCCAGAAATGATTCCGGTTATGGCTTGATACGGCCCAGCTAAAGAATCGACAGATTTCCAAACTCGGTAGCCATCCAAGTCACGTTCAGCGTTTGGATACCACTGTATGGTCACCTCACCATCACCGGTTATGGAGTGAACGCCGCGCGGAGCCGCCGGGGGCTCGGTGTCTGGTTTGGTTATATAAATAGTTTTACTGTCATCGCATCCGGCAAGTATCAGCGCCAGAAGTCCCAGTCCTATCATCATCAACCTTTTCATATCGTTCTCCCTTCCGGCATTCTAAATGGCAAGGCTTATGCCTGAATTAGAATATGTTGATTAACAATAGATTATAAGATTATATTAAAGTGTTAGTTCTTGCTAATGCCCAATTTTTGTGCGGAAAGAGGAACTAATTTTGGGCTGTCATTTTTTTAGAAGCTTAACAATAATTAAGAAAGTGCCGCCCCAGTATTGAAGTTGAGGCGGCACCCTTTGCCTTTCCTATTTTTTAGTCTATGCTAACAAGAACATCTGTACTCTTTTTTATTGTTATCGAAATTGCTCTTACCATCATTTCGGACGGGGCGTTTGTATCTATTAATAGTCCGGTAACGGTAACTTTTTGCCCATTTTTTAAAGAGGAAAGCCGGGTGGAAAAGGTAGTGTTTCTGACTTGACCAAAAGCCCGTGTTTCTTTGTTGAATCTTACCGCCAGTGTTCGACTTTTTTTATGGCCCGGGAGAACAAGGGTAAAGCTTCCAGACAAAGTATCGAGAGATGATACGGTTCCAGTGAAGCTCGGCAAACCGACTGTTGAAACATACTGTGGTCCTAAAATCGAGACATCCGAGGTAGGATCGGTGATTCTGTTGGAGTGATTGGAACTGCAACCGATGGCCAAAAGTGTTGCCGCCAAGCATCCAAACAATAACAAATTGCGCATAAGCATCTCCTTTGATTTTTTTGTAATAGTATTTTGTAGAAAGTCGTCGTCATTTTCTTCTTTGTCCGGCCCCGGTTTTGCAGGGCCTCTAACTTTCCCTCCGATTAAAATTCGGCAACCACCGTGCCAGAATAATGCTCGAATTTTGGGTTCAAGTCCGTTGGCTATCAAAGACTTTCAGAAATGCGTGGAAATATAGTAGGCGCATTTTGCAAAAAAGATTGCACTTTGGATTCTCTTGATTACTGGGAGATTTCCGAAATTCCGTATTCCCGAATCTTCAACCGTAACGTATTTCGGTGAATGCCCAAGACCTCAGCCGCTTTGGAAAAATTCCAGCCGACCGAATCCAGCACCTTCTGGATATGCCTTTTTTCCACCGCTTCAAGCGGTTCTAATGTTCCGTCCAAACTTTCAGCAATTCTGCTGCTGGGCTGGCTTTGAAGTCTTAAATCTGCAACGTCAATTTCGTTTCCCCGCGCCAGAAGCACCGCCCGCTCCAAGGCATTTTCCAGCTCTCGCACGTTCCCCGGCCAATTGTGGGCCAGCAGCGCCTCAAACGCTTCGCGAGTCAGGTTCAAAGGCGGTTTTCCCATCTGGGAAGAAAATTTGCGGATGAAATGCTCGGCTAAAACCGCAATGTCTTCGCGCCTATCCCGTAAAGGTGGGATCTCGATGGTTATCACATTTAGTCGAAAGAACAAGTCTTCGCGAAAACTTCCGGCTTTGACTTCTTCCTCCAAGTTTTGATGGGTGGCGGCCACAAAGCGGACGTCGATTTTTGTCGGCTGGGTTCCTCCCAACCGCTCCAATTCTTTCGTTTCCAAAACGCGCAGGAGTTTGGCTTGAAGAGAAAGAGGAAGATCGCCGATTTCATCCAAGAGGAACGTTCCACCGGAAGCCAATTCCAGCTTTCCCGGTTTGGATTTCACGGCGCCGGTAAAGGCTCCTTTCTCAAACCCAAAAAGCTCCGATTCAAGCAGCGTTTCCGGCAGCGCGGCAGAGTTTAGAGCTACGAACGGCCTTTGCACTCTTTCCGACAGGCGGTGAATGGCCCGCGCCACCAATTCCTTGCCGGTGCCGGATTCGCCTAAAATCAAAACGGTCGAGTTTGATTTGGCCACGCGCACCACTAAACTCAAAACCTCCTTAATCTTTTGAGACTTGCCCAGTATAATTTCATCCTTGTAACCGGTTTCGAGCGTTTCTTTAAGGAATTTGTTTTCGGCCAAAAGTAGCTGCCCTTCGCGGGCTTTTTCGATGGTTACTTTTAACTCCTCCAGCGAAACCGGCTTGGTCAGGTAATGGAAAGCTCCTTTTTTCAAGGCCTCGACCGCCGTTTCCACGGTCCCGTAAGCCGTGATGACGATCACCTGCATCTCCGGGTTTTTTTCTTTCAGCTCGACTAAAAGCTCGATGCCGGACATTTCCGGCATTCTCAAATCCAAAAGCGCCAGGTCAAAAAGTTTTTCATCGGCGGCCTGCAATCCTTCGCTGGGTCGGGAGCAAACGGTTACGCTGTAGCCTTGATTTTTCAAAAAACCGGCCAGCATTTCGCGCTGCTCGGCTTCGTCTTCAACGATTAAAAGGTATCCCTTGCTCATTTTAAAATTGGCAGGGTAATGGTGAAGGTTGTTCCGGCTGCGGCTTTACTTTCGACTTTTATATTTCCGCCGTGCTCGGAAATAATTCTCTGGGCAATCGCCAGCCCTATGCCGGTGCCGGTTGATTTGGTGGTGAAGTATGGTTCGAAAATTTTAGGCAGAACATCAGCGGAAATGCCGGGACCGGTATCCCGAATAGTGATTTCGAGATTTTCTCCAACTGCCTTGTTTCTCAAGAAGAGCTTTCCTCCCTCTGGCGTGGCTTCGCAACCGTTACGCACCAAATTAAATAATGCTTTTTTTAACTCCGTTGCATCAATTTCCAGATTGGCTTCGACCGCCGGGTCGATTTCCGTTTCTATCTCCTTCGGTTTCGCTTCCAGTTCGGCGGCAATGGACAATTCGTTCCAGAATGATTCCCACTTTGTCATCGTTCTTTTTAGCTGTTCGCTTCTCACCAGGCCAAGGAATTCGGTCACCGATTGATTGATGCGCCGGGCTTCCTTTTCCACCGTTGAAAGGAATTTTTCATATTCGGCTTGATTGCCTGTTACCGTAAACTCATTTTTCAGCCTTTGGGCCGCCATCGAAATGGTATTTAAAGGATTTCTTACCTCGTGCGCCACACCTGCCGCCAAATTTCCCAACAACGCCAGCCGCTCGCTTTTTTTCGCCTCCTCTTCCAATTTTTTTATGCGCGTCAAATCCCCTACCACGGCCACCGCCCCTTCCAATTTTCCATTTTGACCAAAGAGGGGAGAGGTGGAGCCTAAAAAGTATTGTTCCTTCTGTTGCAGCTGCCATCCGGTTTTTGGATGGCCGTTTTTTAGAACGTCGAGCAGCTGCAATTCATCTTTCGGAAAACACTCTTCTGCGGCACGGTTTGAATTGACTCCAAAAAGTCTTTCCGCCTGCCGGTTGGCTAAAGCGATTTGGCCCTGGGCATCGATGGCCACCACGGCCGCTTCCATATCATCCAAGATTCTGTCGGTTGTTCCCTTCAGACGGGAAAGCGAGCTTTGCAGCGCTTTTACCGACTCTGCCGAGGCGAAGAGCCCGTAGGCAACCAGTCCCAAAATGAAAAGCAAAAGCGAAAAGAAAATAATCTGATACCGGAAGGAGGCGGAAATGGATTTGAAACCTTCCAGAGAAAGCCCCACTCGAAAAATAGAGGGCGGAAAATCCGGCACCGAAAAGAAGCGCACCGCTTCAAAGGCCTCGTTTCCCTCAAAATCGGTCAGGCGGCTGGCGAAAATCTTTTCACTCAAAGTTTTTTCCAAAAACTGGTCGCCCTGGATTTTGGTCATTCGGGAAACGTCCCGTGAGGCCAGGATAATGCCGTCCGCTGATTGCAAAACGACGTAAACTACTCCCGGAGAAGCGGCGATTTTCTGGACAAGATAGCCAAGGCCCACTTCTTCTTGAAAGTTGCGCATAAAAGTCTGGTCGGCAATTAAGTTAACAATTCCCTTGCGCGTGTGCACCAGACAGGCCAACCGCTCCCCGCCCAGGAGGTCATCCTCCAGACGGTAGGGGAAGACTTTGTGGCTCTCTTTGTTTTTTATAAAATTGGTCAGGCTGGAATCAAAACTCACAGAGGAATAAAAATCGTTGTCCCGGTCGAATGAGCTGGAAAAAAGAAGCTTCTTTTGATGTGAAATTAAGTTGATGTAATCCAGCTCCGCTTCGTGGCTGATTTGGGAGAGGTCGTGGGCGGCAATCGAGTGGTTTTCCCATAGGTCGGCCACAAAATACCCCAAATCGGAAAGCCGGCTTTCCACCATACTTTCCAAAAGCTGGTTGGCCTTCAACGCATTGGTGGAAGCAAGAGAAAGCGTTTGCAAAAGCCCATCCGCCTCCTGCCCCATTAGCAAAAGCAGGTCTTTTTTGGACTTTTGGATGCCAAAAAACGCTAGACCGGAAAAAAGCAAAGCCAAAATTAGCGCAAAAAACAGGGTGGTTTTTAGGGTCAGCGCCCGTTGAAAACCCTGAGCGAAGTCGAAGGGCCGAAGGGGAGTTTGTGCCATCGGGGCTAAAGTAGATAAGCTATGGGGGAAGTCAAGGTGAGCTTATCGTAGTGGCTGCACCGTTGACGGGGGCTAAGGAGATATGCTATACTCCAAGTATGTTACAAGTGAGGCAAACTAACTGCATTTCATGTGCATGAATCAATCATTAGATAGGCGGCTACCACACGGATGAATTCAAAACAAAGGACAGCCATAATCATTGCTGGCATTGTGATGATCCTTATGCTCCTCTTTCCACCGTTCCAGTTGCACTGGGGGCCGGGGAGAGTGTTTAACAAGGGATATGGATTCTTATTCGCGCCGCCCGACCACCGCGGAACTGTGGATGTGAGCCTACTCCTTATACAGTGGTTACTCGTCGTTGTTCTTGGGCTTGGTGCGGTCTTCCTTTTCAAGGATCGGTAGTGAGACGCCGAGGATCGCTGTGAAAGATGAGATCATTATCGCGACGGATGAAGCTCTACGGCACGTGGTGGAGCCAAGATTTCTGCGGACGGAACGAGGTTTCCATGGGCAGTTCTATGCCGCTCTTCAACGGGTTCTTCAGGAAAGAGGGCTGCTTCAAGGCGGACGCGTCCTCGAGATGGAATACCAAAAGAGCACCCGCCACGGCACATCTCAGCGACCAGACATCGTCCTGCATATTCCTACCGAGAACTCGGGCGCAGGAGTAGCCACGAATAACTTCGCTGTGTGGGCTCTGAAGCGAGGGGCCTCACTGAAACAAGCTCAGGCTGACTTTGATAAGCTCGATGAGATGTTTGAGAGGCTTTGCTATTCCGTTGGCATCTTTATCAATATTGACAAGCAGGATAACTTCGCCCCTTTCTACAAGGGACAGTTTCCTGAGCGTCTGCAAACGGTCGCGGTATGGCTCGATTGTGGCATCGTAACAAAGTGGAGTGGCTACGATGAGCGCAGAATTAACAAGGCGTTGGGCGGGGTGTGAAAGAATCGGTGAGACAGAATGTTCCACAGTCGCGCGACGAGCTTGAAGGGCAGCTCGCGGATCAACTCTTATTCCTCAAGACTTCATGCGCTCTTTATGACGCCAGCCAACTTCAGGAAGCCAAGCGCCTTGCCGTTGCTATCCGTGTGCTGCTACACGAATCCAGAGCATCTCGTTCGCTTCTAGGACAACTCGATCTGAAAAATATTGCTTTTTTCGACACGACTAACGATCACAATCCGAACAATCTTCTCGCCCACTATGGGTTAGTTTCTATTCGTTTTAAAGATGGGCTGGCCGACTATGTAGCCATGTTCGACAATTCCCCAAGAGGTTCTGGTAAGATTGCTTCATTTGAACAATGGTGGAACAAGATTGTATTCATTGACTCAGGTCGCGCTGAGTTTTCGCGCAAAGATCTAGTGCTCGCTGTTGCAAATCAGGATGGTGGTGCGCATGTTGATCCTGAACTCACAGAAACATACGCCAGTTTGTCTCGTAACAACTCCCTCAATTGGAGTTTTACAGGACCCGGTGAAACCGTGCCTCTTGGAAATCCTGTCCCGCCTTCAATCCGTCAAATGACTCATGAACTCATCAGGGCGCTTGAGTTACGCCAACCTCTTAATAAAGGGTGAGAAAAGAACAGACAGACTAAAACGCCGAAATCACCAAGGACAGCGAAAGAAAGGCCATTATCGCAACGGCGGAGATGGTGACGTGGTTGCGGAACTTGCCGGCGACCGGGTTGAAAATCTTGAGCGTAGTCGAAAGGCGGGCTCAATCTCCTTCACGTTCCCTGCATCTCTCGGGCGGCTCCCTTGGCGGAGACTGGCGAGATACGCTATACTTTGACGTTATGATATCAGGAAACCAAATAATCAATAGTTAGCCGCGAAGGTAGCGCGAAAGGTTCTCATGCGTAGAGCAAAGCATATCGGAATTGTGGCCGGTTCCGCAGAGGGTGCAGCCCTGTGTTATCGCACCATCTGCGTCGAGGGAGCGAACCTGTTCGGATCCTACGAGCACCCCGAAGTGACGATGCACACCCATTCCCCGGGTGAGTACATTCGGCCTCTACTCGATGGTCGCTGGGAAGAAGTCGGAGTTGCGCTGTTGTCTTCGGCAAGAAAACTAGCCAGCGTTGGAGCGGAACTTTTGATTTGCCCGGACAACACCCTTCACCGGGGGCTTGATCTCGTGATCCAAGACTCGCCGGTCCCCTGGCTTCACATCGCTCAAGAAGTCGCTACGGTTGCGGCCGAACGAGGATTCAAACGGGTCGGCGTGCTGGGAACGCGCTGGCTGATGGAAGGCGAAGTCTATCCCGGGAAACTTTCAGCCAAAGGCATCACCTACGAGTTTCCCGAAACGGAGGATCGCCAGCGTATCAACGACATGATCATGGGCGAGTTGATATATGGCCGTTTTGAGTCAAACACGCGCCAATACTTTCAAAGCATGATCCGTGGGTTTGGACAACGTGGGTGCGATGCCGTCGTGCTCGGCTGCACGGAGATTCCGCTCCTGATCCGCGAATCAGATTCGTCTCTGCCGACGCTTGACTCGACCCGGATTCTTGCCCGTGCGGCGCTTCGCGAAGCAACCCGTGGCCTGCAGGCTTAACCATGCGCTACAGCCGACCGCATAATAGGCGATTGAATGGCCGAGCGTCGCTTTCGCGGGCATCTTATGCGGTACTTGAAGCGGTATCCGGGTTATTATACGGATACATATAAACTATGTTAGACCCCAAGGGACGACGACACCCCAGATTGGAGACTTAGGAATGGCCCATCGATCGCTTGCAAGTTTCGCCGTGCGCCTGGCGGCAGTTCTGTTGTCTGCCAACGCTCCGTCGGCATTCGGTTCCGGCGAACCTCAAGAATCGTTTCT
>CAZSIT010000008.1:0-23611 GCA_964607165.1 uncultured Ignavibacteria bacterium
TCCAGCTGTTTGCGCAACTTCGGGGCGATTTCATCCGTGACGTTGTCCGAACCGTCTTCCTTCTGCATCTCGGTCACCGGCACGGCCGCAGCCGCTTCCATCTTCTGGGCAACGTTACCGCTCTCCAGCTGTTTGCGCAACTTCGGGGCGATTTCATCCGTGACGTTGTCCGAACCGTCTTCCTTCTGCATCTCGGTCACCGGCACGGCCGCAGCCGCTTCCATCTTCTGGGCAACGTTACCGCTCTCCAGCTGTTTGCGCAACTTCGGGGCGATTTCATCCGTGACGTCGTTCGAACCATCTTCCTTTTGCATCTCGGTCACCGGCACGGCCGCGGCCTGCATCTGATTCTGGGTGGCAGTCTCCGGATACAGATTCTTGGTTGGCGTAACTTCGAACTCTTTCTTAACCTGTTCTCTCACCGGGGCGATCGCGTTCAACGTTCCGGCTTGGCGGTCGCTTCCGACTTTTGGGCCAGCGATGTTGTTCTTGGAGCAGCCTACGAGGGCGAAGCCGGCCAGTGCGATTCCGACGAGTATAGTTAGATTCCGAGACATAGTTATTCCTCCTGTATTGGTTTGTGTTACGTTGTTTTGGGTTTGTGTCCCCCGCCGGTTGGCGGGAAACTGCTTACAACACTTATCTACGCAACCCAACTAAAAAGGTTGCAAAAAAGCTTATTTGGGCGTGATTTCTTGGGAAAAAGGAGGAAAGACGGTCTTAAACCATCAAAGAAAACTTCTTCAAAACCAGTTCTATGTCGTTCATCCGGAAAGGTTTACTCAAAAAGCCATCGGCTTTGGCGGAAAGCAGTTCCTTTTCAGTGGATTCGGTAGAATAACCGGTTATAACCACCACGGGTAGACTGGGGAATTTTTCTTTGACCGAGCGCAAGAGCTCCAGCCCTCCCATTTTAGGCATACGTAAGTCTGTTATGATTAAGGAAAAGTTTTCTTGGTTTAAAAGAGAAAGGGCCTCTTCGCCGTCCGCCGCCCGAGCGGAGTCGAATTCAAAAACCTCCAGCATATCCGAAAGCAGATTGGACATATTTGGATTGTCGTCCACTATCAGGATGCGGCTCACCTGGTTTTCCATCGTACCATCTCCCCTCTTACTATTTTCGGCAAGCGGCACAATAAGTTAACGCCGAGAAGGCGGATTTTTATTTCACCGGGCTTTATTAATATGGAGAGGAGTTAATTAAATCTCGTTGAAATGTTACGAGGATGGCCGATAACCGTTTTGTTGCTGGAGAGCGATGGATTTGAGAAAAGCTTCGATTTTGTTGGTCAGAGCCAAGACCCCCGTGCCTTTTAAGGCTGAAACCGGTACGGTGTCCCAAAAGCCGCCACCCATTTCCGGCAAAGCTCCACCCTGCACCTGGTCGATTTTATTGGGCACCAAAATTTCGGGTATTTGCGCGGCGCCAATTGAGACCAGAATCTTCTTAACTTCCGCAATATGTTCACGGCAGTCCGGTCGCAAGGCGTCCACCACGTGTAAAAGCAGGTCCGCTTCCAAAACCTCGGAAAGAGTGGAACGGAAAGAGGCTATCAGGTGGTGGGGCAGCTTGCGGATAAAGCCGACCGTGTCGGTTAAAATCACCTTGGGAAAATAGGGGAACTTCAAAATCCGGGTGGTAGAATCCAAAGTGGAAAATAAGCGGTTTTCCACCTTTGCTTGCGAGCGGGTTAACTGGTTAAAAAGAGAGGACTTGCCGGCATTGGTGTAACCGACCAGGCTTATCCGGTACACTTCGCCCCGTTTTTTGTGCTGGGTGGCCCGCTGGCGGTCGATTTCCCTTAACGCTTTCTTTAGATATTCAATCTTTTTGTTCACCTGCCGCCGGTCAGATTCCAGCTGGGTTTCGCCGGGGCCCCGGGTTCCGATGCCGCCCACCTGGCGTTCCAAATGCGACCAGCGCCCGGCCAAGCGGGGGAGCAGGTATTCCAGTTGCGCCAACTCCACTTGCGCTTTCGCCTCTCGGGTTTTAGCCCGCTGGGCAAAAATGTCTAAAATCAGATTGGTGCGGTCGATGGCGCGCACACCGGTCAACTCCTCCAGATTAGCCACCTGCGCCCCGGAAAGCTCATCATCAAAAATAATAACATCTACGTCTTCTGCCTCTGAACGGGCTTTGATTTCTTCCACTTTGCCGCGGCCTACAAAAAAGGCGGAGTCCGGCGCCGGCCTTTTTTGGGTAATTTGACCGACCACCACCGCTCCGGCCGAAATTGCCAAGGCCTCCAACTCCATTAAGGAGCCCGGAGATTCTCCATTTCGGAAAGTTCCGACCAATAGCGCTCTCTCTTTGGGCCGGGTAGTTATCAGTTTAACCATTTAATTTTCAAACCTCACGTTCTATAATATAAGATACAAAGAATTTAAAAAAAGGGAGAGACGTTTTTTAGAAAAAATTCGAAAGACGGAATAATTCAGTAGGATGGGTATGAAAACAAAGAGTCGGGCAAAACAGGATTGACCAAAACCGTATCTAAGTTCAACTCCAGCAAGCTTTGCCCGGCTCTCCGAACCTCTATTTTATGCGGAAACCAAATTCCGTCTATCAAACGATAATCGCTTAAGCGCGCGGAAATTCCATTGACCGGTGAAAAAAGCTCCTTAGGCCTATCGGTTTTTTGCTCCACAAATATCCAAAGTTCGCCGGAAAGGGAATCGTACGTTTTCAACCACCGGCAAGCCATTTTCTCAATCAAAGTATCCGGCCCAAAAGCCGCCGAGTCGCCGTCCAAGCTTCGAATTCTGGCTACTCCGTTTTTAGCAAAAAGCTCAAGCGGGCTCTGGTTGAGCTTGAATGGCTTTTCCTGGCCAAAGCGCCTCCAGCCGGAAGTTCCGTCAAACCCTTCCGCGGATGTCCAGAAGGAAGTCTCAATTTGTGAGCGCAGTTTTTCCCCTTTTTGGGCAAAGTTGATTTTGACCCGCGTTTGTTTGGGCAAAAAACCGGTGCCGGAAATTCGATAGGATGAAAGCTTCAAAAAGCTTTCTCCTCCCAAAGCGGTTATCATTTCTAAAGCCGCCTTTCTGGCCGGGGATATCTTTTTCGATGGGGGCTCGGCCATTAACAAAGTAACGGAGGCAGCCAAAAGTATTACTGAAAGCCAAGCTCTGTTTTTTATTTTTCTCATCTTAACCATTATACCACAACCTTTTCTCTTTGCCGCAGGTCGAGGACGAGCACCAAATACTTATCGAATTTTCTTGCGGCGGTTGGCGACAAAGTCCCATAGAATGAATTCCCCCAGCCGGTCGGGGGTGGTAAAGTAAGCCCGTCCGTGGTTTAGCTCGGTCAGCTTTTCTACAAAGTTTTGTAAATAGGGGTCGGAGGCAATCATAAACGTGGTAATTGGAATTCTTCTTTTGCGACAGATGACGGCTTCGTCCAGCGTACGATTGACGATTATCGGGTCTAAGCCGACGGGGTTTCGGTAAATAGTACCGTTGGGACGGATAATCACGGAGGGCTTGCCGTCGGTAATCATAATTATCTGTTTGTTGGGATGCTTCTTCCGGCTCAGAATCTGGCGCGCCAAAATCAGGCCGGCTTTGGTGTTGGTGTGGAAGGGTCCGACGGAGGCGTAGGCCAGCTCTTTTATCGGCACTTCCTTGGCATTGTCGCCAAAAAGCACCACGTTCAGGCTGTCTTTCGGATATTGAGTCATTACCAGTTCAGTTAAGGCCAACGCCACTTGCTTGGCGGGGGTGATTCTATCCTCACCATATAAAATCATCGAATGGCTGATATCCAGAAGCAGAACGGTGGCGCAGGAGGAAACCGATTCGGTTTCGAAGACTTCCAGGTCTTTTTCTTCGAAGGCGAAGTCAGCGCTCAAACCGGAGCGTTTGACCAAGTTTTTAATTGAGGTGGGGAAGTCGATGTTTTCGGTTTCGTCGCCGAATTCGTAGGGCCGTTTTTCCGGCAGCCGTTCCCGCGTTCCACCCCCTTCGTGGGGTATCGGATGATTGCCGAAGCCGCCCCGTTTTAAATTTGCGAAAATCGCCTCGAAAGAATCCTGGCGGATTTTGCGCTCGCCCCTGGCGGTCAGCGACAACCGATTTTTGACCTTTTGGACATAACCCTCCTCCCCCAGCTGGTTGACGAAGTCGTCCAGATTGAAATCTTTGTCCAGGTATCCTTGTTTCTGAAGCATTTTCATATAACGCAGGACCTTTTCGATGTCACCGGAGGAAGCGAGCACCAGGTAATTAAACAGCTTCAGCAATTCGGCAAAATCTTTGAGCCTCTTTATCGCTTCTGGATCATATTTGGAATAGCGGATGCGCACGTCAGTCCCGTTCCTCCACATCTTTTAACATGGTGGCCAACACATCTGAATAGCGGAAGGTTTTGTCGAAGCTTTCTTTGGCTATCAGGTTGTGCTGATACAGGCCTTCCAGAACCATTTCCATTACCAAGGACTCTTCCTCCGGCGAGGTGGCGGGACGGTGAGCGGTCGCGAGCTTTTTCAGCCCCTTGACCTTGTGCAGGGCGGCGGAATATTCTTCGAAGGGGGAGTCGTCGGAAATTTCGATATGATGACGGTTGGAAAAATAGCTTATCACTTCGGAGTAAGTATAATCTTCCTCGTCGGCAGCCTGCTTGGGCTTTCGCGGAGGAGGAAAGTAAGAAAGAAAAACCTCTTTTACCGCTTTGCCAATCAGATTGGCAGCGATGGCGCCGGTGCCTTCCTGCTCCCCTTCGTAAACCAGTTCGATTTTGCCGGTTACGGAGGGCAGGGCGGCGTACAGGTCGCAAACTCGGGGATACAGTTTTTTCTCGCCGGTTTTCAAGGCACGGCGTTCAATATTGGAAACCACATTTTCCAAAGCGGATATTGAAAGCCGTGCGGAAACGCCCGAAGACTGGTCCACAAATTCACTTTTGCGGGCGGCGAAGGCGATGCCTTCTATCATCTGTTTATAGAATTCGGGAATTTCAATTTTGATTCCCCGGTCCAGCCAGGCCTCCTGCTCGGTAATTTTGAGCGCTTCTTCGACCGAGGCAGGATAATGGGTTGCTATTTGAGAATCGATGCGGTCTTTGAGCGGGGTTATAATGTTGCCCCGGTTGGTATAGTCTTCAGGATTGGCGGAAAAGACAACCAGGATATCCAAAGGCATTCTAACCGGAAAGCCCTTAATCTGAAAGTCCTTTTCCTCAAGGATATTCAGAAGGCCGACCTGAATGCGGGGTTGTAAATCGGGCAATTCGTTGATGGCGAAAATTCCCCGGTTGGTGCGGGGGATGATGCCGTAGTGAATCACTTCTTCGTTGGAAAAATCGAGCTTTTCGCGGGCGGCTTTAATGGGGTCGATGTCGCCAATGAGGTCGGCTATGGAAACGTCCGGCGTGGCCAGTTTTTCCTGAAAGCGCTGGTCGCGCGGAAACCAGGCGATGGGAAGTTTGTCGCCTACCTCTATCACCATACGACGGCAACGAGCGCAGAAGGGTTGATAGGGGTTGTCTTTGACCGAACAACCGGCTACGATGGGTATGAATTCGTCCAAAAAATTTGACAGCTGGCGCAAAATCCGGGTTTTGGCCTGGCCGCGCAAGCCGAGCAAAATGAAATCGTGCTTGGCTAAAAGGGCGTTTACCAGTTGCGGAATTACCGTTTTTTCATAGCCGATGATACCGGGGAAAAGTTCTTCTTTGCGTTTGAGCCTTAAAATCAGGTTCTTGCGTATCTCCTCTTTTACGGACAGTACTTTGTAGCCGGAATCTTTCAGTTCTTTCAGGGTTTGCGCTCGTTTTTCCATTTCCTCTCCTCTATAATCGACCAAAGCAATCTAATATAATATAACCTAAAATCAACGTTGCCGGTTTCAACCGATTTTCTTTATACTTTCTTTATGCCGGAATTGCCCGAGGTGGAAACGGTAGTTAAGGGACTGCAAAGTTTTATTGTCGGGCAGCATATTGTCAAAGCACAGCTTTTGACCAAACAGTTAAGCCGGATTAACTCGAAAGATTTTAGTAAAGTTTTGCCCGGAAAAACCATCGAAGGGGTAGGTCGGAAGGGGAAGCAAATTATTATTGACCTTTCTAACGATTGGGTTCTGTGGATTCATTTGATGATGACCGGTAAGCTCTGGCTTCTGGGCCTAGATGAACCGCAAACAAAATTCGATGGCGCCCTCTTTGAACTTGAGCCCCTGGGAAAGAAACTGGTCTTTTACGACCAAAGACGGTTCGGAAAAGTTAAGCTTCTAAAAAGCGGGGAGCTTTCCAAATTAAAAGAATATTCGCAGCTTGGGCCGGATGGCTTGGAGGTTTCGAAAGAAGATTTTATCGGTCGCGTTAAAAACCGCAGCCGGATGCTTAAGCCTTTGCTAACGGACCAATCGGTAATTTCTGGGTTGGGAAATATTTACGTGGATGAATCGCTCTTTGTAGCCAAGATTCACCCGCAGGCGGTCAGCTCAAGACTTTCGAGACAGAAGCTGGAAGAACTGTTTGACGCAGTTAGAAAAGTGTTGAAACGAGCCATTCGCGCGGGAGGAAGTTCAATCCGGGATTATTCCGGCGTGGATGGGCAAAGAGGATATTTTCAGGTTGAGCATAAAGTTTATCAAAAAGCAGGAAAGCCCTGCCCGGTATGCAGAACGAAAATCAAAAGAATAATCTTGGCCCAGCGCTCCAGCCATTTTTGTCCGAAATGCCAGAAAAGATAGGTTATGCGCAGGGGGGTAGAATGCCCAGGAAAACCCGGTTCAATAAAATCACCACGTCTTCGATTGTGGCCATCCCGTCGCAATTTAAGTCCAGCTGATTTAACGGGCAATTGCCCAAAGATAAAAAGACGCAGTTCAAGTGCAAAACAATGTCGGCCGGGGTGAAAATTTGGTCGCCGTTTAAGTCTCCTTTGGTGGAAGTGATTATTTGATACAGGGTTTGGGCCGTTTGGGTGTAAGTTTTTAAGCTGTCGAGATTCGTTGCCGCCACCAAAGCGAAGGCGATTTTGACCGAGTCGTTGGGCTGAAGCGTAAAGGGTCCCTTGGCCGCCAGCATGGTCGCGTCGACGACGGTTGTTATAGCGGTATCGGTAAAACCGCTGGTCAAAAATTGCCATTTTTCCACCAAAGTGAAGCCGTCAATCACCGTCGGAAAGATGCTCACGGTCTTGAAGCTGGAAAGCTTGCCGGTGTCGGCGGATGCTATTCCGCGATAAGCCGGAGCAACCTCGTTGAACTGGTATCCGAGATCGAAGCTTCGATCGAAACCAGCCTTTTCGCCAATTTGGCTGCCAAGGGATGAGTAAAAATTGATGTCAAAGTAGAGCCCGGCGTTCAGGTTGGACAAGGTTTGGCCGCCCTCGTTTTTCATTATAAATTCCAGCAAAACGAAGTTGTCATATCCGGGGGTTTCAAACGAAAAACTTCTTTGAGAAATGGTCAAATCCATTGGGTATTTGGCCCAGCGGTCATCGTAGATTGAAAAGGTTTCGTTGCCGCCCGAAAAGCCGGGCTCCAACGCGTGGAGGTTTCCACCCGGATGAACGGCAAAGTCGGCATCCGGAGCTGGCAGACAGCAAAATTCGTTGGAGGCGGTATTGGAAACCATTGAATCATTGACGCCAACCATGAAAGAAGCTTCGAAAAGCCGGCTGGCCCCCGGCTCCGACTTTCTTTCGAAACCGAGCCCCACGTCCGCGCCCGGTCGGGAGCGGACTTCCAATCCTCCCGGTTCAAAGCCAAACGCGCCAAAGTTGGAAACGGTAAACTCTACGTTTCCGTTTCTATGATGGTAGATGGTTTTCGCCAATCTTTCGCCGATGGTAAAGCTTAAACTCAAGTTCTGAACAAATCCACCGGACCCGAAAAGAGCTAAATTGAAATGAATTTGCTGACCGGTAATTAAACCGGGCATAGTTTGAATTTTGAACACTCTCCCGGAATTGGAAGCTGTGTCACCGGGAGGCAGGTTGCCAAACGAGGATGAGTCCGAAATCACCGTTGAATTGCCGTCCGTGGCACTCAATTTACCGAATACGGAATAAGCGGCATCCACTCCATTGTTGGTGAGATTCAAATAGATGTTAAATCTCCCGTTAGAGTAGGGAGGCTGTCCGAGGGAATCGCTGATTTTGTCTTTTTTTACGTACAGGTGAATTCCCTGATTGGGGGGCATTAACAGGAGGGCTTTGGGTAGGTTAATTACCCCATATCCGGAAATGGTGTCAGGCCCAACGGGGCCGATGTCTGTGGCGGAGTTGGCCAGAACCCACTTGATGGTATCCACGCTGGCGTTCGGGTTGTATTGCCGGAGCAAAGCCACCGCTCCCGTAATGTGCGGAGCGGCCATAGAAGTGCCGGTCAACATTCCGAACTGATTAAAAGCCAAAGCCGAGTAGATGCCGGTTCCCGGAGCGGAGACTTCCGGCTTTAAGCTGTCCGGGCCGCACTCGGTCGGGCCACGGCTAGACGCGCCAATTCCGCTATATATTTTGCCAAAGAATGCGGTTACCGAATCCGGGTTGGCCGGATCGGTGTGGACGCTGTCCAAATCAAAATTGCCAACCGCAAAGCTGGAGAAGGGGGAAGTTCCCCGGTCGGCCGGGTTGCCAATTGTGCGGGAAGCTGGGCCGTTGTTTCCCGCCGCAAAAACCACGACCACTCCCGCCGCCTCGACGTTGTCAATCGCTTGATAGAAGAAGGGGTGGCAGGACATATTATTTCCTGCCCCTATGGTGGGGTAGACCCAGGAATTGTTGACCGCGTCCGGCACATCTTCTATCGTGTTGGGGTCGCCGTCCGGGTCGGCGGCCCACTCCAAAGCGTCTAAAACATGTGACCCATTAGTTGGGACAAAAGAGGAATTGACGTCAATTACGGCGGCGGAAATCCATTCGGCCTCGGGCGCCACCCCCAAGGTGTCGATGAAGAGCGTGGTATCCGTTCCGTTTATAGTTCGGCTGGTATCCAGACCACAGGCAATTCCCAAAACATGGGTGCCGTGATTCAGATTCCTGGAAAAAGTATGGGGTACCGTGAGGTTAAGAACCGGGTCAAACCAGGCTTCCTGGTGTGTCACCCCCGGTTTTCGACCGCGCCAGCGGCTTTTTAAGGCCCGATGGTTTCCGTCGATGCCGGTATCTAGGGAACCAATTAACCGACCTTTCCCGGTCAACCCTTTTTTCCACATTTGCCGGCAGCCAATCGCAACCAAGCCGGGCTCGGCGCGGCCGGTATCTTTTAACGTGACCGCCGTCGACGCCGGCACTATAATCTCATCAAAAGGTTCCACCAGCTTCAAACGAGGATTTTCATATATCTCAACGACGTCTGGCTGCTCTGCCAACTGCAACAATTCAGCTTTGGTTGTGCGCACTAAAATTAGATTGTCAATCCAGTAACTTTTATGGTTAAAGACTCGGCCGGCTTTCTTCTCCTTTTCCAAAAAATCCAAAAGCCCTCCCTGCCGGAGGCGGGCAGTTTCTTTAAGTGAAATTACTATTTCCGTGTGCAATTCTTGACGGGAAGCCTTTTTCAATGAAGCCTTTAGTAAGCCAATCGGTGCCCGGTTTTTGACCACCAGAAAAGCCTCGACAACCCCTTGCGCTGGAAGCGAATCCAATTGCGCTTGCAATCCCGGACTGATAACCCCCTTGCTTGTTGCAAGGGAAGGAGTTATAAGCAGAAAAAGAAACAGAACTCGTTTCATATCAATTGGTTACAGCGAAAATCGTGCCTGTTTATTGGCCATCCCTTTATGTTTGGTTTTGGTTAAGGCTCTAAAACAGCAATGCCGTTTGGATAACGGCCTACATCTATGCTATCTACCACGCTCTCGGTTGAAGTATCAATAACATAAACTTTGTATGGATCGGTATGATTACCTTCGCAGGTGACATATAGGAGATCTTTAGTCTTAGCTAAAGCAGTTGCATGAGCCATTAAACCAACTGGAACGTATGAGGTAATTTTCGAGGAAAGTTCAATTACGGCAACGGTGTTAGAACCACGGCAGGCAACGTACAGAGTGTCTGCGGCGGAGCTTAGGGTCATCATATAGGGATTTTTACCCAAAGTTGAACTCAAGACAATCGAGTCTATGTCATCTACTAATTGAGAATTAGTATTGATGATTCTTATCTGGTTGTTTTTCGAGCAGGATACGTAAGCGAGGCTGTCATTTTGAGAGAAAATTATTCCGAAGGGTTCATACTGGGTAACGTAGGCGGCGCTGAAAGGGTTGTTAGTCACAGTTTGAGATAATTTAAGCCGGATGATTGTGCCGTTTGAGGGAAGAATAAACCAACAATCATCCGATAACTGCCCGGGCGCCAGGACTAAGCTCCCATCCTTGCTGATGGCTACCCCGTGGGGAGCTCTACCTACGGGAAACGTGTCAACTAAACTCATTGTTGACGTGTTGAACTTGCGAACTACCGCAACAGTTGAGGCTGGAAGTCCCAACGTGTAATCAGTGGTATAGACAAATTGGCCATCGGGAGAAGTGACTACATCTGCGGGCTGGTAACCGGCCCGCACTCGGACTAACACAGAATCTCCTACGGCATCGATTTTCACCAGGTCGCCTAAGCTCCAGGAATTGGTAACGTAAGCAAACTTTTTGTCGGGTGAAACTACCAGATGGTGTGTTTGGACTACCGTTGGAGGCACTCCAGAAGGTGCGGTGTATATTGAATCAACTTTATAGTTTGTGCTAAGGTCAACTACATCTACTGTTCCATCACTTGAATTGGCGACATAAAGTTTTCCTTGTTCAAAAGTTGGGAATTTTTTTCCACTCGGGTCTTTGGCTCCCTGTTGAATCCAGGCTGCAAATTTGTCAATCTCTAACTGGGAAAGTGCAGAAGAGGGGGGCATAAACGATGGCCGAAGGCGTCGGATAGTAAGAACTAAATGGCTGCTGTCCGAGTTGTAGGGAATCACCAAGGGTTTGTCTGGCGTTGTTTTTTTGCCCACGGTCTGGCGCATCGATTCAAAGCCGGAAAAAACCAGTCCGCCGGCAGAGTCGGCGCTGTTGTGGCAGCCGGAGGTATTGCAACGGGCTTGCAAAATCGGCAGGATGTCGGCATTGAAATTAATGGGCTGGCTCTTGGGTTGGGTTGATTTTTTACCGCAACTGAAGAGGCTGACAGCGAGCGCGTAGGACAGTATAATCCCTAAGAAAATTTTTAAGCCGAGCGATAACCGGTTCATTTTTATATTCACCTTAGCGGGTTTTGGGTTGATTCAAAAATCGGCACAGATGGCCGCAGAGCTCCATGCTCATGGCCGGAAACATACTGTGCGTTCAGCTCCAGCAGGTATTTTTTCCCCTCTTGAGCCTGCAAAGAATCAAGGGTGATGAAATTTTGCTCCCCGGCCGAGGTGTCCGGGTTGACGAAAAGCAGGAGGTTTTTGCCGGCACGCAGGGTGAAGGTCTCCCGGAGTTTTCCGGACATCTGGCCGGAAAGATACGCGGATGGTTCTCCGGCAAAAGTGATTTCATAAAATACCATTGAGGAGTAGGTGTTCTGTACCTTCAACTTGGGGTCCCCGCTGCAACCTGATAGCATTGATAAGAGCAGAAAACAAAGGATTTTTATCGGTTTAGTCTTTTCCATTCGATTATCAACAGCCTGCTGGAATTCCCAAAAAAACCAAGTTTAAAATTTTAACGACATCGCTGCCGGTGAGAATGCCGTCGCAATTGAGGTCTCCGGCATTAAAAGGGGCCTTGAAACAGAACCCAAGAAAGGTTGCATTCAGAAGGGCAACCACGTCCGCGGAAGTTAAAATTCCGTCCTGATTTACATCCCCCTTTAAAAGTGAAACGGCCGCGGTGTTCCGATAGAAAAAGACACCGCCTTCTTCCATTCCTATCAGCAAGTCGTAATCGCCGTCGCCATCGATGTCCGGGAATATCGGCGCCGCCCAGGAACCTACGTCTATCCCGGCATAGTCCCCGGCCACGGGCGTAAAACTGAAGGTGTCCGGCGTTCCATCGTTTCGGAATAACTGGATAGTCCCCTGCGGGTGATTACCAATAAAGAGGTCCAAGTCCCCGTCCCCGTCATAGTCCACCAGGGTGGGAAGGGTTTGTATTCTGTTGGCCACGGGAAGGACTTGGGATATTTCGAGAGTGAAAGCCTCGGCTTGAGGAGTTCCTTCGTTACGATAGAAACGGACATTGGCCGAGCTGGAGAATTCCCATTCTCCAGCGAAAAGGTCCAAATCGCCATCCCGGTCGATATCGGCAAAAGCAAAAACCGGGTTCGTATCGAATGGCTGAATCGGATAATTGTTGGTAATCAAGCTGAACACCGGCGATTGGGGTGTGCCGATATTGCGGTAGAAGGAGACCGTGCCGTTATCTTTTCCCAAAAACAGGTCATAATCCCCGTCGGCGTCAATATCGACAAAAGTCGGGATTGCCACCGGCGAAAGACCTCCTACCGTAATTCCTCCAAAATTTGTGGAGACCAGTTGATAACTTGGATTGGCAGCGCTGCCAACGTTTTTGAAGAAGAAGAGCCGGCCGACGGAAGAGCCGGTTATCAGATCTCGGTCGCAATCGCCGTCAATGTCCACCAGCTGGGGATAGGCAAAGTTGCCCACGTCGATATCGCGCAAAAAGTTTTTGGTGACCACGGTAAAGTTCGCCGTAGAAGCGTTTCCATCGTTTCTCAAAAAAATCAGATTGTCCCGGACGATACCAATGTTGGCTGCGCCCACCACCATATCCTTGTCGCCATCGGCGTCCAGGTCGCCAAAAGAGGGAGTGTTAAAACCGGGGTTGTATAGGGGAAGATAACAGTTTGAAGTTTTTACCAAATTGGAAGTAGAGGAGCTTCCCTGGTTTTTGAAATAGTACATATTAATGTTCATAATGTCGCCCCAGAAAAAGTCGTAATCCCCATCGGCATCGATGTCGGCGAATTCGATGTTGTTGGCGCCGTGGCCGCTTGAGTTTGTTTGTGTGAACCCCGATGTTTGAGATTCGAGACGATTGCGCCAAAAGGTCTCCGGCGGCGGGAAGGATACGGTATTGGCCGTGCAGGGAGGGGCGGTCTCAAGAGTCGAAAGGTTGTCGTACGTATCGGTTATATGCATAAAGTTTGGCGAAAGCACGGTGCCGTCATTGCGATAAAAAGTCAGGGAACCGACCTGCCGGCCGGCGAAAAAGTCCAAGTCGCCATCGTTATCGATATCAACAAAAGCAGGTATATTGTTAAACTCGGTGAAAATTCCCTGGTAGGCGGTGGAATTCAAGCTGAAAGTCGGTGTTTGAGACAGATTGATAGTGGTGTTCTGGTAATAGCGCATTCCGGCCGCCCCATTGTCGCAGAATAAGTCTTTTTTACCATCGCCATTTACATCCGCAAAACGGAACCAGGTGCCGGCGGAAGTGTCGATAAGATTCTGTTTTTCCAGTATGTAATTAAAGGCGCTGGGAGTGCCGATGTTGCGGAAGAAGTTCAATTGCCCGTCCAGGCGAAGTAAAAAGAGGTCCATATCACCGTCGTTGTCGATGTCCACCAAGGCATCTTTGGGGGAATCGATTCCACCCAAAAAGGGGTAAGGAACCGTGCCGGCGGAATCGGAGACCGGCGGAGTAGTTATTTCGCGCTGATAGGTTGGCAAGACGCCTTTGGCCGGCCGAAAATAACAAAGGGCTACGGCCCCGATTAAAACGCCTGTTTGCCACCGCATCAGTTTACCCACTCCACAATAAATATACGCAACAACCTGCTGTTTTCCAGCGATTTTTTTATTGCCTGGTCTAAAAGACAGCTTTTGTCTTACCGGTCGGAAATGTATCTTACCCCGCGATGAAAAGAGCCATTTTCCTGTACTTGCTTTTCATTCCCACCATCTCATTCGCCTGGGGAGAAAATATGCCTATCTCTTGGCGACCCGAATATGATTCGCTTTTAATGATGGAAGATACCTCGGTAATTAACCGCGAACAGGCAGTTCGCTATTTGAAAGCAGCGGAACAGAATCCGGATTCGCAACTGGCCATTCGAACTGTTCGGACGCTGGGTATTATCGGCGATTCAATGGCGGCAGATATGATTTTGCCTTTTTTGGAAAAAACTGAACATCCAATTGCCAAAGAAGCAGCTTTCGCGTTGGGGCAGATGGGCGTTATAAGCGCCCGTCCCACCTTAGAGAAAGCGGCTTTATCCGGTTCCCCGGGGCTTGCGGCCAGTTCGGTGGAGGCCTTGGCCAAGCTGGCGGATAGCGCTTCCGTTCCAGTTATCACTAAGCTTTTTGTTCATCGGGACTCCAACGTTCGCTATGCGGCGGCGGTTTCGGCCTGGAAATTCAAAAGCAAGAAACTTGCGCTCGGATTGGCAAGGCTTCTTGCCGACCGGGACTCCCTCGTTCGCTTTGGGGCGGCCTGGTCTTTGGCCCGTTTTCCCGATTCAGCCGCCATTCCAGCTTTGATTAAAAGGGTAAACGACAAAAATGCTTATGTCCGGGCGCAAATTGTCCGGCCTTTGGGAGTTTTGAAAGTTAAAGAAGCCGCACCGGCCATTGCCCGTTTGGCGGAGCGCGACCCGGATTGGGAAGTTCGGGTAAACGCCTGCCGGGCACTGGCCGCGATGGGGGCCGTCGAACAGTCACCGATTTTAAGGAAAGCACTGTCGGCTGAATTGTTAAAAAAGCGGGAGAATTATCACGTCATCATCGAATCGGCGCTGGCGCTTGGAAATCTAAAGGATTCGGTCGGTTTGGAAATACTGCGCGCTTTGGCGAAGCGTCCGGAGCCCTTTTTGCGGGCGGCGGCTGCAACCGCTTTGGCTTCCTATATACACCCTTCGGTTTTCCCGGATTTAAGCCGAATGGCGCAAGATTCCGGCTGGTGGGTGCGGGCTAAGACGGCGGAAGGATTGGGAAATCTTCAGTCTCTGGAGGCGTTCGAACTTTTGACCAAGATGTTTGGCGATGCCGATTTTCGGGTGCGCTACAATGCGCTGGAAGCGATGGGGAAGTACAAAGACCAAAACCTGACCGGGTATTTGCAAAAAGGAGTCGCAGATTCCGACTTTGCAATGGTGGCGACCGCCTGCGGGATAATCGCCGGGCGGAAGGATTCTTCTTTTCTCTCCCCGATTATGGAGGCCTACCGGAAAAACATAGGCGCTACCGAAATTGATTTAAAAACTTCCTGGTTGGATGCAGCCCAGGCATTGGTGGATTCCGGCGTTGTTTCCAAGCAGGACCCCAGAGTAGATTCGCTTTTGAATTGGGGTCTGAACGACCCTGACCGGTTGATTCGCAAAAAAGCGATAGAACTTGGCAAAGTTTTAGGCAAGGATTATTCAAGCCGCCTTGGGGCTTTTCATCCAAGTTTAAAGAATGACTCGCTGTTTGAATACATTAAGATGTTACAAGAATTTGAAGTTAAAATCACGCTTGCCACCAACCGGGGAGATATCATTATTTCACTGCGTGGTGATAAGGCGCCCCGAACCGCGGCGAATTTTTGGCGCCTGTGTGCAAAAGGATATTACAATGGTCTAACTTTCCATAGGGTAGTGCCTAACTTTGTCATACAAGGTGGTTGTCCTCGTGGAGATGGCTGGGGTGGGCCGGGATACACGATTCGTTGTGAGTACAATGATTTGACTTACTATGTGACTGGTATGGTTGGGATGGCGCTTTCCGGTAAGGACACCGGCGGCAGCCAGTTTTTTATCAACCATACATCTCAACCACACTTAGATGGACGCTATACCATCTTTGGTGACGTTGAAGATGAAAGAATTGACGGTAAATCGGCATTTGTGGTAGATAATATACAAATCGGCGATAAAATGAGGGTCAAGGAAATTCACTTGGAACCAATTAAAAAGTGAAAATTTTATTAGGGGTAAAGAAGTGAACACTCTTTCGGTTAAAATAGAAATTCCGGCGGATGCCAACTTAATTTTCGGGCAGAGCCATTTTATCAAGACTGTTGAAGACCTGTATGAGATTTTGGCCACTTCCGGTACGGCTGTGAAGTTCGGGCTGGCCTTTTCCGAGGCCTCGGGCCCCTGTTTAATCCGCTCGGAAGGGAACGACGAGGATTTGAAGAAAAAAGCGGAGCAGGAACTTTTAAAAATCTCCGCCGGGCATTCATTTCTTATCTTTCTTAAGAATGGTTTTCCCATCAACGTCCTGAACCAAATCAAAAACTGCCCGGAGGTCTGCCGGATTTTCTGCGCCACGGCCAATCCGGTGGAAGTGATTTTGGCCGAAACCGAGCAGGGTAGAGCGGTTTTGGGAGTGGTGGATGGATACAAGCCGAAAGGGATTGAGACCGCCGAAGATGTGGACAAGCGTAAAGAATTTTTGCGCAAGATTGGATATAAACGATGATTACCCTTGAAAAAGGGATAAAAATAGAGGGGGTGCCATTCTCTTTAGACGCCCGGACGAAAGTCGATTTTTCATTTGTTTCCCACGCCCATCTTGACCACACCGCCCCGCACAAAAAGATTTTAGCCACCCCGGAAACGCTTCAGTTCTTCCGCCATCGCTACAAAAAAGTGGTCGCCCGGGCGCTGCCTTTACGGCGTCAGCAGGTCATCGACGGCATCCGCGTTGAACTTTTCCCCTCCGGCCATATTCTGGGCGGGGCGCAAATACTTTTGGAGCATCGCGGCAAACGAATTGTCTATACCGGTGATTTTACTTTGAGTCCCGGCTGGACTTCCCCGCCAGCGGAAATACCCAAAGCAGACATTGTCATTATGGAATCGACCTACGGCCTGCCGCGTTATCAATTCCCCACCCGGGAAGAGGTGGCCGATTTAATCTGCCGTAAAATTGAGGAAACTTTTGCGGAAGGGAAAACGCCTTTGCTTTTGGCCTATCCTTTAGGAAAATCGCAGGAAGCCGCCAAGCTTTTGGGTGATCGGGGGTACACCATTTTGGTTCATCCGACGATTTTTGATATCTGCCGGATTTACCAGCGCTGCGGGGTCGGCTTCAAAAATCTGGAGGTTTTGTCCGGTCAATCGACCGAACGGAAAGTAGTAATTATGCCGCCGTATCTTTGGCGCTCCAAGATTGCCTCGCAGATTTCGTCAAAAAAGGTTTTCTTTTTGTCCGGCTGGGGAATGGATTCAAAGAATCAACATTCCTTCAAAGCCGACGAGGTTTTGCCCCTTTCCGACCATGCCGATTTTTCCCAATTGATTGCCTATCTGGAGGAGTCGAAACCGGAGAAAGTTTATACCCTGCACGGGTTTGTGGAATTTGCTGAAATTTTGCGGCAGAAAGGTTTTGATGCCCGGTCTTTGGAAGCGCCGTTTGAGACTCCCGGTTTAAAAGTCCCAAGCAAAACGGCTGGCTTTTTGCCTTCGCTTTTCGAGGCATAGTATTGGTCTGCAAAGCCTCTTTTGGGTATAACAAATGACTAACGGACGATGACATAAAAGAGTATGTTCGGTAGAGAGAAAGGAGGAGATATGAAGAAAGTTTTATTATTAACGCTGGCATTTGCAATCCTCGTAAGCGGGCTTTGGGCTCACGAGCAAAAAGGAAAAACTGAAGCGGCTACTACACCGGAAGTCAAGCTGACGGGGGAAGTGGTTTGCCTTTCCTGTTACGTGGACCACGAGGCCAAAGGGAGCGCGCATGCCGCCTGTGCCGCTTCTTGCGCTAAGCGAGGCGTGCCTCTGGGAATTCTGGAAGAGAAAACGGATAAGGTGTATCCGGTCGTGAAAGGGCATTCCGGAGCCAACGAGACGTTGCAGCCGTTTGCCGGTAAAAAAGTAAATTTGACCGGGAAATGGTTTGAACGGGGCGGCCTGAAAGTTTTCAGTATTAACACGGTTGCCGAAGCGAAGTAGTCAGGACTTTCCCGCCGGAATCTCAAATCCGTTTGAAACCGGCGGGATTTTTATTATCTTTGCCGGGCTGTGAAAAAAAACGGCTGGATTTTATTATTTTTGTTTTTGGCCTGTGGAGGGAAAGACTCGCAGGTTTTACGGGTCGGAACCGATACCACCTATCCGCCAATGGAATACAAGGACGTCGAAATGGAGAAAATTGTCGGCTTTGACATCGATTTAATGGATTCTTTGGCCGGTAGAATGGGGTACAAAGTCGAGTACATCGAAGTGCCATTTGACGGCATCATTGCCGGGCTTAAAACCGGCAAATACGATGCGATTATTTCATCTTTTACGATTACCCTGGAGCGCGAGCGGGAAGTCGATTTTACCCAGCCTTATTTAAATGCGGGCCAGTCGATAGCCGTGCGATTGAATGAGGATAAAATAAAATCTTTCGCTGATTTGAATGGTAAGAAAATTGGCGTTCAACTCGGAACTACGGGTGAAAAGCTGGCTAGGACTGTTCCAAAAGCAGAAGTGGTCAGCTTTGACGCCATTTCGGCTGCCTTTATCGATTTGGAAAACGGAAATCTGGACGCCATTGTCAACGACCGGCCGGTTTCGGCGCGCTTTGTGGCTTTGAAGAAAACCGCCCGGCTTTTGGACACCACCTTGACTTCCGAGAACTACGGAATTGCCCTGCGCAAGAGCGACCCCTTGCTTACGAAATTTAACCAGACGTTGTCTCTTTTGGAAACTTCCGGTGTCAAGGCAGCGTTGGAAGAGAAGTGGTTTAGATGAAGGAGTTTTTCGGTTTATAACAAATCTGCGCCCATAGCTCAATTGGATAGAGCGCTTGGCTACGGACCAAGAGGTTCCGGGTTCGACTCCTGGTGGGCGCGGTTTTAACTTAGAGCAAAGAAATTGACTTTGTTAGAAGCCTAACCCTTAACAAATAATGCTGACCACAGCTAACGACAAGTTTTGGATGCAAAAAGCCCTGGCGGAAGCTTTGCAGGCTCGCGATAAGAAAGAGGTGCCGGTGGGAGCGGTCGCAGTTTTTGAAAACCGCATAGTTGGCCGGGGGCACAACCAGGTTGAATCGTTAAAAGATGCCACCGCCCATGCTGAAATGTTAGCTTTGACGTCGGCATCCCAAACCCTGGAATCCTGGCGGCTTAGCGGTGTGACGCTTTACACCACTTTGGAACCTTGCACTATGTGCGCCGGTGCGGCTGTTCTTTCGCGCATCGACCGTCTGGTTTATGCCGCCAAAGACCCAAAAGCCGGCGCCTGCGGCTCGGTCGTCGATATTTTGGGAAACGGTAGATACAATCATCAAATCAAAGTTGATTATTTTCACCTGTTGGAGTCGGAAATGCTTCTAAAAGAGTTTTTCAAAAACTTGCGGGCGGAAACAGAAAAAATCTCGGAAAAGAAAAACTAATGGACGTGCCGCAGACCCCAAGACAGGTTTTTGAAGAAACGCTTAAAAAAGTTTTGATTTGGGGAATGATCTTAAATTTAGGGGTTCCGACGGGGCTTTTAGTCGTTGCCTGCTGGCTGACCGCCGCCGGGGCGACTTTGCATCTGCCGCCGCAAAGTTTAAACGTAATTTTTTTAGTGTTTTTAGTCGCTTCCCTGGGAGATTTGGGCGTGGCATCGGTCTTTCGTTTTTTTACGCTTTCCCCTGAACGTCTTGCCGCGCAGGCAAAAATAAAAAATGTGAGCGTGTCGGCTCTTTTGCTTAATATCGCCATAGTTATATATGCTTTGTGTCTAATCTCGGCGGTTTTGGGGTTTTTGTATTTTCTTTTTGGCGGGCAGGTTGAGCGGGGACTTTTGCTTTTGGTTTTTAATCTGCTCGGCTATCAGTTTTTGCGTCCCCGGCCGGAGCTGGTAAAAAAGTTGCTCGGATACGCTGGTTTTTAACAGTTCTTCTCTTTAATTTCAAGTTGGAGAGGTGCCAGAGTGGTTGAACGGGGCGGTCTCGAAAACCGTTAGGTCCTTTGGGCCTCGAGGGTTCGAATCCCTCCCTCTCCGTTGAAAGCTCTTCACGGAGTGAAGGGCTGAAAACCCTGAGCGGAGTCGAAGGGTTAAAAAATGTCAGAAGACGGGTTTCAGTGGTTCGTATATATGCTTCGCTGTGCTGACGGTTCCTATTACGTCGGCGTAGCCAGCGATGTGGTTCATCGACTTCATCAGCATAATGCGGGTCAGGCCGTTGCCCATACTAAAGAGCGAAGGCCGGTGGAGCTTGTCTACGCAGAGCAGTGCAATTCTTACCTTGCTGCACGACGGCGGGAAAGGCAAATCAAAGGATGGCGGCGTGAGAAAAAGGAAGGGCTCATCAGAGGGATCCCTTCGACTCGCCCCGCCTAATGGCGGGACTCGCTCAGGGCCGTGCGGCGAATTCCTCCCTCTCCGCTTTGTTTTTATGTCCGATTTTTATTCCCATCATCTTTTTAGTTGACAAGGGGTTAAGCATATCCTGTATTTTCGTCGTTTGGTGCTTGTGACCAAATTGGATCTGAGATTTACTACGTTTATCAAGGTCTGGTTAAAAAGTATTGGCTGGATTTTATCGTACGACTTAAAACTGGAAAGTATCTGATATTAGAAACAAAAGGGCAGGAAAGCCCGCTGGACAAAAGCAAAAGTGGGTTTTTAGAAAAATGGGTCAAAGCAGCAAACCAGCATGGCCGTTTTGGTATCTGGCAGTCGGCAGTTTCGCGGGACATTGCAGATGTTAACGGAATCATGGCAGTAGCCGTTTACGCGAGGCCAAGAATAATCGTTCCATATACAAACAATACCTATAGCGGGCAGCATATCCAGTTGACAAAGCGGGGCTGGAACTACATCTTTCACCCGAGAGGATAACGCCCAAGGGCAGAAGATGAGGATGTTTGAATGATCGCGACTCAGGGCCGTTTCGCCCGTGAACTGTCGTCCTTGGACGACCTATTCCGACTGCTGGACTCGTTTGCCGCCGAAGCTCGCCTCTCGACGCCGCTCGCCGCCGAGTTGGCGGTGGCCGCCGAGGAACTGTTTGTCAACGCGGTACGGCACAACCGCGGCGAGGCGGAGGCCGTCGATCTGAAACTGACATACCGGGAAGACTGGCTGGAGCTTCGCCTGATCGATCGCCAGACGACACCGTTTGACATCACTGCCGCACCACTATCCAATCTTGATCGGCCGATCGAGGAGCGCCGAACCGGCGGTATAGGATTGCACCTGGTGCGGCAATTCGCCGACGAACTCACATATACCTATGAAGATGGCCACAGTATAATCACCCTGCGCAGGAGACTGCCGAAAAACAATGTTCACTGCTCAAACTGAAACTCCGGGACAGGCCAGGCTGATCGGGCGGCTCGACGCCTCTCAGACCGCATATGCCGAAACCGAAATGAGCAAATTGCAGGGTGCGGTCACGGTCGATTTGAGCGGCCTGGACTATATTTCAAGCGCTGGCCTGGGTCTATTCATCAGCCTCTACCAACGTCTGACCTCGGCCGGCGGTTCGCTGGTAATTGTCGGGGCCTCGGATCATATCCGCCACATCTTTCGCCTTGCCCGACTCGATCAGCTCTTTACCTTCAGGTGATCCGTGGAAACAGGTAGCCGGCCGCCAGTGCCAATAATTCGCTTGTGCCCTCTGCCAAACAGGGGATATTTTAACCACGTGTGGCCCAGGAGCTTGCGATCGGGATCGTTGCCCCCTCCAAGCTTCCGGCTGAATGCCCTCCACCTGTCGGTCTTCGGCCGCACGAGTTTGACCAACTTTTCAGCGCCTCGACTGTAATTGTGAACGGAGCAGATGACATCGCTCTGGTTGAGCAGTGTTTGTCCGGTGACACGGACGCCTTTGGCGCCCTGGTTGACCGGTACCAGCAGGCGGTGTTTAACGTCGCCTTGAGAATGGTGAACCGATATGAGGATGCACAGGATATCGCACAGACAGTCTTCTTGAAAGCGTATCGAAACCTGGGCAGTTACAAGGCAGAGTACAAGTTCTTTAGCTGGATCTATCGCATGGTGGTCAACGAATCAATCAACTTTTTGGAGCGGCGCCGGTCGACGGAATTGCTGGAAGACATCCACGTCTCCTCCGAACCGGATCCGCACGTTTCGCTGGAGACCGCCGAGCTCAATCGATCGTTGGAGCGCGCCATCGCCTCGCTTTTACCTGAATACCGGGCGGTGATCATTCTGAGACATTTTGAAGACCTTTCCTACGATGAAATAGCCAGGATACTTCGAATCCCCGAAAAAACAGTGAAGTCGCGCCTGTTTTCAGCCCGTCGGCAGTTGCGTGAAGCCCTCATCGAACACCAAGGTAGTCAGCCATGATTAAACCGACCCTTATCGAATTGATGAATCGTGATATCGACGGCGATATCACCGCAGCCGAACGGCAGTATCTGAGACAGGAGCTTGATGGTAATGCCGAAGCCCGGGCGGACTATGACCGGCTCGTGCTCGCCGCCGCCGCCCTGCGGCGGGTACCACGGGTCGCGCCGCCTGAGACCCTCAAGGCCTCCGTGATGGCGGAAATTCATCGGTCGCGCGCGCTTAACCGGAAGCGGGCCTTTTCGGTGCAAAATATCATGAGCCACCTGGCTGACTGGTGGGCGGTTGGAATGTCCCCCCGCTTTCTGTCAGGCGCGTTGGCCGGGGCCGCAATCGTAGTGGTCCTCGGTGCAGTCCTCGGATTTTATGGTCAGCCATCGCTTTTCGATGTCAAAGGCACCCTGGCCCCTTCGGGCCAGTCATCAACACAAGTGATTGGCTCGTACTCGGTTTCAGCCGGCCAGACATCGGCCGACGTGCACACCAACCGCGACCATAACCAGGTGATCGTTCAGGTAAACGTAACTTCACCCGTCGGCGCCCGCATTCAGCTTGGCTTTGACCCCGACGACCTGACTCTGGTCAGCGCCGCCCATAATGGACGGCCCTTGGCCGATATCTCACGGTCGGCCGGACTCGTCTCGCTGCCTCCGACCTACGATGGCGTGCTCAAGGTGACTTTTGACGACCGGACTGACCGGTCATCGATCATCCATGTATCCGTGAGCGATAACAATGTGACCACCACGCAGGACGTGGTGACGGGAGGTGATGCCGCTCAGAAATAATAACGTGGAGAATTTTCGTCCGTCCGCCCAACTTTAGACCGGTCGGGCTGTATTTGTATCTGAACATCGAGAGAAAGCACTCGATAAACATAAACCAAGGGAGGTATCTATGGCAGTTGAAACAGGAAAACCGTCCGGCAAGGCCCTTAAGAGGGTCTTAATCCCCGTCATCGGCATTATCGCGCTGGGGTTCGCGATCTGGGCTATCAGCGGCTACCCGCCGAAGGATACGGACGTTCAGGGAACGATTGGCACGGCCGAAAAGTATCGTTCCACCCAGGTCACCACCGGTGACGTCAAACTGGACAACACCGAGATTCAGTCACTCTTGCAGAACGACGCCGTCATGGCGCTGCTCAAGAACGAGCATTTCCGCAAGGCACTCAACGATGAGAACTTCCGCAAGGCGATCACCGGCGAGAAGTTCCGCAGCCTAATCGCAGACGAAAATCTCCGCAGCTCGCTGATTACAGCGGAGGCCGTGCGCAATTTGGGTCCCGAAGCGTTCCGTAGCTCGCAGATGTATGCGGAGGCCGTGCGCAATTTGAGTCCCGAAGCGTTCCGTAGCTCGCAGATGTATGCGGAGGCCGTGCGCAATTTGGGTCCCGAAGCGTTCCGTAGCTCGCAGATGTATGCGGAGGCCGTGCGCAATTTGAG
>CAZSIT010000008.1:23711-99113 GCA_964607165.1 uncultured Ignavibacteria bacterium
GTAGCTCGCAGATGTATGCGGAGGCCGTGCGCAATTTGAGTCCCGAAGCGTTCCGCAACGCCCAGGCTTTTGCGGAGGCCGCGCGCAAGATGGACGCCGAGGCATTCCGCAATGCCCAGGATAACTCGGAAGTGGCGCGAATGATCACCGACGATCAACTCCGTCGCGCGCTCCTTGATCCTGAGATCAACCAGTTCTTCAGCAAAGACGTGTACCTTAATGCCGTCGCGACTACGGAGCTTGTCCGGATCAGCCAGGATCAAAACCTGCTCAAGCAAGTATTTAGTGAGGACTTCATGAAACAGGCAATTGAACCGCAGTTGATATCGGAAGAATAGGGAAGAGGACTGGGGCGGGTTGGTTACATCCGACCCGCTTCAGTTTACCTGCCGAAACGCCGAACCGGCGACCCAGATCTTTCAGATTTGGGTCGCTTGTTTTATACTACAATATATGACCCGATCCCTTACACGCATTGTCTTGATTGTTTGTGCCGCCATGGCGGCCACCGCAACGCCCTCATCGGCGCAATTCCGCGTGCTCGAAACCGATCAGCTCCGGCTGATTTATTACGGCGCGGCACAAGAGTTCATCGTCAAACACACGGCCCGGTGTTTCCACAATTCACTCGCGTTCCACCAGCCGCTCTTTGGCTATCACTCCAAAGAAAAGATCACTGTTGCGGTGTATGACCCGTCTGATTTCGGCAACGCCGGCGCCGGCACCATACCCTGGAACGCCATCTCGCTGGCCATTGGCCCGCCCAGTTATGCTTTCGAGACCAATCCCTCCAACGAGCGGATCAATGCCACCATGAATCATGAGCTGGTGCATATCGCCGTCACCGACAAGACGACCGGGCGGGACAGATTCTTCCGCACTCTCTTCGGTGGCAAAATCGGGGAGACTTCGGACCATCCCGAAACCATCCTGTACGGCTACCTCACCACTCCCCGTCGCTCGGCGCCGCGCTGGTACCACGAGGGAATTGCGGTCTTTCTGGAAACCTGGATGGCCGGAGGCCTGGGACGCGCCCTGGGATCGTATGACGAAATGGTCTTCCGTACCGCGATTCGCGACTCGTCCCGTCTGTATGATCTGGTTGGACTGGAATCCGAAGGAACCAAAATCAATTTTCAGGTAGGTGCCATGTCCTATCTGTACGGCGGCCGCTTTATGAGTTACATGGCTCTTCGCAACACCCCCGAAGAATTAGTCGCCTGGGTCTCGCGCACCGAAGGAAGCCGCAGCTATTTTTCCAGCCAGTTCAAACAGGTCTATGGCCTGTCACTGGACAGCGCCTGGCAGGAGTGGCTGGCCTGGGAGAATGGATTTCAGCACAAGAATCTGGCCACCATTCGCCAGTACCCGATCACGCCGGTGCGGCGGGTCACCGCCTCCCCGCTCGGCTCGGTGTCCAAAGCAGTTTATGATGCAGCGCGTAATGTGGCCTACATCGCCGTCAACAGTCCCGGACAGGTCGGACATATCGCCGCCGTACATCTTGCTAACGGTCGCATTAACAAGATTTGCGACATCAAGGGTTCCGCGCTCTATTTCGTGTCATCGATCGCCTTTGATTCTTCCACCAATACGTTGTTTTTCACCACCGACAACAATACGTGGCGGGATCTTCGCTCGGTCAATGTACGCACCGGCGAGCAGAAGTCGCTCATGCGTGACGATCGAGTGGGGGATATCGTCTTCTGCCATGCCGATTCCTGCCTCTGGGGCATCAGGCATTTCAACGGCCTTACCACGGTCGTACGCATCCCGCCTCCGTATACCGAGTGGCATCAGGTATATTCGTGGCCCTATGGCCGGGATATGTACGGATTGGATATTTCTCCCGACGGCCGATATTTGACGGCAGGACTCTCCGAAGTTGATGGCACCCAAAAACTGGTGCGGGTTCCGGTTGAATCGCTGACACGGGGAGATACTTCGAACACCGTCCTGTATGACTTCCACAACAGCATCCCGGCGGGTTTCATCCATTCGGCCGACGGCCGCTATCTGTACGGCACCTCCTACGTCAGCGGCGTGTCCAATGTCTTCCGATACGATTTCACACTCGATTCGATGGAAGCGCTGAGCAATGTGGAGACCGGGCTATTCGACCCGGTTCCGATCGGCAACGACTCTCTTTTGGCATACGAATATACCAACGACGGTTTCCGGCCGGTGACGATGGCGATTCAGCCGATCGAAGATATCGCCGCGATTGACTTCCTCGGTCAGGAAATTATCCGCTCGCATCCAGTCGTAACCACCTGGCTGGCCGGCTCTCCAGGAAAGATCAATATCGATTCGCTGACCACTGATACCGGCGCTTATCACGCTCTCAGCCACCTGCGCGTCTCGGCGTTGTATCCCGTGGTTGAAGGATATCGGGATATGGTCGCGTACGGAATCCATTCCGACCTGCGTGATCCGCTCAATCAGCACCGGATTGACCTGACCCTGTCGTACAGTCCCGATGCCCGTCTCGGCAGCGATGAGAAATGGCACGGCAGCGCCGGATATCAGCACGGGCGATGGCAATTCAATGGCAATTACAACGACGCCGACTTCTACGATATATTCGGGCCGACCAAGTCAAGCCGTAAAGGGTACCGCATCGGCATGGCGTATAGCGAAACCTTCCTGCAGGACGAGCCGCGTACTGCCAGATACCGCCTGGCCCTCACCCGCTATGCCAATCTGGAGAGGTTGCCGGAGTACCAGAATGTGACCACTTCCTTTGATCAATTCTGGTCGCTCGCCGGTAGTTTGTCCTATGCCAACCAGCGCGCCTCGCTTGGCGCGGTCGATCAGGAAAAGGGAGTTTTCTGGAAACTGTCGGCCGACAACAAGTATGTTAACCGGAAATGGTTCTCGCGCTTCTGGGCCGAATACTCGTTCGGAACCGCCCTTCCCTGGCGGCATTCCGCGATTTGGATTCGGAATTATGCCGGGTATTCGCCGAACCGACGCGAAGAGCCGCTGGCCAATTTCTTCTTCGGCGGTTTCGGCAACAACTGGGTGGACAATCAGATTGTGAAACGATACCGCGAGTCCTACAGTTTTCCGGGCGTCGAACTTAACGCGTTGGGGGGAGCGCGCTATGTTCGCACGCTGGCGGAATGGACCCTCCCGCCGGTGCGGTTCCGCCATGTCGGCGGCCCGTTCCTGTATGTCACCTGGGCCCGACCGGCGCTGTTTGCAAGCGGCATTATCACCAATCCGGACGATGCCGCCACCCGCATGCGCGCGGTCAATTTTGGCGGACAATTTGACATTCGCATGGTGGCTTTATCACATTTGAACATGACTCTCTCCTTTGGATACGCCTGGGCCGCCAAATGGCACCAGCGTCTGACCCGCGAATTCATGGCATCGTTGAAAGTACTGTGATGGTAATTCTTCCTTTTCTTTTGGGGCTTCTCCCGGTTCTGGCGTTACTGGCCGCCCTGATGCTCATTGACAGTTTCAAACTGATCCGGCTGCGTATGGTCGTGCAGACCATTCTTATTGGCGGCATCGCCGCTATCGCCGGGTACCTGATCAATTCCCGTTTGGCCGATATTTTCCCACTGGATCCTGCTGATTTCTCGCGATATGTCGCCCCGTGGGTCGAAGAGTGTATCAAAACCGCGTATGTGGTCTATTTGGTGTCAAGCCGCCGGGTTGGCTTTGCGGTCGATTCGGCTATCAATGGATTCGCAGTCGGCGCCGGGTTCGCGTTTGTCGAAAATCTGTATTACCTGAGAGCGCTTGCCGATGCTCCACTGGCCGTCTGGGTGGTGCGTGGTTTCGGCACCGCCATCATGCACGGAGGCACGACCGCTATATTCGCCATTATGGCGCGCGCCCTGTCCGAACGCTGGGGAGAGCGGAATGTTCTGGCCTTCCTGCCCGGTCTGCTCTTTGCCGTTGCCCTCCACTCCCTCTTCAACCACTTTATACTCCCCCCTGTCATCAGCACGGTGGTTATGTTGGTGGTGTTCCCGGTGATGGTCGCGGTGGTGTTCAATCGAAGTGAAAAGGCCACGCGCCAGTGGCTCGGAACGGGCTTGGATTCCGACTTTGAGCTGCTCGATCTGATCACCAGTGGAAAAATATCCGACTCCCACGTCGGCCTTTATCTGGAAAATCTCCGCCACCGATTTCCCGTCGAAGTGGTGGTTGATATGCTCTGTTACATGCGGCTTCACCTGGAACTGGCCCTGCAGGCCAAAGGGCTGATGATGTTACGTCAGGCCAATCTGAATTTCACGCGCGACCCGGAGCTACAGGATCAACTGGCCGAACTCCGGCATCTCGAACGCCATATCGGCGTGACCGGCAAACTGGCCATCACTCCGTTTCTCCGTACCAGCAGCCGGGACCTCTGGCAGATCTATATGCTCAAGGATCAGAAATCGCGCCGCGCGTAAATTTGGCCACGCCGCCGGAATCACAAAATTAATCTTATTGGATTGCCGCGGCTCAGCACGCCGTTCCCGCCTATTCCCCGGCGCGGTGGCGCACATCGTATGTATGCCATGCCCCGCTTGCGACTCAACGAGGAAATCCTTATGTTTATCAGGTGTTGAAGAGTTAGTTAAACAAAACCGGAGGAATGGAAACCGAATGAAGATTTCACGCCGAGAAATTTTGCGACAAGACTATTTAGCGTCAAAAATTCGCGGGAGAGTTATTGGTCAAGCCTTATGGTAGCCGCCGTCCTCTCCCTTCTGCTGCCCCGTGGGTGCGACGAAAGCAAAAGCCAGAATAAGTTCAAGTTCAAATTCTAATCCGCGTGCTTACATTGCAGGCCCGCCTCAGGTCTTGTGTCCATTTTGTGGCCAGAAGAGTGTAAAAACTGGTAAATTTTTGGTAAAATTGATTAAAACACGTTAAAATGGTATTCGCTGGGGAAATAGGCGATGTTCTTGCAAGTATCTCTCAAAGAAGGGATTACAATTATTTGCTTGGAGGAATCCCTCCCTCTCCGCTTATTCCGAGCGAGTTCCGCCCCAGCGGAACGAGTCGAGGAATTAGTATTGAGGGGAGTCGTTTGAAAACGCTTGGGGTAAACCCCTTCCTCGCCTCAGGTTTTTTAGTCCTGCACTACTTGACATCTGTTTTAATTAAAAACATATTTGGAGGGAAAGAAGGAGGTAAGAAATGAAACGTATTGTCGTTTTAGCAACAGGCCTGGCTCTTCTTACATTTCTTTTCGTTTTCGCCCAGGAAACGAAGAAAGAAGAGCCAAAACCGGTCGCCCCGTTTACGCATCTCTTGCTGGCCGATGCGGAGATAACATGGGCGGACGCGCCACCGAGTTTACCCCCCGGGGCAAAACTTGCCGTACTGGAAGGGGACCCGACTAAAGAGGGGCCCTTCACAATGCGGATAAAAGTTCCGGCTGGTTACAAGGTGCCGCCCCACTTTCATCCGGCGCTTGAGCATGCTACCGTGGTTTCCGGCACTGTTTCCTTCGGGCTGGGAGAGAAGTTTGACCAGAAGGCCTTAAAGGAAATGCCGGCCGGAAGTTTTATGGTGATGGCGACCGGAACCCGGCACTTTGCCTGGTCCAAGGATGGCGGTATCGTCCAAATCCACGGCATCGGCCCCTGGGGAATTAGCTACGTCAACCCGGCCGACGACCCGCGGCAGGCGAAAGCGACCACTACCAATAACAAGTAGACCGCTACCTTGCGGAATAAGTGGGAGGGTGGTGTCAAAACCCCCTCCCGTTTTTTTTTGCTGATGGCGGCCGTTGCGATTGATTTATTTTCTGCCGAAATGTATATAATGGTGTCGCCGGAACGGATATGACGGAACTTTTAGTAGGCCATATAGTAGGCAAATACCGCGTCGAGGAGAAGCTGGGTGAAGGGGGGATGGGCGCCGTCTATAAGGCGACCGATTTGACCCTGGACCGTTCGGTGGCCTTGAAAATCCTCCTGGCCGAAATCACCGAAGACCTAAAAACCCGCGACCGGTTGCGCCAGGAGGCCAAAGCTTTAGCCCGCTTTAATCACCCCAATATTGCCATTCTCTATGAATTTGATGAGGTCAATAACTTTTTGGCGATGGAATTTATTGAGGGAGAAACGGTAGATGCAGTTTTGGCCCGCGAAGGGCCGCTCAAACCAGAACGGATTAGGGATATTATGCGCCAGGTTTTGCCGGCTCTGTCGATGGCCCACAAAGCCGGAATCATCCACCGCGATATAAAACCCTCCAACATAATGGTCACCAAGCAGGGAACCGTCAAGATAATGGATTTTGGCATAGCCAAAATTTCCGGCTCGGGAGCGCAAACCGTTTCCACCGGGCGTATCGTCGGCAGTTATCTTTATATCTCGCCGGAACAAATTGAGCATCGGTCCGTGGATGCCCGCACGGATGTTTACTCCCTTGGCGCCACGTTGTACGAATTGGCCACCGGCCACGTTCCGTTTGAAACCGAAAACCACTTTCTTTTGATGAAGGCGCACATCGAAGAGCCGCCGCCGCCCCCTTCCTACAAACATCCGGCTGTCCTTCCGGCTTTGGAAAAACTGATTCTTAAAGCTTTGGAAAAAAAACCGGAAGAGCGGTTTCAATCGGCGGAAGAAATGCTTTTGGCTTTCGAGACTATGTCGCTCAAAAAAGGAAGAGCCAATGCGCAAAAGGAGGGAAAAAAATTCAGCATCAAAAGAGTACTGGTTGCGGCGGCGGCTGCCGTTTTGGTTTTGGGCGGGGCTGGCGTTTTGGGGGTTTGGTTTTTCTCCGGCGCCAACGAGCCCAAGTTTAAAATGATTCCCGTTCCCGGAACACTGATTTTGAGCAACCTGCCGGAAGGGGGGGTTTTGAAAATTAACGGAGAAAAGAAAGAATTTTCGCCGGACGGTTACAACCTGCCCGAAGGGGAATACAAGCTGGCGGTCGAGTTCGCCGGTCGGCCGATTTGGGAAAAGCGGGTGGAGGTCGCTCCCGGCAAAAACCGCCGCGTGGAAGTGGAGTATTCCCCCGAAGATGTGGCTCCCCCTTCGCCCGAATCCCGCCGGGGGAGTTTTACTTTGATTCCCGACCAGCCGGGCGTCCAGATTTTTTTGGATGGGCAGCCGATTGAAGTGGAGGGGCCGGTTCCGGTCGATTCCGGCCGCCATATCTTGCGTCTGGCCGCTTCGGAATATCGCGACACCACGATTGAATTTGAAATCTCACCGGAAGAAAAGAAAAACTTCGGCACGGTGCGCCTGCCCGGTTTGGCGCAATGGATTGTCTTGAAGAACGTGCCGTCGGACGCCCGGGTTATGTTAAACAACGATCCGGTCGATTACAGCGGCCAGAAATTGGAAGTAGTTTCCGGCACCCATGCCGTAACCATTCAAGCGCCCAAACGGGTCGGGTTTACGCAAACGGTGAAAGTTTCGCCGGGCAAGCCCACGACCGTGAGCTACGTTTTACCGAAAGGGAAGCTGAATTTGAAAGCCATCCCCTATGCCACCTTTTTTATCGATGGCCGCCCGACTGGACGCTCCGGCCTTTCTTTGGATACCGCTTTAGAGGCCGGTTCCTACGAAGTCCGCTTTACCCATCCCGGTTTTGGCAAAGGGCCTCTGCGGTTTGATACCACCGTTTTTGTGGGGGACGGCAGCACGGCCCGCGTGCAATATATTTTCAAACCCAAAAAGTAGAAGGGTAGAAGTTTTTATCTTTCGGCGCGGCGCACTTCGGCGGAACCCATTCCAACTGAAAGATCGATAACAAGGCGGCTTTTGGCGGTGCGATAGTTTTCCGTTTCCCAAACTCCGTCGCCGACTTTTTCCAAATCCCTATCCAGATCAATTGAGGAAAATGCGCCTTCTTTGTACATGCGAACTCCCATTCGAGGCGGCAGAACAATTTCAACTTCCCCCATGCCCACAGAAATTTCGGCTTCTCGGTCACCTTCTATTTCTCCGGAAAAATCCAGCTTAAAATTTCCCATCCCGCCGTCAAACTCCAGCTTTTTGAAACGGGCGTTTCCAAGACCTTCGATGGTCAGCTCGCAGGCTCCAGCGTTGATGTCCAGTTTGTTTATTTCAATTGGATTGGGTTGGTCGAACCGGATTCGGCATTCTCCGGCGCCCAAATCAAGCTTCAGCTTTTCAATCGGCAAGCCGGTGAAGTCCATTTCCGCTTCGCAGGCCCCTATGTCAATATCGAAGGAATGGCTGACTTTGGGAGAAAAGGAGATATCCCATTGGTTTTTGGGGTCGCCGTCCGAAAAAATTTTTTTCAGGGAGTGGGTCTCCAACGCCAAATGTCCGGTTTGCCCGCCGGCAGAATAGTGCAATTCAGGTTGGCCATGGTTGGGCCGGTAGGCAAGATGCCCTTCAAACAGTTTTCCCGAACCGGCATTCGGCAGAAGCTTCAATTCGCCGGCGCCGAAGTCTATTTTAGTTTCCAGGGATTTTTCGTTTTTTAGCTCAACAACTTCGTCTCTGGTAATTAGATGCCGGGAAGAAGCGCCGATACTCATAAAAGCAAAAATAAGGGCGACAACGTATAGGAAAGATTTTTTCATCCTACGCTCCAGCTGGAGGGGCGGAGGGTTCGACCGTAATAATCGGAGCCGGTGTTGGTGGAGGGGAAGGAGGCGATGAGGCCTTCACCCGGCCGCCGTACCGGGAGCGGATAACCGCTCCAAAGAAGCCGGTGAGGACCACCCATAGAACAACCAGTCCACTTACGAAAAGAAACACGCCAAACCCGAAAGTAGCACTGTCAAAGCTCATCATAAAAGCGCCGAGCAGGATGGGTAAAAAGAGCGCTAATTTGCTTAGCACAATCACCAGAGCCGGTGATTGCGCCGCAAAATTAAAGGATTTTTTCAGCCTTTCCCCTAAGTACAGGTCAAAGGAGGTGAACCCCAACAGGATGGCAAGGGGAAGGGCAATTAAAAGCATAACCAGAGCGACGGGGATGCCGATTATGGTTACGCATAAAAGAATGAAAACAGGCCAGAATAAAATTTCTCCCAAAAAACCGACGGCAAAGGTTTTGAAGAAACTTTCGGTCATTTGCGCTTTTACCGTTTCCACCCGTTGCGGCACCAGAGCCCAGGTCAAAATGGAAAGCAGGGCCAAAACGCCGAAGATGGAGAAAAAGACTATGAACAGAACCGGCGGGTTCGCAAAAGGGCCTTTCTCATACAGGTCAAGCGGGTGGCCCTTGATAACCCGGGCGCCCCGATTGGAAATTCCCACGGTCACCTGGCTTCCCCGGACCACCGCTCCCGCTATTTTTTCCAAATGCCCGGAAACCACGTCCCCTTCGATTTCTGCCCTTGGCCCCAAATAGACTGATCCAAAGGGAGCCACTACACTACCGTTTACTTTTCCCTCTACTTCAACCCGGCCGAAAACGGCAACGGCGTCACCGCCCAATTCCTCATTTTCCTCCACTCGGATGGTTTGGCCAAAACCAACCCGGTCGCCGGAGATGTTGCGTGAGCGATAGCTTTTTTCAACCTCCGGCAGTTCTTCCAAAAAAACCGAGTCTCCCAGTACGAAACCGCTTTTTTCAGGTTTCTTGCGTGCCTCCAGTTCTTTTAATTTGGGCAGCTGTTCCAACCCTTCCGGCGGGGTCGGGATTACCTTTGTTTCTCCGGAAGGTTTCTGGATGATTATTGCATTTTCACCAATAATTACTTTGACCGACTCATTTTCAATGGTCAACTTTTCGGTGGAACTTGGGGCTGTCTTAGCCTTAATTTTGCGGGGCGATTTGGGAGTTGCAGGGGGTTGGATTGAATCTTGGGCAAAAACAAGCGTACCCGTTAAGAAAAGGGCGGCAAAAGCCCCTGCCAGGGTTTTTTTAATCATCTCTCTTCTATATTCGTAATCTAAAGGCGGGAAGTTTCATCTTTTATTGGAGAGATATAGAGGAGAAAGGTCTATCCCCAGACACGCTTGAGTTTTTTCTTCAACAACTCGCGGGCGCGGAAGATGCGCGCTTTGACCGTGCCCACCGGCACCCTTAAAATTGCGGCGATTTCATCGTACGGTTTTTCTTTTATGTGCACCAGTTCAATCACTTCCCGGTAGCGTGGCGGCAGGGAGGCGATGGCGTCCAGAATAGAAACTCCCTTCTCTTTTTTTACCATATCCTCTTCCGGATTGTAAGACAAATCGGCAATTTCCATCCCCATCACCCCTTCCTCGGTTTCTATCGGCTCATCCAAAGAAAGGGCGTCGATTTTTTGCTTGCGCAAGGAATCAATGGCGGCATTGGCGGCAATCCGGTACAGCCAGGTGGTGAAGCGGAAGTCCTCCCGGTAGCTGGCCAGGGAAGCGAAGGCCTTCATAAAAGTTTCCTGCACCAAATCGGTGGCCTCTTCGCGGTTGCGCGCGATTTTGAACACAATATGAAAGACCGCCGTTTTGTGGCGGGCCATCAAAGCCTGGTAGCAGGCCTGGTCTCCGGCCAAAGCCTTTTTGATTAAAACGGAGTCCTCTTCTTTGAGTAAGGATTTATCGTTTTTCTTAGTGGGCATTTTGAGTCCGCTTCACCGGCCGTGGAAAGATAAAGATTATTTCTCTTTCAGCAAGTTGTTGCAAGAAGGACCGGATATGCAGAAAGCTCGGGTTGCTTTTAAAAACGATGAGTTATTCAGTCTTTAAATTTTTTGGCGAGGTAGTCGATAAGGTCGATTTTGGAGACCAGCCCGATGATTTTACCCTTGTCCACCACGACCACCGCCGTGTCCTGGTTGGCAATGAACTTCTCGGAAAGGGCGGAAATGGAGGCCTCCGGGCCGATGGTCCGGATGTTTTTTTCGACGATCCCTTCGATCGCTTCCGAGATGCGGTGGCGGCCGGTGACCATGTAGTTCAGCAAGTCGGCTTCCCGTATCATTCCCAAAAGATTGCCGTTATCCACCACCGGCAGTTGGGAGATGTCGTAGCGCTTCATTTTGCCAATCACCTGATGCACCAAATCCTTGGCATTGGCGGTTATGATTTTACGCTTGTGTAAATTGAGAATATCCTTGACCCGTCCAATCTTGGGGACTTCCTCCAAAAAGGCGTTGTCGCGCATCCATTCGTCAGAAAAAACCTTGGATAGATAGCGGGCGCCGGAATCGGGTAAAAGCGTTATCACGCGCTTGCCAGGCCCCAGTTCGGCCGCCACCTTCAAAGCCACAAAAACCGCCCCGCCGGAAGAGCCGCCGGCAAAGAGTCCTTCTTCGGTAGCCAGCTGCCGGGCGGTCAAAAAACATTCCTTGTCGGTCACCTGCACCACTTCATCCACCACCGAGAAATCCATCGCTTTAACCAGCATATCCTCGCCGATGCCTTCCACCTTGTAGGCCTGGGGTTCGGGAAGTTTGCCGGTTTTGAAGTACTGGTAAAAGACGGAGCCGATAGGGTCAACAGCAATAACTTTGATATTGGGATTTTTTTCTTTAATAAATTTTCCAATTCCGGAAAGCGTGCCGCCGGTGCCGATGCCGGCTACAAAGGCATCGAACTTCCCTCCCGTCTCTTCCCAAATTTCCGGGCCGGTCCATTTGTAATGCGCTTCGATGTTGGTCGGATTATGGTATTGGTTCAGGTAAAAGGCGCCCGGAGTTTCTTTGACGATTCTTTCGGCCTGTTTGTAATAAGAAAGAGGTGAGTTCGCCGGAACGTTGGCCGGGCAAATTACCACTTTGGCGCCGAAGGCTTTGAGCAGATTCACCTTTTCTGAAGACATTTTATCGGAGATGGTGATTATGACTTTGTATCCCTTTAGCGCCGCCACCATCGCAATGCCAACGCCGGTGTTTCCGGAAGAATTCTCAACAATAGTACCCCCCGGTTTCAGAACTCCTTCCCGCTCTGCCTTTTCGATGATATACAACGCCATTCGCTCCTTGACGCTGCCGCCGGGGTTCAAAAACTCGACTTTGGCCCATATCTCCGCTCCCCCTTCTGGCGCCATCTTGTTCAGGCGCACCAAGGGAGTTTTGCCAATCGCCTTTAATATGTTTTCTATCATCGCCATAAAAGTTTTGCCGGCCCAACTTTCTTATCGGAAGCCTGCTTTTAAAAGTTAATTATCGCGGCTGAAAAATCAAATGAAAAAACGCAAGTTTGCCTCGTAGTGCAGGTTGGTTTTATTAACCTGCACGAGTGCGGGATACAAATACCATCCCGCACTACGCCGGGCGGTGTAATTTTTTGACGCTCCAAACGGCTTGAAAAGGGCTTTCGCATCCTCTATATTGGCCACTTCTGATGGAAAAGCCGGATTTGCAAAAAGGAAAACCGATGGTGGAAACCAATTTAATGGACAAACTCTCGTCGTTGGCCAAACGGAGAGGATTTATCTTTCAATCTTCAGAGATATACGGCGGGATCAACGCCTGTTGGGACTACGGCCCGATGGGGGTGGAGCTCAAGCGCAACATCAAGGAATTCTGGTGGCGCTCGATGACCGTCTGGCGGGACGACATCGAGGGACTGGACGCCGCCATTTTAATGAACCCCAAAGTCTGGGAAACCTCCGGCCACGTGGCGCACTTCACCGACCCGATGACAGACTGCAAAAAGTGCAAAGGCCGCTTTCGCGCCGACGAACCGGTCTTGGGCCGCTGCCCCAACTGCGGCGGGGAGTTGACCGAGGTGCGCCAGTTTAACTTAATGTTCAAAACCTTTATGGGACCCATTGAAGACGAAGCCGCCGTCGTTTATCTGCGCCCGGAAACCGCGCAGGGCATCTACGTCAACTTTCTGAACGTAATGGGGCCTTCGCGCCAGAAAGTTCCCTTTGGCATTGCCCAGATTGGCAAGGCGTTTCGCAACGAAATTTCCCCCGGCAATTTCATCTTCCGCATGCGCGAGTTCGAGCAGATGGAGATGCAGTTTTTTGTCCATCCCAAGGAAGATGAAAAATGGTTCGAGTACTGGAAGACGGAGCGGATGAAATGGTACCACCAGCTCGGAGTTCGCACAGAAAAACTCCGCTTTCACCAGCATCAAGCAGGAGAGCTGGCGCATTACGCCAAGGCGGCTTTCGACGTTCAATACGAATTTCCTTTTGGCTGGCAGGAGTTGGAAGGGATTCACAACCGCACCGATTTTGATTTGTCCCGCCATTCCGAAGCAACCGGCAAGGAGCTTTCCTATTTTGACGAAGCGACCAAAGAACGTTTTATCCCCTATATCATCGAAACCTCTGCCGGCTGCGACCGGACTTTGCTGACCGTTTTAATTGATGCTTACTACGAGGAAGAGGTGAAAGGGGAAAGCCGCGCCGTTTTGCGTTTTGCCCCCCACATCGCCCCCTACAAAGCGGCGGTTTTCCCACTGGTCAACCGGGACGGTATGCCGGAAGTGGCGACCAAAATTTACGACCAGCTGCGCAAGAAATTCAAAATCTTCTACGACGATAAAAGCTCCGTCGGCAAACGCTACCGCCGGATGGACGAAGTCGGCACCCCCTTCTGCATTACGGTCGATTCCCAAACCTTGCAGGATGAAACCGTAACCCTCCGCGACCGGGACAGTATGCAGCAGACCAGGCATAAAATCGGGGAGTTGGAGGGGATTCTGGAGAAGAAAGTAACTTTTTAGACGATATTTTGGAACTAATCTTCCTATGAGAAAGGAAAGACAACAGCACGGTTTTAAGTTTGAAGACTGGTTAAAGAAGACTTTTTTCGATATATATTACACATCGGAATGGGATATCCCGGCAGAGTTGAACAAAAACCCCCAAGGCGGTCCAATTTCCATAAAGACGGCAAAGTGGAAAGGAAGTATTTATTTTGGAGATGCCTTAAGGCAGTTTGATATGGATGCAACCTTCACTTTAATCTTGGGATTCTGGAAACAGGTTTCGGCTAGGAAAAAGATTGTGAAAATTACGGAGAGCGTTATAAAAATGGAAGACTGGAAAGAATATTGGGGAACAATAGAACGGGACGAACTTTTTGAATTGGATAAGCTAATCAAAAATAGGAAAATACCATATCGGAAAATTCGTTTGGAGGCGCAAAGGTTGAAAGCGGCATTACAGCCAAAACTTGGAATAATAACCCTGAACCCCAAGATAGATTCCAAAACTCAGCGCAGGCTGCAATGTTCCATACCTTTTACCGGGTTCTTTAAGCATATTGTTAAAGAAGAACCAAGGGAAGATAAAGAATTTTTACTGTGGGGCCAGAAGATAGTGCCGCCCCTTCTTTAGAAAAATGGATAAACAAAAGTCTCTTAAGCAGTATTTTACTCCTTACAAAGTGGCCGAGTTTATGGTCGCTAATTCCCCCGTGCCCGCTAATGTTAAAATTATTGATCCTGCTGTTGGAGATGGAATTTTCGTTGAAGTTCTCTTGCAAAAAGGATTTGATGATATACAAGGCATCGACATTGACCAACAGGTTATTCAATCCGACAGGTGGAGATACAACGGATATAACAATGTTGTTTTTCATCACGGCGACGCCCTTGATTCAACGGCGCTTGGGGTTCGTGATGGTTATTTTGATTTAGCAATTGGTAACCCGCCTTTTAGCAATCAGAAGAGTAAAATCAAGGATGTTACGATTCTTAACCACTTTTATCTGCGAAAGCAAAAACAGTCTGTTGAGATTTTATTTTTGGAAAGGTTCTTTCAGCTCGTTAAAGATGGAGGCCTAATACGCCTTATCCTGCCTATCAACATATTTTCAAACACCAATCTTCAGTACGTAAGAAATTTTATAATTCACAATAGCCAAATTGAGGCGATCGTAAGTCTTCCTAGAAACATTTTTAAAAACACCTCGGCCAAAACCGCTATCCTTTTTGCAAGGAAATCAAGGCAAAACCAACTGGGCGGCTTAGCGGACGACAGCCGAAGGAAGGTTAAACTTTTACAAGTTCAGAATAGAACCGATTTAAAGCGTTTAGAAACCTTGTCGATTTACGAACAGTTTTCAGGACTATGGAAAAATCTCGATGAAATTCAGTATAGAATGGACCCCGACTATCACTTTGCGGAAGCCAAGCATAAAACATTTGTGGCCAATTCCCAATTTGGGTTCGCCAAACTCTCTGAAATAGTTCAAGTTTACAATGGTTTTACAAAGTATGGGGAAGACCGTTCAAAAGTTTACACCTCAGTAAAAAGGGACAAGAAAAAGTGTGTTAGACTAATAAAAGCAAAAAACATTCATCCCTTTGGTTTTAGATTTTATCCGCATTCTTTTTTTATACGGAAGGACGAGGATATCTACAAACCACAGGCCTGTATTAGGAAGGGAGACGTTTTAATTGTTAGGGTGGGAGCCGGATGTGCGGGTAGAGCCGTGTGGGTTATGGGGAAAAAATATCAGGGGCAAGTGGATGATTGGATTTTTATTTTACGAAACAGCAAGCTTAATCCAGCATACCTGTCGTTTTATTTGAATAGCTCTATTGGAAAAGACTTTATAGGGAAGGAAAAGCAAGGAACCGGGACTATTAGCATTAGCAAGAATAAGTTAGGTAATGTGTTGATTCCCGTTCTCCCCAAAAACATTCAAGGCGTTTTTGAAAAATCCGTTCTGAAAATGTATAAATTATTTGAAAAAGGCGACCTTTATAAAGCCAAGGAGATTTATCAAGATTTAGATCTAAAATTACGAAGTTGTATAACTAAAAAAGAAGGAACTTTGAGGCACTCCATCTTGTCAATATCTAGCGTAGCTTCTGGCCAGATATAGTGTTCACCGTCTCCACCATGCGGGTGCGGGCGAATTTTAGGGAAAACCGCCTGCTGCAAATTTTGGCGGCTTGGTTTTTTATTCTATGGGTGGTTCTGGCCATCCATCCGCTTGACCGACACGACTGGGTTTTAGAAAACATTCTCGTTTTTGCCGCCTTTGCGCTGATGCTTGGTACCTACTGGATTTTTCCGCTTTCGGATCTCTCCTATCTCCTCATCACCCTCTTTATGAGCCTGCATACCATTGGCGCGCATTGGACTTATTCCGAGGTGCCTTTGGGATACTGGCTTAAAGACGCCTTTGGCTTTTCGCGCAATCATTTCGACCGCATCGTGCATTTTTCCTTCGGGCTTTTGATGGCTTATCCGATTCGGGAAGTCTTTCTGCGGGTCGCCTCCGTGCGCGGTTTTTGGGCTTACTACCTGCCGTTTGATGTCACCCTCGCCTTTTCCGCGGCCTACGAAATTATGGAATGGCTGATTGCCGCTTTGGTCGCTCCCGGCACCGGCGATGCCTGGTTGGGCACTCAAGGAGATATTTGGGATCCGCAAAAGGATATGACGATGGCGGCCACCGGCGCCGTTATTTCGATGACCGTAACGGCGATTTTGAGAAAGTGGTTTCGTCCAAAGCAGGAAGAAATTAAACCCTAAATATCAAAATCAGCGCCAGAAATTTTTGCTCGCTCTCCAATAGTGTTGTATATTCTCCCCGGACGGAAAAGGAAACCGTCCAATCGAGGAGTTTTTTTGCGTAGCGGAAGTCTTTAGACTTCCATAGTGGAGGTCTAAAGACCTCCGCTACATCACCACAAACCGCTTGACGAATCGGGCATCGAAGATTGTATATTCCGCCCGGACGGAAAAGGAAGCCGTCAAACCGAGGAGGGAAAGATGGAAAGACTGCGTCCGCTTTTAGCCGAGTTTATCGGCACCTTTATTTTAATTTTCATTGGCGCCGGAGCCGTTTGCACCAACGCTTTTCTGCCCAACGCCGTGGGGCTGGTCGGAATCGCTTTGGCACACGGCCTGGCTATTTTCGTCGGGGTTTCGATGTTTGCCTACATCTCCGGCGCGCACTTCAACCCGGCGGTAACCATCGGCCTTTTGATAGCCAAAAAAGTCGACGCCGCCAAGGCGGTTGGTTATATCATCGCCCAGCTTTTGGGCGCGGCAGTGGCGGCGCTTTTTTTGCGCTGGATTTTCCCGGCGGATACCTGGCAGGCCGTCCAGTTGGGGACTCCATCGATCGACGCCAGAATAGGAGCCGGGGCGGCGATTCTGGTCGAAGCTATTCTCACTCTCTTTCTTGTCCACACGGTTTTGGCCACCGCGGTTGATGACCGGGGGCCTAAATCCATTTTCCCTTTCTGCATCGGCCTTTCGATAACTATGGGAATTCTTTTGGGCGGGCCTTTGACCGGAGCGGCGATGAACCCGGCCCGCGCCTTTGGCCCGGCTTTGGTCTCGGGTTCTTGGGATATGCATTACGTCTATTGGATAGGCCCGATTCTGGGCGGAATTATCGCCGCTTTGGTTTACAAAAACTTCTTTGAGAGAAAATAATCATCGTTAGTAAAACAGAAAGGCGGGCTTTTCCAGCCCTGCCTTTTTAGCTTCAAAAGCCTCTTATTGTCATTCCGAATCCGCCAAAGACGGATGAGGAATCTGGGTAAGGAGGGGGGTGGTTATTTCCGTTTTTTGTAGGGGCAACTCCCCGTGGCTTGCCCTGAGCGAAGCCGAATGGGTTGCCCGTTTTTGTTTTACGTAGGGGCGAACCTTGCCTGCGGTGAGCGCAGTCGAATCCGTGTCTGCCCTGAATTTCTACCCCCGCGAAATTACAATATCCCCAAAGACGGTCGAAGCATGAATCCGCAACCGTTTGGTTTGCGTTTCAAAATTCAGGTCCGCCGAAGAAAGCCGGTTTCCAATCCCGCTTTCCGTTTTTCCTAAAATGCGCAAGTTCCCAAATCCGGAAGAGCCGGAGGCGGAAACGGCGATGTTTTCCGGCACCTTCACCTCCACGTCCCCAAAAACGGTTTGGAAATCTACGGCATTTTCCCCCTCTGTAAAATTGGCACGGGTCAAGTCGAGGTCAACATCGCCAAAGACCACGGTCGCCTCCAGCCCGTTGGGGTCGATATTTTCACCGGAAAGTTTTACATCTCCGAAAGCCCGAAAAATGCTTTTATCGGCGATGCTCCCGTGCGAAGCTCCCGAGCGGGGCCGCAATAGGAGAAGAAGCCCGACCGCTATCAAAAGCATCGGAAAAAGCAGGGCCAGGGCATCCCCAAAATCGAAATTGACCAGGCCGAAGTTGTTCAAAACCCAAAGCAGCCCGACGGCCACAAAGAAAAAGCCCCAAAACCCGCGCCAGAAATTTCTACGATTCATTCAATTATCTTTACGGCGAAACAGGCCCAAAAGTTGCCCCTGAAATCCGTTCAGCCGTTATTTTCGCTGCTGTCGATTTCAACGATACCCTCGCAATGCACCGGCCTAAATCGTCAGGCGGAACGCCTCCACCGAAAGTGCCGTCCAAGTTCGGAGGAATAGGCCGCCCCCAGCGCAAGGCCGTTTTGTTCGAGCCACTCGGAAAAGCGCGCCCTTCCGTTTGGGGCCTGATTGGAAACGAGCATTCCATCCATCAGCCCGCGCAGTTCATCTTTCGTCAAAATAACATCACCTACTGCAAGCCCTATAACCTTCCCAAGGGCTATTCCCATTGCCGGCGGCAGATGAACAAACTTTATCTTTGGCTTAACCTTCAAAGCAATCAGTTTGACAAAATCCTTAAAGGTGAATGTTTCCCGCCCGATGGCATCCAGAACTCCCGATTCCGGATTTTTCGCGGCCGCCACGGCCAAGGTGGCCAAATCTTCCACGTAAACCGGCTGGAGCCGATATTCCCCGGTGCCAAATATAGGAAATAACGGGAAGTTGCGAATCAGCCAGGCGATATTGTTAACCAGTATATCCTCCCGGCCGAATACCAGCGTCGGCCTGACAATCTGGTACGATACTCCCGAATCGACCAAGGCCCTTTCCTGAAGTCCTTTCCCGCTGTAATAAGGCAGCCGGGACTCCACCGCAGCGTGGGTAACGCTTATATGGACTATTTTCGTTATGCCCGCTTTCTTTGCGCAATCGAAAAGAACGGCGCTGTTTTTGACCGCCTGCCGAAAAGTGGCTCCCCCGTATTCAAAGCGGATCCAGTAGGTGTTAAAAAGGGTGGAGGCGCCGCGCAGGCAGGCAATCAGCTCGTCGGGCCGGTCGAAGTTGTAGGGGAACGCCTCAACTGCTTCGCCAAAAGGGTTGGGTTTGTCGGGATGAGTGGTGACCGTTTTCACCCGCTCCCCGGACTCGAGCAGGCGGCGGGCGATATATTTGCCGATGTAGCCGAAAGCCCCCGTCACCACGTTCACGGAATAAAAAACCTTATTTTCAACACTATAAACGGATTACCTATTGACATACAGACGGCACGGGAATTCAGCCGGCCTACAAAGGGCCCTTAAAGATAATCAGCTTCAAGTTCCAAAAGTGAGCAATAGTTCTTGCCTTTTCAGAGACCGGCTTGCCGCAATGCGGACAACGAAAATCTTTTTCTGCTTTCTCTTTTCGTTTTGCCACGATTATCCTCTAAAATAACTTTTCTTGATTCTATAAAGATAGCCAAATTTTCGAATTCCTGCTCGCGGGTTGAAAGCCTGTTTCAACTTGGCTTCGATCAAAATTACACCGTTTCTATCTAATCTTTTTAACAACGATGTTTTGCCCGTCGTTCTCTCGAAAAATACATTGTGTCACTTTACCCTTCCGGTTGCGGACAAAAGTTATGGTTTGCAACATGTTCTGGCGATCATTCTCGTCTTTGATGAAAAACTCTGTCTCCGACTCAGGCAGATATTCGGTACGGTAGCCATTTGACGAAGTAAAGACTATTGCGTTGCCTTCCCTCGTAACATTGTAAATTCCCCATAGCGGGTTTTCGTATTGACCAACGCAAGCGTCAAGAATCTTAGTGTCAACCGTTGCCACAACCCGTTCAAATGCTGCCGGCGAACTATGGTAGGAGACCATTTGCCAACTCGTGTCGTGTTTCATAAAAACAACGGTTTTTCGCCACGTTCTGGTGAATTTCTGATTCTTCAGTTCTACCCGGTCAAGTTCCCGGAAATTCATGACCACTGTTTCCCCATATTCCCGCACTTGCACATCTGCAAGCTCAATAGGTTTCTTTTCGAGTGGGTGCATAACCTCGGCATCTCCCGCTTCGCTTGTGGATATTAAGTTGTCTGCACGATAACGATTGAAAACTCTTATAGAGCCATGGTGCAGGTCTTCGATCATCTCAAGCATGATTTTTCGCAATTCTTGCTCAAGCTGAGGGTTGGCGACAACGGTATCAGTGTTTGTGTTCTGGGGTGATGTGGGCGGCAGCGGAGGTTTAATATTATGGACTCCGCGAAAAACACCCTTATCGTCAGACATCAATTTTATCAACCCGAATTCTTTGAGCAGCGTGTCCGTCCGGGCTCGACGTTCGGCAGTTATGAGCGAATCATCATAAAAGAAAAAAGTTACTTCATATTCCGGTTGACTTGGCATTTTAACGTGAACGTGAATATGCGCCGGGGCCTTGATGTGCGGATAATGCCCCGGTTTTATAGTGCTGATTTCGTATTTGCCATTGGCATCTGTTTTCAAATAGCCGCGTAACTTCGGACACCCATTGTTACATTCTTCGTCGGAGTAAACGCCGCGCACGTCGGTTTGATAAAGATAGAGGACAGCATTTTTGGCGGGCGTGACACCATCTGAATCATAAACAGTACCGGAAATAATCATTTTCTCGCCCGGCTCGTTTTCAGTAGCCAGAGCAATTTTTGACGGCAGATTGACCGTGTCGGCCTTAAGACTGAGTGAATAGCTAAATTTAGTTGTTCCGTTGGGATTTGTGCTTTGCGCAAAAGTGATTGCCGAAACAGCAATCGTCAGGGCGGTTGCGAATAAGAACGTCATCAAGCATTGTTGTTTCATATGAGGAGCTTTCCTTTCTGCCCATCCGCCGTTTGGGTTTCCTGATTCATCGCGGATAATTTCCTCTACAGTTCCCCCGTTGTCAAGCGGCTTGAAACGAGCTTTCCAACTATTTGGCATACCGCGGCACCGTTTAAGCGACAACGCCCCACGCTTCCTGCCGCAGTTCATATATATACTCGTGGCTGGGCGAGCCCTTGAAATGGTCGGCGTTTTCCTTCTTCTCCACGCAGGCAAAACCGAGCCGCTTCAAAAGCGCGGCGGAACGGTCGTTGCGCGTATCGGTCTCCGCGCGTATCACCTCGACCCCGTAAACCGAGAACAAATGCCCAATGAGCGCGCGGACCGCCTCGCTGGCATAGCCTTTACCCCAATGCGCAGGGCCCAGCTCGTAAGCAACGAACGCCTTTTTTCCGGTCACTGTTGCCTGAACGGTGCCCACATAGGTATCGTTCTCCACTTGCCGCAGGGCGAAGTTCAGCCAGATATCGTTCCCTTCCGCCGAATGGCCAACCGCCAGCTTGCCGTAGCGCTCCGCCAGCGCCTCCACCGTTTTCGGCGGCTCCTGCGGGATGAAGGTGTAAATGGCGGCATCGGAAAGCAGGTCGAACAGCAGGGCAGCATGCCGCTGCTGCAGCGGCTCCAGCACCAGACGCTCCGTTTTCAGTTCCAAGCACGCCACTTTCAGCGCTTATTCGCTGCTAAGTTTAATCTTCGTTTTGGAGACCCAGTTCGGCGCCGAATCGATGGTCTGCCTGAGAATGAGGTTCAGTTGCGCGGAATGATGCTGGACGTGGCGCATATTGTACAGCAATAGTTCTGCAACCGTCATATCCCGCCATTGAATGCCGGATGGCTGGTGAGCCCGCTCCTCCGTCAAACCCGTCATCAACCTCCGGAATTTTTTGCGGCCGTGCTCGAGATAGGTCAGAAGCTCTTCTTTTGTATAGACTCGCTCCGGCAGCGCCCCTTCCGGATCAAACTCGCTAAGGGTGAATGGCGGGGGCGGCGCAAATTCCTTTTCCGACTTCGACTCGGACAGGTAATAATCGAGAAAGAAAAGGGTGTGATAGACCAGATACCAGAAACCCACGACATCTTTTTTGACCCATTCCGGCTTTTTTGAGAAATCTCCCCATATCTCATCCGGACAGGCGTGGATGGCGTTTTCCAGCATATCGATGGCCGCCCCGAATTGGTTCCAGATGATGGCTTTCCAGGTAGTATCCATTTGAAAACTTCCGGCGAGTGCCTGTTATCCTGGCCTACCCCCACTTCTTGCCGATGGCGTCAATGCCCGACCGCCCGAGGTCCTCCGGGCTCATAACGATGTGAAACTCAACGTCGGCATCGAACGAGAGGAACCAGGGTTCCGCCAGCGCCGGAACCTTGGATGGATCGGCGACGTCAACAATCATAATCGCCGTCCGGTGGCCATCGAATTCCGTGAAGTACACGGCCTCCGGCTTTGTTTCATCAAGGATCTGTTTAAGTATCTTCCCCGCCGTACCGTTTCTTACCGCGGTGTTGAACGGTTCGTGGGGCATCTTCGCTTGAAGCAGCATTCTCATAACATCCTCCTTTCAAAGTTGAATTTCCTGATTCATCGCGGATGAATTTCCTGTACTACTCGCTATTTGTCAAGCGGCTTAGAATAAGCTTTCCAACTATTTGAAATAGCGCGGCACCGCCGGGTCGGCCGTTTGCGAATACAAATCGATGCCGCCCACCAAATGTTTGACGTTTTTAAAGCCGTGGCGTTTCAACAACTCCAGGGCCGTTTTGCTGCGGACTGTCAGCTTCAACGGCCCGTTAAACGACACGCCTCTTCCTCTCACTGACGCTAGGTACCCTCGGAACGAACATCGGTACGCGCCGCCTGTACTCTTTGTAGCTCTCGCCAAACCGACGCTCAAGCTCCGGCTCCTCCACAAGCTTCAATGAAAGCACGTTAAATACAAAGAACACCGGTGTCCAAATGAAGACCATCGACACAGAATGAAGGATAAACCCAAGCCCGAACAAGCAGGTGAAGACCCCTGTAAACATTGGGTTGCGCGACCAAGCATACGGCCCCACCGTAACAAGCTCGCGCGGGGGATTGAACGGCACCGGTGTCCCCTTTGCTCTCGCGAACCACACGACACACCAAGCCCAAATCACTAGGCCTACCGCGAGAAGGGTTACTCCAATGAGAGAGCCCAGTACACCGGGAAGCAGCCGTGGCAAGGTGAGAGCTCGGTCCGTGTAGAAACTTCCGAAGACGACCAAGGCCAGCAAGCCGATGAAAATGATGAGCCCAATTGGAGTCAGAACCCGTCGCCGTCGCTCAGGGCCTGTCGCCACTGCGTAGAACAAATCGGATGGTTTCACGTCTTCGCCCTGGTCACCCAAAAATAATCAGATTGACCGGCATAAAACGCGGGGCACCTGCTTCGGACTCTCACAGCACCGGCCTAATTTAACACTTTCGAGTTTCATCGTGTCTCTGCTCATTACGATCAAATTCCTGCACTCTTCTCCTGATGTCAAGCGGTTTGAAACGTGCCCCCAACTATTTGACATACCTCGGCACGGAGGGGTCGGCCGTTTGCGAATACAGGTCGATGCCGCCGACCAGATGCTTGACGTTTTTAAAGCCGTGCCGTTTCAACAACTCCACCGCTGTGGCGCTGCGGATGCCGTGGTGGCAATAGGCGATGATTTCTTTGTTCTCCGGATAGGCCGGTTTTTCAATCGCCAGTTGGTTAAGGGGAAAAAGCACCGAGTCCGGCAGGGCCACCTTCTGGTTTTCCCATGGCTGGCGCACGTCCAGCAAAATAAAATCGCGCGGGCCTTCCATCCGCTTTTTCAACTCAACAGGCAAAACTTCCTCACTTTTTTCCATTTTGCTCCATCTGTTTCAAAATCGTTTTGGCGTTGCGCACTATGCCGGAGCGCTTGGCACGCTTGACGGCGCTTTTGCTAAAGCGCCGGGAAAATTCTGGCTGCCCTATCTCCGCCGCGGCTTCCAAATTTAGCTCGGTTTCGCCGAAGTAGGGAGCAAAATCTTCATCGGACGTAAACAGAGGCTTATTGTTGTACGGGCAGACCTCCTGGCAGATGTCGCAGCCAAAAAGCCAGCCCTCCATTTTGGCGGCAATCTCCGGGGGAATTTTTTCTCCCCGGTATTCAATCGTCCAGTAGGAAATGCATTTGTTGGCGTCCAGAAGATACGGCTCGGTGATGGCTTGAGTGGGGCAGGCATCGATGCAGCGGGTACACTTCCCGCACATATCGCGGGCGGAGGCGTCCGGCTCCAGTTCCAAATCGGTGAATAGTGTTGCCAGAAAGAAATAGGAGCCGGCCCCTTTGGCTAAGATATTGGTATGTTTTCCCTGCCAGCCCACTCCGGATTTGGCCGCCCAGTATTTGTCCAAGGTCGGGCCGGTATCGACCCAGCCCTTCCACGCACTTCCGGGAAATTCGGCTTTCAAAAGTGAAATTAGTTTTTGCAATTTCTTTTCTATGACCAGATGGTAATCCTTCCCCCAGGCATAGCGGGAAATTTTCCCCTTTGATTTCTCTCCCGAATGTTTGAACGGAGTGTTATAATTCAGTGACAATGAAACCACCGAGCGAACCTCCGGCATTACTTTCTTCGGCTCCAGCCGCTTTTCGGCGTTGGTTTCCATCCAGCGCATATCGGCCTGGTATTCTTTTGCGAGCCACTCGGAAAAATGTTGTTCGGTTTTCAAGTCGATTTCGGGTGTGGTGATGCCGGCTTTGGAAAAACCGGTCTCCAAGGCCAATTTCTTCAATCTTTCCGCTTGTGCCTTGACATCTGCCGAGGCTCGTTCGATTTTCATCTTTCCAAATATAACTATGGAAGAAGGGATTGTATGCAGATAGAACCAAAAGGAAAACAGGTGGGAGAGCTTTACCGCCTGATGATAAGCGTAATCGTCCCCCGCCCGATTGCTTTTATTTCCAGTGTAAGTAAAAGCGGAGTTTTGAACTTGGCCCCTTTTTCCTATTTTATGGGGGTTTGCTCCCATCCGCCGATTATCGCTGTCTCGATAATTGAACGTCCCTCTGGGCCAAAAGACACAGCGAATAATATTCAGGAGACCGCGCAGTTCGTCGTCAACCTGGTTACCGAAGATATCGCCGAAAAGATGAACATCGCCTCCGGCGATTATCCGGCGGAAGTGAACGAATTTGAATTGGCCGGGCTGACGCCGATTCCGTCAACTTCCGTAAAACCACCGCGCGTGGCCGAGTCGCCCATTTCAATGGAATGCCGCCTGTATGAAATGTCCAAAGTGGGAAATTCACCCTATGCCTCCTATCTGACTTTGGGTGAAGTCGTTTTATTCCACATTCGAGACGACTTGTGGGCCGATGGGGAAGTGGACGTGCGCAAACTCTTCGCCATCGGCCGTATGTCCGGCCCGCGCTACACCAAAACCAGAGATATTTTTGAGATGCAAAGGCCGAGGATAAAAAGAGAATGAGAGCAGAAAATCCACTCCGTATTTTCTGCCCTCCACTCCGGTGGCGCACATTGGTTTTTGTAATGTGCGCTCGCGCCGAATACGAAGACCATTCGGCGCCACCGGTAATGGTGGGTTTAATTTGAATGGAAATAAGGTGATGTATGTCAAAAATTGATTACGATTTCATCGCCCGCGTTGTGGCGGAAGATTTAGGGTATGGAGATTTAACTTCGCATGCGCTGGGAATTGACGGAAAAAAAGCCAGAGCTATTCTTTGGGCCAAAGAGCGTGGAATTCTGGCCGGACAGAAACTTTTTGAAGCGTTTTTTTTCTACTTCGAAAGCCGCGGTCGCTTTCGCTGGTATGCCGAAGATGGAGAGAGGGTCGTACCAAAAATGAAAGTGGCAGAGGTTGTAGGGCCAGCCAATGTGCTTTTGGCGGCGGAGCGCTCGGCTTTGAACGCTTTATCCCATCTTTCTGGCATCGCCACCTTGACTTCTCAATTCGTTTACGCATTGCAGGGGACAGGAGTTAAAATACTGGACACACGCAAAACCACGCCGGGATTGCGGGAGTGGGAAAAGTATGCCGTTCAAGTTGGTGGCGGGAAAAACCACCGCGCTGGATTGTATGATCAGATTCTGATAAAAGAAAATCATTTGACGCAGGCTGGTTGGGTCACGAGTGCAGTAAAAAAGAGTTTGGTTTTTTTGAAGAAAAATTATCCGGGCTGGAAAAACAATTTGAAATCCAAGCCGCTGTTTGAAATCGAAGTGAAAAACGAAAAAGTGATGCTTTCGGCCTTGAATGCCGGGGCGCGCTTTCTGATGCTGGACAATTTTTCGCTTACTGGTTTGGCCTCGGCCGTTCAGAAAGCACGTCAATGGGAGAGAAAGCATCGCACCAAAATATGGCTGGAGGCCTCCGGCAACGTGGAAATGGCCACCGTCCGCCGCATCGCCAATTGCGGCGTCGATTTTGTCTCCGTCGGAACTTTGACCCATTCCGCCCCGGCTTTGGATTTCAGCTTGAAAATCGTCAAATGACCAACCCCTCGACTACGCTCGGGACAAGAAAAGACCAAGTTGAACTGGCGGATGAATTTTTAACGCTTTTGGGTGACCGTATCGGCGGAGGGATAGAGATTTCGGAGGCGGAGAAAAAGCTTTCTGTTTCGGAAGTGCAGCTTAATCATTTGATAGAGTTGCTCGGGGGGTGGGGCTATAAAGTCAAGGAATCAGACGGGCGTTTGAATTTGACCGAAGTCGGCAATTTCGTCAACGATTTTGCCATTCGGCATTATCTCAAAACGAAAGTCTTAGGTCAACGTATCCACAGCTACCAGTCCCTCGGTTCAACAAACAATACAGTCTGGAAACTCGCCGAAGAGGGGGCGCCGGAAGGAACATTGCTTGTGGCCGACCGTCAAACGGCTGGCCGGGGACGGATGGGGAGGAACTGGCATTCCCCACCACGCGTCGGACTTTGGTTTTCACTCGTTTTGCGGCCTGAAATTGCACCCTCCCGGGCGCCGGGGCTTTCGCTTCTCTCGGCGCTGGCGCTTTCGCGCACAATTCAAAGCGTCTGCAAAATCGAGGCGAAGATAAAATGGCCCAACGACTGTCAAATAGCCGGCAAAAAAACAGCCGGGATTTTGACCGAGCTTTCCTCCGAGTTGGATAGAGTCAACTTCGTCATCGTCGGCATCGGCTTAAACGTCAATCAAACCAAAAGCCACTTTCCCTCCGCTTTGAAGTCGAAAGCAACTTCTTTGTTTATCGAAACTCATAAAAAATGGCACCGGGCGGAATTGCTGGCCTCTTACCTGCAAGAATTTGAAGGAGTGTACATTCAATTCAAGAAAGAAGGGATCAGGCCCTTTATCCGCGAAATCGAAAGACGAATGGCGCTCTTGGGCCAGCGCATCAAACTATCGGTCGGGAAAGAGACGGTTACCGGAAAAGCCGCCGGCCTGGACTCCGACGGCGCGTTGCTTTTAGAGACCCGCTCCGGAATCCATCGCGCAATCTCCGGCGAAGTTTCGGTTTTATAGGTTTTTTGGGTTTAGGAAATGTTTTGGGTAGCGGAAACCTTTAGGTTTCCATTTCCCACTTCAAGCAGAATGTTCACGTTAAAAAATGGAGGTCTGAAGACCTCCGCTACCAATAATAATTTTGGGGAATTTAGCCGCTAGAGTTGTGAGGGAGTTCCGCTCCCGAACCATTCCCAACACGACTTAATCGCTCAAAACCTTGCGCAAAAACTGGCCGGTATAAGATTGGCGCGCAGAAGCAACTTCTTCCGGTGTTCCGGTGGCAATAACCTTCCCACCGGCATCTCCACCTTCCGGCCCTAAATCAATGATATAATCGGCAGTTTTTATCACGTCCAAGTTGTGCTCGATAACGACCACCGTATTGCCCCGGTCAACCAGTTCGTTTAAAACGCCGAGGAGCATTTTAATATCCTCGAAATGCAGGCCGGTGGTGGGTTCGTCAAGAATGTAGAAGGTGTTTCCGGTCGCGGTCTTGGAAAGCTCGGTCGATAATTTCACGCGCTGGGCTTCGCCGCCGGAAAGAGTGGTGGCCTGCTGGCCCAGATGAATGTATCCCAACCCCACGTCCGACAAGGTCTGCAGCTTTTTCCGTATTCTTGGAATATTCTCAAAAAACTCCAGCGCCTCGGCCACGGTCATATCCAGAACCTCGGCAATCGATTTCCCCTTATATTTCACCTCGAGTGTTTCGCGGTTGTAGCGTGCCCCTTTGCAGACCTCGCAAGGGACGTAAACGTCCGGCAGAAAGTGCATCTCGATTTTGATAATGCCGTCTCCCTCGCAGGCCTCGCAGCGTCCGCCCGATACATTAAAGGAGAACCTTCCCGGTGCATACCCCCGCATCTTGGCTTCCGGTAGTTGAGCAAACAAATCACGAACATAGGTGAAAACGCCGGTATATGTGGCTGGGTTGGAGCGGGGAGTGCGGCCGATAGGGGACTGGTCAATGTCAATCACCTTGTCGATTCTGGAAAGCCCTTCGATTTTTTCGTAGGGAAGGGGTGCCGTTTTGGAGCTGTAAAATTCCTGCGATAAAATTCGATAAAGCGTTTCGTTCACCAGCGTAGATTTGCCCGAGCCGGAAACGCCGGTTACAGAGATGAACACTCCAAGAGGAAACATTACGTCAATTTTTTTCAGATTGTTGCCGGAAGCGCCAAAAAGATAGACAGATTCTTCCCGCCCCTTGCGCCTTCTGGGCGGGATAGGGATAAAACGCTTGCCGGAAAGATACTGCCCGGTTATCGAGCGGCCATTTTTGGCGATATTAGCCGGCGGCCCTTGCGCTACTATTTCTCCGCCTTGTTTTCCCGCTCCCGGCCCTAAATCGATTACCCAATCCGCCGTTTCAATCGTCTCCCGGTCGTGCTCTACCACGATGACGGTGTTGCCGATGTCGCGCAAATCGGTCAACGTGCGCAGCAATTTTTTGTTGTCGCGCTGGTGTAAGCCGATGGAGGGCTCATCCAGAATGTAGAGCACCCCCATCAACCGCGAGCCGATTTGGGTGGCCAGCCGAATTCTTTGGGCTTCCCCGCCGGATAGGGTGGAGGCGGCCCGGTCGAGGGTTATATAATCCAGTCCAACGTTGACCAGAAAAGTGAGCCGTTCGCGGATTTCCTTGATAATCTGCTTGGCAATCACCTGCTCTTTTTTGGAAAGGGTAAGCTCGTTAAAAAACTCCATCGCCGCTTTGACTGAAAGGCCAGTGACGTCTCGAATCGAAAGGTCGGCGATTTTTACCGAAAGCGCTTCCTTTTTCAGCCGCGCCCCTTCGCATTTGGGGCAGGGGCGCACGGCCATAAACTGCTCAATCCAATTCCGCACCCCCTCCGATTCGGTCTGGCGGTAGCGCCGCACCAGCTGCGGGATTATCCCCTCGAATTTCGAGAGGTATTCCCCTTTTCCTCTGCCTTCGGAATGCTCGTACTGAAATTTCATCTCCGTGTCGCCGGAGCCGTACAACAGCATCTTTTTTACTTCTTCCGGATATTTCTCGAACGATGTGTTGCCGTTCAGCTTGTGATGCTCCAGCACCCCCCGAATCATAAACTGAAACCAGCCGCCCAGATTGATTCCCCAGGGAGCAATCGCTCCGGTGTTAATCGTCCGCTTCGGGTCGGGCACCACCAAATCCGGGTCGATTTCCATCTTCGACCCCAGCCCGTCGCACTCCGGACAGGCACCAAAGGGGGAGTTGAACGAAAACAGCCGCGGCGAAGGCTCTTCGTACGAGAGCCCGCAATGAACACAAGCGTAATTCTGTGAAAAAAGATGATCCTCTTTCCCCACTTCGTTGACAACTACCACGCCGGAGCCCAACTTCAAGGCCGTCTCCAGCGAATCAGCCAATCTTTTCTGAATTTTTGATTCGACAACCAAGCGGTCAACCACAATCTCAACCGAATGCTTTTTCTTTTTGTCTAAATTTATTTCACTCCCCAGTTCCACTACTTTCCCATCCACCCGCGCGCGCACAAAACCTTTCCGCTTCGCTTCCTCCAAAACTTCTTTATGCTCTCCCTTACGTCCGGAAACCAAAGGCGCCAGAATCTGAATTTTAGCCCCCTTGGAAAACTCCAGCACCCTATCCACAATCTGCTCGGTCGCCTGTTTGGAAATTTTCCGTCCGCATTTATAGCAGTGCGGAATGCCAACCCGCGCAAAAAAGAGCCGCAAATAATCGTAAATCTCGGTCACCGTCCCGACCGTGGAGCGGGGGTTTTTGGCCGAGCTTCGCTGCTCAATCGAAATGGCCGGCGAAAGCCCGTCGATTAAATCCACGTCCGGCTTTTCCATCAGCCCCAAAAACTGGCGGGCGTAGGCGGAAAGCGATTCCACATAGCGTCTCTGCCCTTCGGCATAGATGGTGTCAAAGGCCAAGGACGACTTCCCCGACCCCGATAAGCCCGTGATTACCACTAACTTATCGCGGGGTATTTCCAGCGATATGTTTTTTAGATTATGCTCTCTCGCTCCCTGAATTCTGATTACATCTGGCATTTAGCTCCTTCTTAACCCAATATTTTTGCCCAAAAAGGCAAGCCCGTATAATACCAAAATTTCAGGGGAGAGGCAATTACTATTTGGTGGGGGTGGTTGAGTTGACCTCGGTAATGCTCTCGTTTATCTTGACCACGATGGTAAAGAATTGTGGGGAGGGCGTCCAGAAATACTCCCCTTTGAAATCTGAAGAGGAGCAGTATCCTCGGAGCCGCAGAGCAAGTAAAATAGGAGCATAAAAAATGACAAAAATGCTGCACCAGATTACCATAAAAGATTTTAGGTCATTTGAAGATGGATGGATTGATTTTGAAGATGTTACTTGTGTCGTTGGTCCTAACGAAAGCGGTAAAACAAACTTGCTTGACGCAGTTAATATGATTCTGCTGGCTCCGGAGAAAGACACAACAGATAAAAGGTATATGCAACAATCTGACACTCGAAAAAACTCTGAAAGCTTTAAGTTTAACAGGCCTCCACAGATTGAATTTAAAATCGCAGCCCATCTTATAAAAGATGAACGCCTTCACAAACATCTTAAGGTTGAATCGAGTTCGCTTCTAACTCTTATTAGAAAAGGAAACACCAATTTTATTGGAGAGAAACCATCTGTAGTGGAGGATAGGAGTATATTGAATAATCTCACTGAGGAAAAGCTTGAAATAAAGAACGAAAAAAAGGCTTCAACATTGTCAATTCCATCCATGGATTGGCTTATGATTACGAAAGAGGAAGAAAAAGAAATAACGGATAAGATTGCGAACCTGGTTTCTGAAAAAAAGATGGAACTTTATGAAATGGAAGAAGAGCTCGAGAGTTTTTTAGCGGAACGATGCTTAGAAGAGGTTAATGAAAATCTAAAAGTATTTTTCTGGGGGTTTGATAGAAAAAAGTATGGCCTTCCTGATATCGTTAACATATCCGAATTTTTGGAGAAACCCGAGGATAGGCTGGCGGTGCTGTCAGTGTTTCGCTTAGCTGGGTATGAGGATAATGCAATACCAAGAATTTTTGAGGAGAAAACAGAGACCGATTTTGAGAATATTTTTAACGGCATATCAGATTCCGTAACTCAACAAATCAGGAAGGCTTGGCCACCAAACCCAAACATTGAACTGCGGCTCTCTTATAAAAAGGATCATCTACTTATCAATGTAAAGGAACCTGGATATTCGATTGAACCGCAGTATAGAAGTGAGGGTTTACAGTGGTTTTTGGCATTTCTCATAGGGATGCTTGCTCAGGAAAAAGACCTGAAGGATCACATTGTTTTGGTCGATGAGCCCGGTCTCCACCTCCATCCCGGTGGACAAAAGGCGGTCTTAAGTAAGATTAACGAACTTTCGCAGAATAATCAGGTAATCTACACGACCCATTCACCTTTTATGGTTGACAAGAGGTTTGCTAAAAGGGTAAGGTTTTTGCTTAAGAATACTGCTTCTGGTTATTCTCTTACAAAAGTTCAAAAGCCAACCAAAGATCAAATTTTGAGAGACCCGTTGTTACGCGTAGCTTTGGGTTATACTGTAACGGATTTGTCCTATCTTGGCGATCTAAATTTACTTGTTGAAGGTTATTTTGATAAGAAGGTAATGGAGTTATTAGTTGATTACTACTTAAAGAATTCTAAGATCGAAGAGACTCTTGATCTTAATAATATGGGATTAATCAACTGTTCAGGCGCCGGGGAAATTGCTAAACACGCCACGTTATATAAAAATGCAGGATTAGCGTGTTTAAGCTTGTATGATTCCGACCAAGCTGGTAGCTCTGCAAAAGACGCAAATTTGAGAAAAAATGTCCAGGCTAAGGAGGAAATAATATCAATTGCGCAAATCGGTTCGGATTTTGAAACAATAGAGGACCTCTTGCCAGAGAAAGTTTTCAAAGATTCGGTTTTGAAATATTTTGCTGATGAAATTAAAACTGAAAAGGTTAACTATGCAGTTCCAAGGACCAAAACGATGGACTCTCTTATTGCCCAGCGAATTAAAGAAAAACATTCCGGATTAGAACAAAGAGGTTTAAAAAATCAAATTAAAAGAGAATTCGAGGGTTACATGCTTGAAGAACTAGAATTGTGTCTGAACACGATGAAACTGGAAGAAAATTCCCCTTTGGCTAGACTTCATTCAACAATAAGAGAATTGACAGCAAAAACTCAACAATATCCTTAAGGGATTTACCTGTTAACTTGACTATAGATGAGCAAAAAAGCTCTCAATTGCGAACACCAAGTCCCAAACTCCTCGGCACTTCCTTCCACACCCCCTGCACCAAAAGAAAATCCTTCAAAAACTCGGCCAGTTCTTTGACTGCCTTGGCTGAAACTTCCAGCTGGGCGGCGGCGGTGAAGTCGGACTGGGAGAGGGTTTCAAACAGCTTTTTTAACTCGGCGGAAACTTTCAAATACCGCTCATCTTCCCTGGCGCAATCGCCACAAACCAGGCCGCCTTTTTCAGGGTGGAAGAGATAATCTTTCCGAAGGCGGTGAGCTTTGTCGAACCATTCTTTCTTCCCACACCGAAAACAGCTATCCAGATTAGGCCGGAAGCCCAAAATTGAAGCGCCAAAATAAACGAAAAACCAGAAAAGTTTGGGAGCATCGCCCGCCGGGGCTACTTCGAGATGCCGGAGAAGGCCGGTGAGAAGATGAAAATACGGGAGGTTCTGCTCCTGCCCTTTTATCCATTCTTCGGTCACCTCGCACCCCGCGGCGGCAAAGGAAAAAACTTCGGCCCGGTCGGCCAAACGGAGGTGCGATTTTAAAAGCGTCGCCTGCGAAAGCAAAAAAAGCTCGGTGGTGGTCTTATGATAGAAAATTAGTTCGCTTTCGGTGAATGTCTCGAGGGCCGAAAGAAATTTGCTTTTGGGAGCCAGAACCCCCTTGGCCAAAAGATGCAGCTTGCCAAAGTCAGCCGTGTAGGCCGAGATTATTTTGGAACTATCGCCGAAGCGTCGGCCGCCTAAAATGACCGCGTTACTTTTGCAAAGGGGCAGAGGCCCCTCCGACAGAATCTTTGGGCGGAATAATCTTGTATAAAATCTCCCCCTCTTTCACCAGACTCAACTTTTCACGGGCGATTTTTTCCACCAAAGCCGGATTTCTCGCCAGCTCCCGCTTCTTCCACTCCAAATCGGCCTCCACCGCCATCAAATAGCGGTTTTCACGAATCAAACTCTCCCGCTTTTCATAGAGCGAAATAATCCGCAGAAAGCCGAAATTGCCGGTGGCAAAAAGATAGACAACAACAATTGAGCCGGCCATCCATAAAAAAAGCTTGAGCGATTTTTGCAAACCTAACGCCCGCGAGCGAATCTTCGAGAAAAATGAATCCTGCCTGGCCGTTGACCTAAACATTTCTCCCTTTTTGGAACTTTTCCAAAATCTTCGGCCCGGCATAGACCGCCTGACTGCCCAATTCATCCTCGATGGCCATAAGCCGATTATATTTGGCCACCCGCTCCCCGCGGCAGGGCGCGCCGGTCTTAATCTGACCGGTTTCCCAGCCGACCGCCAAATCGGCAATGTAAGTATCGTCCGTTTCGCCGGAGCGGTGTGACATTACCGATGCATAGCCCGCCTCTTTGGCCATCTGCACCGTCTCATACGTCTCGGTCAAAGTCCCAATCTGGTTCGGCTTGATTAAAATGGCGTTGGCGGTTTTGCGTTGGATGCCGAGCGAAAAACGTTTCGGATTGGTGACGAATAGGTCATCGCCGACCAACTGCACTTTTTTACCCAGCCGCTCGGTCAAAAGCTTCCAGCCATCCCAATCATCTTCCGCCAGCCCGTCCTCGATGGAATAAATCGGATAACTTTTGCACAGGTCAACATAATACGCCACCATCTCTTCCGGCGAAAGCTCCTTCTTCTCCCCTTTCAAAACATAGCGATTCTTACCGGCATCAAAAAATTCGGAAGCGGCAGGATCGAGGGCAAAAAGAACTTCTTCTCCCAAGGCAAAACCAGCTTTTTTGACCGCTTCAGAGATCAAATCGAGCGCTTCACGGTTGGATTTGAGGTTGGGGGCGAATCCCCCCTCATCTCCCACGCCGGTGGAAAGATTCTTTTCCTTTAGCACCGATTTCAAAGCCCAGAAAACTTCCGAACCCATCCGCAGTGCTTCTTTGAAGTTTGTTGCTCCCGCCGGAGCGACCATAAACTCCTGCAAATCGACGTTGGAATCGGCATGCTTGCCTCCATTCAGAATATTCAGCATCGGCACAGGAAGGAGGGAGGCGTAAACCCCGCCAACGAATTGATAAAGCGGCAGCATCAACGTCCGGGCCGCCAGCCGGGCGCAAACAAGGGAGACCCCCAAAATGGCATTGGCTCCCAGCTTCTGTTTGTTTTCGGAACCATCCAGCCCGCAGAAAAACTTATCCACTTCGGTCTGATTCAGTAAATCTAAATTGGCCTGCATCAGCGCAGGAGCAATCACCCGCTCCACGTTTTCAATCGCCTTTTTGACACCCATCCCGCGGTAGCGTTTGGGGTCACGGTCGCGCAGTTCCACTGCTTCATAACTGCCGGTGGAAGCGCCGGAAGGAACGGAAGCGGTGGCCATGTAGCCATCGGTGGTGCCGCCCATTACCACAATAGTAGGATTGCCCCGGGAATCTAAAATTTCGCGCGCTTTCAAAAACGCCAGTTCCACCGCCGCAGAAAGTAAGCCAAAAAAATTTTTCAGCAAGAGGTTTTTATCCAATCCTTGTTTTTTGTAGGGGCGATTCATGAATCGCCCGTTCCCTCTCCATCATATGGAGAGGGAAAAGAGGGGTGAGGCCGTACGGGCGAACCTCGCTCGTCCCGAGCCAAGTCGAGGGATGTTCGCCCGTTCTTCTTTTTCATATATTGCCGCTGTTCCTATGGATCCCTTCGAAAAAATCCGCATCAAAATGGTCGCCGAGCAAATCGAAGCACGCGGCGTCAAAGACCTGCGCGTTCTGGCGGCGATGCGCAAAGTCCCCCGCCATCTTTTCGTCCCTCCGGAAGAAAAGGGCGAAGCCTACATTGATGACCCCTTGCCAATTGGTTTAGAGCAGACCATTTCCCAACCCTTCATTGTCGCCGTGATGAGCGAACTTTTGGCGCTTAAACCGAAAGACCGGGTTTTAGAAATCGGCACCGGTTCCGGCTATCAAACCGCAATTTTGGCCGAGTTGGTGTCCGAGGTTTACTCACTCGAAATAATCCCGGAGCTGGCCGAGCGGGCGGCGGATTTGCTCACCTCTCTCGGCTATACCAACGTCTGGATAAAAGCTTCGGATGGCTACGAGGGCTGGGTGGAGCTGTTGCCTTTCGACGCCATAATCGTTACCGCCTGCGCCCTCGAATTGCCTCCCCCGCTTTTGACGCAATTGAAAATGGCAGGGCGGTTGGTAGCTCCCCTGGGAACTTCCCAGGAACAGTACCTTTATCTTTTCATCAAAACCGAAGAAGGAATAGTCAAAAAAAAGAGCGTCCCGGTCCGCTTCGTCCCTTTAACCCGCCGGTAGGAAGGCTAATCCTTTATATCAACTCACCAATTCCCTTTTTTCTTTTTGTTTCTGTAGGGGCGATTCACGAATCGCCCTCCCTTATTGGAATGGGAAAAGAGGGCCTTCCTAACTTTCCCTCCCCTTGAGGGGAGGGATTAAAGGAGGGGTCAACAGGGTCAATCCTTGCTTTTCCGGCTAAAATGTATTATTTTTATTTTTCTGAAGGGAGTTAAAATGAAAGAGAAAATTCATCCGGCCTATTACGACACGACCATAACCTGCGCCTGCGGCAACGTCATTGCCACCCGCTCAACGGTCAAAAACATTCACGTTGAAATCTGCTCCGTCTGCCACCCCTTTTTCACCGGCAAGCAGAGATTCGTTGACACCGCCGGACGGGTGGAGAAATACCGCCGCCGCTTCGAGAAGAAAGTCGTAAAAAAAGAGAAAGCCGCGCCGCCGGCGGTTGCCGAAACCGGCTCGTAAGCCATGAAAAAACGGCTCTTTGTTATTTCCGGAATATTGTTCGGTTTGATGTCGCTTTTGCATCTGTTTCGGATTTTTTGTCGTTTTGAGGCACAAATCGGCAGCTTATTCATCCCCCACTGGGTCTCCTATCTTGCCTTTCCGATTTTTGGCCTGCTGTCCATCTTAAACTGGCGGGCGGCCTTAAAAGAGTGAGTTTTTCTATCACATACGATATCCCCTTGGTAGCCGACACTTTCTTGTCCCGAGCGAAGTCGAGGGAAGTGTCGGAGTAAATGCGATGTGTTGTCTCTCAAGTAACAACCCCGACAAAAACGTCGGCGGTTTCTTTTTTCTGGTAGCCGACACTTTAGTGTCGGAAACGAATTAGAATATGTGTCTTTGCATCGCCAATAATCCGGACAAAAACGTCGGCGGTTTATTTTCTCTGGTAGCCGGCACTTCAGTGCCGGGAACGAACCCCTCGACTAAAGTCGAGGCTACCAAAAGAAAACCAATTTTTCAGGGATAAGGGCAAAAATCTATGCGCGTTTGTTGGCTTAATAATCCCGATAAAAACGTCGGCGGGCAGGCGGTCATCGAAGGAGTGATGATTCGCTCCTCGACCAAGGTCGCCACCGCCGTGCGACATCCGGACGGCCAAATCGTCTCCATCGATCGGGAATTTCTACCCATCGTGAAACGAATTAAATGGCTGAACATTCCCATAGCTCGCGGAGTCATCGGCCTTTTTGAAATGCTCTATATCGGCTCCAAGAGTTTGAACTTCTCGGCCGAAGTGGCGATGGAAGCGGAAGAGGAAAAGAAAGCCAGGGAAAAGCCGGAACAAAAAGTGAGGCCAAAGAAAAAGCAGTCCGATTTAATGCTCGGACTGACCACCCTAATTGCCCTGGGGTTTGGAATCCTGCTTTTCTTTTTCGTTCCCATCTGGCTTTCCAACCTTTTCGGAATCAACCGCAACGCCATCGCTTTCAACTTCCTGGCGGGCGGTTTTAGGATGACCATTTTCCTTGGCTATCTTTTCTTTCTTTCTTGTTTCAAGGATTTCAAACGCATTTTCCAGTATCACGGCGCCGAGCATATGACCATCTACGCCTACGAAGCGGGCGACCCCTTGGAAGTCGGAGCGATTCGCAAATATCCGACGATGCACCCCCGCTGCGGCACTTCGTTTTTAATTTTAGTAGCGCTTCTGGCAATTCTTATCTACTCGGTTTCCGATGCCATCTATCTTTTGGTGGTCAAAACTCCCCCCGGAGTTTTGCGGCGGTTCGGGTATCATCTTTTGCTTTTGCCTTTGGTGGCCGGCGGAAGCTACGAAGTTTTGAAATGGTCGGCCAAGCTCAAAGACTCGACCCTCGGCAAAATCATCATCGCCCCCGGCATCTATCTGCAGAAAATCACTACCCTTTCGCCGTCCGATGACCAGATTGAAGTGGCGGTGGCCGCTTTAAAGGGAGCCGTGCCCCAACTGGTTTCTCCGGTTGCATCGTGAAACCAAAATCTTTGCCCAGGAACGACTCCGGCCTTCCTCCCTCTCCGCCTTTTTCTGTGCTCGCGGAAAAATCCTTCCCACCCCGATTGTAGCCTGTTATATTCACACTCCTTGGGCAGAAGCCTAAAATGACACTATGGGTATCTACGCAGAATACTTGGACCGGCACTTAAATTTTCCAGATTTATCCGCAGAAAGGAAACGCCAGCTTTCCCGGATTTCCCAGCTTCGAGGTGGAAACGACATTTTCTGCTATGCAGCAGACGTGATGAAGCAAACTCCACTGGTCGCTATCGGATATCCAGACCTCTTACCCATCAAAGACCAGCTTGCCAACCTGAGTGGTAAAGCGGTCGATGTCATCTTAGAAACCCCCGGCGGTTCAGCCGAAATCACTGAAGATATCGTCAAACTACTCCGACATAAATACCAGAGGGTTGCCTTTATCGTTCCGGGAATGGCAAAAAGCGCTGGCACCATCATGACGATGTCGGGAGACGAAATTCTAATGGACAATGGGTCTTCCCTTGGCCCAATTGATGCACAAATATCCTGGCAAGGAAAGCAGTTTTCCGCCCACGCCTTTCTGGAAGGATTGAACAAAATCAAAGAAGAGGTCGATACGAAGGGCAGCTTGAACCGTGCATACGTTCCAATGCTACAGAACATTTCACCCGGTGAGATTCAGTTTTGTGAGAACGCTCTCGAATTTTCGAAAAGCCTTGTGACCGACTGGCTCAACACCTATAAATTCCGCACTTGGACAAAGCACTCTAAAAGTGGCGCGCCTGTCACAGAGCAAGAGCGGCACACTCTTGCAAGAAAAATTGCTGAAGAGCTTTGCAACCAAAAAACATGGTTGACCCACCCCCGCTCTGTCAAAATAGAAGACTTAGAAAAACTCGGTCTGAGAATCACCGATTATAGCCAGAACGCCGACCTCTACGATGCTATCCAACGCTACCAGACCTTATTGCAAATGATCTTTGATGGCACCAACATTTACAAAATCTTCGAGACGCCCACCTCTCAGATTGTCAGGTTCCTCTTGCCTGCCGGCGCACCGACCACCAAGGAGCAACTCTTTGCTATAACTGAACTCAGGTGCACGAATTGCCAACACGTGAGCAAGATACAGGCCAACTTTGACGATGGAATACCACTTGAGCCGAGCACTCACCCTTTTCCTCCAGATGACAAATTCACATGCCCGAACTGCAAATCCCAGATTGACGTCAAAGCCCTGCGATTACAGCTTGAATCTCAATCAAAAAAACGTATATTGTCTTAGGAGAGCCTATGGAAAACGATAAGTCGGTAATCTTTACGGAGCTTAAACGCCTAAAGGAAACCGAGCCAATCTACTTCCCTTCCGGGCAAGAGCAAAGGGAGGATGAAGAGATCCGGCATCTTCGTGAGATTGTTGAAGAAGTACAGCAACCAAGCTGGACTCTGTACACTTCCACCTAAACTAGTCTATCCAACGAGTCCTACGAAGAGGGCGGTGCCCACTTGGCTCCGGCTGCCGCTTCTTAGCGTTTCATCTCCATTTTTCTAATTGAAACTTTTTATTTTGCCTAAAAGTTTATATTTTGGAAGATAATGTTAGAACTTATAGAAAAAGTTGAAAACAAATATCGCGAGTTGACCGATTTGCTTTCCGACCCGGCGGTTCTTGGCGAACCATCTCGTCTCTCAAAAATTGCCCGCGAGCGGGCCGGGCTGGAGGAAGTGGTGCAGGCCGCCGGCCGCTACCGGCAGGTTTTGACCCAAATCGAAGAAGATGAGAAGCTAAAACACTCCTCCGACAAAGAGCTGGCCGAAATGGCTAGAACCGAACTGGAGGAACTTAAACCTCAAAAGCAAAAGCTCGAAGAGGAATTGAAACTTCTCCTAGCTCCCCGCGACCCGAATGACGCCAAAAACGTCATCGTGGAAGTCCGCGCCGGTACCGGCGGGGAAGAAGCGGCCTTGTTCGCGGCTGAACTTTATCGGATGTATCAGCGCTATGCCGAGCGTCAGCGCTGGAAAGTGGAGCTGCTCTCCTCCAACCCCACCGGCATCGGCGGCTACAAGGAAGTCATTTTTTTGGTCGAAGGGAAGGGGGCGTTCGGCAAGTTAAAGCATGAATCGGGCGTACACCGCGTCCAACGCGTGCCGGCAACCGAGTCCTCCGGGCGGATTCACACCTCGGCCGCTTCCGTAGCGGTTTTGCCGGAGGTGGAGGATGTAGAAATCCAGATTAACCCGGCCGATTTGCGCATCGACGTTTTCCGTTCCTCCGGCCCGGGGGGGCAGTCGGTAAACACCACCGATTCCGCCGTGCGCATCACCCACGTCCCCTCCGGACTGGTGGTTACCTGCCAGGATGAAAAGTCACAGATGAAAAATAAGACCAAGGCTTTGAAGGTCCTGCGCGCCCGCCTTTTGGACAAGGCCGTAACCGAGCAAAAAGAAAAAATCGACACCGCCCGCCGTTCGATGGTCGGCTCCGGTGACCGCTCCGAAAAAATCCGCACCTACAATTTTCCCCAGAATCGAATGACCGACCATCGCATCGGCCTGACCTTGCATTCCTTGGATGCCGTTCTGGACGGCAAAATTAATGAAATCGTGGATGCCCTGCGCGCCAAAGAACAGGAAGAGCGGCTGAAAAACACCGACTTTTGATTGGTCGCGTGCTAAAATGACTTACGCGGAACTGTTAAAAAGAACTTCTATCAAGTTGCAGCGCGCTGGAGTGCCCAACTTTGAACAGGAAGCCTGGTGGATTCTGCAATTTGCCGCCGGTCAAAAAAATGGAAGATTAGCCGCCGAACTATCTATGCCGGCCCCGGATATTATCGGCTCGAAGGCGGAAGAGGTCATTGCCCAGCGCCTGACCGGACGGCCGCTGGCTTATATAACCCGCCAAGCAGAATTTTATGGTTTGAAGGTTAAAGTTAACCCGTCGGTTTTAATTCCGCGGCCCGAAACCGAGGCCCTGGTTGAAAAGGTCTTGGAACAACTTATATCGGAAAAAGGGGCCGACTACCCCTTTATGATTTTGGACGTCGGCAGCGGCTCCGGCTGCATTGCTTTGGCTCTGCTTTACCAGCTTCCGCAAGCTCGAGCAATTGCTACCGATATATCTAAAGAAGCCCTTCAGGTCGCCCGGGAAAACGCGAATGAATTGGGGCTGGGGGAAAGGGTTGGATTTGTTTGTGGAAATCTGTTGGAACAGGTGAAACGGCAGGAAAGATTTGATTTGATTATTTCCAATCCCCCATATATAGGCCCCTTGGAAATGGAGTCGTTGGATATATCGGTGCGCGATTTTGAGCCGAGAATCGCCATCGAAAGCCCGCAGGGAGGAACCTGGTTTCACAATCAGCTTGCCCGGCAAGGGGCCGCTTTACTGCGCTGCGGCGGTATTTTAGCTTTTGAGGTCGGCAATCGTCAGGCCCAAGCGGTCTCCGGACTAATACGACAGACCGGTTTTTATGAAACGCCACAAGTTTTCCCAGACCTCTTTGGTTTTGAGCGGGTGGTTATTGCCCGCAAAGTTTAACTTTTTTGGTTTATGTTCGGTTAAAATTATTGTAGATATGGAAGCGCGAAAAGAATCGGTGGTGAAGAAAATTGGATTGCTAACTTGGATGGTTTTTCTCTGTCTCTTTGCCATTCTGGCCGCCTGCTGTGCTTCTCAAAAGGGAAAAGTAGAAATTGGCAAACCGACCAGTATCAAAATCGTCCACAGCCCGGAGGCGTACGAACATTTTGTCAACGGCGACCTCTACCGCTATGCCGGTGATTACCAGCGCGCCGCCGAAGAGTTTGAAAAGGCTTTAAGTTATGACCCCGAGTCTTATGAAATCCGTTTTGTCCTGGCGCAAACGTATTACAGCCTCGGAAATTATGCTTCCGCCCGTAAGGAAGCGGAAAAACTGACCATCAAGACTTTGGATCGGGAACTGCTGTTGGCCGATTGTGCCCGCGCCTTGAACGATTTGCCGGAAGCGCAAAAGCGCTACCAATCGGCTTTAAATATGGATTCCACCAACACGTTTACCTGGTGGTATTTGGCGCGCATTTCCGAATGGCTGGGGGATTCGGTTACCGCGTTATCCGCGCAGGAAAAAATCTGCCAGCTCTCTTTTTCCTATCCCAATTACCTAAAATGGGTGCAGATGCTCTGGGGGATGGGAAAAAATGCGGAAGCCTCCAGCCGCGCGGCCGAGTTCCTATCCCGCGATTCCAGCGATTTTCGCGGCTACATCCTCTTGGGGGAAAGCCTGGAGCGGGAGGAGCGTTTTACCGAGGCAGTTGAAGTTTATCGCCAGGTCTTAAAGACCGACACCACCCTGTCAGAAATAAAAATACATCTGGGCGTGCTTTACTTTGAGCTCAAAGAGTACCCGCGCGCCGAATCGCTCTTCACTTCGTTGGCCAAAGACTCCAGCGATTATGCCTCGGTTTTTTACCTGGCTCAAATTGCCTACGCTCAAAAGGACTATGCGCACGCGCTGGAGCTTTTTGATAGATTGTCGCATGTGGCCGATACGTTGGCCGATGGTTTTGCCGGTATGGCCTTTACCTATCTGGCAATGCAGAAACCGGACAGCGCGGTGGTTTTGACCCGGCGGGGGTTAACCCGTTTTTCGCAAAACCCTTCCCTGCGATTCTGGTTGGGCCAGGCGTTCTCTTCCAAAAAACAATTTGATTCCTCCGCGGCGGCTTTCGCCGGGCTGGTTTCCGAATACCCGGAGGAGATTCGCTATCTTTACTCCTACGCCGCCTCTCTGGAACGCAGCGGCAACTTTGATTCCGCCCAGGTGATTTTCAAAAAAATCCTCTTGCTGGAGCCCGACGATGCCCCCACCTTGAACTACCTTGGCTACACTTGGGCCGACCGCAACGAAAATTTGGCGGAAGCGGAAAGTATGATAGCAAAGGCCCTGCAAAAAGACCCCGACAACGGCGCCTATCTGGACAGCTACGGCTGGGTGCTTTACCGCCGGGGAAAGTTGGGCGAAGCCGAGATGCAAATTAAAAAAGCCCTGGAAAAAAATGGCCAGGATGCCACCATTATCGAGCATCTGGGCGACATCTATCGGGCACAGGGGAAGGAAGCGCAGGCCCGGGCGCAATATCAAAAAGCCTTGGAAATTGACCCGGCCAATCAGACGCTGAAAGAAAAACTTTCCCGTTGAGAAAAGCTTTCCTTTTTCTTTTTCTCTTTATAAGCTGCGCCAAATTCGGCCCCCCTCCCGGCGGGCCGGAAGATAAAACTCCGCCCGAAATCACCGGCGTTTCTCCTCTATCCGGGACCGTGCGCGTCGACACCTCCGCTTTTTTGGAATTCACCCTCTCTAAAAAAGTGGAGCGGACCAGCCTGGTTAAAAACCTGTTTATCTCGCCCGCATTGGTCGATTCTTTTCACGATGAGTTGAAAGGCAAGATTTACCGTGTTTATCCGAATCGTTATCTGAAAAAAGGGATTACTTACGTGGTCACCTTGGGAACGGGCATTCGCGACCTGCGCGGCAACGTTTTGGCTCAGGCCTATACCCTTTCTTTTTCCACCGGCCAAACCATTGACTCGGGCGAAATCGCCGGCCAGTTGTTTGAAAAAACTTCTTCGGTTGGAGGAGCTTTGGTTAAAGCTTTTCGGATTTCAGATTCGGCAGTTGCTATTGACTGGAAAAAGCCGGACTACCAAACCACCACCGGCAACGACGGGCGTTTTAAATTTTCCTTCCTTCCATCGGGCCGCTACCGGTTATTGGCTTCGGCCGGGGAAAAATTTGCCCTTTACCATCGGGAGATAACGGCTTCCAAAATCGGAGCAAAAGAAATTCCCTCCCAATTATTTCTTGAGCCTGCCGATACGGCGGGTCTCTCCCTTTTAAGTGCCCAATTCAACCGCGACCGGCTTTTAGTCTTAACTTTCAATCGCCCGCTCAATTCTTCCGATACTCTTTTGACGAATTTCCGGATAGTTGCTCCGGAAAGTGTTGGGCTCCAGAGCGCTTTTGCCAATCCCAACGAAAAAGATAAGCTTTATTTGGCGGCCAGCTTTCCTTTGAAAGAGTTGGAAGCAAAAATTTATTATTCCACTGCTTCTGGAAAACCGACCCACTTAGACAGCTCCGTTTTCCTGATAAGCGCTTCTCCCGATAAAACTCCGCCCCGATTGGCCTGGTCCGAACCAAAAAACCGTCAGGGAAGAATCGGTTTTTCCGACACGCTGAAATTTTTCTTTTCCGAACCGGTCGCCCTGGCTTCGGAAACGGCTCTGCCAAGTTTGTATGATTCGTTGAACGCCGCCGTTAGTGTGGTCTGGTCGCAACCGCAGGCCAACGCCTTTTTCTTTGCGCCCCAAAAAAACCTGCGCCCGGCGGAGTGGTATCGCTTCCGCTTTCCAGCCGGCAGCACAGTTGACCGGACTGACAACGCTTGGACCGACTCGCTCTGGACTGCCTTCCAAACCTACTCCCCGGATTCCTTGGGGACAGTCAATGGATTGGCGGAAGGCAGGGGAGAGGATAAAATAGTTTTGGAGTTTCAGGAGCTTTCTTCCGGTTGGAGTAAAAAAGCGGTTGTTTCCGATTCCGTTTTTTCTGTGCCGCTTTTAGCGGGCAAGTATTTTCTTTTTGGTTTTGTAGATACGAATGGGGATCAAAAACGGGAAGCCGGCTCTCTTTCACCCTTCGCTTTCCCCGAACCGGCCTTCTTTTATCCCGACACCATTTTCGTCCGCTCCCGCTTCGAAACCGAAGAGGTTGACATCAGTATTCGTTAGTCTTTTTGTGGCGCAGGATAAAGTTCCGCTCCGGCGGAACGTATCCTGCGTTCGGCGCACGCAGGTTAGATGAAACTTAACCTGCGCCACAGAACCGTTCCGGCTACTGGTAGCGGAAACCTTTAGGTTTCCACCTTCCCTCTCCATTTTATGGAGAGGGATTAAGGGTGAGGTTTAATTTTGCCAACCGCTGTTTCGCATTCGAAATCTCCGGCGAATTAAAATCCGCCTCTTTCCAGATTTCCAAAAGCTTCTCGTATTCTTCTTTGGCTTTGGGCTTATTCCCCTGTTGTTCATACGCCACCCCCAGCCAGTACAGCGCTTTAACTCCGTAAATAGCGGACCAGCTGTTATAAGACCAGCGGGTCACTCCTTCCAGTTCTTTTACCGCATCCTCCAATCGGCCGGTTTTTAAAAGAGATATGCCATAAAATAAATATGAAGGACGGTCATTCGGCTGGAGAGATTTTATCGCTTTTTCATAATGTTCGAGAGCCAGCGGATACTTTCCTTCTTCGTAGGCCAAGTCACTCATACCGTAGTCGTAGGCATTCTTCAGCCAGAGTGGCGATTTTTCGCTTGACTCTTTTTTGATTTCTTCCATCAGCTTGTAAGCCATCTTGGGGTTGCCGTTTTTCAACCAGGCCCAGGCCAGCTCGTCCCTCCCGGCAATTTTGTTGGTTGGATCTTTCCTGCTTTCGGCGGCATACTTTTTTGCAAAATCGAGCATAGCCGGCCAATCCCCCATTTGGTAGGCCAATCGGGTCAATCTATTATAGTCTTGCAACACCAACTCCCGCAGCTTTTGGGTCTGATGGGACAAAAGGTTGTTTTCCACCTCTTTTCGGGCCTGTTTCAGCTGACCGCGGTGAAGAAGTATGGCTGTAAGACCAGCTTCGGCCTCGGCCTTTTGAAACGGGTTCGTCGTGGAACCGTACTGCCGGAAATATTTTTCAGCGCCGGCGTAGTCCTGACGAGAGAGGGAAATATAACCGAGCTTTTCAACGCTTGTAAAATCGGAACGAAAGGAAATCGCCTTTTGATACCAATACCAGGCCGAGTCCAGTTCTCCGAAAGCGGAGTAGATGTCCGCTTTGGAATCATAAGGGTTTGGCTCGGCCGGGGCTATTTGAAGATAGCGGTCTATTGCTTGCAAAGCTTCCATTTTGCGCCCAGACCGCGCATAGCAGTAGGCCAGCGAATTCCACAAAAGTTTGTCGAGGGAATCCTGCTTTAAAGCGTTCAGGTAGGTTTGTTCCTGCCTTTTGTAATCACCCAAATTTGCGTAGATTCTGCCGAGATTCTCATAAACGCTCTGTTCATGAGGATACTTTTGCAGAAGCTTTTCCATAATCTCGGCCGCCCGCGGTAGGTTGACCTCGATAGTCCAGGCATACTGCGCCTCGATTTGCAAACGCTCTTTTTCAGTTACCCGGTCTTTCAACTGTCGGGCTTTCTCCAAGGCTTTTCTCTGAGCCGTTAGATCCCTCAAATTACCTGGACGCCAGACATTTGCTAGGCGGAAGTAGGCCATGGCAAAATTGCTGTCCAACTCGATGGCTCTCTTGAAAGCCGCTTCCGCCTCGTCCGAATAAACCTTGTTGTTAAGTTCCACTCCTTCCAAATAGGAGCGGTAGGCCTCCGGCGAGCTGGTGGTAACAGACGCGACCGATTTGGCCTCCGCGGCAGGCTGGGAAGTTACGTTCAAACCGCTTTTGACCAACACAGCCAAGCTGTCCACCATCGAAAACATCTGGTCGGTCGAAAATCCGGACAACCGCTGGGAGCTTAATATCTTGCCGCTCGTCACCTCAATCAGCTGTGCGGTAATCGCCAGCTTGGGCTGGCTCTGCAGAACCGTTCCCAAAAGCATCGTCCGCACCCCGGCCCGCTGGGCAATTTTGGAGGCCAAAGACGGGGTTATCCGTTTTGCGTCCGCTTTCCCCATCTCTTCCTGAATGTCGTACAGACGCTGGCGGCTGATTACTTCCAGGCCGCTGGCCTGCGACAAAGCGGTGATTAAAAGATTGGTCAGCATCTCGCCGGTATGGTCTTTATCCTCCGGGTCGGGGATGTTTTCAAAATACATCACCGCCAGGGAATTTTCCGAAGCCGCGGCGCTCTGGTTACGGGAGACTTCAACCTTGAATGGATTAAAGATGAAAAACAGCAAGGCAAGAATTGCTGCCGCCGAAGTCGGCACCAGAATCTTTAGCAGGTTTCTCTTTGGCCGGTTGACCGCTTCCGCTTTCGGAACGGTAGTGGACTTGGCATACTCCAAGTTTTTTCTTTCCCGCCGCAAATCCGCCCCCAATTCGTCGATGTGCTGGTAGCGATCCTGTTTGTCCTTCTCCAACGCCTTGGAAATTACTCTTTGCAGCTCCGGGGTGACCTTGTCGTTGTAGCGAGCCGCCGGCTGGGGCTGTTCATTAAGTATGGAATAGGCCAGACCTGCCGGATGGTCTCCTTTGAAGGGGAGGTTACCCGTTAAGAGTTCGTATAGCACCACCCCAAAGGAGAAGATATCCGCCCGGTGGTCCACCTCCTCGCCGGCGGCCTGCTCCGGAGACATATAGGCCGCCGTTCCAACCGTGGAACCGGCTTTGGTCAGCTTGGAAGCCCCCTTAACCTTGGCCAGCCCAAAGTCCATTATCTTAACCTGATTTTTAGGGGTTAAGATTATGTTGTCGGATTTAATATCCCGGTGGACAATGCCTTTCTCCGCAGCCGCGGTAAGCCCGTCGCAGACCTGGATGGCTATGTCCAATACCTTCTTTACCGGCAGCGGCTCGGCTTTGATAAGCTGTTTTAAAGTTTTTCCCTCCACCAACTCCATAGCGATAAAGAGCTGGTCGTAATACTCGTCGATTTCAAAAACCATAGTGATATTGGAGTGATTCAATGCCGAGGCGGCTTTGGCCTCGTGGAAGAAGCGTTCCTTCTCCAGCGGGTCGGAAGCTAAATAAGAAGGCAGAAACTTTAAGGCAACATCCCGGTCCAGCTTGGTGTCGTGGGCCCGGTAAACAATGCCCATTCCCCCCTCGCCCAACTTGTCTAAGATTTTATAATGAGAAACCGTCTGCCCAATCATACTGTCGCCCTAATTATCGCTCTTTCTAAAACCAAAGTAAAGCCGAAACTCCGATTCGCAGGCGGCATCTCCAATTCCGCCCCGTAGGGGCACGGCGTGCCGTGCCCGTCCCTCTCCATTTTATGGAGAGGGATAAAGGGTGAGGTCTGTAGGGGCCATTCATGAATTGCCCCTACGTTTTGATTTTCAACCGCTCCAACCTTTGCTTAGCATCCGCAATCTCCGGCGAATTGAAATCCGCGTCTTTCCAGATTTCCAAAAACTTTTCGTATTCTTTTCTGGCCTTCTCTTTATCCCCTTTTTGTTCATACGCTACCCCCAGCCAGTAATGGGCTTTGACGGCAGCAACAGGCCAGACATCCACGGCGGGCAAAAAGAAAAGGCCAATCTGACCGTAATTACCCGGCGACCACCACCAGTCCACCGTCCGCTCAAGCTCGCTTATGGCTTCTTCCGTATGGCCGGTCTTAAGCATACTGACTGCGTAGTGAAACAGGGGAGCGTGATTGGGAAGCAAGGGCTGAAGCGCTTTTTTGAACATTTCCGCTGCCGCGTCATACTTCCCTTGCTCGTAACCAATGATTGCACCCGTATAATCGCAGATAGCTTCACCGAAAGGAACTTTTCCGGCGATGTCGCGCCGAAGTTCATCCAATACCTTGTGGGCCATTTTGGGTTCGCCGCTTTTTGCCCAAGCTATAGCCACCAAGTCGCGTCCGTAAACCCTATCGATTGGGTCTTTTTTAAGCTCCGCCGAAGCTTTTTGGGCATACTTTAATGCCGCCGTATAATCGCCCGTCTCGAAGGCCAGCATTTGCAAAGCCCGATAGTCGGTAATGATTTGCTGCTGGAACTTCTGTGCCAAATCAATCGAAAGCTTGTCTAACAGCTGTTTCAGCGCCTGCTTTAGTTTTCCTTGATGCAGCGGAACGGTCAGCAAATCGTTTTCCGCGGCCGCCTTTTGAAACTTATCCGGAGTGGAACCAAACTGCCGGAAATATTTTTCCGCGCCGGCATAATCCTGCCGCAGGAGCGCAAAGCAACCCAACTTCTCAACGCTTAGGAAATCCATGCGGAAGGAAACCGCCTTTTGATACCAGTATAAGGCCGAGTCTATTTCGCCAAATACGTAATAGATATCCCCCTTGCTGTCGTAGGGATTGGGTTCGGCCGGCGCCAATTTTACATATCGGTCTATGGCCTCCAAAGCCTCCTTGCGCTGGTTAAAGCATGCGTAGACATACGCCAGCGAATTCCATAGATTTTTGTCCAACGAATCACTTTCCAATCCAACTAAGTACGTTCTCCGGGCATCTTCGTGCCGATACAAATTTACATATGCTCGCGCTAAGTCCTCATACGCCCTTTGCTCGCGGGGATATTTTTGCAGAAGCTTTTCCAATATTTCCGCCGATTTCGAATAGTTACGCTCGATTCTGCTGGCATAGGCAGCCTCGATTTGCAACCGCTCTTTTTCAGCCACATGGCCCCTGAGTTGCCAGGCTTTATTCAGGGCCTTGGTTCGGGTTATGTTATCACTTAAATCCAGGCTTAACCCGGACAACTGGAAATAAGCCATCGCGAAACTACTGTCTAACTCTATAGCCCTATTAAAAGCCGCCTTGGCCTCGGCCGTGTAAAATTTGTCATTCAGTTCGATTCCTTCCAAATAAGAACGATAGGCCTCCGGAGAGCTGGTGGTTACTTCCGCCACCGATTTCGCTTCCGCCGCCGATGCCGGCTTCACGTTCAAGTCGCTTCTAACCAAAATCGCCAAGCTGTCCACCATTGGGAACATCTGGGCAGCCGAAAAACCGGATATTCTTTGAGAATTCAAAATGTTCCCTGATTTCACATCAATCAAACGCGAAGTAACCGCCAGCTGCGGCTCTTTTTGCAAAATGGTTCCCAAAAGCATAGTTTTGACTCCGGCCCGCTGCGCTATCTGCGAAGCCAGCGATGGGTTTATAGCTTTCGCTTCCGCCTGTCCAATTTCTTTTTGAATGTCATACAGCCGCTCCCGGCTGATGACTTCCAAGCCCTGCGTCTGGGAAAGCGAGGTTATCAACAAGTTGGTCAGCATCTCGCCGGTATGGTCCTTATCCTCCGGGTCGGGAATGTTCTCAAAATACATCACCGCCAAAGAATTCTGCGAGGCCTCGGCACTCTGGTTGCGGGATACCTCCACTTTGAACGGATTGAAGATGAAAAAAAGCAGAGCTAATATCGCTGCGGCTGAAGTTGGGATTAAAATTTTCAGAATGTTTTTCTTCGGTTTATGTATTGCCTCCGCCTTCGGCACCGTGGTGGACTTGGCATATTCCAGATTCTTTCTTTCGTGCCGCAAATCCGCTGCCATATCGTCGATATGCTGATACCGCTCGGCTTTATCCTTGGCCAAAGCTTTGGAAACTATCCTTTGAAGCTCCGGTATGACGGCATTGTTGAAACGGGCCAAGGGTTGAGGTTCTTCGTTTAGGATGGAGTATGCCAACCCGGCCGGATGTTCTCCTCTAAAAGGCAGCTTCCCGGTCGAAAGTTCGTACAAAACCACGCCGAAGGAGAAAATATCCGCGCGGTGGTCCACTTCCTCGCCGGAGGCCTGCTCCGGCGACATATAGGCCGCCGTCCCCACCGTCGAGCCCGCCTGGGTCAGCTTGGCATCACCCTTAAACTTGGCCAACCCAAAGTCCATTATTTTGACCTGATTTTTGGGAGTCAGAATAATGTTGTCCGATTTAATATCCCGATGAACGATCTGTTTCTCGGCCGCCGCCGTCAGCCCGTCGCAAACCTGGATGGCTATCTCCAATACTTTTTTTACCGATATCGGCTCTGCTTTAATGAACTGTTTTAAGGTTTTTCCTTCCACCAGCTCCATAGCGATGAAAATTTGGTCGTAATACTCATCTATTTCATAAATGGTGGTAATGTTGGGATGATTTAAAGCCGAGGCCGCCCGGGCTTCGCGCAGGAACCGTTCCTTTTCCAAAGGGTCGGAAGCCAGATGCGGCGGCAGAAACTTCAAGGCCACCTCCCGGTCTAACTTGGTGTCGTGGGCGCGATAAACAACTCCCATTCCCCCCTCGCCCAACTTGTCGAGGATTTTATAGTGCGAAACCGTCTGTCCAATCATACAATCAATTTAATCATTTTTTCGTTGAATCACTGGTTCATTTTTTTTCAATCTGACAATGATTAAATGACTAAATGATTCAATCGTCAATCCTTCCCCGCCACCAGCTTCTGAAATCTCGGATTATTGCGCAGGGGTGCCCAGCGAGGGTCGAGGCGAAGCAAGGGCACTGAAATCTCACTTGGGATTGAGAGCAGGTATTCTAACTGTTCTATGGCCGTGTCGTATTCACCCACCATAACATAAATCTGCGCCAGCTCAGTTAATCGAAAAGGCCCATCTTGGAAGGCATCCCTTGAAATTGGAAGCAGCTCGACCCCTTTTTTCCCTTCCTGAACGGCCTCCTTTTTGCGGCTTAGCCCAGCATAGGCAATGCCCAATTGGCCGTGGTAGCGTGACTCCCCGCCTTTTGTTTCTATTTTCCGCCCCAAAAACACTCGGGCGGAGTTGTAGAAGGCCCGTTCTGACGCGGATTGGTGTAAAAGACCGTATGTGAAGGCCTTGGTCAAATAGTAAATGGAAGTATCGCCCTCGAAGAATGCTTCTGGTCCGGTGAGCCGGGTCAAGGCCTTCTGATAATTCCCGTCTAATAATTCCACCAGGTGCCAAGCGCCGTCCAGTGAGCCCGATTCAACCTTCTTTTCCCCCTGCTCCAGAACTCCCCGTGCTTTGGCGATGTCCCCTTTCCAGCCTATATACAACTCTGCTTTATTCTCATAAAGGATGCCCCTGTCTGGGCTTAGAGCAATAGCTCGGTCAAAATAGCGCTCGGCTTCGGAGTAGTTGCGCTTGCGTCTAAAATTTACAGCGATTGATTGGGCTATCTCGCTGCTCCGGGGATCAAGTTCCATCGCCTTCTTAAAGGTAACCGTCGATTCGTCAAACTTACCCTGTCTTCTTTGCACGTAACCTATTTCTGCCAACAGGTCAGCGTTATTAGGCAAACCTTTGTGGGCAATATCAAACTCCCGCAGGGCCTTTTCATATTGGTGATCGTGATAGTAGATGGAGCCCAAAGCCATATGCCCTTCCGGCAGGCCCGGCTGAAGCTGGAAGGCCTTTCCCACGGCCTCTTTGGCCTGAACCAAAAATTTTTCCTCTGGATCGTGGTGCCAGTATAACTCGGTTAAAACTTGAGAGAGCCGCGTGTATGCTGTAGCAAATTCAGGATCCAGTTCAATGGCCTTCTGATACATTTCCATCGCAATCCGTCTATCTTTTGCTCCCGCAAAATAGAAGTAAGTATTGCCGCTTAAATAAAAATTATACGCCTCTACATTCTCGGTCGGCTTGGCTTCCAAAGATTTTTTTTCCGGTTCCAAAAGCGCCAAATCCAAAGCCGAAGTCACTTTCTTGGCGATGTCGGATTGCACCTGAAAGACCTCCGCCATATTTTCGTCGTAAACCTCGGCCCAGAGGTGGGTGGCATCTTTGACCCGGATAAGCTGGGGCGTCACCCGCACGCGGCTTTTTCCTTCCGGCGAGCGTTGCCAGCGGATGGTTCCTTCCAAAATGTAATCGACACCCAGCTCGCCGCCGATTTCGGAAATTGATTTGCTCGATTTTTTGTACTGGAGTACGCTGGTTCGGGCAATCACCCCCAGCTGTTGAAAGTTGGCCAGCCGGGCGGTTATCTCTTCGGTAATCCCGTCCGCAAAATATTCGTCGTCGGGGGCTCCCAGATTTTCAAACGGCAATACCGCCAGCATCTTCCTGCCCGAATCCGACTCTTTGGAATCAGGCCCGATAAATTTGGGAATTAGTAGATAAGCGGTTATCAGGGCCGCCGCCACAATGCCGGCCGCCAAAATTTTGTTCCGAGAAGTTTTCTTTTTAGTGGGCGGAAGGTTTTCACTGGAAGGAGTCCTGGCATATTCCATATTTTTCCGTTCCCGCCGCAGATCCGCTCCCAACTCGTCGATATGCTGATACCGCTCCTGCTTATCCTTGGCCAGGGCCTTGGATACGATTCTCTGCAGCCCGTCGGTGGCTTTTTCACTGTAGCGGGCCATCGGCGCCGGTTCCTCGTTGAGGATGGAATAAGCCAAAGCGGCGGGGTGGTCCCCTTTGAAGGGGAGATGCTCGGTCAAAAGTTCATACAAAACCACTCCAAAGGAAAAGATATCCGAGCGGTGATCCACTTCCTCCCCGGCCGCCTGCTCCGGCGACATATAGGCCGCCGTGCCGGCCGTTGAGCCGGATTGGGACCGCTTGGCGTCCCCCTTCACCTTCGCCAGGCCGAAATCCATTATTTTGGGCTGCCCTTTGGAAGTCACCAGGATATTGTCCGACTTGATATCCCGATGAACGATCTGTTTCTCGGCCGCCGCCGTCAACCCATCGCATACTTGTATGGCTATCTCCAATACCTGCTTAACCGGCAAGCTGCCGGTTTTGATTAACTGCTTTAAGGTTTTTCCCTCCACCAGCTCCATAGCGATGAAAACCTGCTCGGAATATTCATCGATTTCATACACCGTGGTAATGTTGGTATGATTTAACGCCGAAGCGGCCCGCGCTTCGCGTAAAAAGCGTTCTTTTTCGAGCGGTTCGGAAGCCAAATAGAGGGAAAGAAACTTCAAAGCCACCTCCCGGTCTAACTTGGTATCGTGGGCGCGATAAACAACTCCCATTCCCCCCTCGCCCAACTTGTCGAGGATTTTGTAATGAGAAACGGTTTGACCTATCATATGAGCAATTTAATCATTTATTCATTGAATCATTGACTCATTTTCTTCAACCCGACAATGATAAAATGACTAAATGATTCAATCATAAAATAGCGTAACCGTCTGTCCAATCATTCTGTCGCCCTAATTATCGCTCTTTCTAAAACCAAAGTAAAGCAGAAACAGAGATTCGTAGGCGGCAATTCTTTAATCCCGAGCATAGCCGAGGGACAATGCCGCACCGTAGGGGCACCCGCCAATGGCGGGCCGTGCCCCTACTTTCTAATTTGTTTTTCTTGCCTAACTCCCTTGTTCGCTTTATCTTGCCGGCCGAAGGGGAAATGAATGATATAGATGCCGCTCTGGTTTAAGGAAGTTTTAATCGCACTTTTCATCCTGGCGATTGCATTTGCCGTCGCCGGCACGGCCGCCTTTTTGCTCAATTTAGTCCGCAACCGCATCTCCCAGAAAGATGTTTAAGGATTCCGGCCTCCGTTTAGCCCGCCGAGAGTTATTAGTAAAAGAAGGGCGTTTAGCATGAAAAAGGTCATTTCGGCTCTTTTACTTTTGCTGATTGGATTTTCCCTTCAAGCGGCGGAAGTCGTCGTTTTGCCCGCTTCCGGTGTGGCCGGGAAATCCGAGCCTCATGAAATTTTGGTTTCCGATTTCCGTTCACCGGCTCGCGGCACCGTCGTTTTCCGTTTTCCGGAAGGTTTTGATTTGCGCCCGGTTAAAAAAGTGAAAGCTTTCCTCGAGGATGGGTCGGCCGGCTTGTTCTCGGTTGAGAATTTTAAAGTTGAAGGTCAAAAAATCGAAATAAACTTCCAAAATTACTCAACCGCTTTCAGCCAAACCGTTTTGTTCGAGTTGGACAACGTTCTAAACTCAAGCAAAGCAGGAAATTTTGAAATCAAAGCAATGTTTATTGATGCCAATCATTCCGTTGAGCTTTTTTCTTTTACCTCCGAACCCCTAATTCTTTTGCCATCCAAGGCCCACCACGTTTCTATTTTGCCACCTAAGGTTGAAGCCCTCCGTGCCGGAGAATCAATAGACCTTCAGGCTGTTGCTCAAGACCAGTTTGGCAACCGGGTCGAAAACTTTCCTGTTCTATGGAGACTTTCCAGCGCCTCAACCGGTGACGGAAAATTTATAGGCAACCGTTTCTTTGCCACCCGCGTCGGACAGGTTGAAATTTTCGCCTATTCCGGAGAGCTTTCCAGTTCGCCCTTAACCCTGTCGGTCGTGGCCGGTTCCCTTGACCACTTTGACCTTACCGGGGTCCCCGATTCAACCACAGCCGGCGTTCCCTTTCCCGTTCCCGCCGGAAATATCACGGTTACGGCCAAGGACAACCTGGGTAATATCGTTACCATTTTTTCGGATACGGTTTTCTTTTTATCCGAAGATTCTCGGGCGGTTTTTCCGGCTCCTTACGTTTTTACCACCGGAACGGGAAAAGACAACGGCACGCATACTTTTCCCGGCAGTCAGTTTATTCTGAAAACCGCCGGAAACAAAAGAATTTCAGTCTCTTCGGATGGAAAAACCGGCTCCTCAAATCCTGTTCGCGTTAAAGCTAATATCCTCGTTGATTTTCTATTATTGGCAAATCCAGATATTGTCGCTGGAGTTCCCTTCGATGCCAATATCCAGGGCGGCGTCGATTTATACGGCAATCCTGCTTCCGGCACAGTTGTCATCTCCGCCGCCTCCGGCGGCGGCCCTTCTCCCAATGGAATGACTTACCCTACTTTTAACCCAATAACGGTTGTTGCCGGCAGCGGCACCGCCAAGCAAACCCTGGTCGCTACTATTCCAACCGTTCTGCGCGGCACGATTGGTGCAGTAAGCCGATTAAGCAACAATATAACCGTCCGCCCGGACGGTTTGGGTTCCTTTTTGCTGTCACCTTTGCCAGGCACTTTGACCGCCGGCGACAGCGTGGCAACTTTCACGGCGGAAGTAAAGGACCGTTTTGGAAACCGTAAAACAGACTTTCTGCAAAGCGTTTATTTTTCGAGCAGCGATTCAAGAGCCGTTCTGCAGTATTCGGCTTCAAATCCATACACTTTTGCTGCCGCCGATTCCGGCAGGCACACCTTCCGGGGCAACTCGATTAAGTTTTTAACCAAAGGAACGCAAACCTTAACTTTCGGAATCGATACTCTACGTTCCCCGCCGGTTGCCTTCACAATCTTGCCCTCTTCTCCGAATTCCTTCTCGGTTTCAGCGCCCTCTACTATTGTGGCGGGAAATTCGTTTACTGTTTCGGTGCAGAATGCCGCTGATGCTTATGGAAATCCAGTTTCTATGGCTGTTCAAATTGGCATGAAAAACAGCAATGGCATTGCCCCCTCCGGTGATGGGCCGGTTCTGCCCACGATTTCGGTCATCAATGGCTCCGGGCAGGGAACTGCCATTTTGCCCAAAGCCGAAAAAGTCGTTTTGGAAGGAACTTCCGGTGCTCTCCACTTTTCTTCCGACACGGTTTTAGTCACACCGGCTGCCTTAGACCGTTTCGATTTTGTTCTGACTTCCCCGCAAATTTCCGGCGTACCGTTTTCCCCTCCCGCTTCCATCACTGCTCGCGACCGTTTTAGAAATTTGAAAGACAATTTCAACGCCTCTTCCGATTCGGTGGTAATCACCTCGCAACCGTCGGAGATTTTAGAAAACAACATCTTAAAAAGCGCCGGCGATTTTGTTTCCGGCATAGCCGACCTGAACGCTTTCGGCACCACCTTCTTCGGTCCCGCCTTTGGCTATGTTTTCACCGCCACCAGCCAAAGCGGCAAGACCGGTCAATCCGGCTCGGTTGAGATTCGTTCGCTCACCGTAGATTCTTTATTCTTGTCAGCCAATAACCTAATCCGGGGGGAGGGCTTTTCAATTGCCTTTAGAGTTAGAAACCAAGCCCCTGTCGATTTTACTTTGAATTCGGTTAAGTTGCTGGCCGCCGGGGAGGAAATTTTCCTTGAAGTCCCCAATCTGCCGATGACCATCGCATCTTCTCAAACCCAATCCCTTTCGTCCACCGGTTCCATTCCCCCCGATTTTCCATTGGGCAATTTTGCCGTTCGGCTGGAGCTGATTGGAAAATATGCCGGTAATTTGTCAATAAAAACGCCGGTTTTGGATTCCATTTCCGTCGCCGATTCTATGTACCTGCGTCCCGTCGTCGGCAGCTTATACTACAAGCGCCTTTCCAAAGGCCGCATCTACCAACAGAAATTAGCCGTGGTCAATCAATCCAATTTTGATGTTGTTCTGGAGCCTGCCACCATCCTGGTCGCAATGGAAAGCTCCTCTTCCCATTCTATTCAAATTTCCGATTTTACTCTCCTACCTAAAAATGCCGAAGCCCAAATCCTGTTTAAGCCGGATAGCTTTCCACAAACCTTTCCTTCCGGTACGGCACAACTTTCTCTCTTGGTTTCCGGCCGCCGGGACGGAGTTAGCTTTTCCGATTCTTTTTCTGCTGGCGAAAACCTGATTTTGGAGAAACCCGCCAATATCTATTACGTCGGTGGAACCTTGCACCCTCTACTTGCCTTGTTGAAATCCCCCTTGCAATTCAAACTCGAAATCGCAAATAGTGGTGGAGGAGCTTTCTACGAGTTGGATACCTTGACCCGGCTTTTCTTCCTGCACCAAAACGATACCATAACTACGCAATTAGTTAGTATAGGGGGGGGGCCCTTAAATAGATTTGAATATAAGGTGGACGGCAATGATTTTTCAAAACCTTCTTCGGGCACAAGCTGGCAGCCAAAACTGAATCTTTCCGGCCAAGAGAATGAAGTGACCACGACGTTTGAACTTACCAATTTAGAACCGGTTTTATTTTTCGCCCAGCCCCAAATCGCCTTAGACACCTTGTGGGCGGCACCACGCGTCAACAGCGACCAGGCTTTCCCCATCCATTTCAGTTTGTTCAATCCCTCCGCCGAAAGTCTGATTTCCACTAAAGTTGTTTTATGGGATGACGCTGGTGCACTCGATTCGTTGGTCGTTCCAGCTTTGGCTCCCAATCAAAGCCAAGAGCAAACGCTCGCCGTTCCGGCCGATTCTTTGCGCACCGGCTGGACGACCTATCGGTTGGAGGTTCGGCCGGGGAAAGGAAAACTCACTAATGCCACGGCCACTTTGAACGCTTCAGTTAACAGCATTACGGTTTCGCGCCAGCGCAAAGCCGTTTTGGAGCTGGAGCCGAAAATCGACTCTCCGCCATTTGCTCAAACCGGAATTCTTTTTGCCGGTCAAACGCTCACCCTCTCGGTAAATCTGGTCAATCAGGGCGAAGCGCCGGTCAGCTCCGGTCAAATCCGCTTGCGGGTAACCCCGCCCCTTTTGACTTTTCTTTCCGATTCGGAAACCACTATTACCCCCCATCAACCCAACAGCTTCTATCTTCATGTGCAGGATGCGCTCGATTCGGTTCGGGTTGAAGCGGTCTGGTCGCAAGTTCCGCTCGATTCCAACAGCGGCCTGCCCGCCGCCTTGAGCCCGGATATCAATGTTTTGTCCTTCAAAATTCTAAGAAGTTTGGGCGCTCTCCAAGTCGGCGCAAGCGAAACTCCCAAACCTCTGCTCTTTTCAGGGCAGTCGGTCTCCCCCTTCAGCCTCAGCTTCACCAGCAACGACTTCACCGGCCTGCACACCTTTTTGCTTAAAAAAATAGCGGTGGAGGTGCAGGGCCCCGTTTCCGCCTTCGAAGAGGCCCGACTTTCTGACGGCAGCCGTGTTGACTCGGCAACCGTTGAGGGTAACCGCTTGGTTTTCAATTTCTCCCCGCCGATCGCCATCGGGGCGGGGGCGGGTGGAAGCAAAAACTTTTCTTTTTCGGTTCGCCCCAAAGACCAAAATTCTTCATCATTAAGATTTTCCACCAAAGAGAACCTGATTGAAGCCATAGATTCCATCCCGAACAGCCCGCCGGTTCCGGCCCTCCTGCTTGCCGCCAACGGCCAGCCGTTCAGTTTTAACTCTTCGGTTTTCACCACCGCTTCCGGCTCCAGCCTGGCTACTTCTTTGATTACGTATCCCAATCCTTTTTCTCCCCCTTCGGAGAAGCTGCAAATTGCCTATCGGCTTTCGGCCGCTTCGGAAGTGGAAGTAAAAATTTACACTTTGACCGGCGAGCTGGTTATGGAAAAAACCTATTCTACTGGAATAGAAGGCGGCCGTGCCGGTGTCAACCAAATTGAATGGGACGGCTGCAACGGAAAGGGGAGGGAAGTTCAAAACGGAGTCTATCTGGCCATCATTCGCTCCAAGGCTACCGGCGAAATAGTTAAACAAAAACTGGCGGTGGTAAAATGAAACAACTTTCGTTCGCCATATTGTTGGTCTTTTTGAACGCCGGCTTGCTTGTGGCCGACCAAGCCACATCCGGTCTTTCTTCCTTCTTTCTTTTGGGCGCCGGCGCCCGCGCCGTGGGAATGGGGGGGAGTTTCGTTTCGGTTGCCAATGATGCCTCCGCCGTTTTCTGGAACCCCGCCGGTTTGCCCCGACTTTCTTACCCGGAGCTTACCTTCGCCCATGTTACGCTGCCGGAAGGAAGTGAATATGATTTCGGCGGAATCGCCTACCCGACCTTGAAAGCCGGCTCCTTCTCGGCCGGATTTTTGCGCATCGGCACGGATGGAATTTTCTCCCGCGACAACCGCGCTTCAGACCTGGGAGAAGTTTCTTTCTCTCAAAGTGAATTTCTTTTGGGTTACGGATATCCTCTGTTCAGGTTCTTGAAATTAGGTGCATCGGCTAAGTTGTATAACCAATCCCTGGCCGGCTTTTCCGCCACCGCAGTGGGAACTGATGTCGGAGTTATTCTTTCTCCGGTAGAAAATTTGTCTTTCGGTTTAAATGTGCAGGATATTGTTTCCTCCGATTTGACTTTAAAAAACAGCAAGGAATCGATTCCGCGCAATTTCAAAGCCGGGGTCTCCCATCTACTGCCGTTTGCCAATGGAGATTGGAGTATCCTGGCCGCTTTTGATGTCGATAAATCGGAAAACACACCGATGGAGTTCCACGCCGGAGGAGAGCTCTCTTATCTCGGTTATTTTTTCCTGCGCGGCGGTTACGATCGTAAAGCCGCCACTTTTGGCGGCGGGCTGGCCTACCATCGGGTCGGGCTGGATTACGCTTTCAAATCTTCGCCCCAGGAACTTTCCGCCAGCCACCGGGTCGCTTTCACTTTCCGCTTTGGAAGCTCCACCGCCGACCGCGAAAGAAAGGCGCGCGAAGAAAAAGAACAAATTGAAAGGGAAAACTACCTGCGCTTGAATCGTGCCCGCCTGGATGAATATCGGGGTAAGGGAGAGAATTTTATCTCTTCCGGGCAAAAAGATTCGGCCTTGGCGTACTACCGGCTGGCTTTGGGTATTGATCCGGAAAATGAAGATTTGAAAAACGAGGTTGGCCGCTTGGATGCTTTAGTCAAAGAAGAGAAAGAAGTTAAAGAGAAAGTGTTGGAAACGGCTCGGGTGCGCAGCCAAGCGTTAGAGTCTGCGCAACGGGATTACGTTTCGGGCCGTTACAAATCTGCTCTAAATATACTCGAAAGCGGAAAAAACTCCGGCGATTTGGAATTCGTTGAATTAAGCGGCAAAATCAAAGGCTCCCTGGACTCGGCTAAACAGGCAGTTGACTCTATGGGCTGGGCAGCCTTCCGCAAGAAAGAATTCGACCAAGCCTTGGTGGCTTGGAAGAAATTGTCCGAACTGGATTCGCAGGATTCTTTGGCATCCAATCGCTTCGATTTGGTTGCCCGGGAGATTAAAGCCGATGACCTGTTCAAGCAGGGCATTTCCAACTACGAATCGGGCCGGTTGATGGCGGCCGAGGAGAATTTCAAAAAAGTTTTGGAACGGCGCCCTTCCGACCCGGTCGCTGCGAGCTATTTGCAGAAAATTCATGCCGCCACGGCCCAAAAAACTACTCTGGAAGATTTAAAAAAAGACCCCCAGGCTTGGCGGCTATACAATCAGGGACGCGCCGCCTACACTACCGGTGATTACCAGAAAGCATTGGCGTTCTGGCAGGAGTTAGCTTTGCGTTATCCGAATAACGAGGCGCTTTTGCGCAACATTGCCGAAGCGAAAAAGAGGTTGAAATGAGTCGTTTGTTAAAAGAAAGCACCGCCTTCTTCAAGGCTAAAAGTGAAGAGCTGGAGCCGATGCGCCGGTTTTTGCTTTCAGCCATCTGGGAGCTGGGCCTGCCTGCCAAAGAACAGAGCGCTTTGTGGCTGGCGGCGGAAGAGGCGGCTACCAACGTAATCCGCCATGCCTATTTGTACGGTGAGGGAACTATTCGTATGACGGTCCGCTTTTCCAAAGAATTCGTCGAACTTTCTTTCTTCGATGAAGGCCGCCGCCTGGATATCAAAGAAGGGGAGCGGCTTAACTTGTCGCGGCTCGTTGAAACCGGTCGTAAGGGCGGTTTGGGGCTTTATCTCATCGAAAAAATAATGGACGAGGTCGGCTATCTGCGCCGCGGGGAGGAAAATGAATTCCGTATGCGCAAGTATTTAAAAGCTCCTGCTTTTCCTTCGGTCGGGCGTTTTTCCTTGCGCACCAAGGTTTCCATTTTAGGCACGGTTGTTTTGCTGGGCTTGTTGGTTGGAACCTATTGGGTTGCCGGACGAAAAATTACTGAAAACGCCGTTTCCAACTTCGACCAGAATTTGCAAAACTTAGGCGGGACTTTGGCTGCTTCCGCTGCCGACCCGCTTTTCAACCGGGATGATTTGAACCTGTTCGCCCTCGCCACCAAAACCAAGGAAACTCATCCCGAACTTTCATTTCTGGTAATCACCGATCAACAAGGAAAAATTTGGGCTGAACCGTTTGGACGGTTAGATTCTTTATCCAGCTATCAACCTCCCGATCGAATATCCAGCGTCGCCGGCCGGCCCCAGCGGGTTGATGTCTCTGAATTTGCAAGTCAGACCAAATTGGCCGACGCCGGCTCGGCTGGAGAAGCCTTTTATTATATGATGCAAAAGGTTTATTCCGGGAACCGGTTTTTGGGAACAGTTCATCTGGCGGTCCCGGCGGCAATTCTGGAAAAAGAAATCCTGCGCGGCAAAAACTTTCTTTTGAAAGCCTGCTTCACCATCCTGGTTATTGGCTTGATTGGAATCTGGGTGGTTGGAGCTTATTTGAGCCGTCCCTTTGAAAAGCTTAGCGAGGGATTACGCCGGGTTAAAGAGGGGGAGCCCAGCGTGCCGGTTTACAGCAGCGATGAATTTGGCCAGATTGCCCGCGCCGTAAACGAAATTACCGCCGGTTTCAAAAAATCCCAAAAAGAACTGCTGGAGCAAGAAAAGATGAAGCATGAATTGGAGCTGGCGCAGGAAGTGCAGCAGGCGCTCCTGCCGGCCGAGTTTCCCCAAATTGAAGGGATGGAGGTGGCCGCCTGGTATCAGGCCGCCCGTGAAATCGGCGGCGATTTTTATGATTTCTTTGCCGTTGGCCCGGATTTGTTGGGCATTGCCGTCGCCGATGTTTCCGGCAAGGGAGTGCCCGGCGCTCTGGGAATGGCGATGGTGCGCACCGCCTTGCGTTTAGAGGCCAAGGGGCAAACAACTCCTGCCGAAATTTTGTGCCGTGTGAACCGGCTGGCGGTAGAGGGCATTCACAAAAATATGTTCGTAACCATTTTCTTGGCCCTTTTTGATACGAAATTACGCAAGCTTTCTTTCTCCTCCGCCGGCCATATGCCAATGGTTTTTTATCGGGCAAAAACAAAAAAAGCGGAGTTGTTCAATCCTGCCGGTTTGCCGATGGGCCTGGTTTTGCCGGATGGTTCAACTTTCGAAGAGAAAATAGAAAAGCAGGAACTCGGCCTGGAAAAAGGGGACTTCTTTGTTCTTTTCACCGATGGCATCGTTGAGGCTGCTGATTCAGAGAATAGACGCTTCGGGGTGAATCGATTGGTCGAATTGATTGAAACTTCGGCGGAACTTTCTGCTTCTGGTCTGGTTGACCGGATCAAATCCGAAGTCGCCCGCTTTACCGGTGACGGAAATTGGGCCGATGATATGACCGTGGTGGTTATCAAAGATAAAATCACGCTGACAGCCCAGGAGGCCTCAATGGCCTCCGAAAATGGGGAAAAGGGGCTTGACAGCAGGCCTTTTTTAGCCGAGAATAAGAAGGAGGACCTGGAATATTCTCTGGAAGGGCCGGACGAACTCTGATGCGGGAAATTAAAATATCCTTAGACCACAATAACGGGGATAACCTGTCCATTTTGCGGGTGGACGGCGTCGTCGATACGATGACCGCTGCCGAGCTGGAAAAGGTGATGAACTCGCTTATTTCCCAAAAGCGCTACCGCATCGTGGTTGATTTGGGCGGCGTCGATTATATCTCCTCGGCCGGCTGGGGAATATTCGTATCCAACATCCGCGAGGTGCGCGCCAATAAAGGGGACATCAAGCTGGTCCGCATGGTTCCCGGCGTCTATGAGGTTTTCGAACTTCTGGAGTTTGATTCCATTCTGCGCTCTTTTGATTCTCTGGAAAAAGCCAAAGAAGATTTTGGGATGGCGGCAGGAACGGGATTAAAACCTGGTTCTAACCCGTCGGTTTTCGCCCGTGAAAAAAGAATCCAAACGGAACCGTCGCCCCCGGTTTCTAAAACCGTCGGGCTGGAAGAGACCCTTATGGCGCTAATTTCCGAAGACCCTTTTTACTCCATCGGCGAACTGAAAGCTGAACTATCCCGCCGGGGCTACAACGTTAGTTTTTGGGGTCTGGTTCGGCTGCTCTGGGCCAAAAAGCTGTTTTCCGCCAAAAGCCGCTTTCGCTTTGCGCGCTCGGCCGCCCGCCGCGGGCTGCGTTTCTCTTAAATCTCAAGAATAGCTTCCTTTTAGCCGATACTTCTTTGGGGGATATTTTTGCCCGAAGGAGAAAGGCTACGACACAAAAAATAGCTGTTCAACCCCCCTCGCAGACGGTTTTGCGCAACGATTTCCCCTGCGGGGAGACGGTGTTCCGCGTGGAAACCTGCTACGACGAGCTGGAGCGGGCCTGGGTGGTTAACTTTTTCCGCAACGCCCGTCTGGTTTCGGCCCGGCTATACCCTTGTAAAACCTTGGGTGGCCGTTCGGCGGAAGGAGAAGGGGCCCACCAATCGGAAGCTTCGGTTTTGTCTTTGGCTTTGCAATTAAGGCAGAAGTTAACCGAAGCCAAAGACCCGCAGGCGCATATGCGGCTGGGATATTTTTTCTTCGTCTATCAGTTCTATCAGGAGGCGGAAGAAGAGCTTAAGCGGGCCTTAACTCTTTTCCCCGATTTTGCCGAAGCGCTTTTCCATTTGGGTAACGTCTGCCATCGGATGGGAAAATTCAACCAAGCTCAGGCTTGCTATGAAAAAGCCTGTCAACTCGATTCCAACTATGCCGACTACGCCAATGCCCTGGGGCAGCTTTTCGTGGAAGAAGGAAAGCCGGTCGAGGGGGAAAAAGCTTTTCTTTCCGCCCTTTCCACCAACCCCAATTTTGTAGATGCTCGTTTGAACCTTGCGCAACTCTATCTGGATCAGGGGGGCAGCAACGGCAATGCCTTGGCCTATCTGCAAAAAGCGGAAGAGTTGCTGGAGCAGTCTTTTTCCCTTATGGAACCAGAGGCGGTTTTTCCGGCGATTAACTCAACCATTTACTACGACTCCCTCTGCCGGATTTATCTGGATTTGAAAGGAAAAAGCAACTCCCGGGTGGACAAGTCCAACCTCAAGGCCTGGTGTTATCTTTTCAACCTGGCCTTTCGCAGCGGGGCAGAGTTATTGTCTAAAAGTCAGGTCGAGCGCTACATCGAAAAACTGCATCTGGAAAATCAGCCCGGGTTCGCCGATTTGACCAATTTTTTGGGCGTCGCCTATCTTTTTTACGGCTCTTTTTTTCTTTCCTCGGCGGAAGAAGCGCTCCAGTCTGATTGCCAGCCTGCGCTGGTCAAAAAAATTTCGGGAAAGCATAATTTGCTTTTGAAAAGTTTGGACTTTTAAATGGACGAACAAGAACAGATTTTGCAAAAAATCGCCTGCTCGGAACTGGCCCAGGAACCGCGTACCGCCGGCCTTTTGGGACTCTGGCAGGCTTCCCGCAAAGAGTATCCGGCGGCTTTTTTAAGTTTTTCGGTTGCCTTGCAAATAAAAACTGATCCCTTCGGTTTCTTTGCCGTCGCCGCCTGGACGGCGGAATGGGGAATCAAACCCCTGCCGGAGGATTTCCAAAAGGAAGCGCCGCTTGCTTCCGCCTGCTTTTGGGCCTGGGCCGGAAAGCCGGCAGAGGGCCGCCTGGCCCTGGCGCAGGCCGACTCAAGCGCGGACGAAAAACTTCGCCAGCTCTTGGATGTTTACCTGCAAATTCTGGAGGCCGCGAACAATCCCGCTTCCATCCCGCCCGATTTTCGCGCCCTTCTGGAAGCGGTTCTGAAAACCGAATTCGGGGTAAGTTCCGAAACGACGCGCCGGCTTTTCTCCGAATACGAGAGCGGAAACTTTTCGGCCGTGGCCGCCGGGTTGCGGCCGGTTTTGGGAGAGCTTTTTGTCCTGCCTCCTTTCAGCACCCTGGACTACCTCTGGATTTTGTTTTCAACCGGCGTCGATAAAATCGAGTTTTCCGCGATTATCGCCGCTCTGGCCGAACTGGAAGACGCAGGCTTCGATTTTGCCCGCAACTGGAGGCAGCGTCAGCAAGCGGCCGGCTACCTGCTCTTGTATTTCTTTCTTTTACGGGCGGGCGGCGAAAGCTTTGAAAAAGCTTTGGCCATCAATCCCAACTTTTCCCGGGCGGTAAAAAACGCCGACTTAGTGAAAGAGGAAAAACAGGAACTGGCTCTGCAGGTAAAGCAGTTTTTGGTTTTCTAACTTTTCCAATCGCACCTTTTAGCCGCCCGCGCCGGTTTTAATTCCCTCTCCAAAAAGCCCCGAATCTGCCGAAAACAATAAAAGGGGGGCAAGCGTCCGATTTCAACGCCTTGGCCCGCTTAAAAAATTATGTATTTACCGACTGGAAAATTAGGCAAAGTCGTCTGGGAAGAGAAGGAATTCCAGATTCAAACCGAATTCTCCAACCATCCCCGTCCGCACCTCACCACCACCGTCTTTTTGGGAGGTGAGGTGGTGCACAAAGTGGACAACCTCTGGCTGGGGGGAGTGGAAACCGACGAAGACCAGCGCGCGCTGGACCGCCAGCTGGTTTTGCAGCACCGCGAAACCAGCGAGTATCTGGACGCCAAAGTCCGTAAAAAAGTCGAATCCAAAAAGATTTTTGAAATCGATGATTTGAAACGCCTGGTCCTGCATCCCTCCGCCCTCGGCTATTTGACCGCCAGCGGCGACGGCGTTTTGCAAATGGAAGGGGGGCTTACCGCCCCGTTGAAGGAAATCGCCTTTTTGTTCTCCGAATTGGTAATCTTTTTGGGCTTTTTGGAAAAAAACACCAAGCTGGGCCGGTTTTATAAAGGCGAAGGCAACCTGGAGCCGGGGCGTTTGTATTTGGGCCAGGTTCCCGAAATCTACGTGGGAATTTCGGTAGCGGCAGATGCCCCAAGCGATTCAATAAAAGAAGAGTTTTTCAAGCTCTTGCCCGGCGGGGAAGAATGAACAAGATTCTGGAAGATTTAAAAGCAGTTCCCGGCGTTTACGGTGCTCTGTTTTTGAACAAGTCGGAAGAGACCACCTATCAGCTTTTGCCCGCTTTCTTTTCCAGCGAGGCCATCCGCTCGATTGCCCTGCGGCTTTTGCAGGTTACCTACTACCTCAAACCCGGCGACCGCTTGAGCTTTGATTTTGCCTATGGCTCGGTGATTTTGCAAAACCTGGAAAAGGCGGCTTTGCTGGTTTTCACCAAAGGGGAGTTGGAGACCGATATTTTCGACATGGTTTTGAGAAACTCCATTAAGGCCTTGGAGCGCCGGCTGGAGCGCTACGAGCAGGTGCGCGAAAAGCTTTCCTCCGAGGCTTTGCTTAGCGATGAGGAAGCGGTTCTTCATTTTCTCTCCGCCGCCAATTTGGTCACGGCACATTTCAAACCGATTTTAGGAGTTTACCGCCTCACCCAGAACTGGCGCAAAGCGCGGGAGAGCCTGGCGGGCGATTTTTCCTTTCACCACCGGCTGTTCGTCGATTCCAATGCCACCCTCTCTTTCAAGAATTCCAACGAAAGGATTTCCGTGGCCACGCTGACCGACTTTTTTGCGCGTTTGCTGCATGGTTTTCTCAAATTTTCAGTCCGCGGGACGGTGGAGGAAGTTTCGGTCGAAAAGCTGACCTCCGAAGTCCGCCAGTCTTTGGAAAAGACCAACTTCTACCGCAGCTTCGCGCTTTTGGAAAAAAGATAAGCTCAAATCTCCATCATTTTTCCTATCTGTTTTTTTGCAGGGGTGAACCCGTTCGACAGGCTCAGGGCAGGCCTTCAGGTTCACCCTGGGCGAATCTTTAGATTCGCCCCTACGGTTTTATTTTTCTTTAGCTGGGCACAACGCCGTTATGCCCTTCCCTCTTCTTGAAAGAAGCGATACGAGTCGAGGTTACAAAAATCGGGGTAAAATTGAAGCAAAAAACGATGGCCGACTATTAGTATAGGGACATAGGTCGCGCCGCTAAAATCCTAAAAAAAATAACGGCTGGCTATATATAGGAGAATGTAATGAAAAACCGTAGGGGCAGACCGATGTGTCTGCCCAAAAAAATCAACGTTACACCAAAACCTTGGGCGGCTCGGCGACTTCCGTTTCTACCCGCCCAATGGGGCGGTTGGAAGTCGGCAAATCCTTGCCGCGGCGGATGACGGAGATGATGCCGCCCAGCGTCACCAGCATCGTGCCGACCCAGACCAAACTGATTAAGGGTTTTTTGGAAACCTCGATGGAAACCACGTCCGCCGTTGGCTGGGTGGCAGCCATATCGACCGAAGGGCCGGAAAATTTCAAAGCGACCTGACGCGGCTCGGGGCGGGCGTCCAAAAGAGCGACCGTGTTTCCGCCTGACAGTTCAACCGGTGGGGATGAACGCTGACCGGAATTTTTAATCTGCAAAACCGGCTTGCGCACGCCGGAGACGCCGTAACCGGCGACCTGCAACAAGGCGGCAACGGAAACCTCTGCGCCTTCCATCTTCGGCTCGGTGAAACCTTTGAAGGTGACTTTGTAGCCAAAGACATCCTCTTTGGTTTCGCCGTCGGCAAGAACCACCACCCCCGGTTCCGCCTGCGCTTCGGAGGCGCGGGAATGGTTGATGGGGGAGATGTAAAGGTCGTAAAAGAGGCCTTTTTCAATCGCCGGTTTGCGCATATACCCCCGGCTGTACTCCGACCAGTAAAAGCGGGGGCGGGCCTCGCTGGTCTGGCCTTTATGCTCAACGGCGAAAATGAGGGCGTTTTCTTTTTGCTTCAAGTCCCCTTCGGTCCCTTTGTAAGTCAAAGTGTAGCCAAAGGCGGCGGCCTTTTCGCCAAGGGCCAAGTTGAGCCGCTTTTCTTGGGAATAAACCGATGAGAAGACAAACCCGGCCAAAAGCATCGACACTCCCACGTGAGAGAGATGTCCGCCCGAATTGACCGGTCGGGCGGAAAAGGAGCGGTAAAAGATGGCGATGTTGGAGAACAGGGCAAAAAAGGTGAGAAAATGGAAAATCGGATAGACCGATTCGCGAAAGCCGAGCGCATACGTCAGAACAGCGAAACCGACGGCTAAGATGGCCGGCCAGAGCGCTTTTTTGAACTTCTCAAAAGGGGCCGCGGAGCGCCAGAAAAGATAGGGGGTCATACTTAAAAGAAAAGCGATGGCGATACCAATGGGCAGATGGGTGCGCACGTAATAGGAAATCTCAACGTTTGAGGGCTGGCCGAAGAGCCGCGTAATCAAAGGCGAAGAAGTGCCCAGAAGCACCATAAAAGCGGAAAGCGAAACAAACAAAACCATCAAGAGCACGGAAAAATCCTGGTTCACGACCGGGCCGGAATAGGCGACTCCCTTGATTTTGCGGCTGCGCCATAAAAGCATCCCGTAACCGATGGCGATGAAAGTGAAAAGAAAGAGAACCAAAAAGCCGTTGATGCCCAAATCGACAAAGGAGTGAACCGAAAAATCGGCCAAAATTCCGGAGCGGGTTAAAAAAGTGCCATAGACCACCAGCAAAAAGGCGGTAACGGCCAGGAAAAAATTAGTTTTGGGCAAAGAGCCCTTGTTTTTCTGAATTAAAAAGCCGTGGGTCAGCGCCAGCGAACCTAAAAAGGGCATTAGCGAAGCGTTTTCTACCGGGTCCCAGCCCCAGTAACCGCCCCAGCCCAAAACTTTGTAGGCCCAGAATCCCCCCATAATGATGGCAGTGCCCAAAACCATCCGGCCAAAGTTGACCCAGGGAAAAGCGGCGGTCACCCAGTTCTGATATTCCCCTTTGCTCAAGGCCGCCATCGCCAGAGCGAAGGGAACCGCCAGAGCGGCAAAACCGAGGAACATTACCGGTGGATGAATCACCATCCAATAGTCTTGGAGCAGGGGATTCAGCCCGCGGCCATCCGCCACTGGATTGGCGGAAAGGGCGAAGGGGGAACGTTTGACTAAAATGAAAAGCAGAAAGAGCTGCACGAGCAGGTAGAAAAACATTCCCCGTTCCTCGTATTCACCGAGCCGTTTAAGCATAAAAAGTCCTAGAATGGCCGACCAGCCGAGCCAGAGCAGAAACGAGCCCTGCTGGCCGGCCCAGACCGAAGCGAAAAGGTAGTGGAACGGCAGGTCGGAGGAAGAATATTCGGCAACGTAGGTGACTTCGTAATGTTTGGTAACGAACAGATAAAAGAGGTAAATCAATGTGCCGACCGAAAAGAAAGCGGAGAGCCGGTAGAAGCGGCGGCCCCAAGGAAGTGTCCCCTTGGCCTTCCCCCAAGCATACAAATAGCTAACTATCGCCAGAACGCAGAAGGTGAGGGAGGCGCCTAAGAAAAGATTGCCCAGAATTGAAACGTTCACTTTTCCGCCTTGTAGGACTGGACTTCTTCCCCCTGATATTTAGAAGGGCATTTGACCAGAAGCTGGTCGGCCTCGAAAACTTTATCTCTGTAATCACCGATGGCGACAATCTGGGTCGCCTGGTCAAAATTCCCCGGTTTTACTCCCTTGTAAGAAACTTCGAGCCTATCGCCATGCTTGTCTTTGATGGTAAAGTAAAGCAAGTTGGCGGTCGTGTCGTAGCGTGTGGCGCTTTTTTCCAACTCTCCCATCACCTGCACGGTCTGGGGCGATTTTTTGGCTTCGGCGAAGGAAACGTAGGGGGTTAAGCTGGTTTTCAAGCTGACGGCACCGTAAACTATGAAGCCTACGATGATGGCAGTTGCGATTATGTAGCGGGCTTTCATTCTATTCCCTCTTGTCCTGGTTCAATTTATCTATTTTTTTCTCCAGGCGCAAGAGGTAAAAATACAAACCGGCCCAGATGATGAGAACGACCCCCATTGCCACGTAGTTATCTTTCACATAGTTCCTTTCGCGTTTAGCTCGGCCATGCAGGTTTTAGCACCGAGGCGATAGAGCCGGTAGTATAAAGCGGTAAAACCGGCCAGCGAAGCAAAGAAAATCCAGCGCACCTCCGGCCCCAAATTCAAATCACCTTGCGAGCTGACCACCGTGTCGGAAGGGTGTAAGGATGGAAAAACTCGTGGGACAACAAAAATCAAAAATGGCACGGTCAAAAAAGAAAGGATGGCGTAGGCGCCGGAGAAAGCGGCTTTCTTTTCGCGGTCGGGAAGGCTTCCTCGCAAAGCAAAGTAGGCGAGATAAATGAGAAGCTGCAAGAAAATGGAAGTTTGTCTTGGATCCCAATTCCAGTAGGCCCCCCAGGCAAAGCGGGCCCAAATGGAGCCGGAGAGAGTAGCCAGAACGCAGAATATGAGGCCGAGCTGCGCAGACAAAACTGCTTTAGCATCGAATTCAATCTGCTTTTTCATCAAATAACGGATGGAGAAAATGGTGGTCATAAAAAAGGCCAGAACCGTAACCCAGGCGCAAGGGACGTGGAAATAAAAAATACGGGAAGTTTCCCCCAGCAGTTGCTGCGGAGCGGGACGGGCGAAAGCTAAAATGATTACGGCCGCCATCCAGAAAAAAAGCCACCAGCGCTTCACGCTTGTAATATACATCAAACTTCCCAGATGAAATCAAAGAGAATGGAAGAGCCGGCTCCCATTACCGCCGTGTATGAGATTAGAGTTTTAACCGAGGTGGAAATTTCTTCCCAGCCGCCGCCAGCAAAGGCGGCCTTGCTGCCGGCCATTGCGAAAATTAAAAGCGGAGCGAGAATGGGAAAAGAAAGAATGGCAAAGAGCACTCCTTTGGATTCGGCTTTGGCAACAATGGTGGCCGTCAACGTAGTTCCAGCAACTAGCCCCAAGGTACCCAAAAATAGAATGAAAAAAAAGCTCGCAAGATTGGTTCCGCTCACGTTGAGCCAGATGAAAAAGAGCGGAACTAAAATGAGTTCGAGGAAGAAAAGTAAAAATAAATTGAAAAAGAGTTTGCCCCAGAATACGGCAGAAGGGCGGGCCAGAAGCCGGAGAGCCAAAACGGTTTTGGTTTCCTCCTCTTTCAAAAAGGAGCGCGCCAACCCTGCCGTCGAGGCGAAAAAAAGAGTGACCCAGAAGAATGCGGAAAGAATTCCGGGAGAAAGCGGACTGGTTTGTAAGGAGAAAGAGACCACAAAGACGGTAATCAGGCCGAAAAGAACCAAAAGGCCGGAGCTCCAACGGCGGCGGAGTTCCGAGCGGAGCTCCTTTTTTAGAATGGCTCTGGTTTCAGCCGCCCAGCTCAAGTTTCTTATCCCCCCAGCAGTATTCTTCCGGATTATTGGTGGCCACAATGGCCAGGCCGCGTTTTTTCTGTTCGGTCAGAAGCTCGCTTACCAGCTTTACGCCGGGCTCGTCCAAGTTTGCCGTCGGTTCGTCCAGAAAGAGAAACTTTGGTTCGAGTAAAAAAGCCAGAGCATATTTTAAACGCTGCCGCATCCCCAAAGAAAAGCCGGAAACTTCATCGTTTTCCCTGCCGCTTAAGCCGACTCGAGCCAGCGTTTCAAACGATTTATTGGCGTGCCGCCCCAGAAGGGAAAGAAAGAATTCCAGGTTTTCCTTTGCAGAAAGCTCTTCGTAAAAAGATAAGTCGGGAGCCACCATCCAGAGAAATTCCCGCCTTTTCTCTTTGGTAATCGTTTGGTTCTCGCTGCGATACTCCACTTGGCCGGAAGAAGAAGTCAAAAGACCGGAAAGAATTTTGAGCAGGGTCGATTTGCCGCTGCCATTCGGCCCGGCAACGATTAAAACTTCACCGGACGCGGCCGAGAATTCAAGATTGGAGAAGACTTTGAGTGAACCAAATACCTTGGAAAGATTGGATGTTGCAATGGAAACCGGCATTGGTTTACCAGTCCTCCTTGTTGGCGTGGCAGCCGCCGGTAAGGGTGCGGTCGGGCATCCCGCTGCAACTTACGCCGTCAAAAAGACCGATCCCGAGAGTGTCAACTGAGGGGTCGAAAACTACATCATCCACAATTAGTCCGTTAACGTGACGGCCGCCCGATAGACGAATTACATTAGAGCTATCAACCGTAGAAAAGTGGCAGGTGACGCATTGGATGCCGAGACTGTCGTGTTTGAAATGCTTGCCGCCCAGAGTGGCGAAATTCGAATCGACGGCGTGACAAGAGCCGCAGAAAGCTTCGGAAGGGCCGCCGTAGAAATCGACGGTATCGGCGGTATTGCCTCCGGGAAAGGCGCCGTGGCAATAGATGTTGGCGCAGGTGCCGGTTAGGGTGTCAAAGACCGGCGCGCCAAAGCGGGCGGAGTCAAGGCCGGAGATGCCGCCGAAAACCACTTCCGCAATGCTGTCGCTGTCGATCCCTTTTGGCGCCCAATGTCCGGGGGCCAGAACGAAGGCGGGTTTGATGTGGCAGCTGGAACAGTCGGTGCCGTTAAATAAACTTTTTCCCACCACCATTGCGGTGTGAGCTCCCACTCCCCGGGCGGAAGTAGCGGTACTATCGCGCAGCGATAAGGGAGGCGCGCCGGTCTCGTTATCTTGCCCACCATGACAGCCGATGCAGGGGTGCAAGCGGGTGGTGTTGTGACAATCGACGCAGGATACGTCGGAAGTCCCGCCGGTGTAGTCCGTCCCGTGGCAGCTCTGGCAGAGAACGCCAAATTCCCGCTCCAATGTGTTGGCCTTAATGAAGTTGGGGTGGGTCAAAATCCAATCGGCAGGGTGCACCCGCAATTGAGTTGGGCGAGCTTTACGGGTGGAACAGCCAAAAATTAAAAAGGCAAACGAAATTCCGAATGAAAAAAGTCCGACTCCGACTGCATAAATGACGGTTTTTGACCCCCTCCGTTCCTTCGGAACGGGTCCCCCTTGGTAGGGGGGACAAAAAAGCGGGTTTTCTGCTTGATTTTTCATTTCAAATCAGCGGTGGCATTCGGCGCAAATCGATTCTTCCATTTCATGGCAAGATAAGCAGTATTCAATATCCCGCCGGGCTTCGACGGCGTGGCGGGAAAGGGTGCCGTTGTTGGTAATCCAGTTGGTGGCCAAATGGGAAAGCGGCGGCTGAACAGCCGCCTCGCCGCGGTGACAGGATACGCAAAAGCTCTCAATTTCGTGGCAGCTCTGGCACTGCATCTTTTTGGAATGGACATCCAAAGGATGGGAAAATAGATAATTAACCGGATGAGTGGAACCCAAAAGATTATCGCCGCGATGACAGGATAAGCAGAACTCTTCCTGCCGATGACAGGCGGCGCAGGCGGTGGCCTCCAAGCCGGCCAGCAGTTTATGCGAATGCAGATAACCTGCCGGATGCACCAGGCGGCGGACGGTTTTGGCATCGGCGTGGCAGAGTTCGCATTCCGATTCCACGGAAGAACCATCGTGACAGGTGAAGCAGTTTTGCATCTCCGGCATCTGCTCCGCCGTCAAAACCGCTTTGGCATCCGAGCCGGGATGACAGGTCAGGCAATCGAGCTTGCGTTCCAAATGCGCTTTGTGTGAAAAAATAATTTTCCGTTCCAGTGGGGGATAGGTTTTTATATCCTTAACGTCCCGATGACAGACGGAGCATTCTTTGGAGGCCACCTGACCGTTGTGGCATCCCAGACAAACTTCCTCCTTGGGCAAAATTAAGTCGGAGGATTTTTCGCTTTCGGCGGCGGCGTGGCAGTGGCTGCAGTCCAGGCCAAATTCCTTCACATGTTTTTTATGATCGAAGATTATGGAGGAAGCAGGCAGCGTAAATTTAGCCTGGGCTTTGTGCCAGTCCAGATAGGCGATGGAAATCGCGGCAAGAAAAAGCAGAACGATGGTCAGGCGGAGCAATCTCATCGCTTTAGCTCAAAGCGCCAAATGCCGCGCAACAAAAGCCGGTTGTCATAGCGAAAATCGGGATTGGACAGAACCTGGTAAGTGGTTTCAATTAACAGCGAGCGTTGGGGCTGCCAGCCGAGACTCAAAAGTAAATTGGCCACGCGCAAGTCTTCATCGCCCGCCGCAGCCGTGTCCGGAGAAAGCCTGAATTGGGAAAGGTCAAAAGCGCCGCTGACGGTTAAATTTTTGAAGCGATAGGAGACCTGGGAGAAAACGCCGTCGTAACTTCTTCCCAATCCCCCCGTGCGGCGATAGCCAAACGAAACGGCATCGGCGCGCAATCCGAATTCAAGACGATAGCCGTTTTCATCTTCATAAAAAATAGCCCCTTCTTCTCCAAATAGACCAAGCTTATCGGAGAGGGGGTAATCGAAAGAAAAACGAAAATCGGTATAGCGGGCGATGCCAAAGCGGGAGAAAAAGGAGTTTTGATAAAAAACCGGCCTGTAATTTCCCAGTTCAAATTGGGTGGAAAGTTTTTTTACGGTCGGCAGGCCCAGCCGAAGAATTCCGGTGACCAATTGCTCGGTTCTCTGGTCAAAGACCGCCTTGCCGTAAAAATTCCAGCCCCGCTGGGAATAGGAAAATTCTGAAAAACCTCCGCGAAAACGGTTGCGGCCGTTAAAAAAGCGCGCTCCCCAACCGGCTTTTAACTTTAAGTAAGGGGATGAGAAAACCGTTGCCGAAGTTCCCCAGGTTTGGTTCGCTTTTACCGGCCCCATTCGGTCGGGGAAAACCGGATTGACCGAAGAGCCGTAGAATCCAAACAGTTCCAACTTTCTTACCGGTCGAGCCCGGAGCATCGCGGCATCGGCGTTGGCTCCCAGAATCGGAAAAGCAATAAATTGCCGGCCCACCCGCCAATCCAGCTTTCCAAGAAGCCGGTCGTACCCCAAGTATAAATTGTAAAAGTTAGGCTGCAGTTTTTTCTCTGGCCCGCGCAACAAATCGGAACGGATGCGTACGTTCGAAGTTAGCTGGAAGCCACGCCCTTTACCAATTTGACCAAAATCGGCTAATAAAAGGGAGAGCGATTGGTATTCCCGAATGTGGTTGAGAGACGAATCGGCTGGTGTTCGGTCTTGAAACAGATAGTAATAAGAAGAATACTGGCCGGTCAGGCGGATAGCCCAGAGTTTGGGGAAACTGGACAAAAGAAGGACGCTCACCAGGAAAACCAGCCGCACGGAGGGAAGTTAGGTTGCGGCGCTTAAAATTTCAAGAAAAATAGGAACAGAGAATACCTGTTTACTTTCCTTGAGCAAAAAACCATAATCATCCTAAGATGATGATTGGGCAGACCATTTCCCATTACAAAATCCTCGAAAAGCTTGGCGAAGGGGGGATGGGGGAGGTGTATCTGGCAGAGGACACCAGCTTGGGCCGCAAGGTGGCGGTGAAGTTCCTTTCGTCCGACAAGGCCGCCGACCCGGAATCCCGCCAGCGCTTTGTCCACGAGGCCCGCGCGCAGGCGATGCTCTCCCACCCCAACATCGCCACATTTTATGAAGTCGGGGAAGAAGGAGATAAGGTCTTTATCGTTATGGAATACATCGAAGGCCAGCCGCTTTCCAAGTTGGCCCAAGTTGAAA
>CAZSIT010000009.1:0-89273 GCA_964607165.1 uncultured Ignavibacteria bacterium
CCGAAGCCCGGCCGGTGGCGCAGGTGACCACCAGCTCGCCCGAGGCCTACCGGTCTTATCTGGAAGGGGTGGAGTTGTCTAACAAATTTTACCCCGTGGAGGCCCGGGCCGCTTTCAAAAAGGCGGTCGAGTTGGATAGCAACTTTGCGATGGCCTACTTCCGGCTGGGTGGCGACAGCGCCCTACAAAAGGCCTGGCAGTTGAGAAAGAAAGTAACCGAAAGAGAACGGCTGTATATCGAAGCCAGATACGCCGGTAGGGTGGAGCGGAACTGGGACAAAGAGTTTAAAATATGGGAAGAGCTCATAAAAAAATATCCGTATGAGCAAGAGGCTTATCAAATACTGGCGAGGAAGTATGGAGATTTCTTTGAGTATGAAAAAGCCTTGCAGACCTACCTGACGGGGTTGAAGTACGACTCGTTAAATAAAAATATGTGGAATGAGGTCGCCTACGTCTATGCCGGTCTCGGCCGGAAGGAAGAGGCGCACGCCGCCATAAACCGGTATTTGAAATTAGCCCCGGCCGAGCCGAACCCGTATGACAGCAAGGGTGATCTCTTTGTTATGTTTGGGGAAGTGGACTCGGCGGTGGTCTGGTACAAAAAAGCGGTGGCCCTGCGAGCCGATTATACCAGCGCTCGAAAATTAGGATATGCCGCCCTTTTGCGGCGGGAGTATGCCGAGGCGGAAAAATATCTCCGTCAGTCCCGCTTGAATGCCAATGAATCCCGAATGGAGTGGGTGGCGGACTCGACATTGATTCTGCGACACAAGGGCCAATTCCAGCGGGCGCGGAAGATGCTTTTGGAATACCTGAAGTTTTACCAGAGCCAAAAAAATCCGGACAGCGTCAGCCAAATCTACGCAAGATTGGCGCATAGCGCAAAACAGGCAGGGGATTACCCCTCTTTTCTGGATTATTTAAATAAATCCTTGGCGGCATTGAAGAAAAAACCGGACGACACCAAAGGGGAGCGCGACGACCTAGTTTCGGCTTACCTGAAAAACCGAGATTTTTCGGCCGCCCGGCGGCTGGTGGAAGAGATAAGGAAAAGCCGCCCCAATACCCCGACCCATTACGACTTGTTTTACGCGCGTATTGCGCTCGAAGAAGGTAAATATGAAGAGGCGGTAACGCTTTTTGAAAAGGCCTTGCAGCCCTTCTTGCCCAACCACGCTCCGGTGTTCGATTACGGAATAGCGCTTTTTAAAGCCGGCCGTTTGTATGATGCCATCAAAGAATTTGAGCGGACCACTTGGTGTTTCTCTATCGGAAATTTCCAATTTGACTTGACTTTTTCCCCTATATCTGAAGGCTGGTGGACGGCGTCCGTAAAAGCGCACTATTGGCTGGGGAGGGCGTATGAAGAGAAGGGGGAGAAGAATAAAGCCAAAGCAGAGTATGAAAAGTTTCTGGAAATCTGGAAGGATGCGGATACAGAGGTGCCGGAAATAGCGGATGCCAGGGCGCGGTTGGCGAACCTCACCCCTAACCCCTCTCCATAAAATGGAGAGGGGAATTTAAGTAAGCCGGTTTTCTGCTTGACTTTTGAGCGCTTTTTGGGATTTTTGGGCGGTTTGAATGGTTCTACCCGACTTTGGCGGGTTTACCATAAAGGGAGCAAGCGAAGTGGCGATACGGGATTTGAAACCCGGCGAGGAAGTAAACGGCTTTTTTGCCGTGCGAAAAAAAGAATTAAAAGACTATAACGGTCGCCTTTTTCTCAAAGTAGAACTGGGAGACGCGACCGGCCGGGTGGACGGGGTTTTGTGGGAGGATGCCGCCGCCGCCCACAGCCAACTGGAGCCGGGGTCGGTGGTAAAACTTAGAGGAAATGTGACCACTTATCGGGACGATTTGCAAATCAGCATTCAAAAAATCCGCCCGGCCAATGCGGAGGAGTTTTCCTTGGACGAAATCCTCCCCCGCTCCAGGTTTTCCAGGGAAGATTTAGAGAAAAGATTTGACGAACAGACTGGCCGGCTGAAAAACCTGCATTTGAAGAAACTTTTGGAATTGTTTGTTGCCGACCGGAAAATTTTTGACGCCTATTTAAACGCTCCCGCCGGAAAGCTCTGGCATCATAACTATGTTGGAGGATTAGTCGAACATTCCCTGCAAATGGCGGCAGTTGCCGAGAAAGTGGCTCCCTTTTACCCTCTTGCAGATGCCGAGTTGCTCGTCGCCGGAGCACTCTTGCACGACATCGGCAAAGTCTGGCAGTATCAGGTTTCCGGGTTCATCGACTTCAGCACCGAAGGGCGGCTGGTGGGGCATATCAATTCCGGCGACCATTACGTCGCTTCGCTGATTGAAAAAATCGCCGGCTTCCCGCCGGAGCTAACCTTGCGCCTCCGGCACTTAGTTGTTTCCCACCAAGGCGCTTTGGAACAGGGTTCGCCGGTGGTGCCGCAAACACCGGAGGCCTTCGTGTTATACGCTTTGGACGAGCTGGACTCCAAAATGGGAGCTTTGACCCGCATTTGGGAAAAAGAAAAAAAACCGGGTTGGAGTGAGTATGTTAACCTAATCAGCCGATATATTTATTGGAGTGAAAACCGCAACCAGACATAGTTACCATGGGACGGGAGAGCTATCAATGGGATTTTTTGACTTAATTTCGAACGACATCGGCATCGATTTGGGAACCGCCAATACGCTCGTTTTCGTGCGCGGGGTTGGGATTGTGTTAAACGAACCGTCGGTGGTAGCCATCGAGACCTTTTCTAAAAAGGTTCTGGCCATCGGCGCCGCCGCCAAAGAAATGGTGGGGCGGACGCCGGGGGAAATCACCGCCATCCGCCCCTTAAAAGATGGGGTTATTGCCGATTTTGAGATAACCGAGAAACTCCTGTCCGATTTCATCAAACGGGTGGTTCGGCATAAATATTTGATGAAGCCGCGCATCGTCATTTCCGTTCCCTCCGGCATCACCGAAGTGGAAAAACGGGCGGTGCGCGACTCGGCCGAAAACGCCGGGGCGCGTGAGGTATACTTGATTCAGGAACCGATGGCGGCCGCCATAGGCGTAGGATTGCCGGTCGACCGACCCTCCGGCTCAATGGTTATAGACATCGGCGGAGGCACCTCTGAAATAGCGGTGATTGCTCTGAACGGAATTGTCAACAACACTTCCATCCGCATCGCCGGTGACGAACTGAATGAAGCCATTGTTCTTTATCTTAAGAAAAATTACAACCTTTTAATCGGTGAATTGACCGCCGAAGAAATTAAAATCAAAATCGGTTCCGCTTTTCCTTTGGAAAAAGAGGAGTCAACGGAAATCAAAGGGCGCGACCTGGTGGCAGGAGTACCCAAGACTTTAAAAATCTCTTCCGTGCAGATACGGGAAGCCTTGGCCGAGCCGGTCAATGCCATAGTCGAAGCGGTGCGCCAGGCTTTGGAAAGAACCCCCCCCGAGCTGGCCGCCGACATTTTGGACCGGGGCATCATTTTGACCGGTGGCGGTGCGCTTCTGCGCGGGCTGGACAAGCGTCTGCGGCAGGAGACCAACCTACCGGTCAACGTGGCCGAAGACCCTTTGACCTGCGTAGTGCGCGGCACCGGCAAGGTGCTGGAAAATATGGCCCAGTATTCCAAGGTTCTGATAAGAAGCCGGCGCGATTAAAAACCCCGGGGTACAATAGGACGTGGCACCCCTCTTAGAGATAAAAAACCTAAAAAAAAGCTACCCGCCCCAGCGCACCATTTTTGAAAAACTTTCCTTTTTCGTGGAGGCGGGGGAATTAGCCGTCGTCTGCGGCCCATCGGGCGCCGGCAAAACCACTCTTCTAAATCTGCTCTACCTGGCCGAAAGGCCGGAGGGCGGGGAAATAAGTTTGGACGGACAATCGGCCCCCTGGCTGAAACCGAGACAATATCCCGCCTGGCGGCAAAAAATCGGTTATATCTTCCAGGATCAAAAACTCTTTTTCGACCGAACCATCTTTGAAAACGTAGCCCTTCCTTTCTACTTTGAGACCACCCAGCCAACCAACATAAGGGAGGAAGTGGAGCGCTGGCTCTCGGAAGTGGGTCTCTTTGGCCAGAAAGATAAATACCCCCAGGAGCTTTCCCTTGGGGAAAAAACCTTGGTGAATCTCTGTCGGGCGTTGGTTACCGCCCCTCATTTGATTATAGCGGATGACCCGCTTTCCAATTTAGACCCGGTGCGCGCTGACCTGGCCCTAAAACTCTTGGAAAAAGAAGCCTCCTCCGGCCGGGCGGTGGTCTTGACTTCAACCGCCGGTAACCTAAACTCTTCAGCAGCGAAGGTGTACTTTATAGACAGGGGAATCTTGGTTCCCGACAGCGGGAAGCCGGCCGGTTAGTATGCGCATCGGTTTTTTTGTTAAAGAAAGTTTGCGGGGTATCAAAAGGGATAAAGGCAACACCCTTTTGGCCATTCTTTCCCTTTTGATGGCTTTTTTGCTTTTGGATTTGTATTTCGTTGGAGCTTACAACCTCAACTCTTTTTCCGAACGGCTGAAAAAAGGGCTGGTTTTGCAGGCCTTTCTAACGGATGAGCTATCCGACCAAGCCCGCGATTCTTTGCAGTTGAAAATCGAAACCTTGCCCGGTGTCGCTTCGCTGGAATATAAATCTTCCGATTCAGCTTTGTCCGAACTGGAACATGATTTAGGGGAACCGATCGCCGGGGAGCTTTCCACCAATCCCATACCGGCTTCATTAATCATCGAACCGGCCGAAGAAAAGAAAACTCCGGAAGCTCTGGCGGAGATGGCTGAAGTTTTAATGGCAATGCCTGGGGTGGAAGAAGTGATTTATCCGGAAAGCTGGGCCGCCGATTTGGATAATGCTTTTGCTAAAACGAGAAAGCTGGGCTGGTGGCTCCTGGCTGCGTTAAGCGTGGGAGTGGTGCTTTTGACCGCCAACACTATTCGGCTGGTTTTAAAGGCGCGCGCCCAGACCGTGGCCCTCTTTGCGCTTTTAGGAGCGAGCCGCGGCTTTCTGACCGTCCCCTACTATCTCGAGGGAATCTTTCTGGCCGCCGCTTCGGCCCTTTTGGCCTGGGGCGGGGTGGCCTGGTTTATTCAGGGCGTGGTGCGTTCCACGCTGCCCCTCTCGCTTTTCCCGTTCACGACCGGTCTGGCGGTTTTAGGCTTCGCCATTTTCCTGGGTCTTTTGGGCAGCTATTTGGGGATTAAAAAAGAGCTTAAGGTATGAAGTTGTTTTATCTGTTTTTCGCGCTTTTTCTCACTTGTCACTTAAGCTTTTCGACTTTCGCGCAGGAAACCGCGCGAGATTCCACAAAGACCTCCACCGACCTTACCGAAGTTTCCGAAGATCTTACAAAAATCCGCCAGGAATTGGAAGGCGAGCGCCGCCAACTGGCCGATGTGGAAAAAAAGGAGCGCTCGGTTTCCAAACAGCTGGAAAATTTGAATGCCGGGATTAACCTGACCGAAAGATATCTTAAGCGGTTGGCCAAAAAGAAACGCGAGGTGGAAAAAAAATATCGCCTGACTTCAGCCAGCTTGAATCTGTCTGAGTTGGCCTACCAGGAAAGAAAAAACCGGTTGGGAACGCGCGTGAAATATTTCTACATCGCCAATCAGAAGGCCAAATCGGAAATTTTGTTGGCCTCCAGCGAACCCCAGACGCTTTTGGAGCGTTTTTTCGATTTCCGCCGGATTGTTTCGCAGGAGAAAAAAGAGATTTCCCTGGTACGGGACCAGAAAAATTACCTCGCCGCGCAGCAGCAAAAATTAGAAAAGGAAGCCGCCACCCTGCGGGCGATTGAGCGGGAGCAGCAAAAAGAAGAGACCCGGCTTTTGGCCAGCAAGGAAAAACGGCAGGAGCTTTTGGCCCAATTGCGCCAGCAAAAAGAAGGGCACATCGCTTCCATCGAACGCTTGAAGCAATCCGCCGTTGAACTGCAGAAAATTATCGACGAACTGGAAAGAAAGCGCAAAACCCGCCGAGCCGTCGCGCCTCCGGGGGGAAATTTTGCGGCGCTCAAAGGAACGCTCCCCTGGCCGGTGGGGGGAACGGTAATTTCCAGGTTCGGCACGCATAAGGACCCCAAAACCAAAATTTTCTCCTTTCAACCGGGAATCGACGTTGACGCCCCCACCGGGGCGGAGGTTCGCGCGGTTGCGCCGGGCAACGTGGCCTATTCCGGCTTTTTACGCGGCTATGGGAAATTTCTGATTTTGTCCCACGGCGGCGGGTATTATACTCTGTATGCCCGTTTTGAAGATGTTTTGGTGGAGACGGGGGAGCAGATAACCGCAGGCCAGTCTTTGGGAACCGTCTCGGCGGAAGCCTCGACGTTGGGGAGCGGTTTCCATTTCGAGGTGCGTAAAGGCAAGACCCAGGAAGACCCGGAAGAATGGCTAAGGTAAACGTTTTTCCAGAAGTATTCGGACAGGAGCCGGTCAAAAAAGCGCTCCATCAAGCTTTTGATCGGAATCGGATGCCCCATGCCCTTCTATTTCACGGGCCGAAGGGTACCGGCAAGTTCTCCACCGCTTTAGCTTTGTCAAAACTGGTTTTGTGTGAAAAGAAAACCGGTTGCGGGACCTGTCCGGACTGTAAAATGGTCAACTCATTATCTCACCCCGACCTTTCCCTTACCATCCCTTTGCCTTCCCTGGGAGAGCCGCCTGACCGGAAAAAGGAAGAAGCCCGTCAGGGGATTTACGCCGATTTCCTTGAAAAGAAAAAAGCGAACTCCTACGACCCAGTTTGGAAGGAAAACAAAGATTTAATCACGGTTGCCGACCTGCAGCGCCTGCAGGAGAGATTGAGCCGAAAACCGCTGCAGGCCGACTGGCGGGTGGCGATTTTGGTTGACGCCGACCGGATGCAGCTACCCCAGGCCGGGAACAAGCTTTTGAAAACGCTCGAAGAACCGCACCCCAACACCTTAATTATCCTGATTGCCGAACGGCCCAGAAATCTTCTGCCAACCATAGTCTCGCGCACCCAAAGATTTTTCTTTCCCGCATTACCCGCTTCTCTTTTGGCCGAATTTGCCGAGAAAACCTTTGACCTGTCAAAAGAGGATGCGCTCCAATCCGCCCGGTTGGCCGCCGGCAGCGTGGCCAATCTGTACTTTTTACGAGCGGCACAGGAACTGGAAAAACGAGCCCGAGCCTGGGAAGTTCTACAGCTGGCGGTGAGCGGAAAAGAGGCGCTCTTATTCAAATCCTTAAAACAGGTGGCCGAAACCCGGCAAAAAGATGAAGTGCTCTCCTTCCTTTCCTGGTTGGAACTTCTGATATGGGAGCTTTTCTGTTTTTCGAAACTCAAAGAGCCCCGGCGGGTCACAAGCGAAGACCTGAAAACCGGGTTTGAAAAATTGTCCCGCTCTTCCCAACTTCCGTTTCCTTTCCTTTCCGCGCTGGAGGAGATAAACAAAACCCGTCAGGATTTGGAGCGAAATGTTTCTTTTCGCTTGGCTTTGTTCTGGTTGTTTATCCGGATTTTGAAGGGGGCACCACCTTCCTTTTCCTTACATCCGGTCACCGGTTCCTAAATCCGCCCGGCCTATCGTACAAACAATTTAATCATTTATTCATTGAACCATTGACTCATTTTTTTTAATCTGACAATGATAAAATGATTAAATGATTCAATCGTCAATCCTTCCCCGCCAACAACCTTTGAAACCTCGGATGATTGCGCAGCGGCGCCCAGGTAGGGTCAACGCGAAGGTATGGAATCGATGTGTGGCTTGGGATTGACAGTAGATACCCCAGCTGGTCTATGGCCGCCTCGTACTCACCAACCCTAACGTATATCTCGGCCAAGCTCTCAACCTTGTCGGGACCGCTAAAAGCATCCTTGGATACAGGGAACAATTCCACCCCCTTTTTTCCTTCCCGGATGGCCTCTTCTTTGCGGCCTAGGCCGGCATAAGCAAGACCAAGTTGAGTATGGAACATAGACGCTTCGGGCTGTGCCTGCACTTTATTTTCCAGAAGTTCACTGGCGGAGCCAAAGTGGGCCTGCGCCAGCTGGGGTTGATTCATCAAAGAGTACAATTCGGCCTTAAAGAGAAAAGAGGACGCCTTGTCGGAACCAAACGATTCCAGGGGAGATTCGGCTAATCTCCTCAGATAGTCCACACCCCATATCTGCAACAACAGTTTTTTTTCATACCAGTCAGAAAACTCTGAAAAGAGCTCCGAGAGAGCTATTTTTTCAGAGGCCTTTTGCAACACCATCCGGGCTTTTGCGGTGTCTCCTCTCCAATGGAGAAATAGCGTGGCATTCCAGATGTAGGGTAGCGGCGAATCGGGAGATAGTGAGATGGCCCGGTCAAACCACCCCTCCGCCTCCGCGTAACGGCGTATATTGATGAGGGTCGATCCGACATCATAGGCCTTCCAGCTGGAGCGCGGGTCAAGTTCGGCGGCCTTCTTTAAGTTAGCCACCATCTCTTCCCATTTCCCTTGGCGTCTTTGGACCGCACCAATAGCAAAAAAAAGGTCGCTGCTATTGGGCTGGCTTTTCTGGACAATTGCGAACTCGGCCAGAGCCCGCTCGTAGTCCAAACTTCCCCAGTAGTAGTAAAACCCCAGGGCCAGATGAGCTTCGGGAAGGTCGGGCCGGAGCGCCAGAGCTCTATCCACCGCATCTTTCGCCAGAGTTAGACGCTCCCCGGTTCGGTCGTGATCGAACCAATACATCGTAGAATGGGACCGTGAGAGATTGGCATAGGCTAAAGCGAAATTAGAATCTAACTCCGCCGCTTTCTGAAACATCTGGATGGCTATCCGTAAATCCTTCTCGGCCCAGCCCCGATAGAGATAATCGTTGCCCCGCAGATAGTAGTCGTACGCCTCCAGGTTGTCGGTCGGCTTTGTTGCCAGAGCTTGGCGCTCCGGTTCAAGCAAAGCGATGTGTAGGGCTTTTGTAACATTCGCGGCAATGTCAGATTGAAGCGCAAAGATTTGCTCCAAAACCCGGTCGTAGGTCTCCGCCCAGAGATGGGTGTCGTCTTTAACTCTTATTAGCTGGGCACTTATCCGGACTTGATGGTTGTTGCCCGATTTGCTCCATCGAATCGTCCCTTCCAAAATGTAATCAACGCCCAGCTCCGAGCCGATTTGGCGAAGTTTCTTATCCGTCTTTTTATACTGCATGGAACTGGTGCGAGATATGACCCCCAGCCCACTCACCTTGGCCAGATTGGTAATAATCTCCTCCGTGATGCCATCGGCGAAATATTCGTCTTCGGCCAAGCCCAAATTCTCAAATGGTAAGACGGCCAGCATTTTTCTTTGAACAACCGGCTCCAGCTCGCCGGTTGTCAACGCCCTTTGCAAACGTCTTAAGTCCGCCACGAAATCAGCCACCGACTGGTAGCGTTCTTCCGGCCTTTTGGCCAGGCACTTCATAACAATTTGTTCCAACTTGTCGGGAAGATGGCGAGCATAGCGGGCCAACGGCTGGGGGTGAGTGTTTATTAAATCGTAGAAAACAGCGGTATCGGTATCTCCCTCAAATGGCCTGCGGGCACAAAGCAACTCGTATAAAACTACGCCCAGAGAGAATATATCTGTGCGATTATCTACTTTTTTCCCCTCCACCTGCTCCGGGGACATATAGTAGGCCGTGCCCATCCGGGCCCCGGTTTGAGTGAGAGTGGAAGCTCCTTTCCACTTGGCCAAACCAAAGTCGGTTATCTTGGCGTTGCGTTTAGTCGTAACCAAAACATTCTCCGGCTTGATATCCCGGTGGGTTATTCCCTTTTCGTGGGCCGCCGTAAGCCCTTCTCCAACCTGAATCGCCAAATCCAGAATCTCCGGCAAGGAGAGCTTTTCAACTTGAGCCAGCTTTGATAGTGGCTGACCCTCGATATATTCCATTACGATAAAGACCTTATCTTGATCCTCCCCGACTTCATAAAAAGTGGCGATGTTCGGATGCGAAAGCATTGCCTGGGCTCGGGCCTCGTGGACGAAGCGCTGGCGGGATTCCGGGTCGGAAGCTTTGTCGGAAGAAAGAAACTTTATAGCTACCTTGCGCCCTAAACTCGTATCCTCGGCCAGATAGACTTCCCCCATACCTCCCTCGCCTAATTTTTCGAGGATTTTGTAATGGGAGATGGTTTGGCCTATCATTTTCCGATAATATATGAAGGATTCGTCCTTTGGCCAAGCACCGGGAATGTATTGTTTCCAGACACAGGTAACAGGCAATATGTAACCGCCGGAAACCGAAAAAGAGCGTTGCCCTACCGTCCAAGTGGTGTTGTGGTCTCGCCGGGTAACTTTAGGGAAGGTCTTATAGCCAAGGCGGATGCCTAAAACCGCTTAGCCCCCCGGCTTCTGCCGGGGGATGCTTTTCCCAGGGGCGGAAGCCCCTGGGCTAACCCTCGGATGAGCGCAAAAAAAGTGTTACCCATGTCTGGAAACTGTACACCAAGCTCCGGGAAGCTTTTGACTTTTATGGCAAAGCTTGCAATATTAAAAGTGAAAGGATGATTTTTTAGGCCGAAACTCTGAATATGAACGAATACTGGGTTTTCGAATTCAAAGGCTCCCGCTACGACAAGTTCTTCAATCCGCACGAGGTCGAATTAAGACCGTCGGAGTTTGCCGTGGTGCAGGCGGAAAAGGGGGAGGATTTCGGCCGGCTTCTGCGGGTTATCTCGTCCGACCGGGAATACGAGAAGGAAGAATCGGTATTTAACATTTTGCGAAGGGCTTCGGCAGAGAATTTAAACCATTTCAAGGAAAATCGAGAAAAAGAAAAGAAAACCTTGCAGGACTGCCGCAGCTTAATTGAAGCGCGCAGCCTGGCGATGAGGATAATAGATGTTGAATACCAATTTGACGGCAGCAAATTCACCTTTTTCTTCAGCTCGGAAAAGCGGGTGGACTTTCGCGAACTGGTGCGGGATTTGGCGGCGATGTACAAAACCCGGATCGAAATGCGCCAGATTGGAGCAAGGGAGGAAGCCCGCCGCATCGGCGGATATGGACGCTGCGGGTTGAAGCAGTGCTGCACGACCTTTATCAAAGATTTCCGGCCGATTTCCACCCAGTTTGCCCGCGACCAGGGAATGGCCTTAAATCCCCAGAAAATAACCGGCAACTGCGGCCGGCTTTTATGCTGCCTGCTCTACGAGCAGGAAGATTACGCCCATACGATCGCGCAGTTCCCAAAAGTCGGCACCCGCCATCGGACATCCGTTGGAGAAGGGGAAGTGGTCAAGCTGAATGTGGTGAAAGAGTTTATGGTAGTGCGCCATCCCGACAGGCAGGAGGAACAGGTAAGTCTGCTTCAATTTCGCAAAGCCAAACGCTGCGGCGACTGCGACTGTGGAGCAAAGAAAGCCGGATGAAAAAACCGCTCTTTATCACCACGCCGATTTATTACGTCAACGACCGACCGCACGTGGGACACACCTATTCCACCCTGGCGGCGGATGTTTTAACCCGCTTCTGGCGTCAGCGGGAGCGGAAGGTTTTCTTTTTGACCGGAACGGATGAGCACGGCACCAAAATCGCGCAGAGCGCCAAGGCGGCCGGAAAAACCCCGCAGGCGTTCGTGGACGAAATTTCCGCCGAGTATAAGAAGGCCTGGACGGGGATGAAAATTGAATACGATTATTTCATCCGCACCACGGAAGACCGCCATAGCGCGGCGGTAAAAGAATTTTTGACTCGATTGAAAAAAGCCAAAACACCGGATGGTAAAGAAGCGATTTATTCCGGCACCTATAAAGGGCTCTACTGCACCGGCTGCGAAAGATTTTTAACCGAGAAAGAATTGGAAAACGGTCTTTGCCCCCTTCATCGCACCGTCCCCGAAACGGTCGAGGAAAAAAATTACTTCTTCCGTCTGACCTCCTACCTGCCGCAGGTGGAAAGATTGATTTACGAGGACAAAATTAAGATTGAACCCCTGGAAAGAAAAAAAGAAACCTTAGGGCTTTTCAAAGTCGGCCTCGAAGATTTCTCCATCTCCCGCGAGCGGGAAAGCTGGGGAGTCCCTTTGCCCTTCGACCCGGAGCAAACCACATACGTTTGGGTGGATGCTTTAATCAATTACATCACCGCCTCCGGTTTCGCTTCCGACTCCCACAACTTCGACTATTGGTGGGACAAAGGGGAAGTTTTACATCTGATGGCCAAAGATATTCTCAAATTCCACTGCATCTATTGGCCCTCCTTGCTGGTGGCGGCGGGGGTCAAGCCGCCCGACCGGATTTTTGTGCACGGCTTTTTTTCTGTCAACGGTCAAAAAATGTCCAAGTCCCTGGGCAACGTTATCGATCCGCTGTTTTTAGCGCAGGAATATGGCGTGGACGCCACCCGCTATCTTTTGTTGACCCCTTTCGCTTTCGGGCAGGATGGGGACGTGCAGGTGGACCGCTTTCCGCAGCGCTACAACGCTGATTTGGCAAATGACCTGGGAAATTTAGCCAGTCGGACAATTAAGATGGTCGAAGTAAATTTCGGTGGCACCGCCCCCGAACCGAAAAGCCCCGATGAGGCGGCGCTCGATTTGGCCAACGAAGTTGAAAAAACGGAGAACAGAGTTAACGATTTGTTTGAACGCATCGCTTTGACCGAAGCGGCGGATGAAATTGGACAGCTTGTAAGGAAGGCCAACCGCTTTTTTGACGCGCAAGCGCCCTGGAATTTGGCCAAAGAAAAGAAAACCGAGCAACTCGGCACGGTTCTGTATTACACGCTCGAAACCCTGCGCCATCTGGCGCTGCTTTACTGCCCTTTTATGCCCAATAAGATGGCGAAACTTTTGGAGTATTTGGGCGAAAGGCCGGAAAAGGACCCGGACTGCCTGGGGCGTTTTCAGTGGGGACGCTTAAAAAGTGGAACCAAAGTTTCTCACCCGGAACCACTTTTCCCTCGTTTGGAAAAGAAAGGGGTCGAGCCGGAAGTGTCGGAGGCTGGCGTGGCGCTGGAAGAGAACGGCCTGGTTTCCATTCAGGATTTTGCCAAGCTGAAACTTCGAGTGGCAACGGTTGAGGCCGCCGAGCGGGTGGAAAAATCGGAAAAGCTTTTGCGCCTGCAGGTGAATTTAGGGGAAGAGAGCCGACAAGTGGTCGCCGGTATAGCCCAGCATTATTCGCCGGAGAGTCTGGTCGGCAAAAAAATCGTGGTGGTGGCGAATTTGAAACCGGCCAAAATTTTCGGCGTGGAGTCGCGCGGGATGCTTTTGGTGGCCAAGAAAGAAGGGCGGCTCGTTGTACTAACTCCCGATGGTGATATTCCTCCGGGAGCGGAAATTTCTTAGTTGCTTGATATAAGGAGAACAAAATGACGTTTGTTGATGCCGTAACCATAGGAAAAATAAGAACTCATAGTTGGCTTTATGATTCGTTTCTGGTTTTAGGCGGCAGCTTGCTTTTGGCTCTCTCTGCACAGATAGCTATTCCGCTTCCCTTTTCTCCGGTGCCGATTACCGGCCAGACCTTTTCCGTTCTGGTCGTTGGAATGTTACTCGGGCGCTGGCGCGGCGCCGGAGCAGTTCTGGCCTACCTGTTGGAAGGTTGTATCGGGCTGCCGGTTTTTGCTGAAGGCAAAATGGGACTGGCTGTTCTCCTTGGACCAACTGGAGGATATTTGGCCAGCTTCGTTCCAGCGGCTTTTTTGGTTGGTTACTTGGCGGAAAAGGGTTGGGATAGGAAAGTCCTGACCAGTTTTCTGGCGATGATATTAGGAAACGTCATCATTTTCGGCTTAGGCGCCGCCTGGTTGGCGAAGTTTGTCGGAACTGATAAAACTTTGAGCTTGGGCGTTTATCCTTTCCTGATTGGAGATGCCATTAAAATTGGACTGGCTACAATCGCTTTGCCCGGTGCCTGGAAGTTGTTGAACGGTAAAAAATAGCATTATTGAATCGTTTATGTTTTGTGGCGCAGGTTAAGTATTATCTAACCTGCGTTTTTTGCACTTGGAAACGCAGGATACGTCCGCCAGAGGCGGACTTTATCCCTGGCCGAAGAAGCCCGGCACGGGCAGGCCTGCGCCACAGTGCCGTGCAATGTTAATTTGAGTTGCGTCGAGAGTTGCTCCTGACGCATATTCTTATTCTATGGTTGATACGCACGCCCATCTGACTTTTCCGGAATTTGAGTCCGATTTGGCCGAGACTATAGAGCGCGCCAAATCGGCGGGAGTGAACAAAATTATAAACATCGGTACCGACCTCGAGCATATCGCAAAAGCGATTGAACTGACGGAAAAATTTGAGGGTCTTTTTGCCTCTGTAGGGTTGCATCCCCACGAGGCCGAAAATTTCTCGAACGATCTTCTGAAAAAAATGGAAGAATATACTCGACATCCAAAGGTTGTGGCCATCGGCGAAACCGGACTGGATTTTTACCGCAACTACGCTCCGGCGGAAGCGCAGTATCGAGCCTTTGAGGCGCAGGTCGAACTGGCGCGGCACACTAAAAAAACTTTGGTAATGCACATCCGCGCCGCCTTCAAAGAGGCCTGGGCAGTTTTGGAAAAGGCCGATTTAGGTGCGGAAAAAGTGGTTTTGCACTGTTTTGGAGAAGGGGTCGAAGAAGCAAAAAAAGCAATTGAAAGACGGTATTTTCTTTCCTTTAACGGCACTCTAACTTTCTCGAAATCAACTTTGCTCGATGTAGTCAAAATCCTGCCAACGGATTTGATTTTGACCGAAACCGATTGCCCCTATTTGGCACCGGTGCCGCATCGAGGCAAACGCAATGAACCTGCCTATATCCCGTTGGTGGTCGAAAGGCTGGCGGCTATTCTAGGCCGGCCAAAAGAGGAGCTGGCAAAAATCACCTCGGCCAACGCCGCCCGCGCCTTCGGCATCTGAATGCCCAAAAAATCCTTAGGGCAGAATTTTTTAATCAATAAAACCATTCAGAAAAAAATCGTTTCTTTTCTGGAGCTCCATCCGGATGATTTTGTGCTGGAAATCGGTGCCGGCAAAGGGGCCTTGACGGCTCATATTGCCGAAAGCGGCGTAAGGTTATGGGCAGTGGAAGTGGACAGAAAAATTCTACCGGAACTCGAAGCCAAGCTCTCTCCCTTTCCAAACGCCAGAGTTTTGGCGCAGGAAATTCAAACTGTCCGGCTCGAAAGTTTGAACCCTGCGAAAAAATTCAAAATTGTCGGCAATCTGCCCTATCATTTGACCAGCCCGATACTCGATTGGCTGGTTTTTCAAAAAGAGAGAGTTGAGCGAGCCGTAATTATGGTCCAGCGCGAAGTGGCGCGCCGCTTTTTGGCCCACTCCAAAACTTCAGAAATTTCTCCTTTAACTTTCTTCGTCCAATTTCACTTCGAAGTCAGAAAACTCTTGGAGGTCGGGCCGGGGAATTTCTACCCAAAACCAAAGGTAAACTCGACGTTGGTGTTGCTGAAACCGAGGCAGCAAGTGCCGTGGGGGATTAATAATTCCAAAGTTTTCTTTGAACTGGTCAAAAAGGCTTTTTTGCACCGCCGCAAAACGCTTTTGAATTCGTTGGTTTTGGAAAATGTAGCTTCTGCCGAAAAGCTTCAAAAAATTTTCACAAACCTTGGAATTTCGTTTAAGATCCGGCCGGAAGAATTGGGCTTCGAGGAATTAGCTCAACTGGCAAATTCATTGTCCGGTTAGTTTCGATTGGGCTTTGCCGAATCTTTTAAGCCACAACCGGTAGATTTGACTTCCGTTTATGCCCCCCAAGGTATCCGCCACCCAATCCAAAAACTCCATCGTCCGGCCGGGAACGTAGTATTGATGCAATTCGTCGGTGGCACCGTACAAACTGGCGACAAGAGCGGCCCAGAGGTAGGGGTTTTTCCACCCCAGCCGTGCAAACGTCCAGGCCAAGATGAAACCGAAGGTTCCATATTCGCAAAAATGTACCAGCTTATCAACTATGTGAATCTTTAAATCCGGCAGGGAAGCGTATTTGATGGAAGAGAGCGCAAAAATCAAAAGGGCGTAGCCGATGGGGGGAAGCCAGAGCTTGAGCTGTTTTTTCACCGGCGGGAATATAAAGGATTTGGTTAAAAAGAATTATCAAACTACAAAGAATCTGCGTATATTGTTTGGGTAAGGATTCGGGGAAAAGAATTTAGGATGAGCAAGAATCTTAAGAATAACGCAAGCCACCGATTGACGATTTTTACAGTTTTCTGCCTGCTCGAGCTTTGTGGCCTGCCGGTTTTTGCCCAGCAAGTGGACACCGCTTGGGTGCGGCGCTACAACGGCCCGGGAAATGGTGACGACCAAGCTGCCGCCATCGCCGTGGACGACAGCGGCAACGTTTACGTCACCGGCTCCAGCTTCGACAGCGCCACCGGCTACGACTTCGCTACTATCAAATATTTGCCCAATGGCGATACGGCTTGGGTGAGGCGGTATAATGGGCCAGACAATAAAGATGACTTTGCTTCCGCACTTGTTTTGGACGCCAATAGTAATGTCTACGTTACTGGTCGCAGTAATGGCGGTTTTGCCACTATCAAATATGATTCTTTAGGAAAAGTGCAGTGGGTTCGGCAGAAAGGCGGTGTCATTTTTATTGACAATGAAGGTGCCTATGGGATGGCTTTAGATAAAACCGGAAACGTTTACGTCACCGGGGCAATTTTTTGTGGTGAAGTTGACTGTTGGGGTACGGTTAAATACGATTCACAAGGCAACGAGCTTTGGTTCAAGTACAATTCTGAAGGGACGAGGGCAGTTGCAATCACAGTTGATACGGGCGGTAACGCATTTGTCACCGGTGACAATGAGATTGTCAAGTACGCGGCGGGAGGAAACCTGTTATGGACTCAAGTTTTTCCCGTATTGGCACGCGCTATCGCTTTAGATAATGCTGGAAATGTTTACGTAACAGGCAGGCCCCCCGGCCCTATATTTTACAATGCTTACAAAACCATAAAGTATAATTCAAACGGCAATCAGCTTTGGCTTAGAGAGTACTTTCCGGACCTATTCGTCGGCGCGGGGCCTTTTGCTCTTGCCGTGGATAAGGCCGGCAACGTCTACGTCACCGGTAGTTCAGGGTATGGAGAGGATGACTTTTGGGTCACGGTCAAGTATGATTCGGCGGGCACCCAACTTTGGGACAAGGGCTTATTCACGGGCATCGTAGGTCGTGCAATCGCCGTTGATACTGATTGCAACTGCTACGTTGCGGGCATTGGTAGTAGTTATACCTTTTCCGCAGTAAAATACGACCATGATGGTAATCAAGTCTGGTTGAAAAGCTACTATCTTCAACCAGAGGCTTATCCGGCTGAAGCAGTTGCGCTCACCTTGGACACTAAAGGAAATGTCTATGCCACCGGCTACTCGGTGAATGGCATAACTGGGGGAAGTAACTATACAACGATTAAATATTCTCCCCTTCCTCAATTAAAAGGGGATTTGAATGCGGATGGCATTTTGAGTGCGGCGGACGTAGTCTTAATTCTCAACTGCGTTTTTCTTGGAATTCCCCCGCCTAATGCTCCACCTGCCGCTTGCGATTTGAACTGCGACGGCCTTTTGACCTCGGCCGATGTGGTAATTTTGCTCAATATGACCTTTTTGCAAACGCCTGCGCCCTGCTAAGACAAAAAAAGAGGCCCGATTGAGGTTCGGGCCTCCCTATACAACTCACCGGTAGGAGGTGAGCTGCTCATCGAACAGAACTTCCCAGTTCAGCTATTATATATATCGGCAAAAAACGGCCGATTTCTTAAGCCGAAAAAGGCAACAGCACAAAAAGGGTCAACAACCATCCAATTTTTTTCATGCGCCAATCCTTGTTTTTTGGTAGCCTCGACTTTAATCGAGGGCTTTTGCCCGACACTAAAGTGTCGGCTACCGGTACACCACCTCATGAAAGTATCGGCTATCGGTACACCGCCTCATGGTGGCTCTATGGATTTGCCTCCGCTTCCAACAACTCATCCCAACGGGTTGTGCAGCGCCGGGAGCGATAGCCCGATTTCATTTTCCAGCTTTGGGCCAGCCCGGTGGCGCCGTAGCGTAAAGCATTTCCTCCGATTTTGGAGTTTATTTCATCCAAAGCCTGCATCAATTTTTTAGACCGTAGCCGATTTTGGTTATCGAAGATATCTGCCTGTACCTCGTTAGCCGGAACCAGTCCGCCGAAGACCACGCCGGCCTTTTTGAAAACGCCCCCGGGGGAAAAGATTTTCTCGGTTCCTTGCAGGGCCAAGCGAATCAGCTCCGGCGTGCTGTCGGTGGCCACCGGCAGTTCGACCGTTGACGAATGGGTTCGAGCCTGTTCGCTATGGGGACGGGTTATGAAAAAGACGGTCAAGCAACTGGCGGAAAGTTGATCTTCGCGCAGGGTTTCGGCCGCTTGCGAGGTGAACTCCGCCACCGCCTCTTTCAATTCTTCCAGCTTTTCCACCGGCCGCCCGAAAGAGCGCGAACAGACCACACTTTTGCGAGTGGAGCGCACCATCTCCATAGGCAGGCAGGAGATGCCACGTAGTTCGAAGACGATTCTCTGGCCGACCACTCCCATCCGTTTTAAAATCAACTTTTCATCGGCGTTTCGAAGCTGCAAGACGGTATGCAAACCCCACTCCTCTAACTTCCTTTCATGGCTGGGGCCGATGCCCCAGATATCACCCACTCCTATTTGGGAAAGCTCTTCATCCGGATTGGAAACGGCCGTCCAATCCATAACTCCTCCCAGCTCGGGCCGCTTTTTGGCCAGCCGGTTGGCCAGCTTCGCCAAAGTTTTGGTGGAGGCGATTCCAATCGATATTGGGATGCCGGTCCACTGCTTGACCGTCCCCACAATTTGATGAGCGTAATCGACCAGACCGGCCCGCTCAAAACCGGAAAGGTTCAAAAAGACCTCGTCGATGGAATAAACTTCATATTCGGGAGTGAATTGTGCCAACGTATCAATCACCCGCCGGGAAATGTCGCTGTAAAGGGTGAAATTGGCGGAGTAAATCTGCACCCCCGCTTTTTGAATCAGGTCGCGCACCTCGAAAAAGGGAACGGCCATTTTAATCCCCAGCGCCTTGGCCTCGTTGGAGCGGGAGATGATGCAGCCGTCGTTGTTGGAAAGCACCACCACGGGCCGACCTTCGAGTTTCGGGTTAAAGACCCGTTCGCAGGAGACGTAAAAGTTGTTGCAATCGACCAGAGCAAAAACGGCCGGCTTCTGGCCGTTACAAAGTATGGATGACATAGGTTACTACTCCCCAGATTTCTGGATTTGCTTCCTGTTGCAGCTTTGCCTTTGAACCATTTTGGGACTTGGAAATCGAGAAAAGCTGTTTTTTCAGCCGGTCGAAGTATTGGATGGTGAATTCGCCATTGACGATGGCGACGACTACCCGTCCGGGCGCCGGCTCCAAAGAGCGGTCAACAACCAACAAATCGCCATGATGAATGCCGGCTTCCCCAAAAGCGTCTCCTTTAGCCCGCAGAAAGAAGGTGGCGGCGGGATGTTGTATTAGATGTTGATTCAAATCTAACTCTCGTTCGGCAAAAGGGGCAGCCGGAGATGGGAAACCGACGGCGGCGGGAGCTTGCACGGAAGGGCTGGGCTGTCTTCGTGTGGGGGGCTGGTTGAACATAGGGACGTACGGCGCCATAGCTTAGCGGAAGGCTCCCGGCGAAACGGCTCCTTGAATCGGATAGCGGGGGAAGAAAGTAAGTTGCGGCGCCCATCTTTTGTTTTTGCCGCGGAAGAACTCCTCCCGCCATTCTTCGAGCGTCTGGCCGAAGAATATCCCGCCGATGGTGAGAAATTCTTTGGCCTGGTTAATGCGCACCCCCATCTTAACCAAATCCGCAAGTGAAAAGAGGGTCCCGGTGCGGCGGGCGAAGAGAATACGCCGGGCGGAAACCGGCCCGATGCCGGGAACCGTTAAAAACTGTTCATACGAGGCAGTTTTAACTTCCACCGGGAAAAGTTCCGGATGCAAAATTGCCCGGTGTAGCTTGGGATCGAATTCTAAGGATAGGTTGCCGTCTTTTTCAAGCGGAATTTCGTCCACCGAGAGCTTGTAGATTCGCAACAGATACTCCGCCTGATACAACCGGGCGCCGCGGGCAAAGGGAGTGGGCGCCAGATTTTCAAACGGTGTATCCGACATCGGCGCAAAGGAGGAAAAATGGGCGTGATGCAAAAGGCCGGTGCCTTCGAGACGCGAAACTAGTGAGAGAATCTCTTTATCCTTTTCTTTCCCCGGCCCCACCATAAACTGGGTGGTAACCCCCATTGGCACCAGTTTATTACCCTCCAGCCGTCCCGCTTTCCAGAGTTCTCCCGCTTTTTGCAGGGAGGGGAGAATAACTTTGGAAAGCGATTTTTCGGGAGCGATTTCGGCCAGGGCGGAATCGGTCGGCGCTTCGCAGTTGAGCGAAATCCGGGAGGCCAAACGGGCCGCTTGAACAATCTGCTCCGGCTCGGCGCCCGGCAAAATTTTCAAATGGATGTAACCGGGGTAGTGGTAATGCTTGCGCAAAATTTCCAGCGTCGCCAAAAGCTTGTCCATCATCGAAACCGGCGAACCCGGTATGCCGGAGGTTAAAAACAGCCCGTTAGCCCAGCCATGCTTGTAAGCGGTGTGGAAAGTGGAAGCCAGCTCTTCCGGCTGGAAGATCGCCCGACGCAGCTTGCGGCCGCAGCGGGTGGCGCAGTAGCGGCACTTCAAGCTGCAGGCGTTGGTCTGCATCACCCGCATCAGCTTGAAAGTTCTTCCGCCCGCTCCCGCCAGTTGCATAATTCCTGGGACTTCAATTTTTTTGGCCCCCTTTTCGACCCCCGCCGGGGCAGCGGTCGAGGGCACCCCATTTTGGACGTTCCCACCACAAAGGGTAGAAGGGCTTCGACTGTTTATAGAAGGCCCGGAGCCATCCACATCGGATGGATTGGCCGTGTCGGCCAGAATGTTTAGCTTATCCAGAAGTCCCAATCTGCGCATATAACCTACTTTCCAACAACACCTTAAATATAAGCTAAAAAGCTTATATGGTATTATTATACAATACTATACTATTTATGATATTAAAAAGCAAGTATTTTTTTAATATTTTTATTTTCTTCTTGCTTTTTAATAACGTTTGCGTATAATATGGTAGCCAAAAAAGGCTGAAAGGAGATGATTGAGTTGGAGATAGGTGAAAGAATAAAAGCGCTGCGTACGGCCAAAGGGGTAACTTTATATCAGCTTTCGCGCAGGACCGGGATGCAGTATTCGGCTTTAAAAAGAATTGAAGAAGGGCAAACCGACCCCCGGGCGGATACACTTCTAAAAATCGCCAAAGGGATTGGGGTGGAACCCTCCCGATTCTTTGCGGATGATTCCACCCTGCGCCCACCGGTGGTTTTGAACATTGTCCCGCCGGAGCGGGGAGCGCACAACTTCAAGTCCAAGTTCCTGGCGACCCTGCCCCTCTTTGCCGATGCCGCTTCCTTGGGCACTGGCCGGGAGATAAACGAACTGGATATTGAATCCTTTTTGGTCGTGCCGAAAGACCAGCTGCCCAACGAGGAGAACTGCTATTGCATCAAGGTTATTGGCGACTCAATGGAGCCGGTCTTTTCCTCCGGCGACGTGGTGGCTATCGATTTTTCGCAAAACTTCCCAACCCTTTTGGAAGGGGCCTACGTCGCCTGCCGGCTGGGAGAAGGCGAAGTGACGGTCAAACAGCTAAAAAACAAGCCGAACCACTTTCATTTAAGAGGAGTCAATCCCGACTGGGAAAACAGCCACGGCCCGCTCTTGGTCCCCAAAAAAGACGGGGTCATCCTCGGCAAGGTGGTTTGGCAGTGGAGGAAGTTTTAGAGGTAAGTTTAAGCGCCCATTCAGTCGACAATTGATATGAGATTGCGTGAGGTGCTTTCAAAGGGTATAATAAGGTGAAAACTATGAACTCGAAAAACGGACAAAATGGTTCTATAACCTCCGCCACTTATCGGCGGCTTTTGTTGTTGTATATAATTGGCCTTTTGAAGGATGGAATCTTCGGTAGAAAAAGAATTCAAAAAGATGTGTATTTTGTTTCAAAAAAATTAATGAAAAAGCCTTTTGGATACAAACACTGGACGTATGGTCAGTACAGCGAAGACGTAGACGAGGTTATTATGGAGCTCATTTCGCTTCAGCTGATTTCCCGGCAACCTCTTGACAGTAGCGCGTCAGGACACAAGTACACGCTTCGTTATAAAGATTCTCTGAAATACTATCAATCGTTTCTTGACGGTATCTTAGGTTCAGAACGTCAAGAAATAGACAAAACCCTTAATGAAATAGGCTATTTGCCCGACCAGGAGCTTTTAAAAAGAGCTTATATTGATCTTGCGGAAAATCAATCTGGTTTTGGAGACATTTTATTTATCACTAATCTTCCCGAAAAAATTCCAGTGCCCGGTGTCAACGAAGAAGATTGCGAAGAGTTAGAGCTAAGCCTCAATCCCCGTTTTGTGGGTGCAATTTCAGAATTGGTAAAGGGAATTGAAACTGGCAAAATAGACACATCCCAGTGGAAGGAAATTGCCTGAATCGTACAGGTTTTTAGCCCACCATATTTTTGATCATTATTATAACCGGCTTGTTGAGGCGAACCCAAAAATAAAAAAAGCGCTCGACACAGCTATACAAAAAGTTAAATCTGATCCCACGACAGCAGGGCAATGGATGAGGGGAGTTCCGGCCGAACTACAGGGAAAAATCTACAAAATGTGGGTTGGCGGCCCTTCAAAACATCGTTTGTTTTATTTATTCTTTCCCGACAGGAAGTTAATAATTGGTGTTTTTATTTCGCCTGAGATTCGGAGTCGCTTTGACTACGAAAAATTTCCGTGGGAGATTTTTCTTGAGGCGGCTTCAGATTTCAAGGAGGAAAGACTTGAAAACTTCAGAATAATCTGAAATCTGAATTACTCTTTAAACTTCAAATCGGGCAGTTTCCATTCGTTCTTTAAGCGGGAGCGGATGGACTTAAAAGAGACGATTAAGTATATATTCTTCAGCATAGATATGAAAACCCGTAGAATTTCTCCGCCAAACGGAAGTGGTTTTCAAAATATACCCACCCTTCACCGCGGCACTTTCATAAAGCAGTACACCGGGCCGGATGAGGATTCCGGGATTATTTGCTTCAAATTTTGGGAACTGGTGGTGGCGGCGGGGTGCGTGTATCGCTGCTCCTATTGCTTTTTGCAGGCGGTTCCCTCTTTCGTTTTTGGGCATTACAACTTGATGGGGACGATTTTTTCCAACTGGAAGCAGATGATTGAAGAGGTGGAAAAATGGCTGGAGTGGCCGACCCCGAGAATGCTTTTAATTGGTGAACTGCAAGATGGGCTGGTATTCGATGGGGTCTATAAAAAATATGCCGGTCAATCCATTACCGAGATGCTCATACCACTTTTTGCGCAACAAAAGCGCCACCGGCTGATTTTTCTTACTAAGTCGGTAATGACGCAGTTTGCCAAAAAACTCCCGCCCACCGATAGAGTGGTTTTCTCGTGGTCGGTAAATTCAGAGGAAGTAGGTAAAAAGTGGGAAATTGGGACACCGCCTCCCTCCAAGCGTTTTCAAGCGGCAAGGGAAATGAAAGAATTGGGCTGGCCGGTACGTTTTCGGCTGGATCCAATGGTTTCGTATGATGGATGGGAATCCGGCTACGCCTGGGCCATCGACCAGATTAACGCTATTGAACCGGAAATGGTAACAATCGGGGCGTTACGGGCTTCCAACACCCTGCAAGCTCATACCGCCCGGAACGGCCGAGATGCTTCCATATTCGACAAGCTTTCCGAAAAAGACCCCAGCGGCTTCAAATATCGGCTCCCATTCGAAACGCAGGTGAAATTGTTCAAGTTTGCCGTGAGCCGTTTAGATAGAAAGAGAATAGGCGTTGCGCTTTGCAAGGAAGATATGTCGCTATGGAAAGCAATCGGCCTCAAATTCGAGGGTTGCCACTGCCTGCTGGGGAAGAAAGACGAAATCGTTCACGAGCGCTGGAATGGCAATAAAGGTTGGAAGCAGATTTATTCTGTAAAGAAATGAGAATTCGCTACTTCATTCTTTAAACTTCAAATCCGGCGGTTTCCATTCGTCTTTGATGCGCGAGCGAAACCTTATTTCTTTTTGGGCTATGCGGGCGACTTTGCCGGATTGGAAAAGCCGATAAATTTCCCGACCGATGCCAAAAACGATATAACCGGCACAGATGGGAAAAATGGTCAAACGTGGCTCGACGATGACCAGAATGGAGCAAACAAAAATAGCCAGCCATTTTACCCGGTCGCCAAAGGTGCGGAAGCCGCGCGGCTTGCCTTCGTATTCCACGGTGGAAACCATCAAGGCCGAAAACACCACCATCATCGTAATTACCAGTTCATTGGAGCGCATTTCCCCCCAAATTTGGTAGGTAAAAATAGTGTAGGCGGCCAAAGTGGAGCCAGCCATCGGAATCGGCAATCCGACGAAGTGGCGTTTTTCTTCCGATTTCACCTGCACGTTAAAGCGCGCCAGCCGAAAAGCGCCGCACATCACATAAATGAAGCCGATAACAAACCCCCATTTGCCGAACTCGAAAAGCTTGAAGGAATAGAAAATTAAAGCGGGGGCTAAACCGAAGGACATCAAGTCGGCCAGCGAGTCCAGCTCAATGCCAATTTTGGTGGAGGCCTTGGAGATTCGGGCAACGGTTCCGTCCAGCCCGTCTAAAAAAGCGGCCACTAAAACAAACCAGGCGGCATGCAGGGCTTCGCCGTCAAAAGCGGATAAAACGGCCAGAAAACCAAAAAGCAGATTTCCCATCGTAAAAACCCCGGGAAATATCGGGCGGATATTGGGCACTTACTTTTTCATCTCCATTTGCGCTTCTGTCTCGATGGTTGGAGCTAACGTTTTTGCAATTGCCACTATAGTTTCTCCCCCCACTACTTTATCGCCTATTTGAACTTTCAACTCCACCCCTTCCGGCAGGAGAACGTCAACCCGCGAGCCAAAACGAATCATTCCGAATCTTTCTCCAGCTTTAACTTCCTGTCCCAGTTTCAACCGGCAAACAATCCGCCGCGCCAGAACGCCGGCAATCTGCTTGAACAAAACTTTTCCATAAGGGGACAAAATTCCGATGGCCGTTTGCTCGTTGTCGGTCGAAGCTTTGTCCTTAAAAGCCGCCAGAAACTTTCCCGGGAAATAGGAGAGATACTCAATTTTGCCGGAAGCAGGAATGCGGTTTATATGTACATCCAACGGGGAGAGAAAGATGGAGATTTTTTGTGATTGGCTCTTTAGGAATAGCGGCTCAAGAACTTTTTCAACCGAGATGACTTTGCCATCGGCAGGGGAAACAATCAGATTTTCTCCGGTTGGAATTTGCCTTTCCGGATCGCGAAAGAAGTAGCCCAAAAAAAGAGCCAAGAGAAAAAGCAGAGCCGCGAACATCCAAAGTAAGGGTTTGCCGCTGCGGAAGGCGGCGACAAGCGCCAAAAAGGTTAAAACGGCAAAGGGAAGAACAAAGGGCCAGCCATCCTTGGCCATTTCAAATCTGCTTTTTTCCTTTTTCCCAGTCGGACAAAAAGGTCTTTAAACCGACGTCGGTCAAAGGATGGCGGAAAATCTGGTCAAAGACTTTGAAGGGCATCGTGGCCACATCCGCTCCAAGCAGGGCCGAATCGACCAGGTGCAAGGGATGGCGAATGGAGGCGACTAAAACTTCGGTCTTGAATTCATACTGGTCGAAAATGATGATAATCTCTTCCACCAGCTGCATCCCTTCGTGCGAAACGTCATCCAGCCGCCCTATGAAGGGGGAAACGTAGGCGGCGCCGGCCTTGGCAGCCAAAAGTGCCTGCAACGGGGAGAAAATCAAAGTTACGTTGGTCTTGATTCCCACAGACGTGAACTTACCGACCGCTTTAACCCCTTCCTTAATCAACGGAACTTTGACCACAATGTTATCGGCCACTTTGGCCAGCTCGGTTCCTTCCTTTATCATTCCTTCGTAATCGGTGGCTACCACCTCGGCGGAAACCGGCCCTTTGACCATTGCACAGATTTCCTTCAAAATTTCGCGGAAGTTGGATTTCTCCTTGGCGACCAGCGAGGGATTGGTTGTGACGCCGTCCAAAACACCCAGGTCGTTTATGACTTTGATTTCTTCTAAGTTTGCGGTATCCAAAAATAGTTTCATATTTTCTCCTCTAAACCGAAGTTAATACCCAATCCGCGTTAAAAAAAGCCCTAACGGAGGCGCCAAAGGCCCACCTTTTTTACCAGCCGGATTGTGCAAAAGCTCACGAAAAATATCCATTGGCATAAAACCCCGCGCGACCTCTACCATACTGCCGACCAGCATCCGCACCATTCCCCGCAAAAAACGGCTGGCGGTGATGTCAAAGAAAAGAAAATTCCCCTCTTTTTCCCAGCCAGCTTCGAAAACTATCGATTCGCGCTGGTCCCGTTCTTCGTTGGAACAAAACGCGGAAAAATCATGCCGGCCGGGCAATAACTCTGAACAATCCTGCAATAGGTTGAAATCCAATTCAGAATAAACCGGCCAAGAGTACCAACGTTCCAAAGCAGTATTACCAAGATGAATCCGATATTGGTAAGACCTACTTTTGGCGGAATGACGGGCGTTAAAGTCAGCGTGCGCTTGGGAGACCTCCCGCACCACCATGTCTTTGGGCAAAACGGTATTGAGAGCTTTGTACCAGTTGATTCCGCTGGGAATTTTAGACGCGTCGAAATGCGCCACCTGCCCTTCGGCATGCACTCCGGCGTCGGTGCGTCCGGCGCCGGTTACCCGGATTTCCTCTTGAAGAATGGTTCGCAAGGCCGTCTCGATTTCCCCCTGAACGGTGCGCAGACCAGGCTGCAGCTGCCAGCCGGCAAAATCCGTCCCATCGTATTCAATCACCATTTTAAACCTGGGCACACGGCCAAAATATCGAGAATGCCGCAGGGGAAGTCAATTGAATTGCCCCTTAGGCGACCAATAAGGCTGTCTTTTGGCTTTTCGATGTATTATCTTTTTGTCGATGAATACGGCCGTAAAGTTCGATGCACTTAAAGAAAATCTGCAAAGCTGCCGGCGAGTGTTGGTCGCTTTTTCCGGCGGGGTGGATTCCGCTTTTGTATTATGGACGGCCTCACAGGTTTTGCCCAAAAAAGATGTTTTTGCCGTGACCGCCCAGTCCGCCAGCTTGGCACCGGAGGAATTGCAGGAAGCCAAAGAGCTGGCCCAAAGTTTCGGCATAGAAAATCACTGGGTTATTGAAACCAAAGAGCTGGAAATCGAAGGATACCGCGCCAACCAGCCTTCCCGCTGCTTCTTCTGCAAGGATGAGTTGTATTCCAAGCTTACCGAATTGGCGCAGACACATTCGATACTGCACATTTTAGACGGTTTTAATGCCTCCGATGTTGGTGATTTTCGCCCCGGCAGAAAAGCAGGCGAAAAATGGAATATTGAAAGCCCGCTTTTTGAAGCCGGCCTTACCAAACCGGAGATACGTGAAATTGCTAAGGCGCATAATTTGAGTTTTTGGGACAAACCGCAGATGGCCTGTTTGTCTTCGCGGATTCCTTATGGGCAGGAAGTTACCGTTGAGAAACTCACCCAAGTGGCACTGGCGGAAAAGTTTTTGCACGAACTCGGATTCCGGCAGGTTCGCGTCCGCCACCATGAAAAAATCGCGCGCATTGAAGTCGAACCGGAAGAATGGAGTCGATTTTCCGATTTTGACTTACGTTCCCTTATTCAAAATCGATTGCGAGAAATTGGCTTTCTCTATGTCACCTTAGATTTGGTTGGCTATCGGACCGGAAGTTTGAACGAGGCATTAAAGAAGGGCGCCGGCAATGGCGGATGAAAAGAAAAAGCCTGCCATCAAGCTGGTAATCGGCGACCAGATTCGCGAAGTTTCCTATGAAGAGTTGGCGCTTTCGGTCAATATGGCGCAGGAGGCGTTGGTCAAGGTCCTGATTGATAAAAAAATCATCTCGCCCGATGATTTTCTGAAAGCTTTGAAAGAAGTTAGAGAAGAACGATACCGCACCGAGCCGCAGTAATCTTTTTTTATGCTTTCCTGGCGCTGCCATCCGGCTTCTAAAAGTAAAGCCAAGGCGACCCTAGCGGTTATGGTTATATTTCTATTTGGGTTATTTGTCTGGTGGTACACGCAAATGTCGATATTTGCGTTGCTTGCGGCCATAATTTTAACAGCTTCGCTGGGGGTTTTCTTTTTTCCTACCACCTACACTTTGACGGAAGAGACATTAACGGTGGAATTTTTGGGCGCCAAGCAGGTGAAAAGATGGGAAAATTTTGCCCGCGCCGTTCAGGAAAACAATGGCATCTTTTTGTCCCCTTTTGCCCGCAAAGGTTTCTTGGAACATTATCGGGGAGTTTTTGTGCGCTATGACGGAAATAAAGCCGAGGTCGACCGATTCATACTAAATGCCTTAGCCAAACGAGGAGCCAATGTCTCTTAAAGACGCCTTCGCTCTCCACCCCGAAGGAGAAAAACCGAAGCTGACCGAAAAGCAGTCGCAGCTTTTGGACAAGCTGGCGCAAAAAGTGGTCGGCTACCGGATGACCGTGCCGGCGATTATGTTTCTGGAAACGGCCAAACCGCTTTCCTACATCGGCAGCCAGACGATGGTTTTCTTCGAGCCGATGGTCAAGGCGGTTTTCAACATCGCCGAGTATGACGAAATTCGGATAATGATGGAAGACCGCCGCAACGTGGAGGAACTTTTGGTGCGCATTGAACGCTTTGACCGAGAGGCGTTGGAGAAAGAAGAAAACCCCAAAAAAGAAAGACGGTTTTTGAGGTGGTTCAGGCGAAGAAAAACCACCCCCTCCAACCCAGATTCTTCGCTTCCCCTCGACGCTGCTCGGGGTAAACGCTCAGAATGACTGGGGTTTTGTTTTTTATTTTTTTGGAGTAGCGGAAACCTTTAGGTTTCCATTGTTTTGTTGGAGGTCTGAAAACCTCCACTACCAAAAGCTCTAATTCAATTCTTCCATATTCTACTCAAAATCAAAGCCGTCAGCTTGGCGCGGTCAGTCAACGTATTCAAATGCACCCATTCATCCGTGGTATGAGTAGCCCCGCCAACCGGGCCCATAGCATCCAGCGTCAAACAGCCTGCTAAAGCAGCAATGGAAGCGTCCGCTCCTCCGGCAGAACCTTTAACCCCTGCTGGAACGTTAAGTAAGCGGGCTAAAGATAGAACCTCTCCCGCCCAGCGGTAACGGGCCGTATCCGGTTGCATCGGCGGGAAGTTGAATTCGAAATTCAGTTCCGTTTGAGCAGCTTCCCCCGTCCAGGGATTGCGCAAATAAACCTTTTGGCAAATTTCCTCGACCCTTGAGCGCAAATAACTGGTATCTGCCGGGTCCAAATAGCGAAAATCGACTTCAGCTCGGGCAAAGTCAGGCACCCGGTTGGACTTTGCAAATGGCCCCAAGTCAATGACTCCAGGGCTGACCGTAATGCCGCGTTTGTAATCGGAGAGCTTGCTTAGCTCCACGAGCTTTTGTGAAAGTTCCACCAGTGCATTAATCCCCAAATAATGTTGGTTTCCGGCGTGAGCCGCCCGGCCATAGCAAGTTATGGTTGCCCCTGCCGTTCCCTTACGTGCCACCACGATGCCGCCATATGGAACATCCCGTCCCTCTTCGAAGTTCAGGCAATAATCGGCCTTCTTCGCCTCTTCAAAAATTCTTTGCTTGGAAGTCTTCGACCCGGTTTCTTCGTCGCCGTTGAAAAAGACGGTTATGTCTTTATCCTTCAAAAGCCCGGTTTGGTTCAAGGCTTCCAATGTGAAAACAATGACCACCAACCCACCCTTCATATCCGCCACGCCGGGACCAACAGTGGAGTCGCGGGAGGTTTCTGAAAATCGTGAGAATTTTAAAAAGTCACTTACCGGCTCAAAAACCGTATCCAAATGTCCCATCAGAAGTATTTTTTTCCCTTTTCCGGCCTTTCTCAAAATCCGATGCGGGCCGGAAGTCCGAATCTTCCTTTCGCCAGCAATTTCAACTGTATCGGCTTTGGCTGAAATGAACTCCTCTTTGAAACCCAATTTGGTTAGCCGGCCCGATAAAATTCCGCCGACGCTGTCGATGCCCGGCGCATTCCGGCTTCCGGAATTGATTTCTACAATATTCTTCAAAAGAGCAACCATTTCCTCTTTCTGGCCATCCAAAAATTTGACCAATTCCTGCTCTTTTTTGTCCAACGTCTTGGCCGGTTTCCCTTCAACCACCTCCACTTTTGGATTCACCAAAGCCTCCACCTCCGGCAAAAAAAGAGTGGAATCAGCCGGATAAGGCGGTTGAGAAAAAGCAAATTGAAAAGGGGAAAGCAGAAAAAGAAAAACTTTTACGGGTTTATACACAGGGCAAAAATACTATTTCAAGGTTTTGACGTCAACAAATCACAAAATCAGCAAGGCGGCGGAATGCCCAAAAACACCAGATTTAGCAAAATTACCACGTCAGGAGGGCCAAGCTGGTGGTCGCAGTTCATATCCGCCAGAGCTGGGTCTTCCGGCGGCAATATGCCCAGAAAAACGAGATTAAGAATTAGAACAATATCGGCGGCGGTGAGCTCCCCGTCTCCATTCAAATCCCCCTTTAACGCTTGAACTGTTTCCATCCCTTTTATAAAAGCTGGGAATATCTTTTGAATTTGAGCATTTACGAAAAATAATCGGCTGTCCAAAATTTTTCCGCTGTCGATTTCGAAAGTGCCGTATGGAAAATCAGTGTGCAGAGAGAGAGTCAAAATTGGACGCATAGGGCCGGGCAAAAGCCAATCCTCCGGAGGCAAGGCGGTCAAGATTCCAATCAAAATCGAATCCTCGCTCACCTCATCCACGCCCTCCGTATTGATGCGCCTGTTCCCCAAAGTGTCTGGGGTGGCAATCGGACCGATGAAGCGGACGGAAGAATCGTATGGAGCAATGACTCTACCCCAGGCCTCGCCGGTTGTCGAACGAATTATGAGCGGCAGGGAAATGGCCTGCAGCGTGTCCGAATTGGAAATCGAAATCGTAATGAGTATAATCTTGTTGCGTGGGTATATTCCGGAAGAAACCTTTACCGTATCACCAAAACCGAAAGCAACCGAGGGGATTATCGAAAATATCCCGGCAATTAAAATAAACCAAAACCATCTCGGTTTTTGAACTTGCATACTTGCTCCAAATTCTTACGGCAACCAACCCCCTCCTTTAGCCCCCTCGGCTATAAGAAGGTAAATAAAATTTACGGAATCACGGCAAATTATGCAACAGCCGCAAATCTAACACAAACAAAAGGCGCTCGCCTCTGGCGAGCGCCTTGCTAATTCCGCTTCCCGGCCTACTTCAAGAACAACATTCTCTTGGCAGAAGAAAACTCTTTGGTCGAAAGTTTGTAAAAGTAAATGCCGGAAGCTACCCCGGCGCCCTTTTCATCCGTTCCACCCCAAAGCACGGACTTTGGGCCGGCGGCCTCATATTGATTAACCAGGGTTGCCACTTTCTGCCCCAAGATATTAAACACCTCCAGCCGGACATCAGCCGCTTCAGGCAAATCATACTTAATCAGCGTTTTCGGGTTAAACGGATTGGGGAGGTTTTGATACAATTCGTAGCGGGTCGGCATCAAAACGGTGCCCGCCGAACTTTTCGGCATTACCGTCAAAGTGAAATGCCGCTCGACAGAAGTGATGAAGCGGTAAACCGGTTCAATCCGCAAATTCTGACTGGCGTGGCCTTCTTTATCGGTTAAAATTACGTCATAATCTGAAGGCGCTTCCGCCAGCCCATCAAAATTCAGTTCAATGGCACGCGTTTGTCCGGGCCAAACCGCAAAATCCCAAGTTTCGCGGTCGTTGCTAAGCGGGGGACGGATATCGGAGACGTAATCTCCGGCAGCGCCAAATTCCTTGCCGTGACGGAAAACGACCCGCAGTTCTCCCGGAAGCGTTGGAGGAACCTCCAAGTCCATACGGTCAACGTCTTTTTGGGCTTCCTTGGCTGTTCCCAGAATGGTCGGAAACGTAGCTCGGCTTTCACTTTTGGCGGTTATGCTGATTTTCCAATCCAAAGACAAACCATAGTCTTTTGGAGATTCTGAAACGGTGGAGGGGAGTCCATCGTTTTGGATTGGGAAAAGCAGGGTGACCCTTTCCTTCTTCATATTATTTAGGAAATACCCCCTCCACGGCTTTAAGAGGGAATCGGGAAGGTATCCATATTGGTCGGGTCCGGAAGGGACTAACCTTCGTAATGCTTTACTTCCAATTCGACTGATGCGCTCGGCGTCCCCTTGTTCGTACAGGGTGGGGTCGCCAGCAACAATTACGTCCACCGATTCAATATTTACGGTGTAGGAAAACGGGGTGGCTATCATATTCCAGCCGGAATCAATGACCAATTTAACGTAATCGATTCCGATTGTATCTCCCGCCGGTCCGGGCAGAAGTCTATAGATGGTCGTGTCCTGAAGAGTGGAAAAACCCGACCCGTCATAATTTTTTGACCCCCGTGTGGCCAAAAACATCGACCGTCCGGGAACGAAATCGGGTGTATTGGGAAATTCTTTATACCCGGTTAAGGTGGCATCCTTCAAAGTTGGGTCCCACCAGAATAGTCGTGCTACCTTGGGATCGGTCAAGCTGAAGTCATCGGCGGCGATTTGATTGGCAGGGCTCCCCGGCTGGACGTCGAACGGAAACGAAACTATCTGATATACCCCATCGGGTGTGGGCGTGGGTGGACCGGCAAGAACCGAAACCTGCAAATCGGCTGCATTGTCGGCTCCCTCAAAGGGTGACGTTTCCGGCGCAAAACCGTTCGTGGCGTGAACATAAAATTCCAATCCCTGCATGGTCACGTCTCCAAAAGGTATGCTGATGCGAAAAGTATCTCCAACGGCCGATTTGGCCATCGCCAAAGCCGCGTAAGGGGTCTCTCCTTTTTTTCTGTAATAGAGGGTGGCGGCCAGAGGCATCCGTTGCGGGTCGGTGATGAGTACCCGCACCAGCGTAGCCGTGTTCTGTGGTGGCGTTGGTATGGCCAGCCGGTTAATTTTTGGGAAACGGGGAAAAGTGCGCAGAAAGCCCGCTCCAAGAGCAAAGCTCGCGCTGGAGGCCGTCCCCAAAATACCCCCTTGTCCCATTGCGCTCTGAAGAGCAAAATTGGGAGAACTGCTCGCTCCCCCGCTGTTCACGAAAGCACTCCCCTTGATGGCAAAGCTGGCGCTTGATTGCGCCTGCAGATTGATACTGGTAAGCATTATCAGGGAGCTAGCTACCCCAAAAACAATTTTAAGTTTTCGATTCATCGTTTTGCTCCTTTAGCTAAGCCATGGATAAGGGTTCAAAGGCTTAGCTTCAAAGGTTAGTTGATCCAATCCCTCATCAACTTTGAACTTCATTCTCTCCGACTATTTTTCTTCCTTTTTTGGTCCTACCCCGTTATCGGAGTTTGGGTCGAAGAAACCCGGCGGCGAACTCACGGTGCTGATTACCGTGCCATAAGCGTTGGGGAAGAACATGGCAGTCAGACTCCAACGCCAAATTTGGCTCGTTCCGCTGAACCTATCCGCGTTAAGATAATAAGTATGAGTTCCAGCCGACACGGCTTCTACTTTTGTACAGTTTTGCGTAAGACCCTCGTTGCTACCGAGGTTGGTTGGATTATTAGGATTAACACGCCAAAGTGCTGCATTGTCAAAGTCGATTGTAGCAGGGAATCTTGAAATAGACAACCTAACTAAATCATCCGCTCCAGCTGTGTGATCAATAAAGAAAAGGGCGTGGGCCTGCAGGACGATAAAACCACTTGTAGGTACAGTAATAGTCAGAGTATCGTAAGCGACCGTCCCTCCTAATGGTTCAAGAATAGTGGGATTATATTCGCGAGCAATCCCCGGCCCATTCAACGCCTGGATTGCATAGGGAACGGCAGAAATCGTCTGGCGGGGTCTTAATACCTCACCTCCTATCTCAATTTGTAAATAAAGCAGAGAACCTGTAAAAAGATAGGCTGGAGAACCGGCAACACTGCCGAGTTGAACATTAAAAACGCCGTTGTCCAGACGGACGGTATCCTGTACTTCCGACCAACGTTCGGTCCCTATATTCGGGTCATCCCAGATTGAAAACCTTATGGTCGCCGTATCCTGCCCCAAGCGGGTGCCGGCAGGAGCGGTCAACCGCCCTTCGTACGGAATAGTCGACTGGGCCAGCGCCAAACCGGCGGACATCAAAACAAAAACGAAAAGAATAGTGCCAAATACCTGCTTCCGCATATCTCCTCCTTGTAAGTTGAATTTAAAGTTTTTCACATTTTCCTTCCTTTTCTTTAAAAGCTTTTCCATCCTATCTCCTTCCTCCCGGAGTCGGTTTGGATGGAGGGGGTAGCGGCGGAAGAGGCAAAGGGGTAGCTGGTTCAACACCACCACCGCCGCCGCCACCAGCGGCTACGGCCACAACAACCGCCACCAGGGCCGCTCCTCCGCCGATAAAGAGCCATTTTTTGGATGAACCCTTCTTTTCTTCGCCGGCCGAAACCGCCGGCGCGGCGCCCGGACCCGCTTTCAACTTGGCCGAAACCGTAGTGGTTTTGCCCGTCTTTATCTCAAAGTTTCCGGTCTTTTCCGAGTACCCCTCCCTCAATGCCCGATAAACATGCTTTCCCGGAACCAACTCGGTTTTTCCTTCGACCAAGGTGACCGCGCGGCCGTCGATTTCCACCAAGGCGTCCAACGGCTCCAGAACCATTATCAACGAGCCCAAAGCCAGAACCGCCCCTTGCCAGTCCTTGCCTTCAATCTTGATTTCAACCGTTTCCCCTTCCCGCTTTACTTCCGATTCCTTGACGAAGGGGGTTTGGCCGGTTTTGCGAAATTCCAAACGATGTTTGCCGACCGCCACCTTAATAGGCTCTTCCGTATTGCGGCGGCGTTTGCTGTCAATCAAAACCAAAGCATCCAGACCCTGGCCGCTGATTTTGAAAAATCCAACCTTGTCCAAACCGGCCAGATAATCTCTTTTGGCCTCCTGAAATAAAGCAACCGCATCCGCGGGAAAGAAGCGCTCATCAATCTGGGCGTTGTTGTCAAAAACCACCAAATCGCGAAAGGCCTCCTTGGCACGGGCGGCGTCCCCTTTCTGCTGATAGGCCGCTCCCAGATAGCTCAAGGCCGTGTCCAATTGGACATCCCTTAAGTCCCCGGCGGTTACCAGGGGAGCAAGGATTGCTACACAGTCGTCAAACTTGGCATCAAAGTAAGCATTCTGCGCTTGCTCCAGGGTGTTACCCTGCGCCAAAGCCGGGTGGGATGGATATAACGTTAGAACCGAAACGGCCGCAAAATAGGCCAGAAACGCGCGGCCAGTAAAAGTTTTCAAAACAGATTTTTTGCTCATAGAGCCTCCAGCCAGAAATTTTTGCAGGGCAGTGAGTAGAGCCCGCCTCCAGAAAAGGAATCCTTTCCCATAAACGGAGGGAAGATAAAGCTAAAATGAAAAAACTGTCAAGCTGAATAGTGATTTTTTGGAAAAAATTTTTCTTAGCCAATTAAGACCGCACCGCCGTTAACGTTTAGAATTTCCCCGGTAATAAAAGTCGAGAGGCCGGAAGCCAGAAAAAGGATGGCTCCGGCCATCTCTTCCGCCGTTGCCGCCCGGGCAAGCGGAATAGTGGAAAGAATTTTCTGGCGCTCTTTGCCAATTAGAGCGGAATGGCTCATATCGGTATCCACCCATCCGGGAGCTACACAATTGACCCGAATGTTAAAGGGCGCCAGCTCCGGTGCCAAAGACTTGGTCAAACTGATAACGGCCCCTTTGGTAGCGGCATAGTGGGAGTGAAAAGCTTCTCCCCTTTGCCCCGCCGTCGAGGAAACGGTTATAATGTTGCCCGATTTCTGCCTTTTCATATATGGAACAGAAAGGGTTATGGCGTAAAAAGTGCCGTAGAGGTTGGTTTTGACGGTTTTGGCTAACTTTTCGGGCGTCATTTTTTCGATGGCAGCCTCCTCCCAGATGCCGGCATTGGTGACCAGAATGTCTATACGTCCAAACTTTTTGACCGTGGTGGCCACCATCTTTTTTACCTGGCTAAATTTGGAAACGTCGGCACGGATGGCAAGCCCTTTTTGTCCTGTTTTTTCTATTTTTTGCAAGGTTTGGACCGCCGCTTTTTCATCCTTGATGAAGCTGAAGGCAACATCCGCCCCGGCACGGGCAAAAAGGAGGGCGGAGGCCCGGCCTATTCCGCGCGAACCGCCGGTGACGATGGCTACTTGTCCGGATAAGTCGATAAATTTCTGCATATCATTCCCACTCAATCGTGGCGGGTGGTTTGGAGGAAATATCGTACACCACCCGGTTGATTCCTTTGACTTCGTTGACGATTCGGTTGGAAACGTGCGCCAAAAAATCTTCCGGCAGGCGCGACCAATCCGCCGTCATCCCATCCGTGGAGTCCACCGCCCGCAGGGCAATCACGTTTTCATAGGTGCGCTCATCCCCCATAACGCCAACGGTGGATATAGGCAAAAGAACCGCAAAGGCCTGCCAGCTTTGGCCGTACAGCTTCCACTTTTTCATTTCTTCGATGAAGATGGCGTCCGCTTTCTGCAGTTTGATAATCCGCTCTTCATTAACTTCGCCGATGATGCGCACCGCTAACCCCGGACCGGGGAAAGGGTGGCGAAAAATATTTTCCTTTGGAATTTTTAGCGCCAAGCCCAGTTTGCGCACTTCATCTTTGAACAGCTCTTTTAACGGCTCAATCAGCTTAAAGCGCAGATTTTCCGGCAGGCCGCCCACGTTGTGGTGGGTCTTGATGGTGGCCGAGGGGCCCTTGAAGGAGCGGCTTTCAATCCAATCGGGGTATAAAGTCCCCTGGGCCAAAAACTCGAAGGGCCCTTTCTTTTGAGCTTCTTCCTCGAACACTTCTATAAAAGTATGCCCGATGATTTTGCGCTTTTGTTCGGGGTCGGTCACGCCGCGCAGTTTTTCAAGAAAACGCTGCCGAGCATCAACCGCAGTGAACGATATTTTGAAGCGCGGGAGCAGCTTTTTTACTTCTTCGGCTTCGTTCAAGCGCAAAAACCCGTGGTCAACAAAGACAGAGTGGAGCTTGTCGCCGATGGCTTGGTGCACCAAAATGGCGGCAACGGTCGAATCGACCCCGCCGGAGACGGCGCAAAGTACTTTCGATGAGCCCACCTTTTGGCGGATGGCTTCCGTTTCTGTTTTTATGAAAGAAGCCATACTCCAATCTCCGCGGGCGCCGCAAATCGAAAGAAAATTGGCCAGGATTTTTCGACCTTCTTCGGTGTGCATCACTTCCGGATGGAACTGTACACCGAAAAGTTTTTTGGCCTGGTTGGCAAAGGCGGCAATTTTAACCGACCGGGTTCGGCCGTTCAATATAAAATCTTTGGGCATTTTTTTAACCGTGTCGCCGTGGCTCATCCAAACCCGGGAGCGGGCCTTGACTCCTTTAAATAGCAAATTCGATTTAACCAGCTTAAATTCAGCCGGACCGTACTCGCGATGGGTTGAGCGTATGACTTTGCCGCCTAAAAGATGCGCCATCAATTGCAAGCCGTAGCAAACCCCCAAAACCGGTTTTCCCAAAGCAAAAATTTCTTTCGGGACGGTTGGAGCGTTGGCGTCCAAAACGGAAGAGGGGCCGCCGGAAAGAGCGATTCCGATAACTTCCGGCGCAGTCAGCACATCAAAGGAAGTATCAAAAGGATAAATTTCGCAGAAGACCTTTGCCTCGCGCACCCGTCGGGCAATCAACTGGGTGTATTGGGAGCCGAAGTCTAAAATTACAATTTTTTGATGCGTCATTAAAAAAGGCCGGGTGAAATTATTGTATTCAGCGGCTGCCCTTGGGCATCCGTTTGTGGGAAATCGAGGTTGTAATGCAGCCCGCGCGATTCTTTGCGCTGCTGCGCCGACCAGACCACCAAGCGGGAAACTAAGGCGATGTTGAATAACTCAATCGAATCGTAACTCAACGGATGGCTATAATAAAACTTTTTTACCCCTTCGGCAACTGAGGACAGGCGCCGAAGGGCCAGTTCCAAGCGTTCATCGGTACGCACAATCCCCACGTAGTCCCACATCACGCCGGCGATTTCCTCCCGTTCGTGGGCCAAAACAATCTTTTCTGTCGTCGGTTTTTGTGCCGGGTGGGTGTAAGCAGGAAAATCGGGCATGAAACTCGGTTTTTGCTCATCTTTGACCGTTTTTGACGCGAAATCGGCCACCGCCAGAGCCTCCAAAAGAGAATTGGAGGCCAGCCGGTTGGCACCATGCATTCCGGTGCAGGCCACTTCGCCGGCAGCATAAAGACCCGGCAGATTGGTCCGGCCGCAAACGTCCGTGACCACTCCCCCGCACATATAATGAGCGGCCGGAACGACCGGAATCCAGTCCTTGCTTAAATCCAGCTTTCTTTGGCGGCAGAATTCGAAAATCTGGGGGAAGCGCTTGGCAATGAAATCGGTTTTCAGGTGCGTGAGGTCGAGGAAAACGCATTCATCGCCCGTCTCTTTCAAAACTTTATCAATGGCGCGAGCGACAATGTCACGCGGGGCCAGCTCCTTGAGTGGGTGCATCGTTTCCATAAAACGAACGCCGGTGCGTGTGCGTAAAATCCCCCCCTCTCCACGTACTGCTTCCGAAATTAGAAAAGGAGAATCGTTAGCCTTGTAAAAAGCGGTAGGGTGAAATTGCATAAACTCCAGATTGGCTAAAGTTGCGCCAGCCCGATAAGCCAGTGCCAACCCGTCGCCGGTGGCAATTGGGGGATTAGTCGTATGTTTCCAAAGCCGCCCACAGCCGCCCGTCGCCAGCAGAGTTATTGGGGCAAGGAAAGTATCGACCTGATTGTTTTCACAATTTAGGGCGTAGATTCCCCAAATCCGGCCATCGGTTTTCAACAATTCAAAAGCGAAGTGATTTTCGAAAACGGTAATGTTTTTTTCCGCCTTAACTTTTTCAACCAGAGCTCGCTCGAGCTCTCTCCCTGTAAAATCTCCCGCATGAACGACTCGTTTCCGGGAATGCCCGCCTTCACGTCCCAATTCAAATCTTCCTTCAGCGGAGGAGAACCGGACTCCCCAGCGAGCCAATTCCTGTATTAGGGCTGGTCCGGGTTCGACAATCCTGCGCACCACCTCTTCTTTGCACAATCCGGCACCGGCGGTTAAGGTATCTTGAATATGTTTTTCAAATGAGTCATCGGAGGCGAAAACGGCGGCAATCCCTCCCTGGGCATAGTTGGTGTTGGACTCGCTGCGCTTTTTTTTGGTGATGACCGCCACTTTTCCAGCGGGAACCACTTTGAGGGCAAAAGAGAGCCCCGCTACGCCCGAGCCGAGAACCAAGAAATCAAACGAATGTGCGCCCAAAAAGACGGTCCTCCAGTTTGCGGTAAAAAAGCTCTTCTCCTTCGATACGGCACTCGATTTCCAAAACTACAAGAGAAAAGCCGGGGAAGTTCAACCCCTGCAGCCGAACGGCATCCTTTTCGGTTGTGGCGAGGAAATCGGCTTCCCTGTTGCAACCCTCTCCTACCAACCAATCAACTTCCGACTGCAGATAGGGATGGTGGTCGGGAACGAAATAATTTCCAACGACTTGTAATCCCCATCGCTGTGCCGATTTGGCGAAGTTTTGCGGCTTTCCCAACCCGGCGAAAAGAAACAGCTTTTTCTTTTTCAATTGTTCCAGCTCCAATTCCCGACGGTCGGGCCACATCCACGCGCGGGTAAGCTCGTACGAAAAGGAAAAAGCCGGGACGGAGTAGGGAACTTTTGGGTTTTTATTTTGACGCAAAAGCCAGAGGTGCGCTCGATTCACATTTTTGACCGGTTCCCGCAATCTTCCAGCCGGAATCAATTTCTCTTTTTGCAAAGATTCCCAATCGGAAGTTACCGCGATGTCCACCGTCCGAGCCAGTTTTCGGTGTTGGAAGGCGTCGTCCGCTAAGATCAGGTCGGGTTTGAGATGGTCAACGGCCCATTGCGCCGCTTTCCATTTTTTGCCCACCACCACCGGCGCGCGAGTCTTTTGCCAGACCAGAAACGCCTCATCACCAACTTCCACCCATCCGGTCTGGTTTGACTCTATTCTACGAACGCCACTGCCACTGCTTTCGTACCCGCTTGAAACGACAACCACTCTGATATCCTTATTTTGAAAGTATCTAACCAACTTAAGCAAAACCGGCGTTTTGCCGCTTCCGCCGATTTCTAAGCCTCCAACGGAGATAACGGGAACGGGTGGAACGTAAACGGACATTAGCCTCCACGTATACAACAAGTTTCTGGCCGCCACAGCCAAACGAAAAATCCAGGAAAAGGGAAGCCAGAGCGAGTTGGGAAAAAGATTTGGCATTGGAAGGTTTGGTTTATCGTCCGGCGGTAGGAATCAAAGATCTCCCACTTCCTGTTTAATGATAGCGGCTGTTTTTTTGGACACGCCCCCCAACGAAGCAAAAGCTTCCTGCGCAATTCTTTTAACTTCCTCCCGGGTGGTCTTTTTCTCCAAGAACAAGGAAACCGCAGTTGCCAGCTCCTCCGGTGTTATAACTTGTCGGGCGATTTCGGTTGGAACCAGCCGCTCCGCCGCTTCTTTTACATTTTCCACGGATGGACCAAAAATTACGGGCACACCGACCGAGAGGGGTTCGAGGAGATTGTGCCCGCCAACCGAAACTAATGTTCCCCCCACAAAGGCAACTTGGGCACCGGCATAGGCCTGAAGCAAAACTCCCATTTTATCCAACGTCAGAATGGGAATTTGACAATCCGGCTTTGCGCTTACGCGCCGGGAAGAGAATCCAACAGACTGGACTAAGCTTTCAATTTCAGCCAATCGTTCAAGATGACGCGGAGCTAAAAGCAACTTGAGATTAGGAAACTTTTGAATAAGCTGCCGATGAGCGGCTAAAATTTTTTCCTCCTCGCCCGGGCGGGTGGAGCCGGCCACCCAGTAAAAAAAGTCTTTGAGCTCGGAAAGCGGCTCGACTTCATTGGTTGCCCAAAGCAGGTCATATTTAGTCTGGCCTACTACTTTGATTTTTTCGTCGGGGATGGCGAGGTTTGAGAAAGAAGTTTTATCCTGCTCGGTCTGAACCAGCAACTTGCGGAAGGCCAAAAAGCCGGAACGGAAAACGCTGCGCACCGCGCGATAGCGACCGGCGCTTTTGGCCGAAAGCGTACCATTGGCCAAAAAGACGGGGACATTCTTTTTTGCGGCGGTAGCCAAAAGTTCCGGCCATAACTCGGTTTCGGTTATGATTAAAACCGAAGGAGTTAGCCGGCGAAAGGCACGCTCCATCAACCCCCCAAAGTCGAGCGGCAGATAAAAGATTTTGGCATCCTTTTTATTTGACTGAAAAAGAATGGAGGCTCTATGGTACCCGGCGGTGGTGAAAACAGAAATTATGATTTCTTTTCCCGGAAATGCTTTCTGCAAGTGAGGTAAGAGTAAGGCGAGGACATTCACTTCCCCCACCGAAGAGGCATGCAGCCAAATTCTTTTTTTCCCTTGGCTTTGAGGAAGCCCAAAACCGAGCCGCTGCCAGACTTTTCTCCCTTCCACCAGCGATTCGGCTAAAAACCAGAAGAGAAAAAAGGGGGAAAGAAGCCAGAATCCGATTCGATACAAAACGAATAGCACGGCAGGAAGAAAAACAAAAGAAGTTATTTAGACAAGTTCACAAAAAGAGACGGCAATTTTGGACAAAGCCCCCGGCTGCCCGAGTTTTTGGCGAACTTTTCCCAATTTTTCTTTCAGGCGGCCGGACAAAAGCGGCTCCTTCAGGTGAACATAGGCCGTTTCGGCCAGTTTTTCGGGGCGGGCCTCGCTTTGCAAAAACTCCGAAACAATTTTTTCACCCGCCACCAGATTGACCAACCCCACATAAGGGAGCTTGACCCAGCGTTGGGCCAGAAAATAGGTAAGCGGCGAGGTTTTGTAAAAAATCAAAAAGGGGGTTTGCAGCAAAGCCAGCTCTAAAGTGACCGTACCAACCGAAGAAAGCGCAAAATCTGAAGTCGCCATCAAACTATATCGTTCGCCTTCAATTATTTTGATTTTCAAATCACCCGCTCTTGCCAATTCTTCTTCCGCCAACTCCTTGGAAATACCGGGAGCCAAGCCCCAGCAGGCTTGAAATCGAAGGCCATCTGATTTTAAGCGAGCTGAGGTTTTAAAAACCAACGGCAGATGCTTTTCCAACTGCTGTTCTCGTGAACCGGGAAAAAAGGAAACCAAGGGAAGGCGGGTATCCAAACCGTACCGGCGAAAAAATTCCTCCCTTGGCATTTCCGGTTTCACCAAATCGAGAATTGGATGGCCGAAAAATTCGGCATTGATGCCGTGTTTCTTATAGAACTCAACCTCAAACGGGAAAATCACCACCATCTTATCCACGTATCGCTTCACGGCCTCGATGCGTTTTTCCTTCCAGGCCCAAAATTGGGGAGAAACGAAGTAGCCGACCCTAATTCCCATCGATTTTGCCAGTTTGGCAATTCTCAAGTTCATCCCCGGATAGTCAACAAGCAAAACCAAGGCCGGTTTTCTTCTTTGCAGTTCTTCTTTTATTCTGGAGAATACCTGGCGGAAAAAGCCGATTTTTTTGGCCACTTCCCAAAAGCCAACTACGCCTAACTCGTTTATATCCTGAAGGGTTTCGACTCCGGCCAAACGAAGCGCAGGGCCGCCCAGGCCAAAAAAACTTACGTCGGGGCGGATTTTTTTCATTTCTGCCACCAAAGCTCCGGCCAGAAAATCGCCGGAAGCCTCGCCGGCGGAGATGAAAATTTCAGGCATTCTGCAATACGGCCAGGGAAGTAAGGCCCGCTTTGGAAATTTTGTGGGCCAAGCGCAGAGCTTCCAATGCTTCCGCGGGAGTCACTCTCGGCGCAACTTTTTTCTGGCAGGCGGCCACAAATTCGGAAAGCTCGGCGGTGAGCATGTCCACCTCTGACGATTGAAACTGAGTCATACCAATGGCGCGTTCACCAAAAGAAAGAGGAAGTCGAACCAGCTCTTCCGGCGGGATGGCGGATGAATTGGGCAAAAGGGCATAGGCCTCCACGTTTTTCTCCAGCAAGTCGAGCGAAAAGTAAGCTTCCTTTTGAAAAATCCTGAACTTGCGCATTTTTGCCACCGAAATCCGGCTGGCTGTCAGATTGGCCACGCAGCCATTTTCAAACGCAATTCGGGCGTTGGCAATGTCCGGTTGAGCCGACAAAACCGGAGCCAGGGAAGCGCGCACTTCCACCGGTTTGCTCGGAACCAACTTTAACAACAGATCTAAATCGTGAATCATTAAATCCAAAACCACGTCCACATCCAGGTTGCGCGGAGAAAAAGAGGCCAGACGATGAACTTCGACGAAAAGCGGCTTGGGCGAAAAAGAGAGCAATTTTTCAAAGGCCGGATTGAAGCGCTCGATATGCCCAATGAAAAGCAAACGATTCTTTTTTTCCGCCAGTTCGATTAAACTTTGCCCCTCGTCCAAGTGGGAGGTCAAAGGTTTTTCGACAAAAAGGTCGCGCCCGGCTTCCAGCACTCTCCGGCCCAGCTCATAGTGAGTAATGGTCGGAGTGACTAAATCAACGGCCTCTGATCTTTCGACTAACTCCCCGAAGTTGGCCGCGGTTTTAGCACCGAACTCGGAAGCAACCTGCCGGGTTTTGGCTGGATCAATGTCGTAAACGCCAACCAGCTCTATTTTAGGAAAAGCCAGCCAGGTTTTCAGATGCAGCCGGCCCAGATGCCCCAGTCCAACCAACCCTATTTTCATTTGACCAATCCTCGTTCGGCGGCGGCGATGAATTCAAGAAGATGTTTTATTTCGGGCAGTGAATCGAATTCCGCTTTCACTTTTTCTACGGCTTGCGACGTATTCAACTTGCCGCGGAACAGGTAGCGAAAGGCCTTGTCCAATACAGTAATAGTCTCCGGGGTAAACCCACGCCGCTCCAAACCGACTTTGTTGAGCCCCATTATTTGTAAAGGATACCCGGCAGCCAAAGCGTAAGGCACCACGTCCTGGGTTAGGCGAAAACCGCCCCCAATCATCGCATGCGCGCCGATTTTGGAAAACTGATGCACCACCGTGTCGCCGCCGATGATGACCCAATCGCCTATTTCTACGTGACCGCCCAGCTGAACCGAGTTAGCCAGAATTACGTTATCTCCCAAATGGCAATCGTGCGCCACGTGGGCATAGGCCATAATCAGGCAGTTTTTGCCGACCACTGATTTCCCGGTTGCCGAGGTGCCTCGGTGCAAAGTGGCAAACTCTCGCACAATGGCTTTGTCACCTACATAGAAGTGGGTTTTCTCTCCGGCGTATTTTAAGTCCTGCGGCTGGCCGGAAACCACCGCTGCGTGAAAAATTTTGACTTCAGCGCCGATTCTGGCGCCCTCGTCAATGAAGCAGGAAGAGCCGATTTTTGTTTTCGGGCCGATTTCGACATCGGCGGCAATTACCGTATAGGGGCCGACTTCCACATCCGAAGCCAGCCGTGCTTCCGGAGAAACGATTGCGGTGGGATGAATCATGCTTCGACCCCTCGGCTGCGCTCGGGGCAGGCTTCGCTCATCACAAGCGACCTATTTATCAACAACGGCGGCCATCATTTCCGCTTCCGCCACCAGGCTGTCGCCCACGAAAGCTTTGCCGGCGATTTTGCAGGTACCGCGGCGGAAAGTGAGCATTTCCACTTCCAGCCGCAGCGTATCGCCCGGAACCACGGGCTTGCGGAAACGGACCCCGTCCATCCCCATAAAATAGGCCACCGATTTTTTGGGGTCTTCCACGGCCTGCAGCATCAAAAAACCGCCCGCCTGCGCCATCGCCTCCACAATCAAAACTCCCGGCATCACCGGATGGCCGGGAAAATGCCCCTGGAAAAATTGCTCGTTCATCGTCACGTTCTTGATGGCCACCACTTTTTTCTTGGGCTCCAAATCGATTACCCGGTCGATGAGCAAAAAGGGGTAGCGGTGCGGCAAAATTTCCTGAATGGCGCGGATGTCCAAAAAATACTCCGCCTTGGACTCTTTTTGATATTTGGTCTTAATTTTCTCTTTTTCGTACAGCGAATACAATTTTTTGGCCAACTCAACGTTTGCGGCGTGCCCGCTCCGCGCGGCCAGAACGTGAGCCTTTAGAGGAACTCCCAAAAGCGCCAAATCGCCGATTAAATCCAAAGCCTTGTGCCGGCAGGGTTCGTTGGGAAAACGGAGTTTGACGTCGTTCATCAAGCCGTTTTTGCCAATGAACAGCTCTTCTTTGAGCGACAGCATCTGTTTCAACCGCTTCAAATCCTCCGGCCCGACCCCATCGTCGCAAATCACAATCGCATTGGACAAATTTCCGCCTTTTATAAGCCCCATTTTGGAAAGCGACTCCACTTCCGAAAGAAAGCAGAAGGTGCGCGAAGGGGCGAATTCTTTGGCAAATTCCTCTTTAAGCGATACCATCGAGGTGTACTGCGTCCCCAGCGCCGGATTTTTGTAATCGACTAAAAACGTGACCCGAAAATCGTCCGAGGGCAAAACCACCAAATCGACCCCGCGCTCCGGAATGGAATGGGAAATCGGGGTTTCGATTTCCAAAAATTTGCGCGGAGCATCCTGCTCCACAATTCCCGCTTTTCCCAGCGCTTCCACAAAAAGCATAGCCGAGCCATCCCCCACCGGCGGCTCGTTGTTGTTCAACTCCACGATTATGTTGTCAATTTCCAGCCCGGCCAGAGCCGCCATTACGTGCTCGACGGTATAGACTTTGACGTTTCCTTTGGCCAGGGTGGTGCCGCGAACTATTTCCACCACGTTGGAAATATGCGCCGGAACTTCCGGCATACCTTCCAGGTCGGTGCGCACAAAAACCGCTCCGGAATCAATGGCCGCCGGCTTGAAGGTCAGCTTGGTCTGGTTGCCGGTGTGCAACCCCACCCCCGAAACCGAAACCGGCTGTTTGATGGTGCGTTGGTTTTTGTTCATTCTAAAAAGTCGTCCAGACCCTGAAGGTCTTCAGACCCGAAGGGAAGAAAGCTTTTTATAAGGATTTTGGCAAGTGTTGGAATCAATGCTCTATCGGATTGTGCTTGACTTATCCTGTTCAGGGGTTAACTTTAATCAAGTATTATGAGGGCAAAGTTTCTTAAATCGGTTCCTTTCATTCTCTCGCTTGTCCTTGCTTTGGCTCTCGCTTCTCCTTTTTGGAAAAAGAAGAGAATTCAAGTGGAGCCGGCTTCTGAAGCTGCCAAAGAGAAAGAAAAACAGCCCAACGACTGGTTTCTCATCCAGCGCGCCTATCCTTTGGGCTATATCCCCGAAGGGCAGCCTTTGAAAGCCATTCGCGAAGCCAAAGCAATGCGCCAGCAGTTCCAAACCGAACGGGCCAGTTCAGTGGTTTGGACCCAAGCCGGGCCGACCAACATCCCTGGCCGAATCACCGATATCGCCGTTGACCCCACCAACTCCAATATCATCTATGCCGGGGCGGCGGCGGGCGGAGTTTTCAAATCGACCGATTTTGGCAATAACTGGACGGCTATCTTTGACGATGAGGGAACCCCTTCCATCGGCGCCATTGCCATTCATCCAACCAATCCGAATACCCTTTACGTCGGCACGGGTGAATCCAACTCCGCCACCGACACCTACGAGGGGACGGGCGTCTATAAAAGCACAGATGGCGGCGCTACTTGGACTAACCTCGGCCTGCCTAATAGCTATCATATTGGCCGAATTGTGGTGGACCCACTCCGGCCGGAGACGGTTTTTGTGGCCGTTTTGGGGAAACTCTTTGGCGCCACCAATCCGGAGCGGGGGCTTTATCGCTCCACCAACGGCGGAGCAAGTTGGCAACAAAAACTTTTCGTTTCCGATTCCACCGCCTGCGTCGATGTTGCCCTGCATCCTTCCACCGGAACGGTTTTCGCCGCGATGTGGGAGCGGATTCGCGACCCTCGGCGCCGAAAAGTAGGCGGAATAACGAGCGGGCTGTATCGTTCCACAGACTTTGGCAACACCTGGAGCCTGCTGGGTGGCGGCTTACCCGCACCTTCGAGCACATTGGGACGTATTGGCGTGACCGTTTCCCCCAACTCCAATACCGTCTATGCCTACTATTGCGACCACCCCGGCAATTTTCAAGGGGTTTACAAAAGCACCAATTTGGGAACCAGCTGGGTGCGCACCAATGACGGGGCTTTGGGCGGCATCACCGGCGGCTTCGGCTGGTATTTTGGACAGATTCGTGTTGATCCCGCCAATGCGAACATTGTATTCGCTCTCGGCCAATCGATGTATAAAACTACCGACGGCGGCACGAGTTGGTCGAGCACCGGCTTTGGAATTCACGTTGACCACCACGCAATGATCATAAAGCCCTCCGCTATCTACAGCGGTTGTGACGGGGGGGTCAACATCTCCACCAACAGTGGAGCCAGCTGGCGGGTTTGCGACAATATGCCCAACACCCAGTTTTACGCCAACACCATCGACCCGAACAACCCCCAAAGACTCTACGGCGGAACGCAGGACAACGGCACCCTGCGCACGCTGACCGGCGCTTTAAACGACTGGGTCGATTTTCACGGCGGCGATGGATTCTACTGCATCGTGGATTACGCCAACTCCGACATCATTTATGCCGAATACCAGAACGGCTATCTCGAAAAATCAACCGACGGCGGCATTTTCTTCAATTTTGCGATGAACGGTATTGATTACAACGGCGATCGGCACAACTGGAACACCCCCTTCGCTATCGACCCGGTGGACCATACCATTTTGTATTACGGTTCGCAGTTGATTTACAAAACCACCGACGGCGGCGACAACTGGACGGCGGTAAGCGGTGATTTGACCGATGGGGATGACCCGGGGAATCTCTCTTTTGGTACTATTACTACCATCGACGTCGCCCGCTCTAATCATCAAACTGTTTACGTCGGCACCGACGATGCCAACGTTTGGGTTTCCAAAAATGGCGGCGCCAACTGGATTCGCATCGATTCCGGCCTGCCCAACCGTTGGGTGACCCGCGTAGCGGCTGACCCGGATGTCGATTCGATTGCCTATGTAACCTTTTCCGGCTACAAAGAGTCCGACCACCTACCACACATTTTCCGCACCACCAATTATGGCCAGAGCTGGACGGCCATTGACGGCAACTTGCCGGATGCGCCAATAAACGATGTTATTGTTGACCCGCAGAATTCAAACACCCTTTTTATAGGCACCGACATCGGTGTTTATCAGACCACCGATTTAGGTACCACTTGGGCGCCTTTGGGCACCGGTATGCCGATTACGCCGGTGCACGATTTAACCTTCCACGATTCCACCCGCATTTTGGTAGCCGGCACGCACGGGCGTTCGATGTTCAAAACTACCGTGACCGCCAGCTGTGCCGCCGCCCGCGGAGATATGAATGCTGATGGTATCCTTTCTTCGCCGGACGTGGTTTTGATTTTAAACTGTATCTTCCTCGGAATTGGCAATTGCGACAACTGTTTTACGGACGTGGATTGCAACGGCATCCTTTCGGCCGCAGATGTAGTAGTTGAATTGAACGCCGTTTTCTTGGGAATACCGTTTTCTTGTCAGTAAGGTAGTCGTTTTTTTAGGGGGCAGTCCGCCAATCTGTCCTTTCCAAAATTTTTCCAAATTTGATAAAACTTTTCCGGGGCGCTAAATTGAAGTTGGTAAGATTACAAAAGGAGAAAAAATGAAGTGGATTACTCGTGAAAAAGTTAAAGTCGATAGAGTCGCCTGCCCCTGGTTGATTTGCAAATTTGTGGACCCCAAGGCGGAGTTTTTGTTTGTGCCGGCGGAAAAAGTTTTGGAGGTGGCAGAAAGGGAGGGAGCAATTCCTTTTGACGTCGAAGGGGCCGAATTAGGCCACCACGACGGCAAATGCAGTTTCGAAGCGATTATCGCCAAATATCACATTTACGATCCGGCGGTTGGCCTTTTGGCGCAAATCGTCCATGGCGCGGACGTTTCGCCCGACTTATACGGCCGCCCGGAAGCGGCCGGTTTGAAAGCCGTCGCCGAAGGATTTCGGTACTTAGGTCTAAAAGACGATCACCAGATTTTGGAAAAAGAGTTTATTGTTTACGATTCGTTGTATGGGTATTGCCAACAAAAAGTGAAGCAAGGTCAAAAGTAGTGTATAATCTCGGTAGGAAGGAAGATAAAGTGAAGACATTAATCACCATCATCGGAGTTTTACTGGGAGGCAACTTGTCTGCTGAAACGGTCAACTTTGACAGTGATCAACCGGGACGGCTCCCCAAAGGCTGGGTAGCCGGGGTGACAGGGAAGGGTTCCCCCAAATGGGCAGTTGAAAAAGATACCTCCGCCCCCAGCCGGCCCAACGTTCTCAAACAATCCGGCACGGGAATTTTCCCCTGGTGCGTCAAAAAAGACGTTTCAATTTCGGACGGCTTTGTGGAAGTGAAGTTTAAGCCCATTTCTGGCAAGGAAGATCAGGCCGGCGGCCTGGTTTGGCGTTGGAAAGATGGTAACAACTATTACATTGCCAGAGCAAACGCCTTAGAAAACAACGTATCCATATATTATACCGAAAAGGGAAAACGAATCACGATAAAATATGTAGATGCCCCTGTTCCTTCCAATAAATGGCATACCTTGCGGGTGGAATTCTCTGGAAAGAAAATTAAAGTTTTCTTGGACGGCAAAACGTATATTGATTTGGAGGATGGCCACATTTCCGGGGCCGGCGCCGTCGGGGTCTGGACCAAAGCCGACAGCGAGACCTCTTTTGACGACTTTAGCTACGGAGGGAAGTGAGAGGCAAATTCAGTTCCACAACGTAAGATTCAATGACGCTGAGACCGTGGGTTCGTTTCTTGCCGTGCCGCATCGCCGAAGTCAAAAAGCGGCGATATGAGTTTACGACATCCAGAAATAAATAAAGACGACCGCGAGATTTTGGAAAAAGAGTTTGTTGTTTATGATGCGTTGTATGGGTATTACAGAGCAAAGGTAACACAGAAATGAAAAAGCGTCCTAAACTCGGGGGTCTTGACAAATGAACAACCGGTTGGTGATTGAAGCCGACCGATGTCGTGCCCCACTTGAAATTGGGACAGTATATAATCTTCTGATGGCTTGACAGTCGCTTGACGTGTACACCCTTGTACGATACCTTGAAATCAAGATTTCTTGTATAATCAAGGAGAACGAATAAGAAATTTGTGCATCCAAGAACAGGCAAAACAAATACAGGCGATAGGATGTCGCTGCTGGTAGTCGCGGTTCTTTGCACCATGGGTGATATGCAGGAATGAATGCGAAGAACAAGAAAGTCCATTTCATCCTTGGCGGCGGTGCCTTAGCCCTTGTTCTGGTAGTAGTCATTTTCGCCCTCGCCTTCGACATAAATTCCTACAGGCCCCGCATCGAGGCCTTGGCCTCCGGGGCGACCGGCCTGGAAGTCAGGATCAATGGGAAGATGAGGCCCTCTTTCTTTCCCTTTGGCGTATCGGCTAAGGACGTCCACTTTGCCAACAAGGGAGGCGAAATCCTTTCCCTCGAAAACCTCAAAGTAGGGACGGAGTTGATGCCCCTGCTGAAGAAGCAACTCAAAGTCACCAGGTGCGAGCTTGTCAAACCTGCCTTCACCATCGTGAAGGAAGCCGATGGAAAATATAATTTTGAAAGCACTGAAAAGAAATCGACTAAAGGACGGCTGGGGGCAGTTTCCAGTTTGAACGAGTTCAAGCTGTCCAAAGGGGTACTTGTCTATCTCGACAAAAGGACGGGCGAAAAGACGGAGTTTAAAGATTTCAATCTGACAATCAAGGACATCTCGATAGGAGATACCTCGGGGGTTATCCTAAAGAACATCGCATTCACGGGAAACGTGGACTGCAAGGAGGTACGGAAAAGGGACCTCAAAATCGACAACGTCAAGAGTCCTATAAAAGCGGAGAAGGGAGTAATCAACCTCACGCCCCTTACCATGGATATCTTCGGCTCGAAGGGTGAAGGCGATGCCACGGCAGACAAGTCGGAAGTCGATGCTGTGTATAAAATAAATTTGAAGGTGTTGAAGCTGGACTTCGAAAAACTTGTGGCGACCTTGGGCATAAAAAAGGTTATCGGCGGGAAGGGTGATCTTTATGCTTCCCTGACGATGAAAAAAAATGAAAGCCTCAATCTGATGAGCAGCATGGACGGTACTTTTTCTCTCCGGGGAGATAATCTCGTCATGTATACTATGGACCTCGACAAGGTCCTCTCATCATATGAAACGAGCCAGAAGTTCAATCTCGTTGACCTCGGCGCTTTCTTCATCGCCGGCCCTCTCAGTACCGTTGCGCTCAAGGGGTATCGTTATGGGGACGTTTACAACCAGACCCAAGGAGGGCAGGGTACCATCACACAGTTCATCTCCCACTGGAAAATTATGGACGGCGTGGCAGACGCTACGGACTGCGCCCTTGCTACGCACCATAATCGGGTCGCCCTTAAAGGCAAGCTCGATCTTGTCAGCGAACGATATGATAATGTATTAGTGGCGCTTCTCGATGACCAGGGATGCGCAAAATTCAAACAAGGCATCAACGGTCCCCTCGGCAGTCCCCAGATAGGCGCGGTGAGCGCGGTCCAGTCCCTTGCCGGCCCAATCTCCAGTCTTTACAGAAAGGCAAAGCGCTTTATTCAAAAAGGCAAATGCGAGGTCTTTTATAACGGCGCTGTACAGCAACCTCCAAAATGATTTTCTTTGTACATCGTCAGCGGACTGGATTCTAAATTTTGGTATCTTAGGTAGGGTCTTTACAACAGTGTCTTGCCAGGAAAAAGTTGTTGGCGTATCCGCTCCCTAAGTGTATTATAAAGTTATGAGGGTTAAAAAACCCAATTCGAAAGGAGGAGTAGTGCGAAAAGTAACCCTTTCTCTAATTCTGCTTCTGGCCTTTGCGTCTTTGTCTTGGGCGCAGCAGTCGCAGACGGTCTATGGCCCGCAGCTGGTCCACCCAACCGGTTTGGGTGTGATTTTAGGGGAGCCGACCGGGGTCTCTTTCAAACACTGGGTTTCCCAGAAGTCGGCCATCGATGCCGCTTTCGCCTGGTCTTTCGCCGGGCGGGGCGATGAACTTCACGTTCACGCCGACTACCTGTGGCATACTCCATTGAAATCAGCCGATCCAGCCGTGCGGCGGACCAGCTTTTATATTGGAGTAGGAGGGCGAGCCCGCTTTGAAAACGATTCCCGCGTTGGCGTCCGTGTACCTATTGGCTTGGCGCACTTTATTAAGGATGCTCCGCTGGACATCTTTATTGAAGTGGCCCCGATTCTGGACTTGGTTCCGGCCACGGATATGTCCGCCAACGGCGGAATAGGCTTGCGGTATTACTTCAGGTAAACAACTACCTAAGGTTGTCCTGCAAGGCGAGCTTCTGATTGACTTAACAGTAGTTAAAGCAAAGGAGGTTGTATGCGTAGGATTTTAATTGGGGGGCTGATTGCAATGGCGAGCGCTCTGGGAATGGGTGGATGCGCCGGTTACGGTTACCGCACCGTCGTGGTGGCTGAAGAAAGTACTCCGGTTTACGGCGCGCGCGTTTATTTCCGAAACGGGATGCACCTGTACGAGCGGCGGTATTATGACCAGGCAACCGTGCAATTCCAGCTGGCGATTGACCAGGACCCTTCCTACTGGGAAGCGGATTACTACCTTGGGGATTGCAACTACCGTCTGGGGTATTACGACCGGGCCGTCACCTACTACGACAAGGTATTGGTTTTGCAAAGCGACCCGGTGTGGGTGACGAAGGTGCAATACAACATCGGCGTGGTTTATGAAAAGCAAGGGAATTACGGGGATGCCCGTTCACGCTACGAACTGGCGCTGAAGGCCAACCCGGATTACGGGCCGGCTAAACAGCGTCATGCACGGTTGATGTCCAAAAAATTTAAACAGGACAAAGACGAAAACGACCGTGGCCGGGGTAAAAAGAAGGGTCGTAACGACTAAAACGTCGCCCCGATGAAAAGCAAAGAAGCGTCCGCCACAGGCGGACGCTTCTTTGCTGGAAACCATCTCACATTATAACCACAACTCTCTATTCTCACAGCCACCCCGCCTTTTTGTACCAGTCGAAAGTAAGTTTGGCACCTTCGGGCAAAGGATAGCGGGTTTGGTAGCCGAAGGTTTGCTCGGCTTTGGAGGTTTCACAGGTCCAGAATTTTTGAGATAAATCGACCGCTTTGCCGCGCGAAATCAAAGCCGCTTGGCCAAAGATGTTCGAGAAAAATTCGTTGATACCGGCGGCGGTGAAAAGAAACCATTTGGGAATTCTTAACGCCCGTCCCTTTTTACCGCAAGAGGCGGCGATGGTCTGTCCTGCTTCGCGCCAGCTGTAAATTTTCTTTTCGGCTAAAAAGAAAATTTCCCCGGCCGCCTTTGGCTCAAGGGCGGCTTGGATAATACCCTCCACCAAATCGAGGGCACAGACGATGTTGACGAAGCTATCTCCCGCCCCTATTAAGGGATAAAAACCTCTGGAAGTCAGCGAAAAAAAAGTGAACATTCCTTTGTCTTTGGGGCCATAGATGGCCGGGGGACGAATAATGGTTACCGGAAATTTATTCTTGAAAGTCAGCGTTGCGGTTTCCCCGGCGCGTTTGGACTCGCCATAGGGAGTAACAGGCCGACATTCGTCCGACTCTTTTTTCGGCCTTCCATCCATAGGCGGCCCGGCCGCGGCGGCGGATGAGACATAAAGGAAGCGGGAAAGATTGGGATTTGCAGAGGCGGCGGCTTCCAGCAGGTTTTTGGTTCCAAGATGATTGGCGCGGAAAAACTCTTCTTTATTACGAGCGCGAATCAAACCGGCACAATGGAAGATGAAGTCCATACCTTGCACTGCTTTTGCCAAACTCGCGGGGTCGTCCAGCGCGCCTTCGACAATTTGATAACCCGGGAAATCGAGGTTATTTAATTTGCTGGTTTTGCGGGCTAAAATTGAAACTTCGTACCCTTTTTTGATGAGCGATTCGGCTAAGTGCGCGCCCAAAAAACCGGTACCGCCGGTGACCAGGGCTTTCTTTTTCATTTGCAGGGACTCCTTCTTGACATATATTTGACCGGCCTGTAAGATAAAGTTTTCAGTTACTGGAGTGTAGAAAAAAAGGCAACAGGAAAAAATGGATCTCTTTGCAAAATGTTTTAAGGATACAAGGGCGGAAGAAACCCAAAAGGCCGGCCTTTATCCCTACTTCCATCCGATTTCGTCCTCTTTGGGCACGGAAGTGATGATGGACGGGAAAAAGCTATTGATGATTGGCTCCAACAATTATTTGGGGCTGGTTTCCCATCCCAAGGTGAAGGAAGCGGCGGCGCAGGCGGCCTTGAAATACGGCTCCGGCTGCACCGGCAGCCGCTTTTTGAACGGCACCCTCGATTTACACATCGAGCTGGAGCGCCGACTGGCCAAATTCGTAAATAAGGAAGCCGCGCTGGCTTTTTCCACCGGATTCCAAACCAATCTGGGCACTATCTCGGCTCTGGTGGGCAAAGGGGACTTCGTCATCATCGACCGGGGCGACCACGCTTCGATTGTCGATGGCTGCCGTCTGTCGTTCGGCAAGACCATCAAATTTTTGCACAACGATATGTCCGACTTGTGCCGAATTTTATCCAAAATGGATGATGATGCCGGAAAGTTAATTGTGGTGGACGGCGTTTTCTCGATGGAGGGAGACATCGCCAAACTGCCGGAAGTGGCAAGGCTGGCCAAAAAACACAAAGCAAGGCTGATGGTGGACGACGCCCACGCGGTGGGTGTTCTGGGGCCGAATGGACGCGGAACGGCGGAACATTTTGGGTTGGAGAAGGACGTGGACCTGATAATGGGCACTTTTTCCAAATCGTTCGCCTCCCTGGGCGGATTTATCGCCGGCGACCGTCCGGTAATTGATTTCATCAAACACTTTTCGCGCGAACTGATTTTTTCCGCCTCGATTCCGCCGGCGGCAGTGGCGGCGGTCCTTGCGGCGCTCGATATAATTGAAAGCGAGCCGGAACGGCGCGAACGCTTGTGGGAAATTACTCACCGGATGCACAAAGAATTTAAGGGGATGGGTTTCAATATCGGAGTCACCGAGACCCCGATTGTGCCAGTCTATATTGGCGAGGATTTGGACGCTTTCAAATTCTGGCGGGCCTTGCTTGATTCCGGAATTTTTGCCAACGCCATCATCTCCCCAGCGGTGCCGAAAGGTCAGGCCTTGATTCGTACCAGCTACACCGCCACCCACACCGACGAGCAACTCGACTTTGTTTTGGATACCTTCAAAAAACTCGGAAAAGCCTTCGGTATCATTTAATGCCTGCCCGGCCGACCACCCCAACCCAACGGCTAGGGATAGATGTCCGGGAGCTCGCGCCGGGCCGGCTTTCCGAATTCATAAAATTTCCATACCGGTTTTACAAAAACGACCGCAACTGGGTGCCGCCTTTGATTTCCGAGCGAAAAACTTTTTTCAATCCGGCGAAAAACCCTTTTTTCCAACACGCCCGGGTGCGCTACTTTATCGCCTATTCGGATGGAAAACCGGTGGGGCGCATCGCGGGAATTCTGAACGAAGCCCATAACCAATTCCATAACGAGAAAGTTTATTTCTTTGGATTTTTCGAAGCCGAGAATGATTTGGAAATTGCGCGGGCTTTGATGCAAAAAGTTGAAGAAGCCGGAAAAGGAGAAAAGCAGGAGCTTTTGCGCGGCCCGGCGAATTTTTCCACCAACGACGAAGTCGGCTTCCTGCTTGAAGGGTTTGATTCCCCGCCGGTGGTGATGATGTCCTACAATCCCCCGTATTATAACGAAATGATGGAAAAGTTGGGGTTTTACAAGGTCAAAGATTTGAATGCCTACCTGACCGACGAGGAGAACCGCCCGCCGGAGCGTATGGTGCGGGTGGCCCGGAAGCTGAAGGAAAAGGAAAACGTGGTGGTGCGAAATTTGCGAATGAGGCATTTTGCCGACGAGGTGAAAATCGTCAAAGAGATTTACAACCAGGCCTGGGAAAAAAACTGGGGTTTTGTGCCGATGACCGACGCCGAGTTTGAGTACACCGCCCGGCAGATGAAACCGATTGTCGACCCGCATATGGTTTTCATCGCCGAGGCGGACGGCAAGCCGGTCGGCTTTGCTTTAGCCCTGCCGGATATCAATCAGGTTTTAATCAAGCTCAAAGGCCGGCTTTTTCCCTTCGGTTTTACGAAGCTTTTCTGGCACACCAAAGTCAAAAGAACCATCAACACCGTCCGCAACATCACCATGGGGGTTATCCCGGAATACCGCAAGCGGGGGATTGACAACATCTTTCATACCGAGACCTACTTTGTGGGGGTGAAAAGGGGATACACGGTGGGAGAAATGTCCTGGATTCTGGAGGATAACTACCTGATGAACCGGATAGCCGAGATTTGGGGAGCCAAGCTGTATAAAAAATACCGAATTTGGGAAAAGAAGTTGTAGCGCAGAAAAAAAGTTTGACAATGTTCAATCATAAGTTATATTAAATACAAAGTGAAGAAAAAACTCCTGTTAACCTTGTTTGTCGCCGGGCTGTGGCTGGCCAACAGTTTTTACTGCATATGCTGCGAGGAAGACCATTCTCCCTCCTCAAATGAGAGCGGTCCGGAGGATTGCGGCTTCTGCTGCGGCCATCAGGTTTTTACGGCTGCGGTTTTAGCAGAAACATCCGACCTTCCACCACAAGAGAATTTTGTCATTGAAGGCCTAACATTTTCTGACCAGCTTAATTTCCGCTCGATTTATCACCCTCCTAAGGCTTAACCAAGCCTTTTCTTGTTTTTCTAATACAGTCGTTTTTTAACTAAATCACCCGTTTCTGGAGGTGTAATGTTTAAGGCCTTTGTAGCTTTAGTCATATTCGGTTTTGTATCGGTTGTTCAAGGACAGGAAAAGCCGTCTTTTTCCCTCGAAGAGGCGGTGGCGGTCGCATTAAAACAGAACCCGGAGATTCTGGCCGCCGAGCGACAAATTGAGCAGGCGCGAGGAAGAAGGTCGCAGGCCTCTTCGCCTGACCAGCCGGAACTTTCTTTTTCCTGGGAAAAAATTCCCTCCGGCGGTTCCTTCAGCCGGGCGGGGGACCGAATTATTGAAATAGGACAAAATCTGGAGCTTCCGCATAAGCTCCTTTTAAGAAGAAGCGCAGCCGGCCGGGACGTGGATATCGCCTATGAAAATCTTGAGCGTGCCAAAGTCATGGTCGCCGCTCAAGTGAAGAAAACCTACTACCAAGTTTACTTTCAGCAAAAACAGTTGGAGTCGCTGGAGTTTACGGCCGGGCTTCTGCGGCAGTTTCTGGAAGCGACGTTGTCGAAATACCAGGCTGGCGGCCTGGCCTATTTTGAAGTCGTTAGGGCCAAGGTGGAAGTGGCCAAAACGCAAAATGAAATTATCGCCGCCCGGGCGGAGCTTACCTCGGCCAAAACAGATTTCAATCTGGCGCTTGGAAGGGCTGGATCGGAAGATTTTGAGTTAACCGACAAGCCGTTTTTTGTCCCCTACGTTAAAAGCAAAGACGAAACCGTGCGGGAATTGTTGGAAAAAAGCCGTACGCTAAAAATTGCCCAACTGGCCAAAGAGAGGGAGCGCCGAAATTTGAAGCTGGCCCGCTGGAGCTTGGTACCCGACTTGAAGCTGGCGGGTGGCTTTCAAAGCGAAGCCGGCGGGGAGTTCCGCCCTAACGTGGGGGTTGGTTTTTCTCTTCCACTATGGTGGTGGGGACCTAAAGGCGGGATTACGGAAAACCGAGCCAGCCTTCAGATTTCCGAAATCCGGCAAGAGGCCTTAAACAGAGTAATAACCGGAGAAATAGAGCGTAGGTACACACTGGTAAAAGCAGCGGAAAGTCAGATATCCCTCTTTGAAAAAAGCTTGTTGCGAGAGGTGGATGAAGAACTTAAAGCCGGCATCAATGCCTATCAATATAATCAAATCGATGCCTTGAACCTCTTGGATATCTACCGCACGTCTAAAACCACCAAAATCGAATACTACAAGGCTTTTTTGAACTATCTGTCCGCAATTGCCGACTTGGAAATCGCCGGAGAAGAAAAATGAAAGGTTGTAAAACCTTGAGCTTGTCGAAAGGGGAAATTATGCAGAATGAATTTATTCGAAGAGCGCTCTTTTTAATGTTTGCCTTATGTCTGGCCATTTGGACAACGGGTTGCGGCAAAAAAGAAGCGGCTGAAGAAACGGCAAAAGAAAGTAATCCCGGGCTGGTAACCTTGAGCGAAGAAGGGATTAAACTGGCCGGTATAAAGACGGAAAAGGTCTCCCTGCGCAGCATACCGGTGGAGTTTTCTTCCGCCGGAAAGGTCGGCTTTAATGAAAAGAAGTTGGTGCACATCACGGCCCGAACCTCCGGTTGGGTGGAAAAGGTCTATGCTTTTGCCGGGGACAGGGTAAAAGCCGGGGACAGCTTGGCTTCCCTTTACAGCCCGGAGTTTCTTTCCGCCCAGAGCGAGTTTGTCCAGGCCGAAGAACGGTTGAAATCGGTTTCTCCGGCCGATTCGGTCGAGCGCCGCACGGCCGAAGCGCTCTACAATTCAGCCCGTTCCCGTCTTTTGCTCTTCGGAGCCAGCGAAAAGGGACTGGTCGAATTGGAGCAAACCCACCGCCCGGTGGAACGCCTGGTCATCAAAAGCCCGATTACCGGAAACATAGTGGAAAGCAACCTCATTGTGGGAAACACCATTGATAGAGGCGCCAACCTCTTCCGCATATCGGATTTGAGCTCCCTTTGGGTTATCGCCGATGTATATGAAAAAGACATCAGGGCCGTTCAAAAGGGGCAGAAAGTCAAAATCCGTACCGCTTCGATTGGGGGGCGCTCGTTTTCCGGCATGGTCGAAGCGGTGAACGACGTTTTGGACGAAACCACCCGGACGTTCAAAGTCCGCATTTTGGTTGAAAATCCCGCCGGCGAACTGAAGCCGGAAATGTTTTGCGAATGCCTTTTTTCCGGCCAGAGCAACCGCCCCATTTTGGCTGTCCCGACCACCGCTATTCAACACTTGGGAGAGGAGCAATTTGTCTTCGTCCCGAAAGATTCTTTCTCTTTTGAAAAACGTACCATCCAAACTGGTGAAGAATTGGACGGTCTGGCGGAAATCATAGGTGGCCTTCAGGCAGGTGAAAGTGTAATAACGGAAGGAGCTTTTGTACTCAAGTCCGAACTTCTAAAAGCAGAGTTGGGGGAGGAGTAAATGATAGAGAGATTGGTCAATTTCGCCCTTCGGGAAAAGTTTCTGGTTATTATCGCCACCGTTTTGTTGGTTGTCTTCGGGGCTTATTCTTTTCAAAAGTTGCCTATTGATGCTTTCCCGGATGTAACCAACATCCAGGTTCAAATCATAACCCAGGCGCAGGGGATGTCTCCGCTTGAAGTGGAAAAGTTCGTAACCTTTCCGATTGAAATCCAGATGAGCGGCCTGCCCCGCTTGGTGGAACTGCGCTCCCGTTCCAAACCGGCTCTTTCCCTTATAACGGTCGTTTTTGAAGATGGTGTGGACATCTATTTCGCCCGGCAACTGGTTCTGGAACGGTTGATTGAGGCCAAAGAAAAGTTACCGCCCAGTGCGGAACCAGCTTTGGGTCCTGTTTCCACCGGCCTGGGCGAAATTTTCCAATATACCCTCGAATCCCTTCAGCCGGGGCACCCGGAAGGGCCGGAGCATTTGATGGAGCTGCGCACCTATCAGGACTGGATGGTTCGGCCGATCCTAAAGTCGGTGCCGGGAGTGGCGGATGTCAACTCCTTTGGCGGTTTTGTCCGACAGTACCACGTCATAGTTGACCCGGACAAGCTCAGGAAATTCGGTCTTTCCCTGCGGGAAGTTTTCGAAGTGGTAGCCAAAAACAATGCCAATGTGGGGGGGAATATTTTGGAGCATGCCTCCGAACAATATTTGGTGCGCGGAGTCGGTCTGGTTACATCCTTGCGGGATATTGAAGAGATTGTGGTAAAAGAGCATGGGAATGTTCCGATTTTAGTTCGAGACGTGGCCGAAGTAAAAATAGGCCCGGAAGTGCGTCAAGGAGCGCTCGTCAGGGATGGCAAAGAAGGGGTGGCCGGGATAATTATGATGCTGCGTGGCGGAAACGCCAAGGAGGTGGCGGCCCGGGTAAAAGCCAAGGTTAAAGAGATAAACGACGGGAGGCTTTTGCCGGAAGGCACCGCAATCAGGCCGTTTTACGACCGGACCGAACTGGTGGAGGCCGCTGTTGGCACGGTTCGCAAAGCGCTTCTGGAAGGTTCGGTTTTGGTAATTCTGATTTTGTTTTTGATGCTGGGCAACGCCCGCAGCGCCCTTATTGTCACGTTAAGCCTGCCTCTGGCGGTTTTGGCCACCTTTATTCTAATGCGCTTACCTTTTATCAATCTTTCCGCCAACCTGATGACTTTGGGCGGGTTGGCGATTGCCATCGGAATGATGGTGGATGGCTCGGTGGTGATGGTAGAAAACATTTACCGACATCTAACTGAAAAAAGGCCGGCTACCAGCCACGAAAAATTGGAAATTGTGCGCCACTCGGCGCTGGAGGTAGCCCGGCCGGTGCTTTTCGGAATTGGGATTATCATTATCGTCTTTCTGCCACTTTTTTCTCTGCGAGGTATCGAAGGGAAAATGTTTACTCCCTTGGCTTCCACCATCAGTCTATCACTTTTTTCCTCCATTGTTATCGCCCTTCTGATTGCTCCGGTTTTGAGCTTTTTGCTTTTGAAAGCTGGTAAGGAGGAAGAGGTCTGGCTAATCCGGGCCGTCAAAAAAGTCTATCTTCCAGCCCTGCACGCGGTTTTGCGGCACCGGGTGAAAACCGTTCTGGTTGCCGTTGTTCTTTTGGCGGGCAGTCTGGCCCTTTTCCCTTTTTTGGGGACAGAGTTTATCCCCTCGATGGATGAGGGTTCCATTACCACCCAGATGATACGGCTGCCGGACATTTCGCTTACTCAGTCCATCCGGATTGAAGAAGTTGCCCACCGTCTCATTCGGAAATTTCCGGAAGTCCGGGCCATAGCTTCCAAAATCGGCACGGCGGAAATCGCCACCGACCCGGAGGGGCAGAACACGTCCGACCCGATTGTGGTTTTGAAACCCCGGCGGGAGTGGAAGAACTTCCGTTCCAAAGAGAAACTGGTAGATGCGATACGGGCTGAACTGGAAAAAATTCCAGGGGTGGCCTTAAATATCACTCAACCGATTGCCCTCCGGGTAGATGAGTTAATTTCGGGGGTAAAGTCACAAATTGCCATTAAAATTTTTGGCGACGATATGAAGGTTTTGAAACAGAAAGCAGAAGAGATTGCCCAGGCAATTTCGGCCGTGAAGGGGGTGGCCGACCTGCGGGTGGAGCAGGTGGCCGGGCAACGGTATTTGACAGTGGAAATTGACCGCCGTAAAATCGCCCGTTTCGGCCTGAACGTGTCGGACGTACAGGAAATTATCGAGATTGCCGTGGGGGGCAAGGTGGCTACCGAAGTCCTGGAGGGCGACCGGCGGGTAGATGTGTTGGTTCGCTTTCCAGAGGAAAAGCGTAAATCGGCGGCCACCATAGGTAACATCCTGATAAACACGCCGGCCGGTCTTTCCGTTCCGCTGGAGCAGCTGGCTCAAATTTCCCTTCAGGAAGGCCCGGTACAAATCAGCCGGGAGAACATCAAGCGCCGCATCGTGGTGGAGTGCAACGTCGATGGTCGGGACATCGGCAGTTTTGTAGCCGAAGCGCAGGCCAAAATAAATGAGAAAGTCCAGCTTCCTTCCGGGTATTTTGTAACCTGGGGTGGGGCCTTTGAGAACCAACAGCGGGCGATGCAGCGGCTCATGATTATCGTGCCGGCAGCTATTGGGTTAATATTCTTATTGCTCTTTTCGGCCTTCGACTCCTTCAAGCAGGCCTTCATTGTAATCCTAAACCTCCCCTTCGCGCTTATCGGCGGGATTGTGGCGCTTTTTATCTCCGGCCTTTATCTTTCCGTTCCGGCTTCGGTCGGGTTTATCGCCCTTTTTGGGGTTGCCGTGCTAAACGGCATCGTTTTGGTTACCTTTATCAACCAGCTCCGCAAGGAAGGTATGATGACCGATATTGCCGTAGTCCGCGCTTGCTCCTATCGGCTGCGTCCCGTCCTGATGACCGCTCTGGTCACTATGCTTGGCTTGGTTCCCCTGCTTTTCGCCACCGGTGTTGGCTCGGAAGTTCAGCGGCCTCTGGCCGTGGTAGTAATCGGCGGACTTCTCTCGTCAACTGCTCTGACGCTTTTCGTCCTACCGGCCATTTACACCTGGTGGGAGTCAGGGAAAAAGACCTGAGGAAACACGATAAGTCCAAATTTAAAAAAGAGGCCTTACACCGTTATATCGGCAATAAAAAAGCCCCGAAGGGCTTCCTTGACTTATTGAATTAAAAAATTGGCGACTAACAACGGTGATACTTTTGGTGAGAGTACTTCGGCCTCGAGCTCTTAATTTACTTTCTTCTCACCTCCTCCCCTTGTGGGGGCTTTAGGTTAAACGAGCGACTGTTTGTGAAAACCGGATGGGGTCCGGCCTTCAACTAATACTACGATACTAAACCCCGCTTTGATAGTCAATACCCAAAAATAAAAGGGTGGGGAATTTCCCCACCCTTCCGGTTTTTACGGGTCGCAGGGAGGCGGCTGGCCCAGGAAAATGGCATTAAGGGCAATCACGACATCGGCCGGGTCGGCTATCCCGTTGCAGTTCATATCCACCAGTTCGGGCGGGTCGATGGGCGGGTCGCCCAGAAAAACGAAGTTGATTATCAGAACGGCATCGACCGGGGATAAAATCCCATCCTTGTTGGCATCCCCCAGTTGAAGAACCCGGAATTGGAAAACTTCGTTGCTGGGAGTGGAAACGCTATGCTGGTCGGTGGCGGTCACTTTCCAAAAATACCCCACTCCCCGCTTCAGAACCCCCGCCCCTACGCTAAATGAGCTGGTAAAAAGCGGACTGGAGGTAAAGGCGGTGTGGAAGTCGGCAAAAGAGTCTATGGCCACCACATAGCCGCTGGAATCAAGCGGGTCCGGATCGGGGGCATCCCCCCAGTCCAGAGTCGGAGTTTTGGGAAACAATAAACTGCCATCCGCCGGAGAAATTAAGGAAAAGGCCGGCGGGGGCTCATTGACGGCGTTGACGTAAAAATTCTGTACGGCTGAAAATGTGGACCGCGCGCCTTTAGTGTCAATGGCCCGCACCCCCCAGAACCAGTGACTGTTTTCAGGTAAACTATCCAGAATGGTGAAAGTAGTTTCACCCGCTGCAATCGCAAAAGAAAAGAGAAAATCAATTACAACTTCGCCATCCGTATCCAAACGGATGTTGTATTCAAGCGAGGAGGGGGGATCGTCGAAATCCGGGTCGGTCGTTGACTTCCATAAGAAATTAGGCCTGTGGTTAATTAAAACGATACCCCCGATGGGTGAAATCGGAACTGGGGTGTGCGGGGAACTATCCGCCAGGTTCAGATAGAACCGGCGGCCGCCCCCGGAATAGGGGGAACCGGCACCATGATTATCAACCGTTCGCACGCGCCAGTAATAAAGGGAATCGTCCTTAAGATTATCGTGATCGGTTAAGACCTTTAGCTGTACGGCAATGGCATTGGCCGAGGCCGCTTCAGGAGGGCTTTGTGCCCCTCCCAAAGGCGGTGGCTGCGTGTTTTCATCGATGCCGCTCTGGTCCACTTCCGGGCTGGAAAAATTCGGGTTGTCATCAATCTGAACCTGGTAAGTAACGCTGTCCCCCGGGTCGGGGTCGGAAGCTTCCAACCAGACCAGAAAGTCGTTCATGCTGATATCCGCATTTATGCTGGGATAGATTGGTATGGGAGTTGCCGGTGCCGCATCCACGCGAAACGTCCTTTCCTCGTTGGAAAAGAAAGTGTCCGGCGCGACCGTTATCGCGCGGACTTTCCAAAAATAATCCGTTTGAAACTGCAGGTTGGTGGGTATTTGCCAGGTGGTATCCGCAAGCGGAGGCGAAGTGTCCGCCGGGGAAAAAGAAGGGCTGGTGGAAACAAAAACCGTATAGGATGCCGGGATTGGCAACGAATCGTGCAAGGACTCCCAAACAAAAGTAGGTTGTTGACTCGGCACAAAAGCACCGTTGGCCGGTGAAATCAGGTTAAACTCCAGGGGAACCCCCACGATGTTGACGCTTTTAATAAAATTAACCCGTTGGGTGTTTCCGAATGCGTCCACAAAGTTAACGACATTGGCTGAAATCTTTCCCGAATCCAGCTCAAATTTCCCAACCCCCGGAGGGGCCGTGGTGGTCACCGAATCGAACTTGATTTCCAGCAGCGGCGTTCGCGTAAGGTTGGATGGGAGCTTAGTGTCAGGGTCCGTCGGGTCAAAGGTTCCGGTAAACATAAAGGTATCCGGCGGGTTGCTGTGGTAATTTACAAAGCTGGCAATGCGCGTGCCCAATCGCGGGGTGCCGCTGCCCGGGGCCGTAGGATACAAAAAGGTAAAGACGTTAGCGGAGGTTCGGTTGGATGCACAGCTTGACGGCCTGGACAGGATGGCATAGCCGCCGCCATCGGAACGTTCCTCCAACGGCAACGTTACGTTCCCCAGCGAATCTTTGTTGGTGACGTAAACCCGTATTTTCAGAATCGCCGACTGGCAGGCTCCCGCTTGAGGAGCAATGGTTTTCGACTCGAGTATCACCGAATCGGCCGGGTCGGGGGCTTGCGCAAAAGCCGAAGCGGCCAAAAACAAAGCGGCGCTCAATCCTAAGAGAACTTTGGGCATAATCCCATCCTTTCCAATATTAAATTTTTTTGTTTCCCCTCGGACTATAAAAATGCAGGCTAATTTGATTTTGTCAAGCTTTTTCGGGATGGTCGTAAAAAGTTTTTAAAGGTTTCCAAAACGTGCTACCACCAGTTCCAGAACTCAACCTTGAAAAAGCGCACGACCGAGCGGCCCATGATTTTGAAAAGCGACTTTTTGCCGGCTTTGATTTTCAGTTTTCCGCTCATACCGGCTCGCAGCCTTCCATCGCTGTTGGCCAAAACGCCGGCAACTTTAAATAAGCTTTGCGAGCGCATCTCTTCAGCTTCACTGGCAACTTGTTGCACGGCCCCGGCGTAGGCTTGATTGGGAAAGGTGCGCAGCCGCAGTTCCAAAGGCAGCCCCTCTTTGACTAAATCCAGGTTGGCTTCGGAAACCTTGGTTAAAACCCGAACGGAGTCCAAGCGAATTATCCGCAATAGCACTTGCGGCGCGCCCACTACGGTAACCCGCCCCGGAATGGGAGAAACTATCGCCTGCCGGGCCATTTGGGCTTCGAGGTAGCGAATTTTTCCCTCTAATTTGGTCAATTCCGCTTTCGCCTCGTCGATTTCTTCCGGCCGGGCGCCGGAAGCCACGCTGGCATAGGCCCGGTCGGCTTCCTTCCAGGCCGCTTCCGCTTTATTCCGCTCGCTTTCCACCTTTTGGAATTCTTCCTGCGAAATTGCCTTTTTGTCAAAAAGTTTCTGCGCCCGCTGCAGATCCCTTTCCTTTTGCTCCAAATCAAGCTTTAACCGGCGGGTTCCCTCCTTCAATTTTTCGAGTTCTTCCGGTTTGGCCCCCTTGCGCAAAAGCCCCAGTTTAGACTTTGCCTGATCGTAAGCAGCTTGGCTCGATTTCAGGTCGTTGATGTATTGGTTGGAGGACAAGAAGGCCACCGTCTCGGCCGCCGCCACGATATCGCCGACTTTCACTTTGGATTGAATCCCAACGGAAGCGAAGTCGGTTCCGAAAAGCGACATCAATTGGGTCGAATTTCTATTCTCGTCGCCGCTGATAACCAGTTTTTCTTCCAGAATGCCGGTTTGCGGGATGGAAACGGTGTAGCTGGCCAATGGCTCAATTTCCGCATCCCCCGAAATGGTTTGCGGATAGGGGAAAAAGAAAAAGAAAACCAAAAAAAGCAGCAGAGCACCCAGGGTTACGGTGAGTTTAGTGGGAGAAAGTCTTTTCAAGTTCTCCTTTTCGATAAAGTTTAAACTTTTCCGGGCGATCCGCGCCACCGGCTCCCCAAAGATAAACAGGACAAAGGCCGAAAACAATATAAAACCGACCCCCCCCCAGGCGGAAGTTACCACCCCAAAAAGCCAGAGAAAGAAATATCCCAAAAAAAAGGTCGAGTAAACGAGGGCCAAAACCCCGTACCAGAGAAAAATCTGCCGCTCCCGCCGGCTGTAGGGGGGGAGCTTGGTCCAAAGCCCGAACCCCAGTTCCAAAAACTTGGCTTTCAAATATCCGAACGCTTTGGCGCGCAGGTTGGGAATACCCACCCAATCGGTCAGAGCATAATAGCCATCCAACTTGAGAAGCGGATTAAGATTGAACAAAATGGTTACCAGGCTCAATGCCGAAGCCAGAAAAAAAACGTGTCCCAAAGCTGAATCGGGAGGCAAAAGATGCCAAAGCAAAGTCCCAAAGCACCAGATAAAAATCTGGCAGACCAGCCCCGCCAAGGGGACCAAGACCTTTTTGGACTTCTCCTTAATCAGGTAGGCATCGGAAACGTCGCAGTAAAAGAGAGGCTCGAAGTACAAAAGCAAAAACCCCATTTGCCGCACTTCACCCCCGAAATGCTTAAGCGTCACGGCGTGGGCAAACTCGTGCAGGGTGATGGTGCCGAAAACGGCCAAAAGAATGGCCAAAATCGACTCCGCCCGGAAAATTTGCCTTACCGTTATCCCCGAAAACTCATCCCAGAGGGAAACCGTTACCTGTGCCGCTATAATCGAAAGCAGCGCGACCAGGGCCAGAAAGTAGGGGGAAAAAACGAATCGAAAGCGCCGCTCCAGCCGGGTAACTAAAGCGTCCGGGTCAAACGCCTTTAACTTGACGAAAAGAATTTTTTCCAGAAAGGTTTTGTCCTTTCTTTCCCAGCGGCTGGCCGAAGCCATCAATTTCTTTTCCGACTTTTCTGACTCCAAAAACAAAAATTCATCAAGTTTGTCCGCAAAGCGTTCCAGCTGCTCAAGCGGCAAGCGGATGCCGAATTCAGCTTCGATTTTAGTGGCAATTTCTGAAAGAGAAGTCTGACCGTCCAAAGACTTGGCGATGCGATATTCTACTTCCCGCAGACGGAAAAAGCGGTAGGTGATGGGGTCTTTTATTATGTAGAAACTTTGCTCCCCTTCCTGCTGCAAGCTCTCGATTAAATCAGTCCTTAAACGCGGGAGCTGGTTCACTCTCTATTCCTTTCAGAAAAAGGGGAAAAAGGGGCGGCACGATTAAAGTGGTGGCCATTACCATAAATAATATAACGCCGTAAAACGATTGCGAAATGACTCCCGCCGAAAGTCCGACCAAAGCAACAATGGCGCCGACCTCCCCCCGCGGCACCATCCCCCAGCCGATAGCGATCGATTGCTTCCAGCCCAGCCGAAAAGCGGGCAGGGAACATCCTATCAACTTGGTTAAGACCGCAATCAATGTGATGACAACAGCCAATCCGATAGTGGCAGAATTGAATAAAAGCGATGGAGTAAGTTTGGCTCCGAGAGCAAAAAAGAAGAAGGGAACGAAGAAATCGTAAATCGGTTCGAATTTTTCTTTCAAACGGAATTTGGCGTCGTAATCGGATAAAACCATCCCGGCCAAAAAAGCTCCCACAATAGCGGCGATTTTAAGCTTGGCCGCCACCACCGAAAGTCCCAGGCAAAAAAGAAGCGCAAAGGCAAAAGCCGGGTTACGGGTTTTGAATTTTTCCACCTGCTCCACCATCGGCTTGGTCAATCTCCGGCCTAAAAAAATAAGAAACAAAACGAAACCGATTGCTTCGGCCGCCACGATTCCCAACCCCCACCAGGAAAAGCCACCCAGCGCTATGCCCGAAACGACTGCCAGAAAAAGCATGCCCAGAATGTCGTCAAAAACGGCGGCGCCCAAAATTACCCGCGCCACTTTGGTGTCCAAAAGATTTTTTTCGGAAAAAATCCGGGCGGTTATACCCACCGAAGTCGCCACCAAAGCCACCCCGCCAAAAAGCGCCTCATAACCGGAAAAGCCGGCGAAGTATAGATACAGGCTCCCCGCGGCAAAAGGAAGCAAAACCCCTGAAATTGCCACCCCAAGAGAAAGACCGCCAACTTCGAGCAGTTTTTTGGTAGGCGTTCCCAGGCCAACCTCGAACAAAAGAAACACAACTCCAATCTCCGGCAAAATTTCCAGGACGGTTTCGCCCTGAACGACACCAAAAACCGGAACGAGCACCACCCCTGCCGCGATTTCCCCCACCAAAGCCGGCAACCGCAGCCGCTCAAAAATCTCCCCCGCCAGCTTGGCCGCTCCAAAAGCCAAAAAGATTTCCAAAAGCAAATTTACCGGGCCCATTTGTCCTGTATGTTAATAAATTTTAAAGCGGAGATAAACCTAAAACTGCTAAAAACGAAAAGGCCGTCCACCACGGACGGCCCTTCTTGGTGAGTGGCTGGGGTAATCTATCCCGACTTATCGGGACTTTCTCCTCTTCCCAAGTTTCCTCCAACCCCTTATTTTGACATCCGGAACAGGTTTCGGTTTAAATCTCTCTTTTTTTCCCTCTCCTTTTAGGGGAGGGATTAAGGGAGCGGTCAATCCGTAGGGGCGAGGCCTCCTCGCCCACGGGCGAACAAATAGGTTCGCCCCTATAAAAGGACCTTTCTTTTTTCCTTCCCCTTTTAGGGGAGGATTAAAGGAGGGGTCAAATACAGTTGATATGAAGATAAACTTACAAACCGACGCCCTAATAATGGTAGATGTCCAGAACGACTTCTGCCCCGGCGGCGCCTTAGCCGTCAAGGAAGGTGACCAGGTGGTCAAGCCCTTAAACCACGCCCAAAAGTTCTTCCGCCACATCTTTGCCACCCGCGACTGGCATCCGGAAGACCACTCTTCGTTTATGGGCCGGGGCGGCCCCTGGCCACCTCATTGCATCCAGAACACCCACGGCGCCAAATTCCACCCCGACCTCGAAATCTCCCGCGCTTATGTGATAAGCAAAGCGTTTGAGAAGGACAAGGACGCCTACTCCGGCTTTCAGGGCACCGATTTGGAAGCCCGTCTCAAGCGCGAAGGCATCAAGCGCGTTTTTGTCGGCGGCCTGGCCACCGACTACTGCGTCCGCGCCACTGTCTTGGACGCCCTTGCCGCCGGTTTCGAGGTAGTTTTGCTGGAAGACGCCATCCGCGGCGTGGACGTCCACCCCGGCGACAGCGAAAAAGCTATAAAGGAAATGAAAGAAAAGGGGGCAGAGTTTGGGGAAACGGGAGAGTTGGAATAGGTGCGCCCAAACAGAGCTTGACAAAAATTTGGGAGTCTTTTAATATGGCGATGCTCTCCGAAGTTTGGAGAGGGTTGAAGCTACCCGTTGAGTTGTGCGGGTGCTGTGAGTCTCGGCCCTAAAAAGCCTGTAGGCTGAAAAGCAGTTATCCGAAAGGATACAAAGGAAACATTGGAAGTGCTCTATAAAAATTTCGGAAATCCCCAATTAAAATTTAATAATCAATTCTTTTTCCATTTTTCAGGCCGTTCCCCGCCGACCCTGAAGGGAAGTTTACGTGACTTTTTTGACGTTAATCCTAGCCTGCTCCATTGCGAGCAATGGGGCTTAGGCCTAAAAGAAAAACCTTTTCGATATGAAAGGAATTAAAATGACCAACTTTCCATTAAAGCTAACGTTTCCGGTAATCTCGTTCCGGAAGATTGGTACTCCCTTTGAAAACGGGGATACTACTCCAGTTCCGAGGAACTACGTGGCTGTGGTTAAGATTCAGGATCTACCCCGGGAAGAGTTTCCTATGGAAACAAATCCAAGGTCACAAAACTTAAAATCGCGGGTGGCCACAAAGATAATGCAGGGCCTCTCTGAACCGCAGAATTTTTTGTTTAAAAACCGGGGCTTGTTGCTGTCCGTTGCCAAGGTGCATTATAACAACGAGAGTGAGCGTTGCACTTTGATTTTTGAGGACGCAGATGTACACGGCTTGGTTGATGGCGGTCACACGTACCAATTAATCCGCCAAGTAATTGGTAAAAAACCCGAGGAAGGAGGACTAAATTTTTCACAGTATGTAAAACTCGAAATACTGGAAGGAGTGGAAGATATCTTCGCTGACTTGGCGGATGCTCGGAATACTTCTAATCAAGTTGCCGATAAGGCCTTGGATGAATTAAAAGATCGATTCGAGTGGCTAAAAGAAGCCGTCGCTGACACCTTTTATGCCGATAAAATCGCCTATCGTCAATTTGAGGATGACGTAAAATATCCCATAGACATCCGGGATATTGTAAGCTATCTGGTGTGCTTTAATATAGAAAGATATTCTGGCGAAGAACACCCGATTTGCGCTTACACGTCTAAGAAAAAATGCCTGGACATATATCGGGAGGAAGCGAAAAAAGAAGAGAAGAAAGGAGGGGAAAGTTCCTTCAGGAAGTTGCGGCGAATACTGACGGACATCCTAATCTTGCGGGACTACATATACATAAATATGCCCGACATGTACAAAGAAGGAAGGGAAGGAGGAGGACGATTTGGCAGGTTACGGGGTGTAATGCCGGATAAGGATATATCCTTATACTTTTTGCCTTCCCAAGATGGGAATGCCGGGGTTAGTAAATATGCAATTCCCAATGCATATATCTATCCTATTTTGGCAGCTTTCCGTCCCCTCATTAAAGAGAATCCAGACGGGACCTATGGCTGGAAAGTCGACCCGTTCCAATTTTTCGATGAAGAAATAGGGGAAACACTGGTGCGGCTCACAATTGAATTTGGAACGGATATGCGCAATCCCAACATGGTTGGCAAGGCCAAGTATTTCTGGGGTCAGCTGTATGAAAAGTGCGAGAAAAAACTCGAAGAGGTCTTACGCACTGTTCCAGAGGAGGCTTTAGCGGAAAACTAAAGAACAAATAGAAAGCTGGCAGATACTACGGGAAGTGGGTATCTGCCAGCTTTATTTTCGGCTTTTTTTGTGCATAATAAGGAATTGGCCTCCCGCCCCTTGACTTCCCTTTTGGCATTGTTGAGATTACAAACGGTATGAATACCGTAGCCGCCAAAACTTTGGTGCCGCAGGAATACAAGGTCCTGCCGCCGGAGGTGCTGAAAGCGAAGATTGCCCAAAAAAAGCGCGAGTGGGGCAAAAAGCTGGTAATTCTGATGCACCACTACCAGCGCAAAGAAATCGTCCCCTTTGGCGACCATCTGGGCGATTCCTTTGGCCTTTCGCAAAAAGCGGCCGCAGAAAAAGAAGCGGAGCATATTGTTTTTTGCGGCGTGCATTTTATGGCCGAATCAGCCGACATTCTGGCGCGCCAGGAACAGCACGTCTATTTGCCTAATCCCTACGCCGGCTGCCCGATGGCCGATATGGCCCAGATTGAAGATGTCTTTTTTGCCTGGGACGAAATTTCCCGTTTGGTGCCGACCGAGGAAATAACGCCGATTTCCTATATGAACTCCGCCGCCGTCTTGAAGGCCTTCTGCGGCAAAAATGGCGGAATCATCTGCACTTCGTCGAACGTGACCAAAGCATTCAATTGGGGTTTATCTCAACGCCCCAAAATTTTCTTCTTCCCGGATGAAAACCTGGGGCTCAACGCCGCACGGATGCTGAACTACGACCCCAACGACATCATCGTCTGGGATTTCAAAAAGGAACTGGGGGGAAATACACCCGAGCAAATCAAAAACGCCCGCCTGATTTTGTGGAAAGGGTATTGCCACGTCCACACCAACTTCCGCCCGGAGCATATTGTGGAGATGCGCACAAAATACCCCGGCATCAAGATTGTAGTCCATCCCGAATGCATCCCGGAAGTGGTGGAAAAAGCGGACGCCGCGGGCTCGACCACCTTCATCGTAAAATACATCAAGGAACAACCCGCCGGCTCGGTAATAGCCATCGGCACAGAGTTGAACTTGGTTTCCCGTCTGGCGGACGAGCACCCCGACAAGAAAATTTTGGACCTCTCCGGTCAGACCTGTCCCATCTGCGTCAATATGTTCCGCACCACCCTGGCCGATTTGGCTTTCACCCTCGACCATCTGGGTGAAGTGAACGAAATCATAGTTGAAGAGGAAATCAAAAAAGACGCGCTGGTCGCTCTGACCCGGATGCTCGAGCATCTGAACTAACTGCTATGAAAAAATTCCCGATTGCCTTAACCATCGCCGGTTCCGATTCCGGCGGCGGCGCCGGCCTGCAGGCCGATTTGAAAACTTTCGCTTCTTTGGGAGTTTTCGGCACCTCCGTGATTACCTCCGTAACCGCCCAAAACACAGTCGAAGTCGTCGATTCCTGCCCGCTGTACCCGGAGGAAGTGGAAAGCCAGTTAGAGGCGATTTTTGATGATTTCAAAGTCAACGCGGTAAAAACCGGAATGCTGGCCGAAAAAGAAATCGTCTCCGTGGTGGCGCGCAAATTGAAGGAAAATCGCGTCAAAAATCTGGTGGTGGACCCGGTCTTGGCTGCCAAATCCGGCGCCCGGCTTTTGAGTAATGACGGAGCGGAAACGATGATAAAAAAGCTTTTTCCTCTGGCCATGATTATAACTCCCAATCTTCCCGAAGCGGAAGCCCTCTCCGGCGTTAAAATCAAAAGCGATTCGGATTACCGCCAAGCGGCGGAAAAATTGTTGGACTTAGGCCCCCGTTCCGTGGTAATCAAAGGCGGCCATCGGAAGGCCGATGCAAACGATTTTTTCTTTGACGGAAAAAGAGCAGTTTGGCTTTCGGCCAAAAGGGCGAAGGCGGACTCCGTTCACGGCACCGGCTGCATTTTTTCCGCCGCCATCTCTGCCCAGCTGGCCAAAGGCAAACCGCTTTTGGCCGCCGTTCGCGCCGCCAAAAGTTTTATAAACGGGCTGTTGCGAAAATCATTTAAACCGGGACGCGGCCACTGGGTGGCCGACCCGGTTCTGCTGAAGGTTTAAATCGCGCAGACCAAATTCCGGCCGTTCCCCTTGGCGCGGTAGAGCGCCTGGTCGGCGACTTTTACTATCTCCTGCTCGGCCTTGCCGTTTTCCGGAAAGGTGGTGACGCCTATCGAAACGGTAATCTTCATATAGGCAAACTCTCCGGTGCCGCCAAACGTGGTTTCTTCCACCATGGCGCGAATACGCTCCCCGATAATCAAGGCGTCGCGCCTGTCCGTTTGCGGCAAAATCACGACAAATTCCTCTCCGCCGTAGCGCGCCAAAACGTCGGTGTCGCGAATGCATTTTTTAACCACATCCACCACGCCGTTCAAAACCACGTTGCCGGCCTGGTGTCCAAAGCGGTCGTTGGTCTTTTTGAAGAAGTCCAGGTCAATCATAATCAAAGATACCGACTGGTGGTAGCGGCGCGAGCGCTTAAGCTCGTCGGTCAGCTTGGCGCTAAAGTAGCGGTAATTGTAAACGCCGGTCAAGGGATCCACCACCGACATTTCCTCCATTTTCTGATGCATCACGGCATTTTCCAGAGCCATCGCCGCCGAGCTGGCCAAAATGGAGAATATTTTCTGGTCTTTGTCCAAAAACGCCCCCACCTGCCGGCTTTCGGCGCTCAAAGCCCCAATAACCGCCCCGCGCGAGGTCATCGGCACAACCATTTGTGAGCGGGCTCCGCGAAAGCCCGGTATGTAGCGCGGCTCCAGTTCGGTGTCAAAAACCCGTTCCGGCCGACCGGAACGGACAACCTGGCCGACGATTCCTTCCAGGTCAACAACCGGCGGCTCTTTGTAAATCTTCTTCTCCCCGGGATCCATTCGAGCTTTCAAAAGCAGGCAGTCTTCCCGGGCGTTTAAAAGCAAAATGGCGCAGCTTTGATATCCCAAAACCCGCCGGGCGATGTTTAAAATCTCGCCCAAAACTTCTTCTATGTCGTGAATTTCCCCCAGGGCGCGGGTGGTTTCGTACATCGTTTCCAGCTGCACCTGGGAGCGCTCCAGCTCGGTGGTGCGCTCGTTTAGCGTATCCAGAGCGCGCAAGAGCCGTTCTTCCGAGCCTTTCAGGTAGCGGGAAATAATCCCCACCGCCCCGGCGAAGAACCAGAAAAAAAACATCCGAATCGCCAAATCTCCCAAAAAGACCTGTTCCAACATCTGGAAACTTGCGACGAGATAAAAAACGGTGGAACAGGCCGCCAAAGTCAGCCCAAAGCTAAGGTTGAAATAAAACGCTCCGAATGAAATGGTAAGATAGTAAAATAAAAAGAAATCCGAACTCACCCCTCCCGTCGCCCATACCAAAATGGTGACGAAGGCCAGATCAAAAAACAAAGTAAACCGGTAAAGAAGGTTTTTTGAAAAAATATTTTTGTGCGAGCAAAAATAGAAGGCCAGGAGGTGAAAGCTGAAAACGCCCAAAAGATAATAGGCGGACTCGACGTTAAAGGCCGGATTGGTAACAAAGTAAAGCCAGACCGCAATCCCCAGCGCGGTAATGCCGCGGTTGGATATAAAAACCGCATCCACTTTGGACAACAGGTATTTGGTTACTCTTTCCTGCATACCCTCACGGTTGTCTAAAATTCCATTTCATCGCCGCAATCGCGGTTTTGCATCAAACCTCCAAATACCAAGCCAACTGGCGCCCAAATTCAAGAAAGCTTAAAAGCTGGATAAAGCTTCCTCCCTTTGGGCGCACCAATTCGCCTCTTCTTTATATCGGCAGAACTATTGGAGTATTAAGGAGTTACAAAAGCAGGTGTCGGGCATTTCCAACACTGGGAATTTTTGGAATCTAAGCTTAACTACCCGCTCATCGCCGGAGCGTAAGCCAATTTCGGTCTAAGTGGTTTAACCCAGCGCCTTAACGAATCGGCCAGAATGATTAAAACCGAGGCAATCATAATTATCGTCAAAGCGGCGTTCAAATATCCTTGAAAGGCCATCCCCGGCTTTTGGGCCATTGGCAAGAAATTATCGATAATGGATTTGATGCCGGCAAAAATGGTGGTGGTGGCTACAAAGGAGAGCGGCAAAATTGTCACCCAAGCATACCGAGCCCGCCCAGAGTTGATGATAACGGTGGTGCCAACACAAAGAGCGATGGAAGCCAAAAGCTGATTGGCAATGCCGAACATCGGCCAGATGGTGGAAATGGTTCCGGTGGAAATAAAGTATGCCCATCCCGCAACCACGAGTAAGCTGGTGGAAATCGCTCCCGGCCACCAGTCGGTGCGCGCCAGCGGTTTGTAAATTTTTCCAAACAGCTCCTGCATAATGAAGCGCGCCACCCGCGTGCCGGTGTCGATGGTGGTTAAAATGAAAAGCGCTTCGAACATAATCGCAAAATGATACCAATAGGACATCAGTCCGCGCATTCCCGGAATGCCGGCAAAAATCTGCGCCATTCCCACCGCCAAAGAAACCGCGCCTCCCGGCCGTCCGGCGATATTTTCTCCAACCTCCTGGGCTAAATTCGGCAGATTGACCACTGTCATCCCTAAAGTGTTGAATTTTTCCGGCGAAACGTTAATGGCAAAGTAATCGGCCGGAAAGAGGGCCGAAGCGGCAATCAAGGAGGTTATGCCGACAAACCCTTCCATCAGCATCGCCCCGTAGCCAATCATTCGGGCATCCGTTTCTTTGTTCAGCATCTTAGGCGTAGTGCCGGAACTGACCAGCGAATGAAAACCGGAAATCGCCCCGCAGGCGATGGTGATGAAAACGAAGGGATACAACTTGCCCGGCACAATCGGTCCGCCTCCGCCAACGAACTGGGAAAAGGCGGGCATATGCAGGGTGGGGGCAACGAGGATAATACCCAGAGCCAAAAAAGCGATGGTGCCGACTTTCATATAGCTGGAAAGGTAGTCGCGCGGGCAAAGCAGCACCCAGACCGGCAGAACCGAAGCGATAAAACCGTAGCCCGCCATTAGCAAAGTCAGTTGAGTTTTATCGAAAGTGAAATATGGAGCCAAAGACGATTCCGGTATCCAGCGCCCGACAATGACCGCCAGAAAAAGCCCGACAACTCCGATTAAACTTCCCTCGACGATGCGACCAGGACGGATGCGGTAAATCCAGAGTCCGACAAAAAGAGCTAAAGGAATCGACATTGCTATAGTAAAAGTACCCCAGGAACTTTCCCGCAAAGCATTGACAACTGCAAGGCCAAGTCCTGACAGGGCGATTATGACGATGAACAAAATTGCCAAGGCGGCAACTAATCCGGAGATGGGCGAAATTTCCGAACGGGCGATTTCCGCCAGCGAACGGCCGTTGCGCCGGATGGAAGCGGAAAGAATGATAAAATCCTGCACCGCCCCGCCGAGGCAAACGCCAATTAAAAGCCAGAGAAAGCCGGGCAAGAAACCAAACTGAGCGGCCAAGACCGGGCCGATTAAAGGCCCGGCGCCGGAGATGGCGGCAAAGTGATGGCCAAATAGCACCCATTTGTTGGTGGGGTAATAGTTGTGCCCATCGTTTAGCGTGTGTGCCGGGGTGATACGGGAATCATCCAAAACCGCCACTTTGGCGGCGAGAAAAGCGGAATAATAGCGGTAGGCAATGGTCATTACTAACAAAGCACCGACGACAAAGGGGAGCGCGTTCATTTTTGCCACTCCTCGATTCGTTTCTTATACTCTTCCAATAGTTTTTCTGCTTTGGTCTGTTCTCTGGCTTCGACATAGAGATTGAAATATGCCTCCCGTCGGTCCGGCGCACCCAAAACCCAGAAATCCTTTCCCAAAATCCGCACGCCGTCTATCAATTCCCGCTTTTGCGATTCGGAAAAACTCATCAGCTCGCGCATCACCTGCCCTTTTTTACCCCAGGCGCAGGGGACCCGCTCGGTCAGCAGGTGATACCGACCAACCCGGTCGGCCACTTCATACAGAGGTTTTCCAGCGTGAGCAAAAAGCTCCAAGATTTTGGCGGCGGAAAACATCGCATCCGCCCCTACCTGAAATTCGGGGAAAATAAAACCGCCCTTGGTGCCGCCCACGAAAGCCACGTCAACTTCTTGAGCCGCGCGCATCATCGAAAGATGATCGTTCCCCACGCGCACGACCTGTGTGCCGTAACGGGAGGCGATTTCTTCCACACCCATCGAGGCCACAACAGGCACCGCTATTTTTTCCGCTTTTTGATTGGCCAGAAAAATCTCGGTAACCACCAGCAAAAGCCAGTCCGGGTCGATTCTTCTTCCGCGCGAATCCACCAAATCAATCCGCTCCGCTCCCGGGTCAACCAAAAGGCCGATGACTGCCCCCACCGAGCGCACAATGGAAGAGAGTTGAGAAAGAGCCGCCGATTTCGCTTCTTCCGTGGGCGAAAATTTGGTGACGTCCGGATAGGAGTTGAGCGAAATGGTTTCGATTCCCAAGCTGCCGAAAAGGGACGGAAAAGTTTCCGAGCCGGAACCGAAGGAGTAGTCGATGACCACCTTGAAATGCGCTTTCCGAATCGCTTCCAAATCCAGACGCGACAAAAACTCCTGCCGGTATCCTTCCAAAACCCGCGCCGGGAAGTCCAGATGCCCTACCTCGTTCCAGTTGGCGCGCGGGAAATCTTCCCGGAAAAAAAGCCGCTCCACCGATTTCACCTTGGCCGCCGGCAAATCGATTCCCCCCTGGTCGAAAAAAACAATGTCGGTCGCTTTCAAATCGGAAAGTGAATGCCGCACAAATATGCCCCCCCGCTCCTTGCCGGACTTGAGCAGAAAACGGACGATTGGAATCGGCATCTGGCGCAAATCTTCCACGTTGGCGCCGGCAGAGAGCAGCCCACAGATGGCGGCGCGGTTGGTCATCCGCGAAACAGGAGAAGCGTCCCGGCTGGTGATAGCAGTCGAATTTTTTCCCAGAAAGGCCCCGAATGCAGCCCCCAGCTTGACTACAAACTCCGGCGTGATTTCCAAATTCGCCAAGCCGGTAACTTTGGAGTCGGTGAACAACTCACGATTCCATTTTTCTCCCCAAACCAGATTGGAGGTCAGCGTTGCCTTCTCTTCCACTGTTTTCCCCGGCCAGATTTTTACTCCGGAGGCAACCTTGGCTCCGGCTCCGACCCGAGCGCCGTCGGAAATCAAAACCCCTTGCTCTATTTCCGCCTCTTCACCAACCACGGCCGCGGCGCCGACAATCGAGCCGTAAACCCGCGCCTTTTTCCCTATGCGCGCCCCGTCCCAGATTGTCGAGCTTTCAACAACCGCTTCTTCCTCTATGGTAACGTGTGAGCTTAAAACCGAATTCTTTAAAAAAACCTTCGCGCCGATTTTTGAACCGATTCCGATGGCAACTTTTCCCTCAAATTGAACGCTTGCATCCACCTCTGCTTCTTCACCTACCCAAACCTTTCCATCTTTTGACTTCTGCCCCGGCATTTCCACTTGGACACGCCCGGCCAAGAGGTCGTTATGCGCTTTGAAATATTCATCGATATTTCCGACGTCCTTCCAGTATCCAGAAGCGACATAGCCAAAAAGCGCCGCTTTTTCGGAGAGCATTGCCGGAAAAAGATTCTGGCTGAAGTCAAACTCCTGCTTCTCCGGAACTTTCTCCAATACCTCCCGCTTCAGAATGTAGATGCCGGTGTTGACCGTGTCGGAAAAAACCTGCCCCCAGACCGGCTTTTCCAGAAAGCGGTTGATTTTTCCGGCTTCATCTGTCAAAACAATGCCGTAGGAAAGCGGATTTTCCTGCCGGGACAGCACAATCGTTGCCGCCGCTTTCTTCTCGTTGTGAAATTTGACCGCCGCGGAAAGGTCGATATCGGTCAAAACGTCGGCGGAGATGACCAAAAAATCTCCCTTAATCAAATCCGCCGCATTTTTGACGCTCCCCGCCGTGCCGTAGTCCGCTTCGGCCATTTGATACGTCATCTTCAGCCCAAAGCGTTTGCCGTCTCCGAAATATTCCTTAATCTGTTCCGCTTGATAGAAGACTAAAGCAACGGCCTCGGTAAAGCCGTGTTTTTTCAACAGCCGGACTACGTGCTCCATCAAAGGCACACCCCCCACCGGCACCATCGGCTTGGGGCGGTTGGCGGTCAAAGGCCGCAGCCGGGTCCCAAACCCCCCGGCCATAATCACAGCTTGCATCATACTTTCAAAGAAATCGCCCTCCAGCGAAACGGCAAGGAGTATTTTGCTACTATCAGGATTAGCGATTAAACACTACAAAAATGCAATGTCGTTGAAAGTGTCTTTGAAACCATCGCTATTTAGTGTGGAGCATTTCAAGTGTTTCTCTTATTCTTTCAGCTGGGAAAGCCTTTGATAAACCAGTATGTTCAAAAATCTGAATGGTGTCCTCTGGAATCTCAAATTTGATAGGTGCGTTTTGAAACGAACCGTTGATCATCTTTTTTGGTATGACGAACTCTTTTGGTGCTCTTACATGGCCGTATATTATCCCAACCAATTTGGCTTTGGGATTTGTAGGACTAATCCTTGTGACTACCGGGCTTCCACTGTTACCGCCAAAAGAGAAACCATCGATCAAAAGTACATCTTTCGGTACGATTTCGCTTCCTATAAAGGTGGGTTCCGACGTGATGTAGGAAAGAAAACCATGTCTCAGGACCGGGCCACTCAACTGGCCCCAACGAGTAGTAATGTTGAGGGGGAAACCATAAAAGAATAACTCTTCGCCAATTTCCAAACCATGTGAGTCGCGAAATCTTGGAAAATCTAAGGCACCCATACCCACATCCAAATTAACTTCTATTGCTGCTACGTCCACGAGAGTATCGGGATGTGATTTCCAAGTGGGTGCCCCCATACTATCCCTTAAAAGGAGAACTGCTTTGGCCATTTCTTGTTTTCCTGCGTAGAACTTCAGTAAAACGGAGTCTCTTCCCTTAAGGATATGCCTATTTGTTACCAAATAAGTTTTTATTATTGCAGAAGTATCTACTACAAAGAAACCCGTTCCGTGAGGCTCAGTGTGCCATTGCTCTTTAACTTTCACAAACTTCTCTATAGTGACCACTACCTTTTCCCACCGATATGCTAAACCAGTCCGGGGAAGGTCCTGTGCCATGATTACAGATGGAAAAAGAAGAACGCAGAGGTGCAAAAACCGCAGAGAACGAAGAAATTTACGCGGTCGTATGCCATTCATAGCCAAATTGAGCTCAGCAACAATTCCGTTCCACTATTTTCAATACTCCGCCACCTCTAAAATCGCTTTGAGCACCTTCTTCGGACTCGGCAAAATCGCTTCTTCCAGCGAGGGCGCGTAGCCGACCGGGGTGTCCAGAGCGCCAACACGGGTGACGGGGGCGTCCAGATAATCGAAGAGTTCCTGGGCCACTCGCGCAGCGATTTCCGCGCCAAAGCCGCAGGTCAAAACATCTTCGTGGGCAACCACCACCTTGCCGGTCTTCTTGACCGAGGCGGCAATCGTTTCCCAATCGTAAGGCATTATCGTGCGCAGGTCGATGACTTCCACCTCGATGCCCCGCTCCAGCGCCTCCGCCGCCGCCTGCTCGGAGCGATAGACCAAAGCGCCGTAGGTGATTAAAGTGACGTTTTTCCCCGGCTTGGTGATTTTTGCCCGGCCAAAAGGAATGGTGAAATCCGGCCCGGGGTCGGGCGTGCGGTTATACGGCTGGCGGTAGAGATGTTTGTGCTCCAAAAAGAGCACCGGGTCGTCGGCGCGGATGGCGGTGCGCAAAAGTCCGTTGGCATCCAGCGCGGTGGAAGGGAAGGCGATGCGGATGCCGGGGATGTGGGCGAAAATCGACTCCCCCGATTGGGAATGATAAACCGAGCCGCCGTGCAGATACCCGCCAAAGGGGACGCGGATGATGGCCGGGGCGGAGAAATCGTTGTTGGAGCGCCAGCGCATCTTGGCCCATTCGTTTATTATTTGCATCATCGCCGGCCAGATATAGTCGAAGAATTGGATTTCGACGACCGGCTTCAAGCCCCGCGTGGCCATTCCGACCGCCGTGCCTACGATGGTCGCTTCTGCCAGCGGGGAATTATAGACCCGCCCCTCACCGAAGGCTTTCTGCAGGCCGATGGTGACCTTGAAAACTCCCCCTTTGCCGGTGACGGCAGAAAGATTTTCCAGCCGCGAGCAATCCGCCACATCCTCGCCAAAGATTACAATGCGCGGATTTTTCGCCATTTCCTCTTTCAAGCATGAATTGATGGCGGCGACTACCGTCAGAGGTTGCGTTCCCTCTTTAAACTTTGGTTGGGACTCGAACTGCCTGGAAGTGGGATCGATGTCGGGGGAATAAACGTATCGCTCCGCCGTTTCTCCCGGCGGCTGCGGCGCCGCCAGCGCCTCATCGGCCGCTTTATCGACCTCGGCATCCACCTCCTCTTTCAGCCGCGCCAACTCTTCTTCGGTCAGAACCTTTTCCTTCAACAAAAAGTTGGCGAAAGTCAAAACCGGGTCGCGGGCGTTTTCGGCTTCAACCTCTTTGGGCGGACGATAGTCATTCTGCACGTCCGAAAGCGAATGCGAATAAGGGCGAATGACGTGGGCATGCACCAAAGCCGGGCCCCGCCCTTCGTCGTTAGACCCCGAGCTTCTGGTCGAGGGGCGAATGTACCGCTCGGCTTCTTTGAGAACTTCGTAGCTTTTCAATGGGTCGCAGCCGTCCACTTCCTTAATTAGAAGGGAGGGAAAGTTGGTCAGGAGTTTCGAAATCGAGCCACCGGCGGTCTGGTATTCCAGAGGCACGGAGATGGCATATTCGTTGTCTTCAATCATAAAAAGCACCGGCAGCCGGTAGAGGCAGGCAAAATTGACCGCTTCCCAGAACTCTCCCTCGGAAGTGGCACCGTCCCCGCCGGAAACATAGGTGATTTCGTCCGTATGGAAATTTTTAGGTCTATCCTCTGGCTTTAAAACTTCAGCGTAATAGCGCGTCGCCTTGGCGCAGCCGACCGCCTGCAAAAATTGGGTGCCTGTGCAGGAGGATTGATTGACCACGTTCAGCTTTTTGTGCCCCCAGTGGCAGGGCATCTGCCGTCCGCCGGAGTTCGGGTCCGCCTCCGAGCCGGTCGCTTCCATCAAAATTTCGGTCGGCGTCATTCCCAAAGTCAAAACCAGTGCCCGGTCGCGGTAGTAGGGGTAAAACCAGTCATAACCGGGGCGCAGAACCATACCGGCGGCGACCAATACCGCCTCGTGCCCCGCGCCGGAGATTTGGAAAAAGATTTTGTTCTGCTTTTTGAGCGTGATTTCCTTGTCGTCCAGTCGGCGCGACATATAAATGAGCCGGTAGATTTCGACCAATTTTTCCGCCGGCCAGCCCGCCACTGATTTCCCTACGGTTTGTTTTGCCGTTGCCATAGCTCCTTTACTTTCTACGTCGTCCGAAGCCCCTAATACCCTTTTCGTAGGGGTTCAATATATTGAACCCGATTTTAATTTGTAACCCTTTTTTCAGAAATTTGACCCTTTTTAGCTTTTTCTTGGTCGAATTTCCGCGCAAAATCAACCCGCTCCGCCAGGGTCGGATGGTCGTAGAGCCAGAATTTGATGAAGGCGGAAGGGTTCGGGTTACGCAAATTTTGGTCGGCCAGTTTTTTAAAAGCCCGCGCGGCGGCATTGCCATCCCGGGTCTGGTTCAGACCGAAAATGTCCGCCTCGTGCTCGATATAGCGGCTGTAACCATTGATTATCGGTGAGAAAAAGAAGGAGAAAATCGAAAAAGCCAAAGCTATTAAAGTCAAAGAGGCAGGGTTCGACAGTTCCGAAAAGCCGAAGCGGCCCTGGAAGCGGGCTATCAACCGGTGCATAAAAAGGCTGGCCAGATAGCCGAAGAGCAAAAGCACCAGAAAGGTAATCCAGACAAAATACCAGACGTGGTGCAGGACGTAATGCCCCATTTCGTGGCCTAAGACGAAAAGGATTTCCTCCTCGGCGAATTTTTTTATCATCGTGTCATAGAGCACAATCCGTTTGGTGTTAAAAAGCCCGGTGACGTAAGCATTTGCCTTTTCGGTCTGACGGGAGGCGTCCATTTCAAACACCCGGCTGCCGGAAATGCCTGCCTGCTCGGCCTGGGCTAAAATTTTGGCTTTCAATTCCTGATTTTCCAGCGGGGTAAACTTGTTGAAAAGCGGGCTTATCACCACCGGCGCGATAACGATAAAAAAGATAAGGAAGGGCAGCGCCCCCAGGGCAAAAACCAGCCACCATTTGCGCGGAAAGCGCCGTAACACCCGATACAAAAACCAAACGACAATCAGCGTAATAACCCAGCCCACCAAAAAACTTTTGGCGGCGTCTCCCATCCAGGCCCCAAAGCTCTGGTGGGAAAGCTGGTATTTATGCTCCAGATGAAAACCGGAATAGTAGGAAAGGGGAAAAGAGGCGATGGTGGTGACCAGAATGAAAAGGAAGATAAAAATCGCAAAAGCGAAAAAGCGCTTTTTGCCGAGCGCTTCCGACTTTCTCCACAAATAAGCGGAAAAGCCGGTGAAAAGAATAATTCCTAAAACAAGGAAGCTGTAAAAATTGTCAAAAAAGTAGAGCCGGTTTCTGGTATCCGAATACTCGATGGCCAGAGCTTTTCGCTCCGGCGACATCCAGCCGGTGTCCGCAGGTGGTGAGCTTGGCCGAACCACGGCTTCCGATTGTAGTGCCGGACTCGTATCGGGCGCCACGGGAGCTTGCCCCCAAACCGGCACGGAAACTAAAACTACGGCCAAAAGCAAAAAAAGTTTTCGCATAACCTTTCCTTTCTCGAAGGAAAGATTGGCAAACTGTCGGTTTTCGTCAAGCTGAAAAGCTGGCCAAAAGAGAATATCAGTGGCGCAGGTTAGGCCTTTTTAACCTGCATGATGAAGGCAAAATTAAGAGGTGTTAAACTATGGCGTCACCCGCACAGTGTCGTAGCGGGTTACAAAAGCGGAAACTACTCGCCCGGTAACATTTGCCGAGTAGGTGGTATCAGTTGGAGAATAGAGAGCTGGCATTGGAAAAGGCATTCCGGGATAGGCGGAAAAACCACCCCTAAAACCAATCAGATAAATTTTGTACAGGCCGAAGACCGGATTGAGCCCCACGCGAAAAGCTTCTTGGGGGATGGTTTGAGGGGAGCCGCCGGTGGCAAAAAAACTGGTGTCCTGCGGGGCGGTATCGTGGACACAGGCTACAATATACCCTTCTGCATTGGCCGAACCGGTCCATTCCACTTGTACCGGTCCACCTCCCGGATTCTTATGATCGGGGTTCAAACCCGGCAGGTTGAGTGAAAACGTATCCGGCATTAAAAGCGAAGTGGAAAAATTCAGTAGGTTGGGGCTATAGTCGGCACTTAGGGTGTGACTCTGGCCGGGGCGAAGCACAAGAAGGGGGGATTCTTTGACATAACCGGAGTCGGTGGCGTCTAACAGAGTGGTATCGGTCAGGACGCTAATCCGCACGGCCGCCAGCTTAAAAAGGGAGTCGTTGCGCAAAAGCCGGAAAGAAGCCACGTTTGGCACCGAATCGACACCATTGGGGGCAAGACGGTTCACATCCCGTACAAAAATGCCATTTAGCTTAAACCGGGCGCCGTTCCCCGGATTAACCGGCCCTTTGGAAGGGTCGCAACTTAGAACGACAAAAAGCAGAAAAAGCCCGAGCTTACGCATCCTAATAACTATATCGGCAAAACAGTGAAACTCATTAAGGTGGAATTCAAGTGGGTTTATCGGCCTTTTACGGAGACCGGAATGCGGCCCACAGCCGTTTTGGCCGCCTTGCGCTGGCCGGAAGCGTTAACGCGAACCAGCTTTTTACTTCCTTTGGATTTGGAAAAGTCTATCGATTCTTCCAAAACCTCATCGATAGTGGAAACAAATTTGAACTTCACATCCTTTTTGACTTCCGCGGGGATATCTTCAAAATCCTTTTTATTAAGCTCCGGCAAAACGACGGTTTTGATGCCGGCTCGGTGAGCTCCCAAAACCTTTTCTTTTAACCCGCCGATTGGTAAAACCAATCCGCGCAAAGTGATTTCGCCGGTCATCGCCAAATACGGCTTAACCGGCAGTTCAGCAAAAAGGGAGGCCAAAGCGGTGACCATTGTTACTCCGGCCGAAGGACCGTCTTTGGGTATTGCCCCTCCGGGGACGTGCAGATGAATGTCATAATGTTCAAAGAAATCTTCGGCAATGCCATATTTTTTGGCGGTAGAGCGCAGGTAAGAAAGCGCCGCTTGAGCCGATTCCCGCATAACGTCGCCTAAGTTCCCGGTCAAAGTCAGCCCTTTTTTCCCGCGCATTTTGGTCGCCTCAATAAATAGAACTTCCCCTCCGGCGGGAGTCCAGGCCAGTCCCGGCACCACGCCAATTTGGGAAGTGCGTGTGGAAAGTTCGGGATAGTAGCGCGCCGGGCCCAGATAATCGTTCAGCGTGTCGGCACCGATGGAAACCTTTTTGGCCTCCTCGGCGGCGATTTTTTTGGCCACCTTGCGGCACAAAGTGGCGATAAAGCGGTCCAGGTTGCGCAAACCGGCTTCGCGGGTGTAATCGCGCACGATTCTCTTCAAAGTCTCTTCCTTAATGTCCAACTGTTCCGGATTCAAACCATGATTTTCCAGCTCGCGCGGAATCAAAAATCTCTTGGCAATGGCCACCTTTTCCAAATCGGTGTATCCGGGAAGCTCGATGACTTCCATCCGGTCGCGCAAAACCGCCGGTATCGGGTCTAAATAATTGGCAGTGGTTATGAAAAGCACCCGCGACAGGTCGAAGGGAACATCCAGATAATGGTCGGAAAAAGTGTTGTTCTGCTCCGGGTCCAAAACTTCCAATAGTGCCGAAGCGGGGTCGCCCCGAAAATCCTGGCCGATTTTGTCCACTTCATCTAACATAAAAACCGGATTGTTCGAATCTGCCCGGCGCAAACCCTGGATAACCCGCCCCGGTAGCGCACCGACGTAGGTGCGACGGTGGCCCCGAATCTCCGCCTCATCGTGCATCCCGCCCAAAGAAATTCTATAGAACTTGCGCCCCATCGCCCGGGCAATCGAACGGCCCAATGAAGTTTTGCCAACGCCGGGAGGACCGACAAAACAGAGAATGGGGCCTTTCAAAGTATCTTTAAGCTTGCGCACCGCCATAAACTCCAAAATCCGGTCTTTGACTTTTTCCAAATCAAAGTGGTCTTCATCTAAGATTTTTTTGGCTTGTTTGATGTCCAAAATATCTTGCGTTGCCTTACTCCAGGGAAGATTAACCAGCCAGTCCAGATAATTTCGGGAGACGATATACTCCGCCGAAGCCGGGCTCATTCTCCCCAGCCGCTCCAGTTCCTTTTTGGCGGCCTCCAAAGCCAAAGGCGGCATTTTTGCCTCTTCAATTTTCTTGGCAAACTCCTGCTGTTCGGTGCCCCGTTCGTCCCCTTCGCCTAATTCTTTTTGAATGGCCTTGAGCTGTTCGCGCAGGATGTATTCCTTCTGTGATTTTCCCATTTCGGAAGCCGCTTCCGATTGAATCTTGCGCGAAAGCTCCAAAACCTCGACCTCCTTGGCGATTAACTTGTTTATTTTAAAAAGCCGCTCTTTGATGTCAAAGGTCTCCAAAATTTCCTGCTTTTGCGCCACCGTTAAATTGAGCGCATTGGCCACCAAATCAGCCAATTTGCCGGGGTCTTCGGTGTTTAAAGCCGAAACCTGGAGCTCTTCGGACAGGTAAGGAGCCAGGCCGACCACCTTGTGCACCGCCTCGCTGATGTTGCGAACCAGCGCTTCGACTTCGACCGTTTTTTCAATCGCCTCGGAAATCTCTTCCACCTTGGCGGTGAAATACGGCTCGGTTTTGATAAACTTTTTAAGCTGGATGCGCGCAAGCCCCTGAACCAGAAAACGCACCGAACCATCCGGAAAACGGAGCATTTTGATAATCTGGGCCGCCGTGCCGACGCTGTAAACCCCCTCCGGACCGACGGCTTCTTCCTGCTCGTTTTTCTGGGCAAAAAGGCCGATCGGGCGGCCGGCCATCAAAGCTTCGTCGATTAACCGGGCGTAGCGCTGGTCGGAAACCAAAAGGGGAGTCAAAAAAGCGGGGAAAACGACCAAACCCCGGGTGGGCAGAATCGCCAGCTCCTCAAAGTTTTTTTTCAGCTCGTTCTCTTGAATAACTTCTTCTTTGGACGCTATCTTCATCGGTTAAAACCTTGATTTCTTTCTATAAGCTTAAACAATTGGAATTTTTTTTGTTTTTTCCGCATCCCCTGCTCGGCGCAGCCGGATTTCCAGAATGCCGTCGCGATACGAGGCCTTCATCGATTCCGAGTCAACCGGAAGGGAAACGTGAATGTTGCGTTCAAACTTTCCGGAAACGATTTCTTTGTTCCGGCAGGCGATACAATCCTCGATTTTAGCGGCAGGCCGCTCTCCTTTAATGGTTAAAACCCCTTCCTTGAAAAGAATGGTCAATTTTTTTGGGTCAATGCCGGCGATTTCGGTTTGAATTACAATTTCATTATTTGTCTCGAAAACATCGGTAGGGGGCCGCCAGATATGGGAATGGGTAAGCAGAGGGGAGCGGCGGATTTTGTAATGGTCAAAAATTAAATCCATCTCCTCCTGGATATGTTTGATGTCCTTAAAAACGTCTTTTTTCTCTTCGTCCGCCATCTATAAACTCCTATACCCATATTAACATCGGCGGTTTCCGATCGCAAGTTGAATTTGGAAAAAAACGATTATCGCTAAAAGCATAAAGCCGGCCCGCCTGTGGCGGGCCGGCTTTATATACTCACGCTGGATTGCTTTTAATACTCTGCGCAGGTCTCCCCGCAATGTTCCCCATTGCCCAGGAAGGTGCAATTCAATAGTTGCACTACATCCGCCGCGGTGAGCACGCCGTCCTTGTTTAAATCGCAGGCGCAGGAGGAAGCGGCCGGCCCAACTCCCAGGAAAACCGCATTCTGGAGCGATACGATGTCAGCCGAGGTCAAAAGGCCGTCGCCATTCAAATCGCCGCTCAGAACCAGAACCGTGCCATCGTTCGTAGTAAGAGTGTTTTCACCACTCTGCTGAGCCGCGGCAGCGATACCTATCGGGCAATCTACCTGGAAGCGGCAGCCGTCAAAGCCGCGGTTGATGGCATCCACCGCTCTGTTAATGCTGCTAAAGCTGGTGCCCCCTATCGGTTGACCCGCCAGCGCCCGGTTTGCCAGCTCCAGCAAGCCGTTCACGCTGTTCGGCAAGCTAAGGTTCGACAGGGCGGTCAAAACCGAAGCCGGAATCGTAAAGGCTTGAATCGGAGCAGATGGGTCTAAAACGTCATCGCTGGTGCCCAGCAATTTATCCGGCCCCGGCAAGGCCTTTTGCGTGCAGAACTTCGTCGAGAGCACGAAGCCGCCTAGATCCGAGTCAAAGCGAACGTTCAGCGCTAACGTTACGGTCTGACCCAAAAGTACGTTCACAAACTTACCCTTGCTGTCCAGTGGGAGCGCCGGAGAGGTTTGGCAAGTGGATGAATTTATAGTCGCGTTGCCAAGATTGGATGGCAGCGATGTCGGCGTGCCGCCCGCCGGTAGTCTTGTTATAATGCAAGCCTCTGAACCATCAAGGAAAGTTACCGAACGTCCCGGTTTACCTATGACTAAAGGAGAGCTGGGCGTAATTAACCTCCTTAGAATTTGGAGGGTTCCTTCCCCGTTGAACTTGCCGCCCGCGCTACCCCAGGCGCCCTGGGTGAAGCTGCAGAATTCATCGAGGCGGCAAATAACCGTCAAGGTCGCTTCGCAGCTGCTGCTGTTACCTGCCTGGTCGGTTACCGTCACAGTAATCGTATGCACACCAACGCCCACTACCGTTCCCGGTGCTGGGGTTTGCGTGCAAGTAAGTAGTCCAGGACAGTTATCTGAAGGATTTATAACCGCACACAAGTCGGGAATGGTCGTTTGGCAAGTACCACTAATTACCACCACATTTTGAAGCACCGGACAGACTACAACCGGCGGTGTTTTATCAGCTACCGTCACCGTAAAGGTGCAGCTGTCTTTATTCCCGGCCGCATCCGTGGCCAGGCACTTCACCGTATTCACCCCCAAGGGGAAACAGAACCCCGAGGCTGGACTGCAGCTATACTCTACTCCCGGACAGTTGTCCGATACTTGAGGAGCAAACTCTTCCTTGGCGCAGCACTCCCCGGCATCCGCCACGTCCACGATGTTCTCTGGACAGACGATCGTCGGCTTCTGGTCGTCGCTAACCGTCACCGTAAAGGTGCAGCTGTCTTTATTCCCGGCCGCATCCGTGGCCAGGC